>NZ_JAPRAT010000026.1 GCF_026805325.1 Natronobacillus azotifigens
AAGTAACTAGATGATATTCAATTTCCTCTTGAAAATAATTTTAAATTCAGCAGGAATATGAGTGAATGTGTCGAATTATAAACTTAACACCACTTCCTTCGTTTCATGACACCCCCTCATAAATAACAACAAAGCTTTATTCTTCCTAGTATCTCAAGTATCCAACTAAATTCCTTTATCTAACTTATAAGGATGTGAAATGTTTGCTCGAGTGGATTAAAGACAATTGGATAATATTTTGTATCATTGTTATTGTGTTCCTTTTTTCTGGTTGGGAAATTGGAAAGAATTTGGTTCGATCGTCTAAATATGAAGAGGATACGCCGCACACCTTTGTATATAGAGAATCACAAAGCGACGACCAAACACATTTTCTATCAGATACCCCAACGGAAGAGGATTACTTTGTAGACATAAAAGGTGCAGTCCATTATCCGAACGTATACCAAATAATCGGTAATGAGCGTGTAATTGACATTATTGAAATCGCTGGTGGATTTACCGAAGATGCTGCAATTAATCAAATCAATTTAGCAGAGAAAGTTTATGATGAGATGGTAATTTATATCCCAACCGAAGATGAATTAGGAGCAGACTGGGATTATTCTAGCCATTCGTCAACAGAAAGTGGAAAGATTCGCATAAATTCAGCGACACAGAGTGAGATCGAATCATTGCCGGGAATTGGTAGTGTAAAAGCTGCAGCTATTATTCAGTTTCGTGAGGAAAATGGGCCGTTTTCATCCATTGATGACCTACAACAAATATCAGGTATTGGGTCTAAAACAGTGGAAAATATGAAGGAATATGTTCAAATTCCATGAAAATTTTACGATTGACGAAATGATGCTATTTGGCTAAACTTAGTATGAAAATAGCGGATTTTAAGAGAGGGTGTCATCTTATGGGGAGAATTTCATGGGACCAATATTTTATGGCTCAGAGTCATTTGATCGCTTTGCGTAGTACGTGTGAACGGTTAATGGTGGGGGCAACCATTGTTCGAGACAAACGTATTATTGCCGGAGGTTATAACGGTAGTGTAGCAGGTAGCGCGCACTGTATCGACGATGGCTGCTATGTCATTGAGAATCATTGTGTACGAACGATTCATGCTGAAATAAATGCACTTTTACAATGTGCTAAATTTGGTGTAACGACAGAGAAAGCAGAAATTTACGTTACGCATTTTCCTTGCTTGCAATGTTGTAAGTCCATTATACAAGCTGGTATTACTAAAGTGTATTATGCAAATGACTATAAAAATCATCCGTACGCATTAGAACTATTTAATGAAGCCAATGTGCATACGGAAAAAGTTCCCTTACGAAAAGAAACGCTATCCTTACTGATGGAAAACAACTCAATTCAATAGGTGAGGGAGGAACGATAATGGAAATGTTAGTGAGGTTGTTGATATAAATAAAGGAAACACCTCAAATGCTAAATTAGTAATTACAGTTGATGGGAAATATATCTTGAGAAAGCTTAAAGATACTAAGCAAGCTACAACTGAATTTTTACTATCTAAAGGATTGTCTGACCACAACATTTCTTCGAGAATCCTGTTAAGCAATAAGAATCAGTCTTATATAAAAGATAATGCACATATATATAATCTGCAAAATTATATTGAAAACGATAAGGATACAAACAAAGAAATTAATCTTTATAAAATGGGTAAAGCAATATCTCTATTTCATTCTAATACTAAGACAATTACAGGAATTCACGAGCAAAATGACCGATTTTCCTTGGAGAATATGTGGTTTGAAATTAAACAGAGAGTAGAATTCAACAACTTAGAATATAAAAGTAAATTAGTTACTTTAATTGAGAAGTGTGCAAATTACAAGTTTGAAAAAAACTGCTATATACATGGAGACTTGGGTGTGTGGAATCTGCTATTTAATAAAAACAAAATTTATATTATTGATTTTTGGTGAAGTAAGAAAAGGCAATAACCATTTTGATATAAGTGCAGTTATTTCTTCATGTATTGATTGGAATAAAAGTGAAAATGAGTTAATTACATCTTTAATTGATTTTAGGAATGGATATTTATCTAATTTTAAAGCGTTTAATTGGAATGTACTTAAAGAAAGTCTTGCCCTATGGTTTACTAGAGGTATTCTCGCTCTATTTATTAACAATGGGGTAAATGAGGCGACAAGTAACTATGTAGAATTAACTATTCGAAGAAAAACTAAACTTGATAGAATATTGAAGAACAACTTTCTTTAATATAGTTTCTTTTTTGTGATATTGCTTGTTAAACAAACGGGTGCGTTTCTGCAATAAGTAAAGACGTTTGTGTTTCCTTTTTCACCACAAATAAAAGCGGATAAGTCTTAACATGAATATAGAGTATAAAAGTTATTGAGCAATCTTTATTTAAGAGGGGGAATATAAGAATTGAAAGGAAATTGGCACCTCCTTACTATTGGGGCGTTAGTCGGATTCTATGCTAGTCGTGTCAACGCTCTCCATGCTTATGGTGTTGCGTTGATATGGCTAGTTGCCATGTTTCAAACGAAACGAATCAAAAGAGGTCATATCTGCGTAATCTTAGTTGTTTGTATATTTTTTTCCTACTATTACTTCCCGCGATTATCACCACTAGACAATATAGACAACCAACCCGCTATAACAATGTTTGGTAAGATTGATTCAGAGGTTGACCATAAAAATGATCGAACTTCTTTTGTTTTTTTAGAAGCAAACACGAAAGAAAAAATCCTCGTAACATCTTTTCACAATGATTCTAATGGAGATGAAAGCCCATCTGTTCCTACCAAATGGCAAACAGGATCAACTTGCCAAATCAGTGGTGCCAAAACAATTCCACCATCAAGTAATAATCCCGGACAATTTAACTATCAACAATATTTAGCTCAACAAAAGATTCATTACCAAGTCACAGTAACAAATCCAAAAAACATCGTTTGTGATGATTCTTTTTCAATGCGTGGAAGTATTTATCAATATCGACAAAAAATAGTGAAAACTATTGATAAAAAACTGAGTTCCACTTCTGCTATGTGGATGCAGTCCTTGTTATTTGGAAAAGTCGATGCTTTACCTGATTCTGTTGTAGAATTATTCCGAGATTGGAATTTATCGCATTTGCTTGCGATTTCGGGCCTGCATATTGGCGTTCTGGGAAGTTTTCTTTATTTTTTCTTGTTGCGGACAGGTATAGCTACCAAAATAACTTCTCATTATTTCATTGCTGTACTTTTGATTTTCTATCCATTTTTAACAGGAGGATCACCATCTGTATGGAGAGCGGTACTTATGATGATTATTGGTTTCGTGTGTTGCAAGCAACATAAGTTGTTTACGATAGTAGATCTTGTTAGTGTTGTTTTTCTATTGCTTCTGTTGGGTAACAGAGAAATTATATACCAAATTGGATTTCAGTATTCTTTTGTTGTTACCTATTCACTCATCTTGTCTAGACGAATATTATCGCGATACAAAAAATATTTCACTGTAGTTTTTTTGGTAAGTATGATTAGTATGGTCAGTGTATTGCCGATTCAAATCAGCCATTTTTATACTTTCCAACCATTGGCTTTGTTGATAAACGTCTTGTTTGTTCCGTATTTTACCACTTTCGTCATGCCATTCCTTTTCTTCTTTTTTATTAGCCTTTATTTATTTCCACAATCTTTCCTTTCTTTATTGGATAGTATTTTTGTATTTATACAAGATAAAATGATCACATTATTGTTTACGGTAAATGATTTTTTTTCTGCTCCTATCATTGTGGGAGAATGTTCAATCTTTTTCTTATTGGCATTTTATCTCCTGTTTTTTGCAATGATGAGATTTTTTGATCAGAAAAGATATCGAAAAGCACTTGTAAAGACTACTTGCCTAACCTTTCTTTGTATCTTCCTTCTTGTAAGGCCATATCTTAATCCTTATGGAACAGTTACTATGCTGGACGTTGGTCAAGCAGACGCGCTGGTGATTGAATTACCATACCGTAAAGCGGTGATTATTTATGATGTCGGTGGGACAATGATGAATGATTTTCAGACCCCATCGGATCGTGTTTATCGTCAAGTGATCAAACCTTATCTGCATAGTCGAGGAATTCGTAAAATTGATGCGATATTTTTATCCCACGCACATCATGACCATATCGGAAGCGTTCCTTTTTTATTAGACGATTTTCTAGTGGACTTAGTAATTACAAGTGAGTATTTTGCTATGTCTAAAGATTTGTCTACTGTTTTCACGGATAATAATCAGACTATTATCACCGCAACACAAAATGACAGAATTATCATCAATGAACATCTCTTCACTGTGCTTAGTCCTGCTTTCGATTGGCAAGATAAAAATGATAATTCATTGGTGCTTCTTACTGAATTTGGATCATTAACTTGGCTGCTAACTGGTGATATTACAAGTATTGTTGAGCAAAACATAATAAAATCTTATCCAGATTTAACTATTGATGTATTACGTGTTCCACATCATGGAAGTCAAACGTCGACTTCTGAACCATTTTTAGGAGCACTTCAGCCGCAAATAGCTCTGATTTCAGTAGGAGAAAACAACCGATTTCAGCATCCAAATGCTGAAGTTTTAAAAAGACTAGAGGATAGGGATATACCGATATATCGTACGGATGTTCATGGGGCTATTCAATATATTTTTCAAGAATCAGAACAAGGTGGAACATTTTTACCCTTTATACCATAGGATATTTTGGATAGAAAAAGTTTAACTGTACGGAAGGTGTATTGGAACTACGTTGCTTGTCTGAAAATTGATCATATTTCAGACAATTACCTTTGTTAGCAACAGTTAACATGCCTAGTTTTTCTTCATTGGGTCAATCTATAAAAGAAGCAGCTTTTACAGACAAAAAAGATGTCTTCTAAAACATCGATAAAAAATAGCTGCCTAGGGACTATCTTTTATCGTTTATATAGATTGCGAAAGGAGTAACCATATGTTGCTCCTTTCTTTTTTTTCTTGTGTTATCCGGGAATACACATTACGATAGAACTAACGTGTATAGTTAACGGAGGTTATAGAGAAATGAAGTACATAGAAGCTGTAGAAAAATTGCGTAAAGTAAAATTAGAAAATATATATGTAATATATGGGACAGAATCGTATCTTATTGAATCAATCATAAAAAAAATTATGCAAAAGATTGCAACAGAAGACCAAACGGATAATGTGAGTAAATATGACCTGGAAGAGGTTTCTATTCAAGACGTTTTACTTGATGTTGAAACGTATCCCTTTTTCGGTGAGAGAAAAATTGTACTTGCTTATCATCCGATTTTTCTAACGGCAAAACCAAACAAAACTGGAATTGATCATGATATGGAAAGCTTGCTTAGTTATGTGCAGGAGCCAGTAGATTTTAGTACTTTAATATTAGTAGCTCCATACGAAAAACTAGATGAGCGAAAGAAATTAACGAAATTATTGAAAAAAAACGCAATGTTTATTGCTTGTGAAGAAATAAAAGCTTGGCATATCGATCAGTGGATTGACCATATGACGAAAGAGTTAAAAATGTCGTTAGAGAAACCAGTTTATGAAATGTTGGTCCAAGAGAGTGGCACGAATCTTTCGTTGCTGCAAAAAGAGTTAGAAAAATTCGCTTTGTATGTTGAAGAGAACGGAAAGGTCACTACAGATATTGCTGATCAATTACTTTCCCGCCAAGCCAACACGTCTGGTTTAAAATTAGTCGATGCGGTTATCGCAAAGGATTTAACTCGAGCAATACAAATATTTAAAGATTTGGAGCGAATGAATGAAGAGGTTATTGCATTAGTAGCACTGTTAGCTGCACAATTCCGTACAATATATCAGGTGAAAATTTTAAAGCAAAAAGGGTACAGCCAAAATCAAATGGCACAACAGTTAAAAGTTCACCCATATGTTGTGAAAATGGCTTTAGAACGAGAAAAGAAATTTGCGCTTGATTTTTTATATTTCTGTTTAACGGCATGCGCAAATACGGATTCTGAAATAAAACAAGGAAAATCAGAAAAAACACTAGCCTTCGAAATGTTATTATATCAATTAATCAATAAATGACACATTTTACATAAACTGTGTTTAAGCAAGTGGTCCTTGCCCGCTACGTCAGAAAAGGGGCTCCCTTTCCGTGGGCGTGGCCTCAGCTAACCCCACTGGACAAGGAATGCTTCAAAGCCAAACACCGCACGAAGAAAATCGTTCTTTATTTTCGAGGAGTGTCAACCATTTTCTGACTTCGCTCAATTCTCACTGTGTAAAATCGAAATATGTTGTCTTTATGTTTAGGGGAACCAAGCTTGTTTGCAATAAGCGTATCAAATGAAATTGGCGGCACTCTAGCAGGACAAGTGAATGTTTTTGATGATATGAGTAATCGCAGTCCCACGAGCTAAAGATCCACTCGAGTGCATTGCGAGTTAGCTGAAGCCGCGACCTGAGGTAAAGAAGACACGACGATAGTAGTTTTGATGCGATGTCGCACTTATACCCTTGTGGTGAAAGGGAGCCAATTTCATTTGAGGAGCGGGTATAAAAACTTCTCGTTACTGTACAGTTTATGGAAACTTGTCAATAGCAATAAATAAATGCGAGTGATTTTTTGTTATTCGTGCAATAAAAAACGATCCTTTTAAAAGGATCGTTTTTTATGTTGGTCATCAAAATAAATTAAGCGCTAAGTTGGTTAACTTGTTTTGTAAGACGTGATTTTTGGCGGTCACCACTGTTTTGATGGATAATGCCTTTTTGAATTGCTTTATCAATTTTTTTAATCGCTTGTGTTAACGCTACTTTTGCTTCTGCAGCATTATTTTCACTGATAAGACTTTCTACACGTTTGATATTTGTACGCATTTCAGACTTAACTGGTGCGTTAAGCGCATGACGATCTTGATTTAATCGAACACGTTTGATTGCTGATTTAATATTAGCCATATTTTTCACCTCCGCATATTAACATCCATTATAAATAACTATGGATCAAAAGTCATTGTACCAGAGCTTGCTCGAGTTTTCAATAAAAATATTCCAGAGAGGTCTACTCGGTATGATTTGTTGGATGAATGGTTAAGTTAAGGGGAGGAAATACTATCTTAGTAATTAAGATGGTTGCTACTGAGGAGGGTGTTATTTATGGAACGTAATGATCAAAAAATAACCGTTCGAACAGATTTAGCAGTAGAAGCACGTGAAATGTATGTTGGGCAGCAGAAGAAAACGAAACAAGACATGCAAGGTGTTTCCATAAAGGAAAAGGACATACGAGGTTATGCTGTTTCTCATGTAACAATAAGTGAAGAGGGAGCAGAACAAATAGGTAAAAAGGCAGGAAATTATATAACCATTCAATCCGAAGCAGTGAAGAAACAAGACACTCACGCACAACAAGAAACAGCTGAAGTGTTGGCAGAAGCACTAAAAGAATTATTAACAATGAATAAAATTTCGCCGAATAGTAGTTGTTTAGTAGTGGGATTGGGTAATGGTCATGTCACTCCCGATGCTCTTGGCCCGATGGCTTTAGATAAGGTGTTAGTTACAAGACATTTATTCGAGTTTCATCCAGAGACTGTGCAAGAAGGATATCGTTCCGTGTCTGCTTTATCACCAGGAGTGATGGGTGTCACTGGAGTAGAAACCAGTGATATCATTCGGGGTGTCATCGATAAAGTAAATCCCGATTTTGTAATTGTTATTGATGCACTTGCATCGCGATCGGTCGAACGTGTAAATGCAACCATCCAATTGGCGGATACAGGTATTCACCCAGGATCAGGTGTTGGTAACAAACGGAAGGAATTGAGTATGGATACTTTAGGAATTCCAGTTATTGCGATTGGTGTACCTACTGTGGTAGATGCAGTTACGATTACTAGTGATACGATTGATTATGTGTACAAACATTTTGGGCGAGAATGGAAAGAGAAAGATAAGCCATCCAAACGTTTGGCTCCAGCAAGTATGACATTTGGCGAACGAACGTTAACAGAAGAAGATTTGCCAACAAAAGATAAGAGAGCTGCAATCTTTGGAATGATTGGTCAACTAGGCGACGATGAAAAACGAGCTTTAATTCATGAAGTATTGAGTCCGCTAGGCCATAATTTAATGGTTACACCAAAAGAAATAGACGGTTATATGAAAGATATGTCTCACTTAATTGCTTCTGGTATTAATGTAGGCCTCCACGAACAAGTAAAAGCAGATGATCCTGCTAACTATACCCGCTAAAACAATTCAAAACGATTAGTTCTATCTTTATGCGCTCTATCATATGATCTAGTAAATATACTAGAGATGTGGGAGCGTATTATTTATGCCAAAATTGAAAAAAATGAAAGTAACCAATCAACCTAATCAAATCATGAAAATTTGCTTGTTGTGGGCGATGATCATACTATTTTTATTCAGTTTTATTGGTTTCATTTCAACCATTAACCCGACCCAACGAACGTCAACTGCATTATTATCAAATTTCACATCACAATGGCACGATTCGTTATTCTTATATATTTTTGCGATGGAAGATACGCAATTTGGACTTGCACATAAAGACGAGGTTCAACCAATTCAATGGACGGATTTATTGTTTCAGTTGGCTACTAATATCAAGCCTAATGATGCGAGGAGTTTATTGGGACGAGAATTACCTGGGTTTTATGGGTATGATCAAAAAATAATCGTTGCAAGAGAAGGGACAAATTATGCGAACTTACCAATTGAATCTTCTCCACCATTAGAAGTTGTACTAGAACAACGAGATGCAACGACAGATGAAGAAGATGCTGTTACTGACTTGCCTGATAGCGAAGAAAGGGAATCAATTGTAGATGATAGGAAGGTAGTATTTCTTTATAATACACACAATCGGGAGTCATTTCTGCCACATTTAGAAAATGCAGAACATCCTAACGATGCCTTTCATCCAGAGGTAAATGTCACGATGGTAAGTGAAAGATTGAAGGAAAGTTTGGCTGTAAAAGGTATTGGTACGTTAGTAGACCGGACAGATTTTACAGATGTATTACATGAGAATAATTGGGAATATTGGCAGTCGTATCAAGCTTCACGACCAATCATTGAAGAAGCATTAGCAACGAATAACGATCTGCGCTATGTATTCGATATTCACCGTGATAGTCGCAGGCGTGAAGATACAACAACGGAAATAAACGGAACATCATATGCAAGTTTCTTTTTCGTCATTGGAGCAGATTTTCAGGGAAATGAAAAAAACATTGCTTTAGCTACTAAATTGCATGAGATGTTAGAAGAGCAGTATCCTGGAATTAGTCGAGGGGTCGTTCAAATGGGTGGTTCGGGTAGAGATGGTGTTTACAATCAAAATTTAGCAGAGAACGCCATATTAATAGAATTCGGTGGTGTAGATAACACATTATCGGAGTTGTACCGGTCAGCTGATGTTTTTGCTGAAATTTTTAGTGATTATTATTGGGATGCTGAAGCAGTTCAAGGAAATGAAATAAGTGAATAATACTATTTTAGGAAGGGTGAGTACAATGCGGATCATAGTCGTGTTTTTATTTAGTGCCTTTTTGTTATTAACAGGTGTAATGTTAGGGTCTTCGAGTCAATCAGTAAGCAGCGAAGCAGACCTAATCGATGAGCCTGAAAGTGTGATTAGTGATCATGAAGTTATAGCTGATATAAACACAGATGCTATTCTAGTCGAACAAGAAGAAATGAATTTTTTGATAGAGAATGAAGAACCACCATTTAAAAAAACTACTACACTTACCATTGCTCAAGTCGTCGAAGGGGTAGGGTTGTGGTTTTATGATGGTGCCATTGAAGTAGCGTCGAAAATTGCCGATTTATTTTTAGGTTAGGTTGCCCGAGGATAAAAGTAATTGAATCATTTGTTCAACACTGCTATAATCAACCTAGTATTGCTGTCCGAAAAAATAGGAGTGAATGAATATTGGTAAACGCTAGAGAGCAAAAGAGAGTACGAAATTTTTCTATCATCGCTCATATCGATCATGGTAAATCGACATTAGCCGATCGTATATTAGAGAAAACAAAAGCGTTAAGTCAACGAGAAATGAAAGAACAATTTCTTGATGCAATGGATTTGGAACGTGAACGAGGTATCACCATAAAATTAAATGCAGTTCAATTAAAATATCAGCACCATGATGGGGAAGAATATCTTTTTCATCTGATTGATACACCGGGACATGTCGACTTTACCTATGAAGTATCTCGAAGCTTAGCTGCTTGTGAAGGTGCAATTTTGGTAGTCGATGCAGCTCAAGGGATTGAAGCACAGACATTAGCAAATGTTTATTTAGCATTAGATAACGATTTAGAAATAATTCCTGTAATTAACAAAATTGACTTACCTAGTGCTGATCCAGAAAGAGTCAAACAAGAAATCACCGATGTTATAGGTATTGATGGGGATGAAGCCTTGTTGGTTAGCGCAAAAGCTGGAATTGGGATTGAAGATATTTTATCAGCTGTTGTTGATAAAATACCTGCACCTGCTGGCGATAAAAATGATCCATTAAAAGCGTTGATTTTTGATTCATTGTATGATCCTTATCGTGGGGTTATTGCCTATGTTTGTATTAAAGAAGGTTCTGTTAAAGTTGGCGATAAAATAAAAATGATGGCAACCGGTAAGGAATTTGAAGTGAATGAGGTTGGAGTATTCAACCCAAAACCGTTACCGTTAGACGAACTGCATGTGGGAGATGTTGGTTATTTGGCCGCATCGATTAAAAATGTTGGAGATTCACGAGTTGGAGATACCATTACTTTGGCTAAAAATCCTGCTTCTGAGGCACTACCTGGATATCGTAAATTGAATCCAATGGTGTTCTGTGGTCTTTACCCTATTGATGCGAATAGGTATAACGATTTACGTGAGGCGCTTGAACGTTTAGAATTAAACGACTCTTCATTACAATATGAAGCGGAAACATCACAAGCATTAGGGTTTGGTTTTCGTTGTGGCTTCTTAGGCCTTTTGCACATGGAGATTATTCAGGAGCGAATAGAACGTGAATTTAATATCGATTTAATTACCACCGCCCCTAGTGTAATTTATCAAGTGAAATTAACAGATGGATCGACAATATCTATTGATAATCCATCGTTTATGCCAGATACGCAATCAATAGAAGAGGTTTTGGAACCTTATGTAAAAGCAACGGTTATGGTGCCAAATGATTATGTTGGTCCAGTTATGGAGCTCTGCCAGAGAAAACGTGGGGACTTTATTGATATGAAATACTTAGATGAAAACCGTGTAAATGTGGTTTACGATATCCCACTAGCCGAGATTGTTTATGATTTTTTTGATACATTAAAATCACAAACAAAAGGATATGCTTCATTTGATTATGAAATGGAAGGCTACAAACCATCCAAACTAGTGAAGATGGATATCTTATTAAATGGAGAGACGATTGATGCCCTTTCCTTTATTGTACATCGTGATTTTTCATTTGAACGTGGGAAGCAAATTGTAGATAAATTAAAAGAACTTATTCCAAGACAACAATTCGAAGTGCCAATTCAAGCCGCAATTGGGAATAAAATTGTTGCTCGAAATACAATAAAAGCGATGCGGAAAAATGTTTTGTCTAAATGTTATGGTGGAGATATTTCCCGTAAACGTAAGTTATTAGAGAAACAAAAAGAAGGTAAGAAACGTATGAAAATGGTCGGATCTGTTGAAGTTCCACAAGAAGCGTTTATGGCAGTACTTCGAATGGATGATGAATAAAGTTTTTTAAGAAATAAGAATGTTAATATAGGTATGGCTACCCTTGTCTATTCGTGACAAGGGTTTTTCATACAAATAAGTAAGGATGGTTATTATGGTTTCTTCGGTTTATATTCATATACCGTTTTGTGAAAAAATTTGTTATTATTGTGATTTCACTAAATTTTTCTATGAAGAAAAAATGGCTGATCAGTATCTTGCGGCCTTAAAGAAAGAAATATCTACTTATATTAAATCACCTCGAAAAAAAATGAAAACGATCTTTGTAGGTGGTGGTACTCCTACGGCATTAAATGTTAAGCAATTAGATTTTTTGCTAAAGACAATAGCGACGTATTTTGATGTCAATCAGGTAGAAGAATATACCTTTGAAGCAAATCCAGGTGATTTAAATGAGGAGAAAATTAAGCTGCTAAAAAAGGCAGGTGTCAATCGTATATCGATGGGGGCACAAGTTTTCGATGATCAATTACTTGAAGATTTAGGGAGATTGCATCGAATAAAAGATGTGGACGATAATATTTATCATTTAAAAAAACATGGGATTACCAATATAAGCATTGATTTAATGTATGGTTTACCAGGACAAACGCTAGAACATTTTCAACGATCAGTTGAAAAAGCTTTGACCTTTGACTTACCGCATTATTCTTCCTATTCGTTACAAATAGAACCGAAGACAATATTTTATCAGCGGTATCAAAAAGGAAAGTTACAAAAAGCTCCTGAAGAAACTGAAGCAGCGATGTATAAGTTTTTAATCAATCAAATGAATGCACATGGTAAGAAGCAATATGAAATCAGTAATTTTGCAGAGCCGGGCTATGAAAGTAAGCACAATCTAACTTATTGGAATAATGAATATTATTATGGGTTTGGGGCTGGTGCACACGGGTATCTTCCTGGTAAAAGGATTATCAACCTCCGTCCGTTTCCTGCATACGTAAAAGCAGCGACAGAGACGGGGGAGCCTGTTTTACACTATGAAACGATCGGGAAAAAAGAGCAAATCGAAGAAGAGCTTTTTCTCGGGCTACGCAAAAGATCTGGTGTAAATGTAGATCAATTTCAAATGAAATACGGATATCAATTAGTCGATTTATACGAAAAAGAACTAGTCGACCTTAAACAGAGAAATTGGATCACTGAAACCCCGACCGGCATAACATTAACCGAAGAAGGTCAATTATTTGGTAATGAAGTGTTTCAAAAGTTTCTACTTGATAGCGACATCTTGATTAAATAAAACTTGTGCTTTCCTAGCTACATGTTTTGAATCGTTATATGTTTCTTGGAGTCTCCTTTCATTCGAAAAATCATGATTCTTTTCGAGCATTAGCATTGACAAGTAGAAATGGATTTGATAATTTATAAATAGAATTAGCACTCGTTAGATAAGAGTGCTAACAGAGGTGATCATCGATGCTATCTAATAGACAATTATTGATTTTGCAAGTGATTATTGATGAGTTCATCCAAACAGCGCAACCAATAGGGTCACGTGCAATTTCAAAGAAGCAAGAAGTTACTTATAGCCCTGCAACGATTCGAAATGAAATGGCTGATTTGGAAGAGATGGGATACATTGAGAAAACACATTCTTCTTCTGGACGTGTGCCTTCAGAAAAAGGTTATCGTTTCTATGTCGATCATCTTTTGCTACCTTTTCACTTGTCTTCAGCAGATAAAAAGATAATTAGTAATGTCTTTAATGAAGATTTGGTGGAATTTGAACATGTCGTGCAAAACTCAGCAAAAGTATTGTCTGATTTAACCAACTACACGTCGATTATTTTAGGGCCAAAAGTGTTTGAAACAACACTAAAACAATTACAAATCATTCATTTATCATCCAATACTGCAGTAGCGATATTAGTAACAAATACAGGGCATGTAGAACACCGGTCTTTTACCATTCCGGCAGAAATTCGGGCCTCAGATTTGGAAAAATTGATAAACATTCTAAATGAAAAATTATCTGATGTACCTATCATTCAATTGCAGGAAAGGCTTCAAAAAGAGTTAGCATCTATTTTAGACAAATACGTATCTGATGTTGATACAGCGATTCAATATTTAAAAGGTGCCTTATTTGAACAACAGCCAGCTAATCTGTATATCGGTGGTATAACGAATATTATGTTACAGCCTGAATTTAATGATATAACGAAAGTTCATTCCTTATATTCGGTAATGGAAAAAGAAGATGTAATTGCAAATGTGTTGCGCTCATATCAAGATGGAATTCATGTAGCAATTGGTCAAGAAAATAAAGTTCATGAGATGCAAGAATGTAGTCTAATCACAGCTACCTATTCTTTAGCTGGAGAACAAGTTGGTACGGTTGCATTATTAGGACCAAAAAGAATGGAATATTCACGTGTGATTTCTTTACTGAATTTATTGTCAACACAAATGACTAATACATTTCATCGTTGGATATAGTAGTGGTGAAGTAGTCGTAGATAGAGTAGGGGTGAGGGGGACGACCCTTCATCCTTATAGGTATGTCACTTGATTATTACTTTATTTATCACAATATTCGTGATATAGTCTACTAGGATTTTACGTTATTTAGGGGGTGAACGTATGGAAAATAAAGATCAACATACAGAAGAAGAAATTATGGAAGAAGTAAATGAAGTGGAACAAGAACTTGTGGAAGACGAAGTGGAGCAAAAAGAAGATGATAGTGAGATCGCGAAACTTCAAAAAGAAAATGAGGAACTTTATCATAAATTTCTGCGTATTCAAGCTGAATATGATAATTTTCGAAAAAGAACTCAACGTGAAAAGGCTGCTGATTTAAAGTATAAATCACAAGCGCTTGTCACAGAACTCTTACCTGTTGTAGATAACTTCGAACGAGCACTACAAGCCAAGCCAACAGACGATTCTTCTAAGAATTTTGTCGAAGGTATTGAAATGGTTTATCGTCAGCTGACAACCGCACTTGAAAAAGAAGGGGTAGAAGTGATCGAAACAGTGGGAGAAGTATTCGATCCGAATATTCATCAGGCAGTTATGCAGGTAGAGGATGACAATTTTGAATCGAATACGGTAGTAGAAGAATTACAAAAAGGTTATCAATTAAAGGATCGAGTTATTCGACCGGCAATGGTAAAAGTAAATCAATAATTAACGTAATTACATACTTGTTAAAAGGAGGAAAAAATCGTGAGTAAAATAATTGGTATTGATTTAGGAACAACGAATTCATGTGTTGCAGTAATGGAAGGTGGAGAAGCGAAAGTTATCCCGAATCCAGAAGGTAATAGAACAACTGCTTCTGTTGTCTCATTTAAAAATGGTGAACGACAAGTTGGGGAGGTAGCAAAGCGTCAAGCAATTACGAACCCAAACACGATTCAGTCCATTAAACGTCACATGGGAACAGATTATAAAGTGGAGGTAGAGGGTAAAGAGTATACGCCACAAGAAATTTCGGCGATTATTCTTCAATACATTAAATCTTATGCAGAAGATTATTTAGGGGAAAAAGTTGAGAAAGCTGTTATTACCGTACCTGCTTACTTTAATGATGCAGAACGTCAAGCAACAAAAGACGCTGGTAAAGTGGCTGGTTTAGAAGTAGAGCGAATCATTAACGAGCCAACTGCTGCTGCTTTGGCATATGGAATTGATAAAGGCGATCAAGATCAAACTGTATTGGTTTATGACCTTGGTGGTGGTACTTTTGACGTTTCCATTTTAGATATTGGTGATGGAACTTTTGAAGTAGTCGCAACTGCTGGTGACAACCGTCTCGGCGGAGATGATTTTGATGAAGTAATTATTGATCACATGGTTGCTGAGTTTAAAAAAGAAAACGGCATTGACTTGTCAAAAGATAAAATGGCATTACAACGTTTGAAAGACGCTGCGGAAAAAGCGAAAAAAGATCTTTCTGGTGTAGGACAAACACAACTTTCTTTACCGTTTATTACAGCAGGTGAAGCTGGTCCTTTACACTTAGAAATGACGCTTACACGCGCGAAATTCGATGAACTTTCTGCTGATTTAGTAGAACGTACGATGGGACCTACTCGTCAAGCGTTAAAAGATGCTGGTTTAAATGCTTCAGAAATTCATAAAGTGCTATTAGTTGGTGGTTCAACACGTATTCCTGCTGTACAAGAAGCAATCAAAAAAGAGATTGGTCAAGAACCTTCAAAAGGAGTAAATCCTGACGAAGTAGTAGCTTTAGGTGCCGCTATTCAAGGTGGAGTCCTGCAAGGTGATGTAAAAGACGTTGTTTTACTTGATGTAACACCATTATCATTAGGTATTGAAACGATGGGTAGTGTCACGACGAAATTAATTGAGCGTAACACAACCATTCCTACTAGCCATTCACAAGTGTTCTCAACAGCTGCGGACAACCAAACTGCAGTAGATATTCACGTCTTGCAAGGGGAGCGTGAAATGGCTGCTGATAACAAAACACTTGGTCGTTTCCAATTAACAGATATTCCACCAGCACCACGAGGTGTTCCGCAAATTGAGGTGTCATTTGATATTGATGCCAATGGTATCGTAAATGTCCGTGCAAAAGACTTAGGTACGAACAAAGAGCAATCGATTACGATTAAATCATCTTCTGGTCTTTCTGATGAAGAAGTAGAACAAATGGTAAAAGATGCCGAAGAAAATGCGGAAGCGGATAAAAAGCGTCGGGAAGAAGTAGATCTTAGAAACGAAGCAGATCAACTAGTTTTCCAAACAGATAAAGTGATTAAAGATCTTGGTGAACAAGTAACTGACGAAGAAAAACAAAAAGCTGAAGCAGCAAAAGAAGATTTGAAGAAAGCAATTGAATCAAATGACTTAGATGAAATCAAAGCGAAGAAAGAAGCGTTAGAACAAGAAGTGCAAGCTTTATCTGTAAAATTATACGAGCAAGCACAGCAACAAGCACAGGCTGCACAAGGTGAAGCGTCTGGAAATGAATCAGACGATGTGGTTGACGCGGACTACGAAGAAGTAAACGACGACAACGAAGATAAATAAACCTGTTGGCATCATTGCTATCAGGAAATACAAAAGTCAAAGTCAGGTAATACTTGGCTTTGGCTTTTGCACTGTTTACTAGAAAATTATATTTGCTCTAAGAAGAGTTTCAATGTTATGATAAACTTTATGCAAAGAAGAGACGGGGAGGGATCGTCAAGTGAGTAAACGAGATTATTATGATATTTTGGGTGTCTCAAAAGATGCCTCAAAAGAAGAGATAAAAAAATCTTATCGAAAATTAGCGAGAAAATATCATCCAGATGTAAATAAAGATCAGAATGCGCCTGAAAAGTTCAAAGAAGCAAAAGAAGCGTATGAAGTATTAAGTGATGAACAAAAGCGAAGCCAATATGACCAGTTTGGCCATGCTGGACCTCAAGGTCAAGGATTCGGCGGTGGAGGTTTTGGTGGTCAAGATTTCGGTGGCTTTGGTGATATTTTTGATATGTTCTTTGGTGGCGGTGGTGGTCGGAGAGATCCAAATGCACCGCGTCAAGGGAATGATTTACAATATACAATGGTATTAGATTTTGAAGAAGCTATCTTTGGGAAAGAAACAGATGTTGAATTACCTAAAGAGGAGACGTGTGATACGTGTCATGGATCCGGTGCAAAACCAGGTACGAAACCTGAAACGTGTACCCATTGTAAAGGATCGGGTCAGTTAAATGTAGAACAGAACACACCGTTTGGTCGCGTTGTTAATAAGCGTGTTTGTCACCATTGTAACGGTACAGGTAAGAAAATAAAAGATAAATGTTCTACATGTGGTGGAAATGGAAAAGTGAAAAAGAAGAAGAAAATTCACATTAGTATACCTGCTGGTATTGATGACGGGCAACAAATTCGGATAGCTGGTCAAGGGGAACCCGGAGCAAATGGAGGTCCCGCTGGTGATTTGTATGTTGTTGTTCAAGTGAGAGATCACGAGTTTTATCAGCGTGATGGTGATCATATTTTCTGTGAGATGCCAGTTACTTATGCTCAAGCTGCATTGGGAGATGAGGTTGAAATTCCAACAGTCCACGGTAAAGTGAAATTGAAAGTACCTGCTGGAACACAAACAGGGAAAACATTCCGTTTGAAAGGTAAAGGAGCTCCAAATGTACGAGGATATGGGCATGGTGATCAGCATGTCCGAATTCGTGTGATCACACCTACTAACCTAACAGCAAAGCAAAAAGAGTTGTTAAGAGAATTCAATGATCTAAGTGGTAATGAACCTACTGGTGAGCAAGAAGATTCATTTTTCAGTCGGGTAAAACGTGCATTCAAAGGTGATTAAGATGTTGTGCTGATTTCGTAAAATCATAGGAAAAGAGTTGATTTACTTGAAGTGGTCTGAACTATGTATTCATACAACCAATGAAGCAGTAGAACCAATTTCAAATATTCTACATGAGGCTGGAGCTAGCGGTGTAGTGATTGAAGATGCAGAAGATTTACTAAAAGAACGTTCCACGGAATTAGGTGAAATGTATGAACTAGATCCTAAAGATTATCCAGAGGAAGGCGTTATGCTAAAAGCGTATCTTCCGATGAATAGTTTTCTAGGAGAAACAGTTGAACAGATTAAGCAGGCGATTAACAATCTGCTTGTCTATAATATTGACCTCGGGTTAAATCATATTACCTTAAGTGAAGTGAATGAAGAAGAATGGGCAACTGCGTGGAAAAAATACTATAAACCGGTAAAAATTTCCGAAAAAATCACGATTACACCAACATGGGAAGATTATTCACCAGTCTCAAGTGATGAGATTATTATTGAATTAGATCCTGGTATGGCATTTGGAACAGGGACTCATCCAACAACCGTATTAAGTATACAGGCTTTAGAGAAATACGTACAACCAGGTCAAACTATTATTGATGTTGGTACAGGTTCTGGTGTTTTAAGTATCGCTGCGGCTTTACTAGGAGCAAATCAAATTTATGCCTATGATTTAGACGAGGTAGCAGTAAAATCAGCTAAAATTAATTCCAAGTTAAATAAAGTAGATGACCGAATTGTTTGTAAACAAAATAATTTACTAACAAACGTTACTCATCAACCAGATATTATTGTAGCGAATATTTTAGCGGAAATAATTTTGCGATTTGTTACGGAAGCCTATCAGATATTGAAACCGGGTGGGATCTTTATTACTTCTGGTATTATTCAAGCAAAAAAACAATCCGTAAAAGACGCTTTAACCGAAGCAGGCTTTGAAATTTTAGAAGTAAATCAAATGGAAGATTGGGCTTCCATTATGGCTAGGAAATAACAGGAAGGAAGGCATAACTACCTATGCAACGTTATTTTGTTCCAGAATCTAATTGGCAAGAAAATCAAGTGATCATTACCGGAGACGATGTTCATCATATCACTCGGGTAATGCGTATGGATGTCAAGGATAAAATCATTTGTAATCATCCAAACGGAAAAAGTTGTGTTTGTGAGATCACAGCCAAAGATGATGATCAGGTGGTAACAACAATTATTACGTGGCAAAAAGAAAACGTTGAACTTCCTGTCTATGTTACAATAGCTCAAGGTTTACCAAAAGGAGACAAGCTCGAATTAATTTTACAAAAAGGAACGGAGCTAGGAGCAGCTTCGTTTATTCCGTTCCAAGCAGCAAGATCGATTGTAAAATGGGATGAGAAAAAAGCAAGTAAGAAGTTGTCTCGTTTACGAAAAATTGCAAAAGAAGCAAGTGAGCAGTCTCATCGAACGTTGTTACCTATTGTTGAAGATATCACAACATTTCCAGAATTATTGATGACTAGTGATACTTATCAGCATCGGTTCGTGGCCTATGAAGAAACTACTCGTGGTCTGCCAAGCAAGAAGTTAAGCCACTATTTTCAAAAGATTCAACCAGGAGAACATGTGTGCATTTGTATTGGACCAGAAGGTGGTTTTTCTGATTCTGAAATAGAGCAGTTTAAGCAACACGAATTTACGTTTATTAGGCTTGGACCACGGATCTTACGAACAGAAACAGCAGCGCTTTATGCACTAGCTAGTTTATCTTATTATTTTGAAGAAATGGAGTGAGTAATGTGCCTACAGTGGCATTTCATACATTAGGTTGTAAAGTGAATCATTACGAAACAGAAGGTATTTGGCAAAAGTTTAAAGCAGAAGGATATGAACGAGTAGACTTCACTCATGAATCGGATATCTATGTGATTAATACGTGTACTGTTACGAACACTGGAGATAAGAAGAGTCGTCAAGTTATTCGCCGAGCGATTCGAAAAAATCCAGAGGCAGTTGTTTGTGTAACGGGTTGTTACGCTCAAATTTCACCGGGAGAGATTATTGAGATTCCTGGAGTAGATGTTGTTGTCGGTACTCAAGATCGTGACAAAATGATTGGTTATATTGAAGAACATCAAAAAACGAGACAGCCAATTAATGGGGTATCAAATATTATGAAAAACCGTGTTTTTGAAGAAATGGACGTTCCGGTTTTTTCTGATCGAACACGTGCTTCCTTGAAAATCCAAGAAGGTTGTAATAATTTCTGTGCTTTTTGTATTATTCCTTGGTCTCGAGGTTTGTTACGCTCGCGAGATCCTAAAAATGTTATTGAACAAGCGCAACAATTAGTTGAAGCGGGTTATAAGGAAATTGTTCTAACAGGCATCCATACTGCTGGGTATGGAGAGGACATGAAAGATTATGATTTTGCTGATCTACTAAAAGATTTAGAGACAAAAGTAGATGGGTTAAAGCGAATTCGTATTTCTTCTATTGAAGCGAGCCAAATATCGGACCGTGTTATTGAAGTGATGGATCAATCGGAGAAAATTGTTCGACACCTACATGTCCCGTTACAATCCGGATCAGATACTGTGCTAGAACGGATGAGACGTAAATACTCTGCTTCTTATTATAAAGAAAAAGTAGACCGCTTGAAAAAAGCCCTACCTGGACTTGCTGTAACCTCAGATGTGATTGTTGGTTTCCCTGGGGAAACGGAAGAGGAATTCCAAGAAACTTATCAATTTATTCAAGATATTGGCTATTCAGAACTTCATGTCTTCCCTTATTCGAAACGAACAGGAACACCAGCGGCTCGTATGGAAGATCAAGTGGAAGAATCCGTGAAGAATGAGCGAGTTCATCAATTAATTGAACTTTCTAATCAACAAGCGAAAGAATATGCCTCTTTATATGAAGGTGATGTAGTAGAAGTTATCCCTGAAGAGATTGGGGAAGAAAAAAGCGGTGAACAAACATTAATTGGTTATTCTGATAACTATTTGAAAGTTCAGTTCACAGGCTCCACTGACTTAATCGGCCAGATTGTTCGAGTGAAGGTATTAAAAGCAGGTTACCCTTTAAACGAAGGTAAATTGGTTCGAGTGCTCGAAGAAGTTGGCGAAAAAGTAAACGCGTAAAAAAGAGAGACTATTTCAGTAGATTATCATCGGTTAACCTACTTTTGAAAATAGTCTCTTTTTTGTGTCGTTACAAGCAAATTTTGACACAAACAGCGTAGTAAGTGCTCCTATCTCGCTACGTAAACCAAGGCTTTCCCTTTCCACGGGTACGGCTTCAGCTAACTTCTCCAAGAAAAACCACTCGGAAGTGTATTTCTTCCGAGTTAGCTGAAGCCGCGCCCTGCGGAAAGGGAGTCAATTTCATTTGAGAAGCGAGTATAAAAACTTCTCGTTAATGCGCAGTTTATGGATATTCAGTGGTTTGTTAGGTGCTTAAATTCGTTTGTTTCTCTTAAGGTAACGTTCGATAATTGGTAGGAATGGTAGGACAATTATTACTGATATTATATTAAAGACAACCGAGATGTGAGCTAGTTGAAGTTTTGGATCATTGGCCAAATGCTCTGCTATTTTAGTTAAGGTGCCGATAAATGGTGAAACTACAGCTACAGTGAATAAATTAAAATACGTATGACTATACGCAACAAGTCTTGCTTCTTTCTTTGCGCCAATCATAGCAATCAAACCAGTCACACATGTTCCAATGTTTGTGCCTAACATAATAGCTATTGCAGCAGTTAGTGAAATCAGGTGTTGGTCAAATAACGCTAAAATGATACCAAATGATGCACTTGATGATTGGATCGTTGCACTAAGCCCTGTACCCGTTAGTATAGCGAAAAATGTTTCGTTATTTATTGCTTCCACTACATGAACCAAACGATTATTTGTTATCACCCAAGCAGCTAAAGACTCAAACCCGGTCAATCCAACAAGGATTAAACCCAGCCCAACACAAAATGCGCCAAAGAAAAAGATAGAATTTTTTTTCGCTAATAATAGTATCAATCCGATTAATAAAATAAATAAATACAAGTCTTTTGGTGCAAGCGCTAAGAGCTCTCCTGAAATAGTTGTTCCTACATTTGCACCGAGAATGATTCCGATTGTTTGGCGAAAGGGTAACGCCCCAATCGTAACAAGACTTATGGTAAGGATTAGTACTAATGAACTACTCTGCAGAAGGATGGTTGCGACAGTACCAACGATGATCGATTTTAGTAAGTTGTTAGTGGCAACAGTCAACCAGAGTTTCATTTTTTCTCCGACAAAAAAAAGTAAGCTTGTTTGTAATAATCTAATTCCAATTAGAAATATCACAAGGAACGAACAGAATTGGACGATAAAATCCATTGCTTGTACACCTCACTATCTATAAGAACAGGATATGGGAAAACAAGAAAGAATAGAATAGAATTTCATACGTAATTTAACGAAGTTTTTCAACAAAAAGTTGACCAATAAAATTCGTTATATTATAATGTCATAGAGACATGTGTATGTAGTACATATGTCGTATCAAACTGTTGGATGCTTCGGAGGGAGGGAAATTAGCATGTCAAATTCAACTCGCGTTCGTAAAAACGAGTCTCTTGAAGATGCTCTTCGTCGCTTTAAACGCAGTGTATCAAAATCAGGTACATTGTCAGAATATCGTAAGCGTGAATTCTATGAGAAACCTAGTGTTCGTCGTAAGAAGAAATCTGAGGCGGCTAGAAAACGTAAGTAATTTTCAGGTAAGGATAATATAATAATACTTTTATTATTTCCTTATAAAGAGGGTGTAGGAGCATAATGTCATTATTAGAGCGTCTGAACCAAGATATGAAGCAAGCAATGCGTAATAAAGACAAGCAAACGCTTAGCGTTATTCGCATGGTGAAAGCATCACTGCAAAATGAATCAATTAAACTTGGGAATGACGAATTATCAGAAGAACAAGAATTAACTGTTTTAACAAGAGAGTTAAAACAACGTAAAGATTCCCTCCATGAGTTTAAAGAAGCTGGACGAGACGATCTTGTAGAAAACTTGAATAATGAAATTAACGTTTTACAAGTATATATGCCAGAACAGCTTTCCAATGAAGAACTTGAAACAATTGTTTTACAAACGATTGAAGAAGTGAATGCTACTTCAAAACAAGAAATGGGTAAAGTGATGGGTGCGCTTATGCCAAAAGTAAAGGGCAAAGCGGATGGAACAGAAGTAAATAAACTTGTTCAAAAACATTTATCATAATTCCACATTGCAAAAATAAGTAGAATTTCAAATAATCCCTTATCATTTTTTCTTGATAGGGGATTATTTGGTATTTACATGTTATAATGATAAAGTGGTTATTGTTGGTTTTAATAAATCAGTTGGGAAAGCATGAGAATTGTAATAAACAGTAAGACATGTACCAGGAAGTCTTGATAGTAAAGCTTTGTGTAGCAGAACACATAATAGTTTCCTGAGATACGGGCTTAGAATGTTAGTTGGGTATGTTTGTTCATCAGTTTAATCTGCATGTAGCATGTAAATCCCTTGCTATTTCAATTTTTACTTATCTCAGACTTTGTTAACGATCTCTTTAAACATCTGGTCAATAAGTTGAGGGGAGGGAGAGGTTGTGAATAATATCGTGTCTCGAATAGGACTGTTGTTTCTATTTAGCTTGTTAGCTTTTTCTATGTTCTCAACGGTAGAGTTATCAGCAGAAGAAACAGGAGAAGGGAAGTTAGTATATGTCATTCCTATTGAAAGGGAAGTAGAACGTGGATTGGAAGCTTTTCTAAGAAGAACGACCAATGAAGCGATCGATGCCAACGCAGATCATATTATCTTTGAAATTAACACGCCAGGTGGACGTGTTGATGCAGCTAATAATATTGGGGCAATGTTACAAGATATAAATATTCCCATGACTGCTTATATCCGAAGTCAGGCGTTGTCTGCTGGTTCTTATATCGCCCTATTTGCCGATTACATATATATGAACCCACAAGCTACAATGGGTGCTAGTGGTATTATTACTGGTGATGGTAATGCGGCTGATGATAAAGCACATTCCTATTGGAAAGAAGCGATGGCCAGTGCAGCAGAAGCTAAAGGTAGGGATCGACTATATGCCCTAGCAATGGCTGATTCAGAAATTGACTTGCCTGAATATGGTGCACCTGAAGGTGAGTTCTTGACCTTGGGTCCAAACTCTGCAATAGAAGTGGGCTATTCTGAAGGAACGGTTAATCATCGTACCGAATTATTAGCAGAATTATCTTTAAGCCAAGCAGAAATTTTAGAGATGGAAGTCACCTTTGCAGAGGAATTAGCACGATTCTTAACAAGCGCACAAGTAGTATCGATTCTACTTTCCTTAGCAGGTATTGGTTTGATTGTTGAGCTGTACTCTCCAGGTTTTGGTGTACCTGGTTCAATCGGCTTATTGTCGTTAATTTTATTTTTCTATGGTCATATTATTGCAGGCTTTGCTGGTTATGAAGTTATGATCCTATTAATACTAGGGATTGCCATGATTGTTGCTGAATTCTTTGTCCCAGGCGGAATACTTGGTGTTCTAGGTATTTTAAGTGTAGTAATTTCTTTATTCATGGCAACAGATGATGTTGCTCAATTGAGTATAAGTATTTTGATTGCTTTGGCCGTTACAATCATAACTGCGATTATTCTGTTTAAAAAAATTGGATTACAAAAAGGATTCTTTAAGTATGTTATCTTAAATGATGCTGAAACCATAGAGAGAGGCTATATTTCCTCTGCCAGCCGTACTGAACTGATAGGTAAAGAAGGAATTACCGTTACACCATTACGCCCTGCTGGAACGATGATCATTGACCAAGAGCGGCTCGATGTTGTAACAGAGGGGGGATTCATAGCAAGGGATAGACCAGTTGAAATTATTCATACAAACGGTTCAAGAATTGTTGTAAGAGAATTAAAGGAAAAATAGGAGGAAGATAATATGTTTTCATTAGCTAATACAGATATAACAATTAATCAATTCATACCGATTATTATTATTGCAGTAATTATTATTGCTGTTGTCATTTTATTAACGTTTATTCCTGTAGCACTTTGGATTAGTGCACTAGCAGCTGGTGTAAAAGTTAGTATTTTTACATTAGTTGGAATGCGTTTACGTCGAGTGGTGCCAACACGTGTAATTAGCCCGTTGATTAAAGCGCATAAAGCTGGTGTTGGTGTTGACACGAACCAGTTAGAAAGTCACTACTTAGCTGGTGGTAATGTTGACCGAGTAGTTAATGCACTAATTGCAGCACAACGTGCCAACATTGAATTAAGTTTTGAGCGCGCGGCAGCGATAGACTTAGCGGGACGTGACGTGTTACAGGCAGTACAGATGAGTGTTAACCCGAAAGTTATTGAAACGCCGTTTATTGCAGGTATTGCGATGGATGGTATTGAGGTAAAAGCAAAAGCAAGAATCACAGTAAGAGCAAATATTGACCGCCTTGTCGGTGGTGCAGGTGAAGATACGGTTATTGCTCGTGTTGGTGAAGGGGTTGTTAGCACAATTGGTAGTTCATCATCACACAAAAAAGTATTAGAAAATCCTGATTCTATCTCACATAATGTTCTAAATCGTGGGCTTGATGCAGGTACAGCATTTGAAATTCTATCGATTGATATTGCGGATGTAGATATCGGCAAGAATATCGGTGCGATCCTTCAAACTGATCAAGCAGAAGCAGACAAAAATATTGCACAAGCAAAAGCAGAAGAACGCCGTGCAATGGCTGTTGCCCAAGAACAGGAAATGGTTGCTCGTGTACAAGAAATGCGTGCAAAAGTGGTTGAAGCAGAAGCTGAAGTACCATTGGCATTGGCAGAAGCACTTCGCTCTGGAAATATGGGTGTTATGGATTATATGAATTATAAAAATATTAACGCAGATACAGATATGAGAGATTCGATTGGCAAATTATCCGAAGATGACTCAGATGAAGAATAATAACTCTTTATCCGGGAGCAACCGTCTGTAAGCCCCGCTTCAAAAAAACAAGAAAATCAAAATTGTTTAGGCGGGAGTAACGGGAGCTAACACCCCGAGTGGTTCAACTTACAAACAGTGGGGAAAACCTTAAACCCTTACTGATTGAAGTTTCCCTTTATGAGAGGAGTGGAAATATGGAGGATTTTCTGCCTATTATAACGTTATTAATTATGGTTGGCGGCGGCTTGTTGAAAGCTTTTAATGGAGATAAAGATGAGGAACAAATTCCGAAAAAGCAATCTAGGCCATCGAACACTACCGAAGCAAGTGATCCTGTTGAAAAGCATGTAGCTTCTGTTACTGAAGATCACGTAGAGATGTCTGGTCATGCTGATCAGTTGGAACGTTTGCGTAAAGATATGAATATCCAATCCAAAAAAGGTCAATCGCAAAAAAATAAGAAAATGTCACAACAAATGAGAGCACGTCTAAGTGACGAGAAGAAAACGAATGTAAGGACGACTAAAAAACGCAAAACAAAATTATCGATCAAGAAAAATATATCAAAAGAGGGACTGGCAGAGAGTGTAATTATGGCAGAGGTTCTGGGTCCGCCTAGAGCAAAAAAACCGTACCATTCAAACCGACTTCATCGATAATATAAGGAAACTGAAAACAAGCGGTGTGCTTTGTTTTCAGTTTTTTTGTGTTCTGATTTATCTGTTTTCCTCATATGTTGGATAGAAGAGGAGGGATTAAGGTGAAGAAATGGCAACAACATGTTAATACTTGGTTAACGAATCATCTTAAGCTACCTTCTGATGTATTATTAGAGTTGCCAAGAATTACAACTATTGGTCATTTCCATGCATATGTAGAGAATCATCGAGGATTGATGCTTTTTTCTGACCAAGAAGTTCGACTTAAGTTAGTGAATGGCTCTCTCGTTATAAAAGGAAATGATTTAGTGATAAAAACTCTCTTACCAGAAGAAATTCTGATTGAGGGAAAAATTAGTGGAATAGATTTCGCCCCGCAATCCTGATCAACATGGAGGGAAGGTATGAAGCAAATACAAGCAAAGTGGCTAAAAGGCTATGTGAGGATCCAAGTAACCGGCTATTATCCGGAATTATTCTTTGATCTCTGTGTACGTAATGGTGTTCGTGTCTGGAGCATCCGTAAAATAAATCAAACAACTTGTACTGGCGATGTTTTTTTGCAAGATATCTCTCTAATAAGGCGCTTGAGAAAAAAAACACGATATAAATTATCTTTTTCAAAAAGAATAGGAGCACCATTCGCATTCAGGCGAATCGGAAAGAAAAAACCATTGCTAACTGCGTTGATATGTAGCTTAATTCTGATTATTTATTTATCGAATTTGATCTGGAATATCGAGATTACAGGGGTTCGGCCAGAAGTTCAAAAGAAAATTCAACAGACATTATCTAATGAAGGAATTTATCGTGGTCGATTAAAATTTCTTGTCGATTCGCCTGATCAAATCCAAAAAAAGCTGCTTGAAGAGCATCCGGAATTATTATGGGTTGGTGTACAACCACAAGGGACAAGCTATCATCTAGAGGTGGTAGAGAAGACTCAAGTTCCTCAACAGGAAGTTGGTAAGGCAAGTAACATCATCGCAAGTAAAGATGGGGTTATTGTAGATATGTATGTTGAAAAAGGGAGACCATTAGTAGAAATTAATGATTTCGTTAGAAAAGGGCAAACTTTAGTTGCAGGGAAATTAACTGCTAAGGAAGATGAAGAGTCAGAAGAGCAAAAGAATGGCAGCCCTCCAGTTGCTGCGAAAGCAGAAATATACGCAAATACATGGTATGAATCAAATCTCTCCGTTCCATTGGAGACAAGTTATGAAGTGTTAACTGGGGAAGAATCAAATAAATATTATCTAGGTATTTCGAGTTTACGGATCCCGATATGGGGTTTTTTTCAAAAAAAATATGAAGACCATCAAATAGAAACAAATAAACATTCACTTCAACTCTTTCAATGGGAATTACCGATTTATTGGATTAAAGAAGAAATTTATCAATTAGAGTATGTCGAAGAGAAACGAACAGTGGAACAAGCAAGACAAGTGGGATTGCATCAAGCAAAAGAAGAGTTGCAACAAATGATCGGGCGAGATGCAAAAATAATTGATCAAAAAATTTTGCACGAATCTCTTGAGAATGGTAAAGTAAACTTACACCTATACTTTACCGTAGAGGAAAATATAGCAAAAATCCAAGGAATTCTTCAAGGAGATTAATCTATGTCACAAGCTTTACACTTAATTGACTTACAAGTAAAAGATCCAAATGAGGCAATGATTTTATTTGGAACAGAAGATCGACATTTAAAACGATTAGAGCAAGAGATACAAGTTTCCATTATTACTCGAGGCGAACAAGTTCGTGTCCAAGGGAACGAAAGTCAGGTTGCACTGGTAGAAGAAGTTTTGCTTGCATTATTGCAAGTAATTCGAAAAGGGATCACTGTTTCTGAACGTGATGTTATCTATGCTGTTGAGTTAGCGAAAAAAGATAAAATTGATCAATTTGATAAACTTTTTGATGAAGAAATAACGAAAAACGCTAGTGGAAAATCTGTTCGGATTAAAACACTTGGTCAACGGACTTATGTCAATCGCATAAAAGTAAATGACTTGGTCTTTGGTATTGGACCAGCTGGTACAGGGAAAACCTATCTAGCTGTTGTTATGGCAGTACAAGCTTTAAAAGCAGGCAAAGTGAAAAGAATTATCTTGACAAGACCTGCGGTTGAGGCTGGGGAAAGCTTGGGTTTTTTACCTGGCGATCTTAAAGAGAAAGTAGATCCTTATTTACGCCCCTTATATGATGCATTGCATGATGTGCTAGGTACCGAACACACGTCCCGTTTAATCGAGCGTGGTACTATTGAAATTGCTCCATTAGCATATATGCGAGGGCGCACGCTAGATGATGCATTCGTCATCTTAGATGAAGCACAAAATACGACACCGGCTCAAATGAAAATGTTCTTAACAAGGTTGGGGTTTGGCTCGAAAATGGTAATAACAGGTGACATTACGCAAGTAGACTTACCAAGAGGAGTTATCTCTGGTTTAAAATCAATCGAACAAAAGTTAAGTGATATTCCTGGAGTAGGGCTTGTTTATTTACAACAGACAGATGTGGTTAGACACCCTGTGGTTCAAAGGATAATCGCGGCATACGAACAAGCAGGTGAATAAGCATAAGAACAAAAGCGTAGAGCCCCGATTATAAAGGTAGCAACTGGAGCGGATCAATGGAGATAAAGGAATCACTTTTTGCTTGCGATCCGATGATGACTTATCGCAGATTGCTTCCTGAAGTTTTCTAGTTTTTGGTGCTTGGAGCTGAACGAGGCGATATTCTGTTCGGAAAAGTTACCTTCAGCTAACGAATTTTATAATTACCTAAATAACAAGATAGACCCAGTTTTTGGGTCTTTTTCTGTATAAAAATTCAACCGATCATGTACAGTTGATTGAAATCATTGTATGATAATAGTAACCTATAATAATATCTATTGTATAAAGGTGAGGAGACTTCGTTATGAAATCCAAATGGAATAATTTCAAGCAAAAATTGAAAGCTATTAATAAACCAGTTCAATTGAGTCTAACCCTCACCGTTATTGGTCTATTATTTTTCTTGTTTACAATCTCTAATGTATATACAGAAACATACGAAATTGCTCGATTTAGTAATGCTTCAGAAACAATTCGGTCTCCGTTAACAATAGAAGATACAAGAGAAACGGAACGGAGAAGAAGGGAAGCCCTTCAATCGGTTGAAGACCGCTATATAATCTCCAATCAAGTCGCAGAAGAACGTGTGGGTTATATAGAGGAATTATTTGATGCATTAGATACGGTAAATTCCCAATCATCAGAGCAAACAGAACTAGATGGTGATCCTGAAGAAGAAAATTTTAATAGGGACAATGAAGGAGAAATAGAAAGATCGACCGAGGATAAGATGCAAGACTTACGACAAATGCTAAGCTCTGAAATATTGGATGGGATAGATCAAGAAACCCTAGTAGAGTTAAAAAACACAAATGAAAATGAGCGTACCATTGTCCAAGAATTATTAACAACAACCTTATTTAACCTTTTTACTGAAGGTATTCGGATGGAGGAACTTGATGATGCAGTGGAGCAAATGAATCAGCGTTTTCAATTTTCGACAATGAGTGCTGAATCAAGAGAGATATTATTGGAACTGGGGGAATTTGCACTAGTACCGAATAGTTTCTTTTCTGTTGATCAAACAGTGGAAGCGGAAAGACAGGCGATGAATAATGTAGAGCCTGCGATGATTCGCGCAGGGGAGGTTATTGTAAGAGAGGGACAAACCATTACGAATGAACTTTATGATAAACTGATGTTGGTGGGATTGTTAGATAGCGATCGAAACGTTTTCCCGTTAATTGGATTATTTATTTTGATTACCGTTTTAACTGGGGCTATTGCCTATGTATTAATAAAGCATAAACAGGAAACTCCATTGGACTTGAAAAAATTATTTGCACTTGTCTTAATTACGTTTGGAACTATTCTTATTATGAAATTTATTAGTTTTTTTGCATCACAAACCAATCAATTATTTTTTCTCGTTCCTATTGCAGCAAGTAGTATGTTGTTAAAGTTATTGTATCGAGATAGAATAGCTATTATTTTCTCTATTGTCTTCTCGATCATGGCAATGATCATCTTTAATGGACAAATTCCAGGCTCACTAAATTTAGAAGCTGGCGTTTATATGCTTTTCTCTCAATTAAGTGGTATTATTTTTTTAGTAGCCATTAAAGATCGGGCTGCAATTTTTCGTGCAAGTATGGCGACAGCAATCGTGAATATGTTAATCATCTTAGCATTTCTTTTTTTATCGTATGAAAATTATAATTCGTCTGACGTGTTTCTACTTAGTGGTTATGGTTTGAGTTCTGCTTTTATCTCCAGTATTGTAACGATAGGAGTGTTACCGTTTTTTGAGTCTGTGCTAGGCATTTTATCGGACACAAAATTATTGATGTTATCTAGTCCTAACCATCCGTTGCTTCGGAAAATCCTTATGGAAGCGCCTGGAACGTATCATCATAGTGTAATGGTCGCAAACCTAAGTGAGGCGGCTTGTGAAAATATCGGAGCAAATGGCTTACTCGCACGAGTTGCTTCTTATTATCATGATTTAGGAAAAACAAAACAACCTCACTATTTTATTGAAAATCAAATGGGTCAAACCAACCCACATGATTATTTAGATCCAAAACAAAGTGCTGAAATCATTATGGCACATCCTTATGAAGGAGCAAGAATACTGCGTAGGCATCGCTTGCCGACAGAAATTATTGATGTTGCTGAACAGCATCATGGTACGACGCTATTAAAATATTTTTATTATAAGGAAAAAGAAAAAAACAAAGAAGTGAAAGAAAAAGACTACCGATATCCAGGGCCAAGGCCACAAACAAAAGAGGCTGCAGTTATTTCGATTTGTGATTCTGTTGAAGCAGCTGTACGTTCGATGTCCGAACCTACCAAAGAGAAAATCGACCAGTTAATTACATCCATTATTCAAGATCGATTGACTGATGGCCAATTCGATGATAGTGACCTTACATTTAGAGAGTTAGAAAAAATTAAAGTAACGATTAGCGAAACATTGAACGGAATTTATCATTCGAGAATTCAATATCCTACAGAGGATAAGGAGGAAGCATAATGCAAATAGATTTTCATGATCAGACCAACACTGTTACTGAGGACTACGTAGATATGATACAGCGATTAATAACCTATGCTGCCGAACAAGAAGGTATTACTTCTGAGGCTGAAATTTCGATTAATTTTGTTGACAACCAAGAAATTCAAGAGCTTAATCGTAATTATCGACAAATCGATCAACCGACAGACGTTATTTCCTTTGCTCTTGAAGAAGAAGGGGATGGGGAAATTGCCATTATCGGTACAGAGTTACCTATAGTATTAGGGGATATTGTTATTTCTGTGGATAAAGCGATGGAACAAGCTGAGGAATATAAACATAGTTTAGAAAGAGAGTATGGATTTTTAGCATTGCATGGATTCTTACATCTTTTAGGCTATGATCACATTCAATCAGAAGATGAACAAAAAATGTTCTCTAGACAAGAGGAATTGCTTAATGGCTTCGGATTACCAAGAGAATAAAAAGAATCGTATAGGTGTTTATTATGCAGCCAATGGTGTAAGGCATGCTTTAGAAACAGAAATTAATATGAGAGTGCATATCATTATTATGTTAATGGTTGTCTTATTTGGTTTTATTCTTGGGGTATCTAAGTTAGAGTGGGTGTCATTATTGATAACAATAGGTATGGTACTAACAGCGGAAATGTTCAATACAGCCGTTGAACATATAATGGATTATCTTGCACCGGAAAGAAATGAGGCTGTTGGAAGGATTAAAGACTTAACAGCAGGGGCGGTGCTAGTCACAAGTGTGATTGCGTTACTAGTAGGGATAATTATATTCCTCCCGAAAATTATAGTTATGTTTTAGATTACTTTAGAATTAGAATTTTTTTAGAACTTTTGTCGAAATGCTTAAACAATATAATATATGTAGTAAAATAATTGTAGGATGACCCAATGGAGGAAGAAAAATGGATACAAATTTTAAATCAGGTTTTATCACCATTATTGGAAGGCCGAATGTTGGAAAATCAACTTTTCTAAACCGTGTAATTGGTCAAAAAATAGCTATCATGAGTGATAAAGCTCAAACAACAAGAAATACAATTCAAGGTGTTTTAACAGAAGATAATGCGCAGATGATCTTCATTGATACTCCTGGTATTCATAAACCAAAGCATAAACTTGGTGATTTTATGGTGAAACTTGCTGAAAACACACTAAATGAAGTAGATGCAATTTTATTTATGATTAACGCAAAAGAAGGATATGGAGCAGGAGATCAATACATTATTGATCGCTTAGAGCATATCAAAAGTCCAGTTTTTTTAATTATAAATAAAATCGATCAAATTCATCCAGATGAACTATTTTTGCTCATCACAAAATACAAGGACAAGTATCCTTTCGCAGAAATAATACCTATATCAGCATTAGAAGGAAATAACGTGGATCACTTATTGAGTGTATTAAAAGACCAGCTACCAGAAGGGCCACAATATTATCCGGAAGACCAAGTAACTGATCATCCAGAACGTTTTATCATCAGTGAATTAATTCGCGAAAAAGCTCTCCAATTAACTCGTGAAGAGATTCCTCACTCCGTGGCAGTTGTTATTGACAAGATCGAAAAAAACACAGAAGAAAAAGTCTTAATTCAGGCGTCGATTATAATTGAGAGAAAGTCGCAAAAAGGAATTATCATCGGGAAACAAGGAACAATGCTGAAAAAAATAGGATCACAAGCTAGAAGAGATATTGAGCGATTGTTAGGTACAAAAGTGTATCTTGAGCTATGGGTGAAAGTACAAAAAGATTGGCGTAATAGTGATCGGTATCTTCAAGAATTTGGCTTCAGTAAAAGTGAATATTGAGGCTGATTTGAATCAATGATGCTTCATACATGGTAATTATTTTAACACATGCTTTCGGTTGATCAGGGTCATTCTATAAACAAGCACATAATCAATTGACAACAGAAAGGTGGGGTTTCTTGTGGTAGACTTACCCTGGAAATTTTTTAGTCAAACAGGAAACGTTGAAACCTATTTATTAATGAAAGAATTGGAAAGTGTGGACGAAGAAGAGGTCAGTATGATTCCTGCTAATATAACGGATTTTATTGATCAACAAACGTAATTTTTAAGAAAAATAACCGATCAAAGGGATTGGTGGGGAAATTTGTTAGAAAAAATCGAAGGAATTATTATCCGAACACAGGATTATGGGGAAACACACAAAATTATTACGATGTTTAGTAAAGAAAAAGGGAAAATTGCAGCAATTGCTCGCGGTGCAAAAAAACCAAAAAGTAGAATGGCTGCTATAACTCAACCTTTTGTTCAAGGACATTTTTTGTTGAAGATAGGTTCAGGGTTAAGTGCTTTACAGCAAGGGGAATTAGAAGACTCTTTTCGGAAAATTCGTGAAGATATTGTGAAAACTGCTTATGCAAGTTATATTGCTGAATTGACAGATAAGTTGACAGAAGAGAAATCTGCAGATTCTCATTTATATCAACAGTTAATCGCTAGTTTAACAGCAATAGTAAATGAAAAAGATCCGGAAATTGTAGCGATGATGTATGAATTAAAACTATATGAAAAGGCAGGATTTGCACCAATTGTACAGAGGTGTGCCCACTGCCACTCGACAGACTATTTACGATCTTTCTCAGTTACGGAAGGCGGCTTGATTTGTCAATCTTGTTATGTAAACGATGAGAATACTTTCATTGTTAACGAAAAGCAAGTTTACTTACTTCAACTATTTACTCAAGTAGGTATCGAGAGAATCGCTAATATCTCTGTAAAAAAAGAAAACAAAGAACACATGAAAAAAATAATGGAAGCCTATTATGAACAGTACGGCGGTTTGTATATTAAATCCAAGAAGTTTCTTAAACAAATTGATTTGTTTAAATAGTGGATTCTAGACTTGACAAAGATTTGCTTTTACCGTAACATCTTAGATAAATTTGATGAATAAATGTGAAGAAAGAGAAGAGTATGTTGTTGATTCGTCTAAGCGAACCCAGGATAGTGTGAGCTGGGTACACAAACAATGACAGAAGGCACTCTGGAGCATTTTTAATAAAAGTGACTATTATATTTTCTTCTGTATAATAGTAAGTAGGGTGGAACCGCGGAAATCCCGTCCCTATGTCTTATTAATAAGACATAGGGACGGGATTTTTGATTTTATTTCCCCTATGAATAACATTTAATTTTTCTATATTTTCCAAATTAATGATAAATGGAGGGAATAATTTTATGCACGTTCAAGAAATGATACTCACGTTACAGAAACATTGGTCTGATCAAGGTTGTATTTTAATGCAAGCGTATGATGTGGAAAAAGGTGCAGGTACTATGTCACCAATGACTTTATTACGAAGCTTAGGTCCGGAGCCATGGAATGTCGCCTATGTGGAGCCTTCTAGAAGACCAGCAGACGGTCGTTATGGTGAGAACCCTAATCGATTGTATCAACACCATCAATTTCAAGTAATTATGAAGCCATCTCCGGACAACATTCAAGAGCTGTACCTAGCATCATTAGAGAAGCTTGGAATTGATCCTTTGCAACATGATATTCGTTTTGTTGAAGATAATTGGGAAAACCCTACACTTGGCGCAGCTGGTTTAGGTTGGGAAGTATGGTTAGACGGAATGGAAATTACTCAATTTACCTATTTCCAACAAATTGGTGGTTTAGAAGCGAGTCCAGTAGCTGTAGAGATTACATATGGGATTGAACGTTTAGCATCATATATTCAAGATGAGGACAATGTGTTTGATTTAACTTGGACCGACGGTGTTACCATTCGTGATATATTTTACCAACCAGAGTTTGAGCACTCGAAATATACTTTTGAGGAATCGAATACAGATATGTTATTTCAATTATTCACTATGTATGAACAAGAAGCGAAACAAACAATGGAAAAAGGTTTAGTTTTTCCCGCTTATGATTACGTACTAAAGTGTTCGCATACGTTCAACTTACTCGATGCAAAAGGGGTAATTTCGGTAACAGAAAGAACAGGATATATTTCTAGAGTACGTAATTTGGCTCGTGCCATTGCTAAGCTTTATGTTGCAGAAAGAGAAAAACTAGGCTTTCCAATGTTAAAAGAGGAGGGGAAATCCATTGAAGAAAACTAATGTATTATTTGAGATTGGTTTAGAGGAAATGCCAGCACGTTTTTTAGCTGATGCAGAAAAACAGCTAAAATCTAAGACTATGGAATGGCTTCACTCTATTCGATTATCTTACCAAGCTATACAAACCTTTGCCACACCTAGACGTCTTGCGATATTAATTAAAGAGGTAGACGGCAAACAACCTGACTTAGAAGAAGAAGCGAAAGGGCCGGCAAAAAAAATTGCTATGGACGACGAGGGAAATTGGTCGAAAGCAGCAATTGGATTTACAAAAGGTCAAGGACGATCGGTAGAAGACATATATTTTAAAGAAATTAATGGTACCGAATATGCACATGTCCATAGATTTACAGAAGGAAAATCAGCTTCAGAATTGTTACCGAAGTTTAAAGATGTTATTTTATCTTTAACCTTTCCGAAAAATATGCGATGGTCAACAGGATCGTTACGATTTATTCGACCAATCCGCTGGTTAGTCGCTCTAAACGATGAAGCAATTATTCCGTTTGAAATTGCAGGAGTTGAAACATCCAACTACACATACGGTCATCGCTTTCTAGGTGACAAAGTGACAATAAAGGATGCCATAAGTTATCAACAAACACTGGCCGATCAATTTGTTGTTGCTAGAAGCGAGGATAGAAAAGCTAGCATTACTGCACAAATGAATGAATTACAACAACTTAATAACTGGGTTATTCCTGCAGACGCTGACTTATTAGAAGAAGTCAGTCAATTGGTCGAATACCCTACAGTATTTTCAGGATCTTTTAGTGAAGAATTCTTAATTGTTCCTGAAGAAGCACTGATTACCTCGATGAAGGAACATCAGCGCTATTTCCCAGTGTTATCTGGTGAAGGAAAGTTACTCCCCCATTTCATTGCAGTTCGAAACGGAAATGATCAAAATATTGATACCGTTGCAAGAGGAAATGAAAAGGTATTAAGTGCACGTTTATCGGATGCGATGTTCTTTTATCAAGAAGATAAAAAACAATCCATTGAGAAAAATATGCTGAAATTAGAGCGTATGGTTTTTCAAGAGAGTTTAGGAACAATCGCTGATAAAGTGAGCAGAGTTATTACAATCACAGAAAAAATTGCTGAATTGCTTGGTCTGGATGATTCTTTGAAAACACAAGCACAAAGAGCCGCTGCGATCAGTAAATTTGATCTTGTTACCAATATGGTAAATGAATTTACGAACCTTCAAGGTATCATGGGAGAAAAATATGCACGGATAGCGGGAGAAGAAGAAGCTGTTGCTATTGCGATCAATGAACACTATATGCCAAGGTATGCAAATGATCAATTGCCGGAATCGACAATTGGATCGATTGTAAGTATTGCTGATAAACTGGATACTATTGTAGGCTGTATTGCTGTTGGAATTATTCCTAGTGGGTCTCAAGATCCCTACGCATTAAGACGACAAGCGATGGGTGTTATCCAAATTGTCGAAAAACAAAATTGGTCGATAACTATTGAAGCGTTGCTCACCCTTGTAGAAAACCTTTTCCAAGGATTGGGTCTCGCAAAAGATGATATAAAAATAGTTGAGCAAAATGTTCTGACTTTCTTTAAAGCAAGAGCAGCTTACCTCATTCGATCAGAAGAAATCGAACAGGATATCGTTGATGCTGTTTTAGCCAATGGGATTGGGCAAATTAGTAATACCATTGCAAAAGCAAAATACCTAACGAATCGAAGAGCTGATCCAACGTTTAAACCTGTTCAAGAGGCATTGGTTCGTGTGATTAAATTAGCAAAGAAAGGAAAAGACAAGGGTGTAGATGTAAGCTTATTTGAAAATGAGGAAGAGAAGGTATTATATACTGTGCTTCAAGAAGTAAAGAAACCTTACCTGAAAAAACTACAGGAAAATAATTTTGAACAAGCAATTGAATTGCTGGCTAAACTGGTGGAACCAATTGATTCCTTCTTTGAGCACACGATGGTTATGACAGAAGATGTTGAAAAGAAGGAAAATCGTATTTCTTTGCTAAATAAAATCGCCAAACTAGTTTTATCTTTTGCTGATTTAAGTGAAGTGGAATGGAAACAACAATTCACATCATAGACTAAAGAGGAGCGAAAAATTTTGAAAAAACCAATCATCTATCTAATATCTGACTCTTTAGGTGAAACGGCAGAAAAAGTTATTCAAGCATCGCTTTCCCAGTTTGTTAATGGACAAGAGTACGAAATAGTCCGAACTCCATATGTGGAAGATACAACCAAATTGAAACAAGTGCTAACGAACGCAACAAGAGATAAGGCCATTGTGGGCTATACATTAGTAAACCCGGAGTTACGTCAATATGTTAAGCAAAAATCGGTATTACTAAACCTAGAGTCGATTGATATTATTGGTCCGATGCTTGAAGCGATGGAGCGCATTTTTGAAAAAAAACCACGAATGAAACCAGGTTTAGCACACCAACTAGATGAGGCATACTTTAAGCGCGTAGAGGCAATTGAGTTTGCCGTTCAATATGACGATGGTCGTGATCCTAGAGGGATTGAACAAGCAGATATTATCTTGGTTGGTGTATCACGAACGTCAAAAACACCATTATCACAGTATCTAGCATTAAAAAGTTTAAAGGTTGCTAATGTGCCAATTGTTCCTGAGGTTGATCCACCTGAAGAACTCTATCGTGTAGATCCAAGCAAATGTATTGGATTGAAAATTAATCCAGAGAAATTGAATGATATTAGACGAGAACGATTAAAAGCATTAGGATTAAAAGAGAATGCCAATTACGCTACACATCGAAGAATTGAACAAGAATTAGCTTTTTTTGAATGTGTTGTCAACAAATTAGCTTGTCCAGTGATCGATGTGTCAAATAAAGCAGTAGAAGAAACGGCTAATCTTATTATGCAAATAAAAATGTCACAATAATATTTCTCCAAGTATATCGTAAATGTTTTGAAGAACTGAGGTCGTAAACTCCCCGCTAAACATCAACACTATTTAGCTTGTTAAAGTGGGGGGAGCGACCCGACAAGTTTTTAACCGTTTCTAAGGTCTAACCAGTCAATATTTAGAAAAATATGAAAATAAAAACATCGAAAAACCAATTGAGATATGTTTATGTTTGCTTTTATAAATACAAAGTGAATATGGAATCAAATTGCTTTGCCTATTTAAAAACGAAATAAGCTAGAGAAAACAGATGAAAAACCCAGAAATACAGGGTTTCTTTTTATGTTTATGGGATATAACTAGCTTTATAGGCATTTATATATTATAATTAATATTTGTGAAAAAAAGGTATATCAACTTACTGTGTAGAGGATGCTTTTTTTCTTAAGAAAGAAGGATTTCTCCGTTCGATGTAGAAGATTATTGCAGAGATGATCTTTGTGAATTAAAAAAAACAAGTTTTTTAGGCGTTTTGTCCCATGAATGATGCTGACGTTAGTTTATTCACGTGGAGTTTGAGGTATTATTATAAAAGTTATTAATATTTTTTAAAAAAATGTCGAAACTTGCAGGAATTTTTTATTTTTATATAGAAATTAGATGATGGTGATGTAAATGGCAGGTCAAATACCTGAAGAACTTATTGACGACATTCGTAAAGCAAATGATATTGTGGATGTTGTTGGCGAATATGTAAAATTAAAAAAGCAAGGTAGAAATTATTTTGGCTTATGTCCATTTCATGGAGAGAAAACACCTTCTTTTTCTGTTACACAGGAGAAACAAATTTTTCATTGTTTTGGTTGTGGTAAAGGTGGTAATGCAGTTACCTTTCTTATGGAGGTTGAAGGATTCTCTTTTTATCAAGCAATTCAACATTTAGCTGAAAAAAGTGGTCATGTGTTGCCAGAAAATCAACTGCAACAAACAAACCAATTAAATAACATGGATCAGGCTAGTTTGAAAGCTTATGAGTGGCTTACCAAATTTTATCATCATGTATTGCGACATACAAAAGAAGGTAAAGAGGCGTATGCCTATTTACAAAAGCGTGGCTTCTCCGAGGAAATGTTAGAAACCTTTCAAATCGGTTATTCGCCACAATCAACAGATATTGTTACACAATTTCTAGAAAAAAAAGGATTTCATTTGCAACAAATGGTCTCTGCTGGTTTACTCTCAGCAAATGAACAAAACCAAATTACAGACCGGTTCCGGGGAAGAGTTGTATTTCCAATTCGCACTCATCTTGGGAAAACAGTAGGGTTTGGTGGTAGGACCATTTCAGGACAAGAACCCAAGTATTTAAATAGTCCTGAGTCTTCTCTATTTCATAAAGGTAAATTATTATATAATTTCGATTTAGCTCGAAGTGAAATTAGAAAAAAAGCTCAGGCGATATTATTTGAAGGGTATATGGATGTTATCTCCGCACATCAAGCTGGTATACGGAATGGAGTTGCGTCATTAGGAACCTCTGTTACTGAACAACAGGCTAGTTTATTAAAGCGATATGCGGAATCTGTTGTTATTTGTTATGACGGTGACCGAGCGGGGATTGAAGCCTCTTACAAAGCGGCCAAACTGTTTAAGCAAACTGGGTGTAACGTGATGATTGCCTCCATACCAGAAGGGTTGGACCCAGATGCGTATTTAAAAAAATATGGTGCACAGAAATTCAAACATGAAGTAATGGAAGCAAGTAATACGTATATGACCTTCCTAATGGAATATTATAAGAAAGATTATAATCTCCAACTAGAAGGAGATCGTATACAATACATGAATAAGGTTATTGCCGAACTTACATTGCTTGATCGCCCCATGGAACAAGAGCACTATGCAAAAGAGCTTGCCAAAACTTTTGATTTATCTCTTTCAACAATATTAGAAGAAATACACATAAAAAGGAAGAAGTTAGGGAGAAAACAGGATAAGGCTGATTCAATTAGCCATACTAAAAAAATAGAGCCTGTGAAAAGAAGCAAAAAATTACTACCAGCTTATCATAATGCTGAAAAGCAATTAATTGCTTATATGTTATATGATGCTACTATTGCTGAAAAAGTAAGAAACGAATTAGGTGCTTTATTTAACGTTGATCATCATAAGATTATTGTGACACATTTATATGCGTATTACGAAGATGGTTTTGATTCAAATATAAGCCACTTTATCGAACGAATCTCCGATGAAACAATAAAAAATGAAATCATCCAGATAGCGATGGAACCTATTCAGCCTGAAATTAGCGATAAAGAAATTCAGGATTATATTCGTATTATTCAAACAGAACAAGGTGATAAAGCAATCATACGTGATTTGCGTCTCAAACAAAAGCAGGCAGAAATGAATAAGGATTACGTCTTGGCTGCTCAAATCGGGATGGAAATAGTGGAGATACTAAAACGTTTAAAAAATGCTAGTCATTGATATAGGAGTTAGTTGGAAGGAGGGGGACTCATGGCAAATAACAAGCCATCGCATTCAAAAGATAATGAACCAGAATTAACATTAGAACAAGCAAAAGAGCAACTCTTGGAGGTAGGGAAAAAAAGAGGAGTTCTAGCATACGAAGATGTAGCGGAACGTCTAGCTGGATTTGAATTAGAGTCAGACCAAATGGATGAGTACTATGAGTTTTTAGGTGAACAAGGAATTGAAATTGTTGGGGATGGGGAAGATGACCCCAGTGTACAGCAAATTGCAAAGGTTGAGGAATTCGATCTGAATGATTTAAGTGTTCCATTAGGCATTAAGATTAACGACCCTGTTCGTATGTACTTAAAAGAAATAGGCCGAGTAGATTTACTATCTGCGAAAGAAGAGATAAGTCTCGCCGAGCGGATCGAACAAGGGGACGAAGAAGCAAAAAAACGATTAGCTGAAGCAAATTTACGTTTAGTAGTAAGTATCGCCAAGCGCTATGTTGGTCGCGGTATGCTATTTTTGGATCTCATACAAGAAGGTAATATGGGATTAATCAAGGCAGTTGAGAAATTTGATTATCGGAAAGGGTTCAAATTTAGTACGTATGCTACGTGGTGGATACGTCAAGCTATCACGAGAGCAATTGCAGATCAAGCAAGAACGATCCGCATCCCTGTTCATATGGTAGAAACAATTAATAAACTAATTCGAGTGCAACGTCAGTTGTTGCAAGATTATGGTCGTGAGCCATCACCAGAGGAAATCGGGAAAGAAATGGATCTAACTCCTGATAAAGTACGTGAAATTCTTAAAATTGCTCAAGAACCAGTATCACTCGAAACTCCAATTGGTGAAGAAGATGATTCACATTTAGGTGACTTTATTGAAGATCAAGAAGCAACTTCTCCTTCTGATCATGCTGCATATGAATTATTAAAAGAACAACTTGAGGATGTCCTTGATACATTGACGGATAGAGAAGAGAATGTATTGCGTTTGCGATTTGGTTTAGATGATGGTAGAACACGTACATTGGAAGAGGTTGGAAAAGTCTTTGGCGTTACTCGTGAAAGAATTCGTCAAATAGAAGCAAAAGCATTACGTAAATTGCGCCATCCAAGTCGAAGTAAGCGATTGAAAGATTTTCTTGAATAGAAATGACCGAAATACACTCAGTCAATCGGTTTCAATTGTTTAAAACAATTGAATTTGGTTGACTGTGTTTTTATATCAAGTAAATGGCGGAGTGTGAGACTAATGGACGATCAAAGAAGACTAATAATTATTAAGGAAATTCAATCTTGGAAAGAAAACAAGTTGCTTCCCCCTCAATATTGTGATTTTTTACTAGCATTGTATTCAGAAGGAGATAATGAGAAATTAGTAGCAGCAACGATTGAATCATCCAACGAAGTTCAGATTAGTTTGTTACAAGTCTTTGTACTCGCATCCAATCTATTTGTCATACCCTTAGCAATAGCTTTCTTATATCTTACCAATTTATCAGTAGGAAAACAAATACTCGTGTTAGTTATTTTTCTTTTCTTATCAATTGGTTATTACATAGTAACAATCAAGCAATTATCGGTAAAAAAAATATATCCGTTAATTATCTTACTAATGAATATTTATGTCATTTCGATTCTCCTTGTTACACAATGGGTTCAGGTACCGTTTCTTACTTATAGTGTAGCTATCGTTCAATTACTTTGTTGGATGATACTGGGGGTTCGTATGAGGTACCGCTCATTGATTTATCTTGCTTTGTTTACATTATTCTTGAGTTTAGTTGCGATATGGATTTAAGATCTTTAGAAAAAGGAGTATGGAAGAATGAATGAAAGAGAATTATCCAAACGGCTAGCTATTGTAGCAAGTTATTTACCAAAAAAAGCTTTCTTTGCTGATATTGGTAGTGATCATGCTTATCTACCTGTTGTTGTTTGCTCGCAAGATCACGCTGCTAAAGCAATTGCAGGGGAAATAAATGAAGGCCCTTTTCAGTCTGCCAAGAAACAGGTAGAAAAACAATCGTTAGAAGAACAAATTGAAGTCATCAAAGGAGACGGCCTATCTGTTATTACAAACCAACCGATAAAACAACTCATTATCGCCGGGATGGGGGGCGGATTAATTCGGACTATTTTAGATAATGGGAAAGATAAACTTACTACAGTTGACCGTATTATAGTTCAACCCAACGTTGACGCAGAGCTCGTTCGAATCTGGTTTGATCAACATGATTATGTTTTAACAGCAGAGGAAATTATTAAAGAGGATGGGCATATCTATGAGATTCTTGTCGCAGATAGGCAGGCTAGCAGTAACCCATACCAAGATAAAAATAAGGAATATTTATTTGGACCATTTTTAATTCGGGAGAAAAATGCAGCATTTATTGAAAAATGGGAATCAGAACAAAAAAAGCGTGAACGAATTATTGCACAAATGCAACAAGCGGTTGATCTTGATCAAGAAAAAATAGATCGATTGAAAAAGGAAATTGTACAAATAGAGGAGGTATTAGGTGGTGAATAGAGTGGTTAACGTAGCACAGGTAATAAGACTGCTTGAGAAATGGGCGCCAAAAAAATATGCGTACGACTGGGATAATGTCGGTTTGCAAATAGGGTCCTATGAACAAGCGGTGACCAACTGTATGGTAACATTAGATGTTACAGAATCTGTTGTTGATGAGGCCATTGCTAAAGAGGCAAACCTAATTATTGCTCATCACCCTCTCTTGTTTAAGCCGCTTAAGCAAATTGATATCGAAAAGCCTATCGGTAAATTGATCCAGAAAATAGTGAAGAACGATATTTCTGTCTATGCAGCTCATACAAATTTAGACGTTGCCCCTGGGGGCGTTAATGACCTTTTGGCTGATCAACTGGGTTTGGTTGATCGTAAGGTACTTGTTCCTACGATAGAAGAGAAACGAATGAAACTCATCGTATATGTCCCTAGGGCATTTGTAGATCCAGTTTATACAGCTCTTGCAAATAAAGGTGCTGGGTTTTTAGGAGAGTATAGTCACTGTTCTTTTCGTTCAGAAGGGGTGGGAACGTTTTATCCGCTCTCTGATGCAGATCCATTTATTGGAGAACGTGAGCAATTAACGACCGTCGAAGAAGTAAAACTAGAAATGCTCATTCAAGAAAGCCAAGCTTCTTCTATAATCGCAACATTAAGAAATGCTCACCCATACGAAGAACCTGCGTTTGATTTGATCGAGCTCGAAAATGAAGGTAATGTAATGGGAATAGGTAGGGTTGGTCGTTTAAAAGAAACAATGGATTTGCGTATGTTTTGTGAGTTTGTGAAAAAGAATATGTCTGTTCAAGGTTTACGAGTTACAGGTAATCTAACTAAGAAAATACAAAAAGTAGCAATTATTGGCGGGAGTGGAGAGAAATATATCCAACATGCGAAAAGAAGTGGTGCTGATGTGTATGTCACAGGGGATATGTCTTTTCATCAAGCTCAGGATGCAGAGGCACTAGGTTTAGCGGTAGTTGATCCCGGTCATCATGTAGAAAAGGTTATGATTGAAGGGGTTCGAGACTATATAAGTAAGGAAATTGAAAAAATGAATGCTGACATGGAAACGATTGCTACGTCTCAGAGTACAGAGCCATTCTATTTTATTTGATGAATAAAGTGTTTATATGTAAAATACTTACAATCAGTAGGGGTAGCATATAGCCATACTGATTGTAAGTTTCCTTTATCATTTTTTTATTTTGACTTTAGGAAGGATCTTTTCTTGCTTTACTTTCGATGTTAATATCCAAGTATCTGGATTGCCACGGTCATATTGCTCAATAAATTTAATGACTTCTTTAGTGATCGGTGTCGGTGTTGAAGCCCCAGCGGTTACGGCAACTTTTTCAACATTTTTTAACCACTCAAGATTAATTTCTGTAATGTCTGCGATACGATATGCGGGTGTTCCAGCAATTTCTTTTGACACTTGAGCAAGTCGATTGGAGTTGTTACTTCTTGGGTCTCCTACAACTAAAGTTAGATCCGCTTCCTTCGCCTGTTCAGACACGGCTTCTTGTCGCACTTGTGTTGCCATGCAAATTTCTTGAACCATCTCTGTTTGTGGGAACCGTGCTTTGACGGTTTGCATGACATCATAGACATCCCATTGACTCATTGTGGTTTGGTTTGTAACAATAAGTTTAGGGTGATCTAAGGTTAATTGCATGACATCTTCTTCCGTCTCAACTAAATTTACATGATCTGGAGCGATACCAACAGCGCCTTCAGGCTCGGGATGTCCTTTCTTACCAATATAGATGATTTTATAGCCTTCTTTAACCTTATCACGAATTAAATCATGTGTTTTGGTAACGTCAGGACAAGTAGCATCTAATACAGTCAATCCTTTTTTCTCTGCTTTCTTTTTCACTAATGGCGAAACACCGTGGGCAGTGAAAATAACAGTACCTTTATCTATATCGTCTAGTAAGCCAGAACGATCTTTTCCATCAAGTGTAATGACCCCTTCTTGTTTGAAGGCTTCTGTTACATGGGTGTTATGAACAATCATACCTAATATGTAAATAGGTCGTGGTAGATTCGGGTCTTTAACAGCGTTCTGTGCAATAACCATTGCATCCACTACACCATAACAATAACCGCGCGGGGCTATCTTAATTACTTCCATTTTGGCTCCCCCTTTTTAAATTAATGCAAGCATCAATACTATTAGTGCGTGTTCAAAAAGTCCGCAAATTAGAAGCAAGCAGGTCGAGGTATTGAACGTTCTGAGAACCAGAGTGTAGGCTTTCCCTACATGAAGACCGGAAGAACGAGCCAACGAAAAAAAGCGCTGCTTATCATTTGGTGACTTTTTTACCACCCTCTATTATAAAGAATAAAGGGTAGAAATACAAAGTAAATACTAGAGATTCAAAGAAAAAGAAAATAAAATCGTGTGCAATTTTTGTAGAACTAACCTATAATGAAGAGTACAAATTGAATAAGGAGTTTTATCTATGGAAAATCATAAGTTTAAAGAATATAACTTACAACCTTGGATTCATCAGGTTATTGAAAAATTAACTTTTAAAGAACCAACACCCATTCAACAAAAAGTTATCCCAGCTGTACTAAGAGGAGAAAGTGTGATCGGGCAATCACATACTGGATCAGGAAAAACGCATGCTTTCTTATTACCGCTATTTAGTCGCCTAGATACCAACAAGCAAGAAGTACAAATAGTAATTACTTCACCAACAAGAGAATTGGCTACACAAATATATGATGAAGTGAAAAAAATTATTTCGTTTTCTGACCAAGAAGATCAGATCGTGACTAAATTATTTATTGGTGGAACCGATAAACAACGGTCGATCGATAAGTTGAAAACACAACCACAAGTCATTGTTGGTACACCTGGTCGATTATTAGATTTGATTCAAGAAGGAGCACTTGATCTATATTCTGCGAAAGCTTTTGTAGTTGATGAAGCAGACTTGATGCTTGACTTAGGATTAATTAATGAAATTGATCAAATGTTAGTCAGAGCAAATCAGAACATTCAATTACTAGTTTTTTCTGCAACTATTCCAGAAAGACTACATCCTTTTTTGAAAAAATATTTACAAAATCCAACCCATTTTCATATCAAAGATCATTTTGCTCCAGAAACAATAGAACATCGATTGGTTCCGCTTCGGCATCGAGAACCTGCAGACTTGATTTATCAAATTTCAGAAGCGATTAACCCATACCTTGCGATTATCTTTACGAACGGAAAAGAAGCTGCAAATGCTTTGTATGAAGCGTTACAAGCGCGTAAGTTGGAAGTAGGCTTAATACATGGAGGACTACCTGCTCGGGAACGGAAAAGAGTATTGAAAGATATCCAGTCGTTACGATACCAATATATTGTTGCGACAGATTTAGCTGCTAGAGGAATTGATATTAAAGGGATTAGTCATGTTATTAATGCACAAATGCCTAAGGAAGAAGAGTTCTATATTCATCGTGTTGGTCGAACAGCACGAGCCGGTATGGAAGGTACAGCGATTAATTTATATCAGGAAAATGATCTTGAATTTATTAAAAAGTTGGCAAATCGGGGAATTACTTTCACGACGTTTGATTTGAGCCATGGAGCATGGAAAGAAACGAAGGCTTGGAATGAGCGTTCAGAGCGCAAGAAGCAAGGACATGACGTAGATAAAGAAGCATGGAGACGTGTTAGAAAACCAGATAAAGTTAAACCAGGATATAAAAAGAAAATGAAACGTCAACAAGAGAGTATCAAGAGACAAATAAATCGAAGTAATAAAAAGAAATAAGTATCTATTTAACTGTGGGAGAGGGGATTTATAATGATATTAGGTTCACATGTATCAATGAGTGGAAAGAAAATGTTATTAGGTTCAAGTGAAGAAGCTACGAGTTATGGAGCTACTGCTATGATGATTTATACTGGTGCGCCACAAAATACGAGACGAAAAGCGATTGATGATTTGAATATTGAAGCGGGACGAGCTCATATGAAAGAAAATGGTATAAAAGAAGTTGTAGTACACGCTCCTTATATCATTAATTTAGGAAATACAACGAAGCCAGAAACGTTTGAATTAGCTGTTACTTTTTTAAAGAGTGAGATTGAACGTACAGCTGCGATCGGCGCTAAACAAATTGTCCTACATCCTGGGGCACACGTTGGGCAAGGAGTGGAAAAAGGGATTGCAAGAATTATTGAAGGTTTAAATGAGGTGTTAACAAAGGAACATGATGTTCAAATTGCTTTAGAAACAATGGCGGGCAAAGGGTCTGAAATAGGTCGTTCATTTGAGGAACTTGCACAAATTATAAATGGTGTAAAAAACAATGAGAAGTTATCTGTGTGTCTTGATACATGTCATATTCATGATGCTGGTTATGATATTGTTCATAATTTTGACGAAGTATTAGATGAGTTTGATCGAATTATTGGTTTGGATCGATTGAAAGTCATTCATGTAAACGATAGTAAGAATGAAAAAGGTGCCCAGAAAGATCGCCATGAGAATATTGGCTTTGGTCATATTGGTTTTGATGCATTGAATGCAATTGTTCACCACCCGCAACTATCTCATTTGCCTAAGATTCTTGAAACTCCTTATGTTGGAACAGACAAAAAGAACAAGAAAGCTCCTTATAAATATGAAATATCGATGTTAAAAGATCGAACGTTTCAATCAGACTTGCAAGAAAAGATTATGAACCAGTAATTGCTAAATAATCATCTTTAAATATTAAAAAGAACGTATGATAAGCGTATCCTCTCATAGAACAAGGATACGCTTATTTTTGTATTAAAAGTAATGATTACTTAAACCAACCTTCCACACCGTACTGCTTGATTAACTGATGGAATAACATCTCCGCTTGTTGAGCGGTTTGCTTGTCTGTAATTTGTTCTAGTTGTTTAAACATTCTTACCCGATCGCTTTCTACGGTTGGGTTTAACTTATTTGTTCTAAGAAATTGAACAATTTCATTCGCTTGTTTTTGTGATATAGGGATCTGATATGTTGTTGCATAATGAAGCAATTCGTTGGTAGAAAGGTTATTTAATTTATTCATCATCATTTGTTGAAAGAAAGCTTGCATGATAACACTCCTTTTCTATGGGTTCCTCTTTATAATAGCAATATATGTGTAAGAGATGAAATGTTTACGACTAATTGATCTTGAGTATAACATTTGCATTCCTGTTCATAGTACGTTAGCATATCAACTTGTAAATAGAATATTGATTTCAGAAGGGAATGCTGCAGGAATGAATAAGTATATGTCGATATTTGTTGGTATAGTTTCCATCGTAACGATTATATTTATTATCAGTCTTGACCGGTACCAAACTCAAGTAGACGGGTTAGAAGAAGTAAATCAAGAATTATCTCGTCAAAATGAGCAATTATCTCGTCAAAACCAACAACTACAAGCAGAAGCCTCGTTTAGTATGGAGGTATTATCCTCTAATACCAACGCTGACTATAGCCAATGGTCAGAGAGAGAAGAGGTTGCTGAACATTTTTATGAAGATAGTAACGGTAGGTTCAAAAAGTCGTGGGGAATATACTTAATGAATGAAGCGGAAAAACATGACTTAGACCCGTACCTTGTTTACGAACTGTTGAAGGTTGAAACAGGAGGAACTTTTGACCCTGAATTAATAGGACCAGAAACACAATATGGCCATGCATACGGTATGTCACAGTTTATGAAGAACACGGCGCCTTGGATTGCAGAGATGGCTCACTTGCCTTACAGTAAGGAACTTTTATTTGATCCGTATTATTCGATGCAATTGGCTGTTGTGTACTTAGACTTTCTCCACCATAAGTATGATAATTGGGATGAGGCACTCACCGCATATCATCGTGGCATGACGGGAATGGAAATGTATAAAGAAGCAAATGGTACCGCGCGAAGTGATTACGCGAAAGAAATTCAGACAAGTGCGGAGGCACATCGAACTTTAGCGATGACAAATTAATTTTAGTGAAAAACGAGAGCGAGGATTTCATCCTTAGCTCTCGTTTTCTTTTTGCTGTTCAAGGAATTCTGCTGCTATCTTGTCGACTTCTTTTTTCAGCTCTTCAACCATAATTTCTTCAGGAACTTTTCGAATGATCTCACCATGACGGAATAAAAGTCCTTCGCCTCTGGCTCCTGCAATTCCTATGTCTGCTTCACGAGCTTCTCCTGGTCCATTTACAGCACAACCAAGCACAGCAACTTTAATAGGTGCTTTGATTGTAGAAATATAGTCTTCTACTTCATTAGCAATAGATATTAAATCAATTTCGATTCGTCCACAAGTTGGACAAGAGATTAGTGTCGCTGCATTTGAAGCTAAGCCAAATGTTTTTAGTAATTCACGTGCTACTTTAACTTCTTCAACCGGATCCGCACTCAAAGAGATCCGCATCGTGTTTCCAATCCCTTTACTTAAGATCGCTCCCATTCCTGCGGCACTTTTGATACTACCTGCAAACAATGTACCAGATTCCGTGATTCCTAAATGTAATGGATAATCCATAACTGCTGCTGCTTTTTCATAAGCTTCAATGGCGAGTCCGACATCAGAGGCTTTTAACGAAACGACAATATCATAGAAATCAAGATCTTCAAGGATTTTAATATGATGCAAAGCGCTTTCTACCATTCCATCAGCAGTTGGATACCCGTATTTCTCTAATATATGTCTTTCTAGAGAACCTGCGTTTACTCCAATACGAATGGGAATTCCTTTTGCTTTTGCTGCATTTACAACTGCTTCTACTTTATCTCTTTTCCCAATATTTCCAGGGTTAATTCGTATTTTATCTGCTCCACCTTCAATGGCTTTTAATGCCAATTTATAATTGAAGTGAATATCGACAACTAATGGGATGTTGATTCGTGCTTTAATTTCTGGTATTGCATTCGCAGCACGTTCATCAGGACAAGCTACTCGGACTACTTGACAACCAGCTTCTTCTAAACGGTGTATTTCTTTTACTGTAGCTTCTATGTCGTGTGTTTTGGTTGTGGTCATCGATTGGATGATAACTTGATCTTTTCCACCGATAATTTGATTTCCGACTTTAACTGGACGTGTATCTCTTCTGTGTGTTAAACCCATTTAACGTACGCTCCTTTATGTAATTGCACCCGTAAAATGTAAGAATACAATTTCTCGTTCCTTTCTTATTATAAAGGCTTATATCAGAAAAGAGAAGGGAAAACAATTGTTTCTTGTAAGATCGTAAGGGCGAGAAGTGCATCGAATGGGCAAAAATAACAACATATGGTGCTAACAGTTTCGTATTTCATCTATTGACTGAGGATGATGTTTTTTCTTCGTTAGGAAACGATATGAGAATGAATTGTGGCAGATTTTTTCGGAACGATATAGAATCATCCAACTAATAGCGCCAATTTCACTAGTTGCTACATTTTAAACAGAACTATAGGCTATTTATTCTATCGTTTTTATGTTTATAAAATTACTCGTAGATAGGAAAGAGATAAGTAGTATTATTTTCTAGCTGATAAATATCTGCAGAAGGATTGAGCTCTTGAAAATCTATTAAAAACTGTTCAATATCAATAGAAGAAGAATTAGCGTTCAAATGATCAAAAATACTGAACAATGTATCATTATTATTTATATTGTAAGAAATAACTTGAAAGCTACTCGATTGTTGATCATAATGATGTTGAGAAGAATTGTTTTTATTTGGAACAGTTTTAGTAGGGATTCCTGTCTGAAGATCCATATAAATACTAATTAATGTAAGAAATATTAGAGTGATAATTGTACAAGTTCGAATTGATGGCAAAAGGATCATCTTCTTTCTCATTTCAGATTTTTATTTTTAGCCGGGAGCAATTATCCGTATGCTACCCGCTCAAAACACCAAAGAAAATCTAAGTTGTGTAACAGGGGATAACGAACCATAGTAACCCGAGTGGTTCTGCTAACAATCATTGGATAAACACCCACTGATTGATGTTTCAGTTTAGTGAAGGATAAACGTTTTATTTCTATTATTTATTATATAAACTTAAAGGAGTGATATGCTGTTATGATGGAGATTTTTGGTTTTGATTGGATAAGTTTTTTCATTGTAGGATTAGGTACTATGTTTTTATTAGGGGAATTGTTAGTTAATACACGAGGGTTATTTGCCATATTCGGATTAGCGTTCATAACGTTGTATTTCTTGGCTTATTTAGACCCATCGATGTTTATTATTATGGGAATTATTTATTTTTTCGGTGTTTTATTAATCTTTTTAGATGGTCAATTTATTAATGATGGTGCCTTAGCTTCTATAGGAGCAATTTGTATGATTGTTTCGATTGGTTTAAGTTCTCCTAATTGGGTAGTAGGTCTTTATGCAGTTATTGGCCTTCTTGTAGGAGGTGTAACTGCCTTGCTTTGGCTAAAGTTTTTACCAAAACGAAATATGTGGAGCAAAATTACACTGTTGGATCAGTTAACAGATGAAATGGGTTATAGCACCATGAATGCAGCATATCGTAACTTGATTGGTCAGCAAGGAGTCACTATAACGGATATGCGGCCAGTTGGTACAATTCGAATACAAGGAAACGATTATAGTGCAGTTACAAATGGTCATTGGATCAAAAAAGACACGCCAATTCTTGTACAAAAAGTTGACGGTACAAGGATATTGGTTGAAGAGTTAATAGATATAAAATAAACAGGAAGACACCTTTGATTTTAAGAAATTAGAGGTGTCTTTTTGAATGATCGACCAGCACTTGGAGAAAATAATCAGAGAAAATATAACTTTTATCCCGGTGCAACCGTCCGTAAGACTCCCACTTCAAAACAACAAGAAAAACAAGTTGTTACAATGGGAGTAACGGACGCTAGCACCCCGAATGGTTCAACTAACAATCAGTGGGGAATACCTAAGAAACCCCACTGATTGAAGTTTCACTTTATCTATATTTGTCGAAATTTATACTCCTCTGTGTAAATTTAGTGTAAATTTTCGCGAAAAGATCTTTACATTTCATTCGTATTTCATTAATAATAGGGGAGGTGTCATTACTGATTACATAAAAAGATTGTGAAGGGATGAGAATCCATGGAGATTGATTGGCAAGAGGTATTTTTTCTGTTTATTGGTGGACTAGGTATTTTCTTATTAGGAATAAAGTATATGGGTGATGGTCTACAAAAAATCGCTGGAGAGCGACTAAAAAATATTCTTGATATTTTTACGAGTAATCCTTTTATGGGAGTTCTTGCAGGAATTGTCGTAACTGTCTTGTTACAAACAAGTACGGGGACAACGGTATTAACGGTTGGCCTAGTAAGTGCAGGTTTTATGACATTGAAACAATCGATTGGTGTTATTATGGGGGCGAATATTGGTACTACAGTAACCGCCTTTATTATCGGAATTAAAATTGAAGATTATGCATTGCCAATTGTAGCAGTCGGTGCTTTAATGTTGTTTTTTACGAAAAAGAATAAGTTGCAAAATATTGGTCAAACAATCTTTGGCTTTGGTGCACTATTTTTAGGATTAACTTTGATGGGCGATGGACTTTATCCTTTACGTTATTTGGAAGCATTTCATGAACTAACTGTCGAGATGTCTTCAAATCCAATTTTAGGTGCATTTATTGGTGCTGTATTTACTTTTGTTGTTCAAAGTTCTAGTGGGACGATTGGTATTTTGCAGAATCTATATTCACAGGATTTGATGGATTTGCAAGCTGCATTACCTGTATTATTTGGGAATAACATCGGTACAACCATAACAGCTGTAATTGCATCTATTGGAGCAACAATTGCTGCGAAACGTGCAGCGTTTACACATGTTATTTTTAATTTAATTGGAGCAATTATTATTATCGCTTTTATCGGACCTTATACACAACTTATCGCATATATTCAAGGGCAATTAGGACTTAATGCTGAGATGACGATCGCATTTGGACATGGGATCTTTAACATCGCTAATGTAGTACTCCAATTCCCATTCATCGGTATCCTTGCTTTAATTGTAACGAAATTAATTCCTGGTGATGATTCTCTTGTGGAATATAAGCCAACTCATTTAGACCCAATTTTTATTCAACAATCGCCTGCAGTTGCATTAGAGCAAGCAAAGGAAGAAATTATCCGGATGGGTGAATACGCATGTAAAGGATTGGAAGAGACTGCATTATTCTTAAATGACCATCAACCGAAAAATGCGGAGGCGGCATTTCAAATTGAGAACGCCTTAAATAAATTAGATAGAGAAATTACGGAATATCTTGTTCAATTATCTCGTGCTTCATTATCTGACGTGGAAAGTGAAAAGCACTCCGCACTAATCGATTCTGTTCGTGACATTGAACGAATTGGTGACCACTTAGAAAATGTAGTAGAACTCATTCAATACAAGATTTCAAATAAAATTGTTTTAACAGACAGTGCGAAAAAAGATTTAAATGAAATGTTTGATTTAACGAACGATACAGTGAAAAAAGCAATTGAAGCTTTGGGAGAGATGGATCGCTCAAAGGCGCTTGAAGTTATAAAACAAGAAAACCAAATTGACCGGATGGAACGAAAGCTTCGAAAGAAACATATAATTCGTTTAAATGAGGGCTCATGCACGGGATCTTCTGGTATCGTATTTGTGGATATAATAAGCAATTTAGAACGAATTGGTGATCACGCTTTAAATATCGCTGAAGAAGTAATAGGGGAGAAAATTCCCGAAACGGTTCATTAATGGCTTAATTGAAGATAGTTAGTCTGGTTGTCAGGCTAACTATCTTTTTTCCTACTTGGATGTTCATATGAATCCACAATTTTTGTTCTTATTATGAGTAGGATACTTAGTTTCACATTTGAAAAAGAAGGAATAGGTGAGTTTTGCTCACTTTTCTCAAAATCTCATTGAAAAATACCAAAGTTTAATCCATAATATAAAGGTAAGTAATAGACTTGTCTATATGGAATCATTCCCTTTGCTAATCAAGGTTACCTGTTTGGCTTCATGTGAAAATATGGCTGGATGAATTGCATAACAAAATAAGTCTTCTTGAAAAATTCTCATATTTTTTATAAAAGTAGTGCTTAAATTGTTTTTAATTACTTACTATAGTAATTCTGTTATAAAAAAATAGTTTTTTTGAAAATGCCTTGACGATATGAATTATACATGCTATATTATATCTTGTCGCAAATAATTAGTTTCGATAAATTAGTAAATGTTAGAGTGAGAAATATTTGTATTTTTTTATTATTCCACAGTAGCTCAGTGGTAGAGCTATCGGCTGTTAACCGATCGGTCGTAGGTTCGAATCCTACCTGTGGAGCCATTGTGGCGGCGTAGCTCAGCTGGCGAGAGCGTACGGTTCATACCCGTGAGGTCGTGGGTTCGATCCCCTCCGCCGCTACCATTTTCAAAAATATTTCTAATGGCGGTCGTGGCGAAGTGGTTAACGCACCGGATTGTGGTTCCGGCATTCGTGGGTTCAATCCCCACCGGTCGCCCCATTTATATAGGACCCTTAGCTCAGTTGGTTAGAGCTATCGGCTCATAACCGATCGGTCGCAGGTTCGAATCCTGCAGGGTCCACCATTAGGATAACATTATATTTTTGTACGGAGGAGTACCCAAGTCCGGCTGAAGGGATCGGTCTTGAAAACCGACAGGGGCTTCACGGCTCGCGGGGGTTCGAATCCCTCCTCCTCCGCCATTCTTCTTTACCTAGTTATTGAGTAGAGATACATAAGTTTTAATTAAACAATTAAATTAAGTTATTATTCTGGCTCGGTAGCTCAGTCGGTAGAGCAACGGACTGAAAATCCGTGTGTCGGCGGTTCGATTCCGTCCCGAGCCATCTAAAACAAGCATAATTTTTATGCTTGTTTTTTTGTATGACAAAAAAATCTTGCTTTTTTTATATTGTATCAATTTCCAAAATGTTTAAGTTTCCTATAGTTGGGATAGATATAACTAAATAATGTTGATAGGATTAAAGGGGAGAAGCCTAAATGAAAAGAGAAAATGTAATAGAAGAAATCAGAATTATTTTACTTGATAGACAAAAAGAACTAACAGACCAAGTGCTAAAGCAGGATGAACTTGATAACCTACATGCTGAACAACTAAATAATGAATTATCAAATGTTGATAATCATCCAGGTGATCAAGGTTCAACCTTATTTGAACGAGAAAAAGATCAAGCGTTGAATAGGCACTTAAAGCAAGAATTAAATGAGATTGGGACAGCATTACAGAAGATACAAGAAGGTAATTATGGAAGGTGTAAAATTTGCGAGAAAAAAATTCCAGCAGATAGACTATATGCCATGCCCACAACGTTGTTTTGTATTGATCATGCTAAAGAAGGTTTCAGCCTAGAACGTCCCGTCGAAGAGGAAGTTTTGAATTCATCAATTATTAATCGCAAAAAGAATTTTGAAGAAGATGAATCTACAGCTTTTGACGCCGAAGATAGTTGGAAAGCAGTAGAAGAATATGGATCATCAGCGACCCCATCTGATTTTCATTCTACAAAAAAAGACTATAACCATATGTACACCAATTCAGATCAAATGGAAGGTACTACCGAGAAAACAGACGAATTGTCTAATAAAGATAATTCGAATGATAAAAAAAGTTAAGAAAATCGATCCAATTAGAACAAACAGAATATACAACTTTAGACACAAACTGTGTGGTAAGTGATTTATATTTTTCACTTTAATGATGTTCACATGAGGATGGAGGCTAAAAAATGGGGCTAACCTCGTCAAGATGGCTGATCTTGCTTAGGTTTAGGTCAAAAAATGAGGCTAACCTCGTCAAGATAGCCAATCTTGCTTAGGTTTAGGTCAAAAAATGTGACTAACCTCGTCAAGAAGCCCAATCTTGCTTAGGTTCAGGTCAAAAAGTGGGACTAACCTCGTCAAGATAGCCGATCTTGCTTAGGTTCAGGTCAAAAAGTGGGACTAACCTCGTCAAGAAGCCCAATCTTGCCGAGGTTCAGGTCAAAAAACAGCTACAACCTCGTTGAAACGGCCACTATAACCTAGATTCGTTACTCCACAGTTTATACATAATGCGCAGTATTTTAACGTATTGTAGTGGATTAAATAAATACGTTTAATATTATATA
>NZ_JAPRAT010000027.1 GCF_026805325.1 Natronobacillus azotifigens
TATATAATTTAGTGAATATATACTGTATAGGGTGCAATATTAATCAAAGTAATACTTTTCAAGTCAAAATATTTGCGATATGGACGATGCTTTGATAATCTAAAATCAACAAAGGAAAAGTGAACTTTCTGTGAACTTTTTCAAGATATTATTTAGGAGGAATTTACTATGGGAAAATTTGAACTACCAGAATTACCTTATGCTTATGATGCACTGGAGCCACATATTGATAAGGAAACGATGAATATTCATCACACAAAACACCATAATACTTATGTAACAAAATTAAATGACGCATTGAAAGATCATCCAGATCTGCAAGAACAGTCTCTGGAAACACTATTATCAGAATTAGATCGCTTACCAGATAATATTCAAACGGCTGTTAGAAATAATGGTGGTGGCCATGCTAATCACAGCCTGTTCTGGACATTATTGTCACCAAATGGTGGGGGTGAGCCGACTGGAGAGCTTGCTACAAAGATTAATGAAGCATTCGGAAGTTTTGATGCATTTAAAGAGAAATTCACAACAGCTGCTACGACTCGCTTTGGATCTGGTTGGGCATGGTTAATTGTGAATAATGGTAACCTAGAAATTACTAGTACACCAAATCAAGATACTCCAATTATGGAAGGTAAAACACCGATTTTAGGGCTCGATGTATGGGAACATGCTTACTACCTTAAATACCAAAACAAGCGTCCAGAATATATTGATGCATTTTGGAACGTTGTAAACTGGAATAAAGTTTATGAATTGTATACAGAGGCGAAGTAAAAAAATATAGGGAACATTCAAAAAAACCAAGCATTTTGCTTGGTTTTTTTGTGTGAATTATGATTTAGTAATGTAAATTTGCATAACTCAGCCTTTGTGGAAAACACTAATGACTACTTAGCAAAGGAGTCGAGTCTATGCGAAAACCAATCAACCTTTTATTAGGAAATAAAATAGAAGTTAATCGTGATTTACTATTACTATTAGTAATCGGAGGCTTATATTCATTAGCAATCTTCTTGTCAAATACATTTGTAAATATCTATTTGTGGAGACAATCGAATGATTACTTAGCGATTGCTTTGTACAATTTATCAATATATATTATGCAGCCATTAACATTTGTTGTAGCTGGTCGAATAGCAAAGAAATTAGATCGAACGATTGTGCTAAGACTTGGTGTAAGTTTCTTGGCTTTGTTTTTTTTAACGGTTTTAATCGTAGGAGGGCAAGCTGCTCAATTTAACATTCTACTGGGCAGCTTGTTAGGGATTGGTTATGGGTTTTATTGGTTAGCCTTTAATGTGTTAACATTTGAGATTACGGAACCAGATACTCGGGATTTCTTTAATGGTTTTCTAGGTTTAATGCAGTCATTTGCAGGAATGATTGGCCCAGTCTTAGCGGGTTATGTAATTTCCGTTGCGACAAACAAAACAGGGTACACGATTATTTTTTCCCTTTCATTTGGATTGTTTATATGTGCAGTGGTATCAAGTTTTTTTCTAAAAAAACGTCCAGCAGACGGGGATTTCTTTTTCCGTAAAGTCTTGAAATTTCGAAAGACAAATAAAAATTGGCGTAATATTTTGTCCGCACATATTTTACAAGGACTTCGAGAAGGGGTATTTATCTTTGTTATTTCCATTTGGGTATTTGTTGCTACTGGCAGTGAATTTGCATTAGGGAAATTCAATTTAGTATTGTCTGGATGCTCTTTCTTTAGCTATTATTTAGCCACAAGAATTATTAAACCGCATTTTCGAAAAAGAGCGATCCTTATTGCTGGATTAAATTTATTTGCAGCTATAGGATTAATTGTATTTCAGGTTAATTATACAACCTTGCTCGTCTATGGTTTTTTTATTGGGCTTTCCTACCCGTTTTTTACTGTACCTTATGTCTCGTTAACTTATGATGTAATTGGCATGAGCGAAGGAGCACGAGAGTTACGCATCGAATATATTGTAGTCAGAGAATTCTTCTTAAATGCTGGAAGAATTATTTCTGTCAGTTTATTTATTCTAGCTACACAATTGTTTGTTATAGACCAAGTTATTCCTTATTTATTATTATCATTTGGTGCAGGGCACTTTTTGATATATTTTTTTGTGAGAAAAATACAATTAGTAAGTGAGTAAAAAAATGAAAAGAATAACGTAAAACTGTAAAACCCCCCCAATATCATGGTATAATGTAAAATGTTATATTGCACAATGCATATACGGATATTTGTAAGGGGGAGCAAACTATGGGGAAAACGAAGAAAAAAGCACAATTACCCTTTCGCTTGAATTTATTATTTGTTTTTATTTTCTTCCTTTTTTCACTCTTAATTTTGCAATTAGGTGTTGTTCAAATTTTGAATGGAGAGGAAGCTCGAAATACTATTAATGAAACAGAAAATATTAGAGCGCGTATGTCAGTGCCAAGGGGTTTAATGTATGATCGTTTTGGAAATTTGGTTCTAGATAATGAACCAGAAAGAACGATTACTTATACGCCTCCTAGAAATGGTGACTCAGCTAAAAAAAGATTGGAGATAGCAGAGAAATTAGCTGAATTTATCATGATGGAAGAAGAATTTGAAGATTTAGAAGCTCGTGTTCGTGAACGAGATAAACAGGAGTATTGGTACTTGTTTAACACACAGGAAGCAGGATCTCGTCTAACAGAAGAAGAAAAAGAGTTGTCTGCTGGTGAGCAGTATAATAAGATGTTAGAAAAAATTAAACCCGAAGATTATAATACATTTGATTGGTCAGATCGGCATTTGTTGAATGTTGTTGCAATTAAGAAAGAATTAGATACAGCTTTTCAATTATCACCACATACCATAAAAAATGAAAATGTTACGGAAGAAGAATATGCACTTGTTTCGGAAAATTTAGCACAACTTCCAGGCATTGATGCGACGATTGACTGGAATAGGGTTTCTAAATACGATAACACATTCTCTAGTTTTATTGGAAGAATTTCTTCATCTAATGAAGGGATACCACGTGAAAACCGTGATTATTATTTAAGTTTAGGTTACAGTCGAAATGACCGTGTTGGTACAAGTGGACTTGAACAACAATATGAAAATATGTTACGTGGTCAAAAGGAAGTTATTCAGTATACAACAAACAGTAATGGAACCATAATTGGTACAGAGACAATTGTTGATGGTAAAGCTGGAAACGACCTTATTCTGACCGTTGATATGGAATTGCAACAACGTGTGGATGAAATTGCAAAAATAGAATTAGAAAACTTTATTAATCAAAATCCAAGAGAAAATGAATATATGAGTGAGGCGTTGGTAGCGATGCTAGATCCTCAAACTGGTGAAGTATTAGCACTTTCTGGAGCGCATTATGATCGAGAGAACGATCGATATGTCGATCACTCTTATCGGGTCGTTTATGACGCTCACTTACCGGGTTCGTCGATTAAAGGAGCAACGATGTTGGCTGGCTATGATGCTAATGTTATTGAACCTGGGGAGATAATTTATGACAGACCAATCAGAATTGCAGAAACACAGCCTAAAAGTTCTTGGACAGATTTAGGTCGGATCAATGACCTTACCGCTATTGAACAATCATCAAACGTTTATATGTTTGAAATAGCAATGAGACTAGCAACAGCCACATATCGTGAAAATGAACCACTTTATAACTTTGATCGAGATGCTTTTCGTGTTCTTCGTAATTATTTTAGTCAGTTTGGTTTAGGTGCAAGAACGGGGATAGATTTACCTTTTGAAGCAACGGGAGTAATCGGGACCAACACACAAGATGGTGGTTTGTTACTTGATACGGCTATTGGTCAGCATGATGCATATACGACCCTTCAGTTGGCGCAATACGTATCAACGATTGCAAATGATGGTTATCGGGTTCGTCCGCACCTTGTTAAGGAAGTAAGACAAGCTAACGGGTCTAAAGAATCTTTAGGACCAATTGTAGAATCACACGGTAGAGATATTCTAAACCGTATTGATATGGACGAAAGCTATATTAAACGTGTTCAAGAAGGATTTCGATTGGTTACTACAGATGGTACAGCTAGAGGGCACTGGGCGAACAGTCCTTATAATGTGGCTCTAAAAACTGGTACAGCGCAAAACGATGTCTACGAAGATGGAGAGTTTCAGATGCGCACCAACAACTTAACTTTAGTTGGATATGCGCCATATGATGAACCGGAAGTTGCTTTTGCAATTGTTGTTCCACGCGCAGGAACAGGTAATGATCATAATGGAATTCATCATAGGATTGGTAATCAAATTATGGAGGCATATTTTGATCTGAAGGAAGAACGAGATCAAGCTGGAATTACTGAAAATTTACATGAGCAAATAGGTAATGAAGCTATTGATTCAGAAGAAACTTCGGATGAAGACCAAGAGAATTAATTATCAAGTGAAACTTCGACAGGTAAATGTGTTTGGGCTTTTCTCCACTGGTTGTTGGTTGCGTTTGAATAATTTGAATTAAAAAAAGACCAAGCAATTTGTATGATCCGATAATTAGTTTTTGGTAACTTAATTATCGGAAAAGTACAGTTTGCTTGGTTTTTAATTTCGATTTGCAATTAATTCAGCAACCTCTGCTAATGACATTGTTCTAATCAATTCGAACTGCCCTACTTGTATATTGGTTCCATAATTGTTCACAGCAAGATAATCAATAAACTCAGTACGGTTTTCTATAATACCTGCAGCAACTAGATATTCAGCTACTTGAGAAACTGTCATGCCAGGTTCGATGGTAAGTATATAAACATTGTTGTTATCTTGTTCATGATCATCAGTTGTATAAGTTGATTCATCTTCATCAGTTGATGTATCCTCATTTTCATGATTTTCATCCGATATGTTGTCTTGATCAATATCAGCATCTGTTGCAGAATCTTCATATATAGAATCATCATACATAGATTCTTCAGAAATAGAATACCCCTCTTGCTCGAGTTGTTGTATCATTTCTTCGTTAGAAAGGGTGGTTTCAATTATCTCTGGTTCAACTTCGTCCTCTAAAAGGTATATTACTCCCAATAATAGTGTTGCTGTAATTAGGCCTAAAGCAAAAGCGCGTAATACTTGTTTCATTTAATATACCCCTCTATCCTTTGTTTGAGAATTGTTTGATTAATGAATCGATATCGTATTCACTAAGATTTGTTGATTTAGCAATTTCACTTGGGGAATCGCCTCTCCGATACATTTGCTCGACTCTTTTCACTAAAGGGGTTTTTCTTTGCGGTGAAATGGCTTGTTCAGTAAAACCCATATCATTTGGTAGTAATTCTTCTTCTAATATCTTAATTTTCTTTTTCATTTGATAGCTGTCTTGTAACGTCGATAATGATATTTGTTCGATTTGATTTTCAAGTTGTTTGAATTTATCATTAGCAAAAAAAGATAAGATAAATAAAGCAATTGCAACGACAAGTAATGTAATAATCGTATAAATCAAAGTAGCCCCTCCGTTTCTGTATATGTATTAGTTATATCACATTTTTCAATCATCCGACAAATATATCTTCAATTCACCATTTATTTTCTCTGAAAAAAATAAAGTAACAGATTCTTTTGAACAAATTTACAGTAGACACAAACAGTAAAGTAAGTGATTTATCTTCTTCACATAAAAATGTTCACATGGAGATGGAGGATCAAAAAGTACTGTAACCTCGTCAAGATAGCTGATCTTGCCTAGGTTGAGGGTAGAAAATGCACCTAACCTCGTCGAAACGACCACTTTCACTTAGATTAAACCCTAAAAAGAGCTTCAACCTCGTCGAAACGACCACTTTCACTTAGGTTAAACCCCAAAAAGAGCTTCAACCTCGTCGAAACGACCACTTTCACTTAGGTTAAACCCTAAAAAGAGCTTCAACCTCGTCGAAACGACCACTTTCACTTAGGTTAAACCCTAAAAAGAGCTTCAACCTCGTCGAAACGACCACTTTCACTTAGGTTAAACCCCAAAAAAGTGCTCTAACCTCGTCAAAACGACCACTTTCACCTAGGTTGACCCCAAAAAAGTGCTCTAACCTCGTCGAAACGACCACTTTCACTTAGGTTGACCCCAAAAAAGTGCTCTAACCTCGTCAAAACGACCACTTTCACTTAGGTTAAACCCCAAAAAGAGCTTTAACCTCGTCGAAACGACCACTTTCACTTAGGTTAAACCCTAAAAAGAGCTTCAACCTCGTCGAAACGACCACTTTCACCTAGGTTGACCCCAAAAAAGTGCTCTAACCTCGTCGAAACGACCACTTTCGCTTAGGTTAAACCCCAAAAAGAGCTGCAACCTCGTCGAAACGACCACTTTCGCTTAGGTTAAACCCCAAAAAAAGCTGCAACCTCGTCGAAACGACCACTTTCGCTTAGGTTAAACCCCAAAAAGAGCTGCAACCTCGTCGAAACGACCACTTTCGCTTAGGTTAAACCCTAAAAAAAGCTGCAACCTCGTCAAAACGACCACTTTCGCCTAGGTTAAACCCCAAAAAGAGCTGCAACCTCGTCGAAACGACCACATATACCTAGGTTGATCCCAAAAAGAGTTGCAACCTTGCTGAAACGCCTACTTAAACCTAGATTCACACCCCACAGTTTATTGAGAATGCTCATTAAGATTATGTGAGTATTTTGTTAGAAAGTATCTTTAAATGATAGAAATTTGAGAGATAATTATAGTGAATGTCTATGTTTCAAATATATTTTTGTGTGAGATGAATTCAAACCTTGAATTTTATTTGTTTTTTTGGTAATATAAATAAGTCTGAAAATGATATTATTATATGAATGTTAGTTGAATAGTTTGGAGGGAAAATCATGCGTGTAAATATCACACTTGCTTGCACTGAAACAGGCGATCGTAATTACATTACTACAAAAAATAAACGTACAAATCCTGAACGTTTAGAAATGAAAAAATATAGTCCACGTCTAAAAAAACATACGCTACACCGTGAAACAAAATAATTTAGCGTAAAAAAACTCTTATCTGTAATATACAGATAAGAGTTTTTTTGAATTATTTTTTCAAAAAAATGAATGATTGCCCGTTATTTGGTAATATTTCATGTTATGATGGGGTAAAAGAGCTGAACATACACACACTATAATTAACAGCTTTCTTAATTTGTATAAAAGGAGTGGTTGTTTGCATTCAAAAAACGTATTGAGAAAATCAATGATCGCTAAATTATATAGCTTATCCCAAGGTGAAAAGAAGCGGATCGAAAATGAACTCTACACAAATTTATTTGCTAGTGAATTATGGAAAAAAGCAAATGTTATCGGTATTACCATTGCAAATGAATATGAATGGGATACGCATCCGATCATTAAACAAGCATGGGAAGAAAGAAAATGTATCGCAATACCAAAGTGTATTCCTACAAACCATATGCTTGAATTTTACCGTTATACTGATAAATGTAAGCTTGAGAGAGGTTTCTTTAATTTACTAGAACCTAACCCTGAAAACACAGTAGAAATAGCTGCTGAAGATATGGATTTATTAATTGTCCCAGGGATAGTGTTCGATAAAGGTAATTACCGGATTGGACATGGTGGAGGATACTATGATCGTTATTTAAAAGAGTATACCGGAAAAAGTCTCTCATTAGCTGGAAGAGATCAAATTCTCCCTTCTATACCTAAGGAAGAATTTGACCAACCCGTAGATCTAATAATTTCAAACACATAGGTAGTTTTAGGGGCAGAAAGATAGGGGAAGGTTATGCAAAATATTGACTTAGGATATCATTATAAATTAATCTTTTATTTAATTGAAAGAGAACGATTTGAGTTGATTCATATTGATGATCAGCAACAAAGTATTTGGTTGCAAAAGAAAAAAGGTAAACGAAACCTAGTACTTTGTTTAAAAAGTTCTGATTTTCATTGGTCTAATCAACTAAAACTATCATACATTCAAACGATCAAACAAACAAATGCTTTACAGTCCGAATTTATAGGGGGTAAAATAGAACTTATTGTTGTTTATGTGGGGGAACACACACCTGTCGATAATAGAGATCATATAGAAACAAAGTTATCAATAGATAAGGTTTCTATCTCTAAACACTATCTATTTTATTTGGATCATGAAAATCGAGAACTAGAAATGAAGCGCTTTTGTTCCCTTTTACAAATACGAAGTTTACATATGGATGTTCCAAACGATCCAATGGAATTAGAAAGCGAAATACTTTGTTTGAAAAAAACACTACATAACATCTATTATAAACAGAAAAAAGCTAATAAACTAATCTTTCATCAAGCTACGCCGATACTTGTATATTATCTACTGGGGATTAATGTAATTTATTTTCTTTTATTAGAATGGCATGGAGGAAGTACATCTATAGAGACATTAATTCATTTTGGTGCTAAATATAATCCTGCAATTGCTGAAGGTGAATGGTGGCGCATCATAAAATCAATGTTTCTCCATATTGGATTATTACACTTAATCATGAATATGCTAGCTCTCCACATCCTAGGATGTATCGTTGAGCAGATGTATCGAGCAACACGATTTCTTTTCATTTACTTTAGTGCTGGAATTATGGGGGGATTAGCAAGTTTTGCATTCAACAATCAGGTTTCTGCTGGAGCTTCAGCTGCTATCTTCGGTTTACTAGGGGCATTGTTATATTTTGGGACTCAGTATAAACAGACTTTCCTTCAAACGATTGGAAAGAATATCTTCTTCGTTGTTGCACTTAATTTGATCATAGGTACAATAGTACCAGCCATTGATAACGCTGCTCACATAGGCGGTCTTTTAGGCGGTTTTTTTAGTGCTGCCGTTGTTTCGCTTCCAAGAAAGAATAATTTCTATTCCCAATTGTTCGCAGCTATTTGTTATGGGTTATTGGCAATTGGTTTAGCGAGTCATGGATTTCAAAAGATCAATTATTAATGGAGTATGTTTGAATGAGCTGTCGCATTTCTCCATGTTGATCTTGAAATAAAACATATAATCTATCTCCAGTTTTACTAAATAATATTAGTGGAATATAGCTTTTTTGTATGGTTTCTGTTTCTTGAAAAGGAAGAATATAGTTTGCATAAAGACCTTCCCATAATTGTGCAATAACTTTTCTCGTTTGATTTTTATCAAGATTTGGTAAATTTCTTGTCTCGAATTGATACAATTCTGTCAATGGAACAAATAGAAAATCGTCGTAATTTAATTGAAAATGATTAATTAAGTTATGCCAGTGATAGTGTAGTTGTTGAGATATCGTATGATCTAATGTATCTTTCCATTCTATTTGTTGTTCTTCTTTCGGTTTTCTGAATGTAAATAATGAGGAGTGTTCAGAGTCTATTACGTACATTTCATCATAGGACATTCTATTTAAACTTTTGATTGAATTGTTTTTGTAATGCACTTCGCCGTGATGGTATGTAATCGATTGATAATAACTACTGCCTTCACCGTGGATATCTGACTCTAATGAAATATCTGATTCGTTTTCCCTCCATTTGGATTGCAGTCCTTTTAGTAACCCATCCACATATAAGAGGCTCAAATCTTGTCTTAAGTAAATCGTATTATTGGTCTTTGAATCAGAAATCCATCGAACAATGTAGTGCTCATTTTTGTTGTCTAATAACGTTAATTCAGTTTCTGATTTTTCAAATACAACATTCTCATCAAATGGAAAATACTTTACTGTTGTTTGTGTTGGCGATGTGAAATGTATAAGTAACATCAAGATCATTCCAGTAAATAATGTTAGGGCTATAGTTAGATAACGCAATTGACTTCCTCCTCACACCAGTAATTACTGTACATGATATGTACAAACTGAGGGGGATATGTTAATAAAATAGGTCTGAATATTTCTAGAAGAGCAAGGTCCTTAGATCTCCTTATGAAAATTTTTTGAACATTCTTGATGATTTGTGCATAATGATAGAAGTAATGAATTTTTATGTGCCATCTTAAAGAGAATATCTGTATCATTTTCATTAAATTTTTCTCTTGTATTTGCTATAATGATAAAGATGATTAAAAATATAGCTTTTATGATAGATGCCACTATTGTTAATATTTCAAATAATACATAATAGCTGTTTCCAAATTTAAAAAATCGAATTAGGATAGGAAAGGAAGTAATAAACATGTCAAAATTTCTATTAGGTGTTGATATTGGAGGAACTACAGTAAAAATAGGTGTGATCCAAGAAAATGGAGATATAATTGAAAAGTGGGAAATACTAACAAACATTTCGTCTGGCGCTACAAGTATTCCTTCTGATATTTGGACTTCTATTGAAGGGAAATTAGTAGAATTAAACATTGATAATACAGATATTATTGGTATTGGAGTAGGTGCTCCAGGATTCGTGCAAACGGAGACAGGAATCGTTGCTGAAGCTGTAAATCTAGGATGGAAAGATTTTAAGTTAGCTGATAAATTGAATACTCTGTCCAATTTACCTGTTTATGTTGATAATGATGCAAACATTGCTGCATTGGGGGAAAACTGGAAAGGGTCCGGTCAGTTAGCTGATAATTTAATTGCAGTTACTCTTGGTACAGGTGTTGGTGGAGGCATTATTGCAAATGGGCAGATTGTTAGCGGTACAAATGGAACCGCAGGGGAAATTGGCCATATGACAGTTTTGGAGGATGGCGTTCTTTGTAATTGTGGAAGAAGAGGTTGCCTAGAGACGATTACTTCTGCTACAGGTATTGCTCGTTTAGCGGAAGAAAAAGTAACTTCAGGAGTTGTGACAAACCTACAAACAAAATACCAGAATAACAATAATATGTTAACAGCTAAGGATGTGTTTGATTCGGCAACTGAAGGTGACGAGGTCGCTATCGAACTGGTTTTATATGTAACAGATGTGTTAGGCTTAGCGATTTCCAATATCGCAACAATAATTAATCCATCTAAAATTGTCATTGGTGGTGGTGTATCTAAAGCTGGTGAGGCGTTGTTATCCCCGTTACGAAAGGCATTTACTAAATATGCATTACCAAGAATCGATCAAGGAAGTTCATTTGTTATTGCCGAATTAGGTAATGATGCAGGAATAATTGGCGGGGCATATCTCGTTAAACAAAATATGAGTGTGTAAATAGGGCGTAATATGTTGAGAACATTATTGTTTGATTCATCATTACAATTTTGTAACAAATAATTTAAAGTATGATGAAACTTTTCTTTATTCATTGCGTCTAATAGAGTAAAAGGTTTATCATATGTACACTGTGGTATTAATTACAATAATAGATTTTACAAGATATCATAGATGGAAGGGTAGAGGGGGAAAGTAGTTAATGTTTGAAAAAAAATATCCATTACGATTATATGTTTTAGCGAGTTTATTATTTGGTTTGAAAACTTATGTAGTATACCGCTTTATGTTTACCATTAACTTAGACAATTTTATGCAAGAATTTATACTATTTATCAATCCGTTTGTTTCAGCTTTTTTAATTTTTGCTGCTAGTGTATGGATGAAAGAAAAACGACAGCTTAAATTTATTAGATATGTTGCATTGGCCGGAACATTAATCTTGTATTTCAATTTAATTTTTTATCGTAATTTTGGTGACTTTTTAACAGTTCCAATATTATTTCAAGGAAGTAATGCTGCTGATTTAGGTTCAAGTGTTATAGCTTTAGTTGAAGTTATTGATATTTTCTTGTTTCTTGATGTCGTTCTCATTTGGTATTTAAGTAAAAGAGAAAATAGCCCCATGGCAGTAAGTTATCCGAAAAAGAAAAAATTACTAGTATTAAGTATGTCTATTGCATTTTTACTTGGTAATTATATTTTTGCCGAGATTGAACGACCGCAATTGTTACAGCGTGGTTTTGATCGCGAGTATTTAGTTAAAAATATAGGGTTATTTAATTTCCATGTTTATGATGTTATTCAACAATCAAGATCACAAGCACAGCGTGTTTTTGCTGATGGAAATGAACTTTCTGAAATCCTGACATATGTTGAAGAAAATACTACAGACCAAGAAGTGACAGATATGTTTGGTGTTGCAGAGGGGAAAAATTTAATTTTCGTAACATTAGAGTCTTTGCAGAGCTTTGTTATCAATAACACACTGCATGGTGAAGAAATCACGCCGTTTCTCAATGAATTAATTGGTGAAAGCTATTATTTTGAAAACTTCTATCACCAAACAGAACAAGGAAAAACAGCAGATTCTGAATTTATAATGGAAAATTCTCTGTATGCACTACCGAGCGGGGCAGCTTATTTTACCCATGCTCAAAATCAGTATCATTCAACACCACAAATTTTAAAAGATGAGAACTATACTACGGCGGTTTTACATGCCAATAATAAAAGCTTTTGGAACCGAGATACAATGTATGAAAACCTTGGTATAGATCATTTTTACGATATTAAATCATACGAAGTTACCGATGAGAATTCTGTAGGGTGGGGAATGAAGGACAAAGAATTTTTTGAACAATCGATGAAGTATTTACAATCATTACCAGAACCGTATTATGCACGTTTCATTACTTTAACGAACCATCATCCATTTGATTTGGACGATGAAGATGCCACACTTGATCCATTTGATTCAAACTCTCGAACACTGAATCAATATTTTCAAACGGTACGTTATATGGATGAGGCTATCGAAGAGTTCTTTGACCATCTAAAATCAACGGGTATTTATGAAGATTCGATTATTGTCATGATGGGAGATCACTATGGTATTAGTGATTTTCATAACCGTGCGATGGGAATGTATTTAGAAAAAGAAGAAATTACACCATATGATCATGTGCAACTACAACGTGTTCCGCTCTATATTCACATTCCGGGACATGAAGGGGAAATCATTTCTGATATCGCAGGTCAGGTAGATATTAAGCCAACATTACTTCATCTACTTGGAGTAGATGATAGCCATGATGTAAGTTTTGGTACTAATCTTTTTGGTCCAAACCGCAAAGAGTTTGTCGCACTTCGAGATGGTAGTTTCATTACAGAAGGATACCTCTACTCGAAAGATACTTGCTATGACCGAGAATCAGGGGAAGTTCTAGCATCAAATGTTTCCAGCAATCTCCTATCTGGTGATGAAGAACAGGATGATGTTTGTTCTTCCATGCATGAGCAAGTAGAACAAGAGATGTCGTATTCAGACAAGATTATCTATGGAGATTTATTCCGTTTTCATGAATTCTCAAGAAATGAAGACTAATTAAAGATTCGAGCAAGAAATCATAAGGATTTCTTGCTCGATTTTTTTTTACAAAATCAACCCCAAAACATGAATTCATCCTTCTCACGCTATTTCCATAAACTGTTTATTAATGAATCATTTCTCTACATCAGCAAAATGGTTTTAGATGGGACGAGTAACCACAGACCAAAAATTCACTAGGAAGTGTTCTTTACTTCCTAGTTAGCTGAGACCACGTCCACAGAAAGGAGCCAATTTCATTTGAGTAGTGGATAAAGGAGCATTTACTGCACTGTTTGTCTCATATGTGTGTGAAAAAACAATATAGTTTGTGATATGAGTATTGGTAAAACATCCTATTTAGTGTAGAATATAATCAGATAAAAGTAGAGAACGATGGAGGGTGTGGTTTTTTGAAGATAAAGGGTTTTTCTTTAGGACAATTAGGGACAAATTGTTATATTGTTTGGGAAAGTAACAAAGCACTAATCATTGATCCGGGTGCAGAACCTTCCGTAGTGAAGAATTGGCTAGAAGAACATAACATTCAACCATTAGCTATTTTACTTACACATGCTCATTTTGATCACATTGGTGGAGTAGATACATTACGTGATTATTATCATATTCCTGTCTATCTTCATGAAAATGAGCAGGAATGGATGGGCAATCCGCGACTTAATGGATCAGCATTATTCCCTGTAGAAGACATTGTTGCTAGAGCATCAGATGAATTTTTAGCAGCTGGTAAAATGAAATTAGACTTATTTCAATTTGAAATAAGATATACACCAGGTCATTCACCAGGTGGGGTTTCTTTTATCTTTCCTAAAGAGAAGCTCGTCGTATCGGGAGATTGCTTATTTGCTGGGGGAATAGGTCGTACCGATTTACCAGAAGGGAATCAAACACAGTTGTTAACTAGTATAAAAAATGAACTCTATACTTTAGGTAATTCATATAAGGTGTATCCTGGTCATGGACCTACAACAACGATAGAGAATGAAAAAAAGAATAATCCATTTGTGAAACCATAAAAAAAGAGGGCATATCTTAACAGATATACCCTCTTTTACTGGGCTAGCTGGATTCGAACCAACGAATGACGGTACCAAAAACCGTTGCCTTACCGCTTGGCCATAGCCCATCAAGTTACAATAGTTATTATGGTCGGACTGATAATTAATATACATTTAATTCGTGGTTTTTTTGTTCGATCCAATAACTTCTTGTTTTTTGCATTCCCTCATGTGTATACGCGTTAAATATTACTTGTGATTTACTATCCATAACTGTTTCGAGAGTGACGATTACATAACCATTTGGATATTCATAGAAAACTTCTGAGTGATTGATATATTTTTCATTAAATTCTTGATATGCCATTTGATGTAGCGTTTCTAGTTCTATTTGTTGTAGTTGTAGTTTAGTTTGCATTTTGTTACTGTTAAATAATGCAATACTTGTGAATGTGGATAATAAGAGAAACGCGGTTAGGAAAGTAATGTACATAAAAATAAATCCTTGATCTCCGGATAAATATTTAATAGTATGCAATAATTTTTTCATAAGTATCTCCATTTTGTGATTGAATAGTTAGGTGAAGACCGTTTGAAAGCGAGACCACTGTAAAATGGTTCACGTTTCTGAGGAGTATTTCATGTCCTGTTCCGTTTACTTGTCGTCGTATTAAGTCGTTGTATTTGGAGATTGTAATTTTATCACCACCATTATTTCGTAACTGAATTGAATTTGTGTTTATGCGATCAATTGAATTACTATGAATTTCATCAGTAACAAAATGAAAAAACTGTCTGACGGCCAACTCATCGGTATGATTATCTAGCTCAACAAACCGAAAGATAGTAGGTAGTAATAGCATAAGTGTTGAAAAAATTGTTAAGCCAATAAGTACTTCTACCAATGTAAAAGCTCTATTGCTTTTGAAAAGAGGGATAGTAGTATAAAATGATTTCTTCTTGTTTACCTCTAACATTTGTCCAATGTGCACTTCCTTTCAAAAGAGGTGTTGTTGATTCAAAAACGAGTGTAACGTTGGTATGGTTAACTTCGATTACTTTATTGTTATAGCTTTCTGGGGTATGCAATTGAAGCTCATTGTGCAAAGTCGATTGAATCTCTCGTCTTTCTTGCAAAATATTTCTTTCTATATTTATTTGAACAAGAATGGGTATTAGTGTAAAGAGAATTAGAAGAATAAGACTAAAAGCGGCCAGCAGTTCTAATAGAACAATACCTTTTTGATTATCATCTTTGAACAAAATAACATCGTCCTTTCCCAAACGGAAAATAGATATCATAAGTAGAGTGTTTTGTTGTAATGCGAAACATCCCTGGGTTACGAATGGTACCTGCTCGTGTGTATGATAGAGGCATCTGTAATGATAATATGGAAACTTTCCATTCTTTTGGAATGTTTCGCACGATATTTGGAGGCTCTAATGGAGTTGAACGAATTTCATACTGATTCGTACTAGGAAGAATATTAAGAAGATCGTTTGTTCTTGTTGTCATGGTTTGTTGTTGAAGAAATAAAACATCACTTTCAAATTGTTGAAACCAACGCTTAAATTGATAATTATCATATGATTTACCGTGTATTAGACCAATCATCGTAATCATTATCATTATTAGACTTATTGTGACTAGCAATTCAACAAAAGTAAATCCATCTTGTTTCTTCATTCATTTACAGGTACGACGATGATTTCATAATGTACGGTATCTTTAAATGCAATTTTTTGCTTTCCGTTAGAAAGTTTGTCTGTTTGAAGATATTTCTCTGATACTAGAGTAGAAATGCTGTCAGGATGTCTCCCATGATCGAGGATATACAATTGAACTTGACTTTCAGCCATTTGAATGAGTGCTTCAGCCCCTTTATCATGAACTTCTTCATTTCGATCAGCTAAATTTGGTATTAACAAAATTAATAAAGTAGCAATGATTGAGAGAACGATAAGCATCTCAATTAAAGTAAAACCTTTTTCGTTTTTTAACATGTCCATCAACTCCTAAATGTGTTGGATTAGTTGAAACATTGGGATTAAGATAGATAAATAGATAAAGATAATACTGACAGCAATAAAAAGGAAGAAAATCGGTTGAATAAGTGTCATTGCTTTTTCTAGTTTTGCTTGAACAGACTCTAGTAAATACTCTGCATACATTCTTAAATCCATAATCAAGGACTTTTGATTCATATCACTTTGAAAAATTATTCGTAAATCTGGATCAAGTAATGTGCAAGGTGGAAGTGCAGATGTTACGTTACATCCGTCTTCTAGTTGTTCTAGTATATAACTACTATAGTGAGCTAAGATAGGTAATTCACTTTGCTTTTTTAGAAATTGAATACACTCTTTTAAGGAAAGCCCAGCTTTTAGTAATGAACTTAAATGAAGGGAAAACAGGAAGGTTTGATTTGCTCGTACATAATAACGAATTAATGGTGTGCGTTGATATAACGCTATTTTTTGAACGGTTGAAAATTTTTTCTGACACAAAAACCAGATGATTAGGAAAAGCCCTATCCCTAGCCCTAAGATGATCAGACTATTAAATATTAAATCGATGATGAAAATTGCCACATTACGATAGACGGAGGTGTAGGTTGTTGTCGAAAATAATTGTGAAAATGCAGGATATACTTGGGTACGTACAAAATACAATAAGGTAAGAAAGATAGATAATAAAACAAGCGGATACCTCATGATTTTTTCGAATTTTTTGATGAGAAACAGCTGTTGATCAATGAGTTCACTACTATGTTGTAAAGCTTCACGAATATTACCGTGTAATAGTGAAAAATAGACAAAGGAAACAATTTTTTTATCAAAATATAGATTTGCTAAAACAACTTCAAAAGATTCACCTTCTTTTAATGAACTAATCATTTTAATTGCTGTTTTTTTCCACTTAGGATTCCACTGTAGTGCTCTCAAAGCTTCAAGAAGAGGATAATGTTGACTCAACAATCTATTTAGTTTTTTTAAAAATAAACTTTGCTCCAAGAGCGAGAGAGGATGGGGCTGTTTTTTTTTATTCCGTATATTCCATTTATTTAGAGAAACCATAAGCGACTGCCTTTCGTTTTAATTGTTCGAACGTTTGATAATTCTTCGATACTTTCTTACATTGAATTACCTCCATAAGGTTTGTCCCATCTAATAACTCTAAAATAGCAGCTCTTGATGAAATTTTATTCTGAATAAGTATGGGGAATAATTCTAATGCTGCGACAGCAATCAAATTTTGTTCTAAGTCTGATTGCTTTATCCCCATCTCTTTAAGTCGATATATCGTTCCAATTGCATTTTTGGCATGTAATGTTGATAGAACAAGGTGACCTGTGTAAGCGGCATGAAAAACAAATTGAGCGGTTTTCTGATCGCGGATTTCTCCCACCATAATAATATCTGGATCATGACGTAGTGCGGCTTTCAAACCAGCTTGATAGGTTACTCCGCTATTTTCATTGACTTGTACTTGTAATAAATTTTGCAACTCTTTTTCAACAGGGTCCTCTAGTGTGATCGTTTGGTAAGATTGTTCTTCTAAAAGAGTCTGTAAAAGAGCGTATAATGTAGTTGTTTTTCCTGATCCAGTCGCACCTGTAAATAAGATGACTCCAGATTGATTGGAAATCCATTCTTTCACGCTAGATAATTGATAAGGAAATAAAAATAATTTATTAAGTGATATTCTTTCGTTTTGAGGTAATAACCGAATTGCCAAACTCTCTAATCCACTAACTGGTAATGTTGATAATCTTAGGGAGACAATTCTTTGATTATATTCATACGTGATTGCACCATCTTGAGGTTGACGGGACTCGCCGATGTCCATACCAGCTGAGAATTTAAAATGATTGAGTAGGGTTTGATAAATATTTAACGGCATTTGAAGATAAAAAACACGTTTTCCATGAATGCGAAAATATATTTTCACGTCCGTTGGAGAAGGGCAGAAATGAATATCAGAAGCATTTTGATCAAGGGCTATGTTCAACAATTCAGCAGAATAGCTTCTTGCTGTAATCACTAATCTCACCTCACTTTCTAGTTGTAATATACAAAGTAAAACGAGAAAAATCAAGTTCTATTGGAAAGGTATTGCTTGTAAAAAAATAAGAATTTAGAATGTTTTTCTATCTAAAAATTACTTTTTCCGTTGCTGATTTTCTAAAAGTAAAAAAGAAAAATAGGGATGAAAATTTTTTTGAAAAATTTATAATAATCTTGTTTCGTGCTATAATGAAGCAAATTTCAGTAGAAATGGAGTATATAAGATGCAGAGTATTTATTTAATTGGTTTTATGGGAAGCGGAAAAACAACGGTTGCTGATCAATTAGGAAAATATTATCAATTACCTGTTCAAGATACAGATCAAATGATTGAGGCTATGCAGAATAAAAAAATCAAGCAAATTTTTGCTGAAGAAGGTGAGCATCAGTTTCGTCAATACGAGCATGATGTTTTAACAACAACGGAAAGCAATAATTGTATTATTGCCACTGGTGGTGGAATTATTGAACAAGATCGAAATGTTCATTGGTTAAAAGATAAGCAAGTAATCTATTTACAAACAAGTTGGCCAGAAATTGTAAACCGTCTAAAGGATGAAGGGGATCGTCCAATTTGGCAAGATCAAAATCGCGACAAGGAACAGCTACTATTAAGTCGTGAACAAAAATATCTAGAAGCAGCAACATATGTAATTCGAACAGACGGTAAATCAATTGATCTACTTGTAAAAGAAATCATTGAAGTAATAACTACAAGCTAAATGGATATCCTAAACATATAAGAAATGAAGAGAGGGATAAATTTGGCTGATAAAAGTGTTTTTCAGACTGTTACGGAATCAATCGTAAGTTACTATTGCTCACCGAAAGCAGAGAGAATTGCAGAGAAAGAAGAAAGAAAAAAATGGAAGGAGGATACCAAACCACCTATCGTTAATAAATGGTTTGGTATCCTTCCAATGTCCATTAAGTATTATAAACAAAAAAATGAATGAAGCATCACTACTGTTCGTTCTGAGAGATATCTGTAAATGGAATATTGGTAGATTTACTTATGTGAAAGATACCACCATTAACAATCTCAAATTCAATCCTTGGTTGATATAAAGCTTCGATTGCATTTTCTTCCGTTTGATAAAGATCTTTCTCGTTATCGGATGATGTTTTGTAAAAATATGCAAGTAACTCTTTTTCTTCTTGCATCCGTTTCCAGGACTCGATTGCCCAATCGTGTTCTGGAATTTTTATTTGTTCTGTTAAATAATCAATGATTCTCTGATAACTGTTGCGTAGTCTGATTAGTGGGCTGATTGGGTAACAATAATCGCATATCGATGATTCCCAATCAATCTTTTCAAGACTTTCAATCATTTGACTAATCATTACTCCGTTGATCATATTAATACCTATCGATCTCAACTCTTCTTTTTTTTCCTTACCGATAAAACTAATCTTGATGTTAAGCACTAGCCATGGGATCAAGGGGGTTTGATTATTTACTGCGAGCTTTTGATACAGTCGAACAAATTTTCCTTGTTCCTGTAGATGGGAATAAATTTGTTGTAATCTAGGTGTCCCAAAATGTATTAATTCACGATCAGAGGTTGGATCCTCTACTTCGGTCGATAACTTTAACATTTGAGGCTCTCCGTTCATCCCTAGTTTTCGAACGTACTGCCAGTAAAATGGCCGATTCATTAGTTTTTCATCTAACACATCAGTCAGTTGAACATCTAGGTGGCGACCGTCACTAGTAACAATACAATGGTTAGCTGAAAAGTAATCGTATAAGAAATTATGAAGATTCTCGATTGCCATTCTTTTGCTCCTTTTCATTCAATGATTGTGCTTGAGCGATAACAGCCGCCAAATTATTCATTTTCACTTTAATCTCTCCTGCACTATGTGATTCTGCTAAAATAGAACTGATTTCATCTTCGAAATTGGATAGTTTCAGATCTGCTAGAATTGCATCTAAGTTACCAATAACCCGCTCAAATAACTGTATTTTTTTATAAAGTAATTGTAAAACATGGTCTTCAATCGTGTTACGAATAGCAAAGTTATAAATATGAACATCTTCTTTCTGGCCAAAGCGATGAATTCTGCCTATTCGTTGTTCCAGGCGCATCGGATTCCAGGGTAAGTCATAATTGATTAAATGGCTACAAAATTGTAGATTAATCCCTTCTCCTCCAGCTTCCGTAGCAATCATAACTTGAACTTGATTTTCAAATAATTGTTTCATCCAATCTTTCTTTCCTCGCTTGAAGCCACCACGAAAAGGTACAGATTTGATCCCGTGTTGTTGAAGTAACCATTGAAGATAGACTTGTGTTGCACGATATTCCGTAAATATAATGCATTTATCATTAATGGATTTCACTAATTCAACTGCTTCGATCGCTTTTGCATGTTGCGGCAATTGTTCAATTTCATGTAATAAATCAATTTTATTCTTTTTAGCGTTATGATCAGTTTCTTGCTCGATGTCTTTTTTTAATGATAAGAAACATGCTTCTCTTGATGAGCAAAGCTCTCGTAAATAAACCAAGCTAGAGAAGCGAGATTTATTTGCTAAAGCTTTTTCGATTTTCTGGTACACATCAGCTTCTCGATTTGTAAAATCAACATAAATGGTTTCAACTTTTCTTTTTGTCCATTTGATATTTGTATCTTCTCGACGATTTCGAACCATTACCTTTTGAATCAATCGTTTTAGATATTGGTCATCTTCTGCGTTTCGATTTTTTTTATTAAATTTTTTGCTGAATGACTCATAGTCACCAAGAAACCCTGGTTTTAAAATCGAAACAAGATTAAATATATCCGTTAATTTATTTTGAATAGGTGTAGCTGTTAATAACAAACAATATTTTTTCTTTAAAGAACGAACAAACTGGTAATTTTTTGTTTGACTATTTTTCAGTTTGTGGGCTTCATCTACTAAAACAAAATCATAATCTTGTGAAAGAATTTTGTCTCTATGTGGGTCACGTTTAGCAGTATCAATAGAAGTGATCATAATATCCTGTTGATCCCATAATGGTTTTTTTCTAGCTGTTACAGCAGGAATATAAAATTTTTGTGCTAATTCTTGCCCCCACTGATTAACTAGAGAGGCTGGAACAAGTATAAGAGCCTTTTTTACTAGACCACGAAGCATGTATTCTTTAAGGATTAGACCAGCTTCAATCGTTTTGCCTAATCCAACCTCATCTGCTAAAATCGCGCGCCCATTCATTTCTTCAACTACTTGCTGGGCGCAGGCTAATTGATGTGTTAAAAAATTTACATGTGGTAGGAGTTTAGGTCCATTTAAACCGGAGAACTTTCTAGTAATTGTTGAATCAACAGTATGATAGGAGAGTTGAAAAAGCTCCCATGATGACAAATTATTTTCTTCGGATAAATTTTTACTCAAATCTTCGATAAATGATGTATCTTGCCTTAATTTAATTTGCATCAGAATTAAACCTCCAAAATTCCTAGTACCTCATAAAAACTAGTATGACCAATTTATGAGGTTATTATTATGGGAATTAAGAATTCAGAGGTGTAGTATTAGAGTGAAAAAACAACCACTTCAACGAGAAGTGATTGTTTTTTATAAGAAATGTTAATAAGAAGGTTTATTTGTTTTCTTAATTTTACCGGACCACTTTTTGAAACCACCTTGAAGTTGGTTTAAATCTTTATAGCCTTTTTTGTGAAGCAAAAGAGCTGCTCGGCCAGTACGTGTACCATTTTGACAATACATATAAATAGGTTGATCTTTTCTTAATTCATTCATTCTTTGACGCAATTGCGTTAATGGAATGTTTCTAGCTCCCAAAACATGTCCAGCATCATATTCTTTTTGTTCACGCACATCAATTAATTGTGCTTTCCGATATCCTTCTCTAAATTCACTTTCCGATAAAGTTTTTAGGATTTTTTTTGTTTTAAAAAAACGATAGATACTAAATCCGATAAATGCTACCAAGATGGTAAGTAAAATATACTCCATTATAACTTCCCCCACTTAATTCAGTCTGTCCTTATTATACGACTTTTTACGTGAATTTGAAAATGATAATACTAAAAAAACAATTTTTTCTGTCTGAATAGTAAACCTAAGAGCTTTTTTTATGACACTATAAACCATTGAATTCTATCATTGTCTTGATAAACTGTGCAGTAACGAGAAGTTTTCTATTTCGCTCCTCAAATGAAATTGATTCCCTTTCACCATAAGGGTATAAGTGCGACATCGACTCAAAACTACTATCGTCGTGTCTTCTTTACCGCAGGGCGCGGCTTCAGCTAACTCGGAAGAAATACACTTCCGAGTGGATCTTCAGCCCGTGGGACTGCGATTACTCGTCCCATCGAAGACATTCGCTTTTTCCTGCTGGAGTGTCGCCAATTTCATTTGATGCGCTTGATGAAGGTTTTTAATCAAATTACCGCATGATTGGTGGATTATAGATAAAAAAGTGTCTCAAGAATTTCTCTATACAAATTGCATGTAGATTAAAACAAAGACAACATCATTTGATTGTCTGCCTATACACTATCACTAACTAGCGAAGTAAACAAAGGCTTGACACTCCTACGGGAACAGTACGAGCTGAAGATCCACTTCTCCAAGTGGTTTTTCTTGGAGAAGTTAGCTGAAGCCGTACCCGTGGAAAGGGAAAGCCTTGGTTTACGTAGCGAGATAGGAGCACTTACTGCGCTGTTTGTGTCTACTCTGTATTTGATTTTTTATTTTTTTCAATGATATGGTAAGGGAAGAAAAATCTAATATACTTGTCTCGGCATAAAATCTGTTGTATGCTTTTAATAAAGTGAAACTTCAATCAGTGGTTCGTATTTCGCCTTTTTACCACGATTGTTAGTTCTACTGGGATACATATAGGTTTTACTTTTTTTGAAAGAATTGGAGGATTATTATGCCAACACCGAGTATGGAAGATTATATTGAACAAATATATATGTTAATTGAATCAAAGGGATACGCAAGGGTATCTGATATTGCAGAAGCGCTAGAAGTTCATCCATCCTCCGTAACAAAAATGGTTCAAAAATTAGATAAAGATGACTATCTAAACTATGAAAAATATCGGGGCTTAATTTTGACAGCTCAAGGAAAAAAGATCGGAAAACGTTTAGTTTATCGACATGAATTATTGGAACAATTTTTAGGAATAATAGGTGTAGAAAAAGAAAATATTTATCAAGATGTAGAAGGTATTGAACACCACTTAAGCTGGAATTCGATTGATCGTATCGGGGATTTGGTACAATATTTTGAAAAAGATCCGGATCGAGAAAAAGAACTAAAAAAAATACAACAACAAACAGAATAAAAAAACAGCAACTCCTCTATGAAAATAAGAAGAGGGTTGCTGTTTTTGTTCTAATATCCATACCCTTAGCCTATACATTAGTAATAGCATCTTTGGGGGTATACGTAATGAAAATAGATGGTGTTTTCTCGGGTGGTGGGGTAAAGGCTTTTGCTTTTATCGGTGCAATGGAACAGTTGGAAGAGAAGGGATATTCTTTTGAAAGGGTTGCTGGTTCATCTGCAGGAGCGATATTAGCATCTCTTCTTGCCGCTGGTTATAAAAACGAAGAGCTAAAAGAAATTTTTATGGACTTAGATGTTAAGCAATTTATGGATGGAGCTCGTTTAGAACGTTATTTACCGTTTATTAAATGGATTTCATTATATTTCGCATTAGGTTTATATAAGGGAGATGTTTTCGAGCATTGGATACATGATACATTAGCGAAAAAGAACATTTATACTTTTGCTGATTTACCTCCAGGAACATTAAAAGTTATTGTAGCAGACTTAACAGTTGGTAAAATGGTAGTAATACCAGATGATGTGAAACGCATTTATGGCGTTGATCCCAGTAATTTTCCCGTAGCAAAAGCAGTTCGTATGAGTGCAAGTTTACCGTATTTTTTTCGCCCTAAAAAAATATGGGACCAGAAACATAAGAAACATATTATTGTAGATGGATCTTTATTAAGTAACTTACCAATGTGGGTTTTTGATGGTGATCGTAAATTTCAGAAACGTCCATTACTGGGAATCAAGCTAAGTGCCAACTATGATAAAATCATGATTGGAAAAATTACAGATGCTTTAAAGTTAACGAAATCACTATTCACTACTATGCAAATAGCTCATGATCAAAGATACATTGTGATGCATCAACAGAATAATGTGCTCTTTCTGCCTGTTTCAGAGGTCGGTGTAGCTGATTTTCATTTATCCCAGGCTTCTAAACAAAACTTGGTCGATTTAGGTAAAACCAAAACAGCAGCTTTTTTAAAAAATTGGCCACATTAAAACGATCGTACATCTATAATGATGCACGATCGTTTTTTTTATTTTTCTTTCCTTCAATAACACGTAGGTGGGGGACGGATTGCTCTCTCCTTCTTTTGTAGTTAGTTACTGTTTTTTTCTTTTTCGTCTGAGAATAGTTTGATTTCAACTTAGAATTAGTGCCATATCTTTTTTTTGATAGTTTGGCAGCACGACGATATTTTTTAAGATCATCCGTCATTCTCTTCCGAATAAATAAGAAGTAAATCACTGTATAAACAAGTGCTCCGAAACCAATAATAACTAATGTATTTGCGATGAAACGATTTGTATTTGTGAACAGTTGGTGTGTCAATCCAAATAACGCCAAACCAATTAATAAGTAAATAAAGAGGGGGAACCTGTGAGTGCGTGACATTATAACTCATTCCTTTCGTTCAAAGATTACTGAATCAATTTAATTATCTTTTCCCTCCATCTGAAAAAAGTAACCATGAGTTGATTCATTTATTTATATTCTTTCCTAGGATAAGAAGATTATACTCTTTTTTCCTGTTAATAATGATCATTCATAAATTAAGAAATTGATCTGAATAAAGCATAGACTTATTATTACAGGTCAAGCTATAGACGAGGTGATGTATATGGAATTAAAACAACCAATTCATTTAAAAAAAGAAAAACCATCTGCGATTATCTGGAAAACAGTTAGTACAGGATTTTTCGGCGGTATTCTATGGAGTTTGGTCGGTGTGTTTTTCGCATTCTTCAATTTTACTGTAGTATCTCCAGGATCATTTGTAATTTCTTCGTGGTTACATGGAGAATGGACAGATGGTTGGTTAGCAGAGATGATAGCTGTACTTGTTTTAGGTGTTCTTTCAATTTTGATCGCGCTTCTTTATTTACTTGTCTTAAAAAAATTACAAGGTATATTACCGGGACTTCTGTTCGGATTTGGGCTTTGGGGAATTGTGTTTGGTCTTATCTTACCTCTTTGCCCTAACATGAAACCGTTATTGGAACTTGACAGTGATACCATTGTTACAACACTTTGTTTGTATCTATTATATGGAGTGTTTATTGGATTTACAATCTCTTATGATCATTTAGATCGTCAGCAGAATAAAAAATAAGTGTGAACAGGTACAAACGCAATCAAGTTGTGCTAAACTAAAAGGTGAGAGTAAATTGGTAAATGAGGATATAGAGAAAGGATGACGTTTAAAGTGGAGAAATTTGAAAAATTACGAAAGGCATTAGGGGAAAAAAATATAGAAGGACTTCTTGTTACAAACCCATATAACCGAAGATATATTAGTGGTTTTACCGGGACAGCGGGTGTTGTATTGATAACAAAGTCAAATGCTCTTTTTATTACAGACTTTCGATACACGGAACAAGCAGCAGAACAAGCATTAGGTTTTGATGTAGTTGAACACACGCAACCGATTGTTAAGGAAATTGCTACTCAAATCAAACAACTTGGTATTACTAAAGTTGGATTTGAGAAAGAAGATCTTTCCTATGCAATCTTTGAACAATACAAAGCGGAGATTGAAGCTGAGCTCGTTCCTACGTCTGGGATTGTTGAAAATCTACGCCTTTTTAAAACAGAGGAAGAAATATCAATCCTTAAAGAAGCTGCTAAAATATCAGATGCTACTTTTGAGCATATTCTAACTTTTATTAAACCTGGTGTAACAGAGATTGAAGTATCGAATGAGTTGGAGTTTTTCATGCGAAAACAAGGTGCTCAGTCTTCAAGTTTTGATATTATTGTAGCTTCAGGTTTTCGATCTGCATTACCACACGGTGTTGCATCATCGAAAAAAATTGCAAATGGCGAACTTGTAACGATGGACTTTGGTGCATATTTTAATGGCTATTGTTCTGATATGACACGTACTGTAGCAGTCGGTGAAATCTCAGAGGAATTACATAAAATTTATCACACAGTACTTGAAGCACATCTAAAAGGTTTAGAAGGTATTAAAGATGGTATTTCTGCTAAAGCAGCAGATGCTTTAACACGAGATTATATTACGCAAGAGGGATATGGACAGTATTTTGGTCATTCAACAGGCCATGGTTTAGGTCTAGAAGTTCATGAGTCTCCAGCTCTATCAAGTCGTTCAGATGTTACCTTGAAAGAAGGTATGGTTGTAACGGTAGAACCGGGAATCTATGTACCAAATGTAGGTGGTTGTCGGATTGAAGATGATATAATTGTAACAAAAGATGGGAATGAAAGCTTGAATCGTTCTCCAAAGGAACTTATTATATTATAATTTAGAGAGATTCAACTAGATATGTAATTAGGGAGGAAATAGTAGTGATATCAGTTAATGATTTTAAAACAGGATTAACCATTGAGGTCGACAATGACATTTGGCAAGTTTTGGAGTTTCAACATGTAAAACCAGGTAAGGGCGCGGCTTTTGTAAGATCTAAATTACGTAACCTTCGTAATGGGAATATTCAAGAAAAAACATTTCGTGGTGGTGAAAAAGTAGCAAAAGCTCATATCGAGAATAGAAAGATGCAATACTTGTATGCATCTGGAGACTTACACACATTTATGGACATGGAATCCTATGAGCAAACAGAAATTGATGCGAAACAAATTAGTTATGAATTGAAATTCTTAAAAGAAAATATGGAAGTAAATATTATAAGTTATCAAGGAGAAACAATCGGTGTTTCTTTACCGAATAATGTGGAGCTTGAAGTAACGGAAACCGAACCTGGTATTAAAGGTGATACAGCTAGTGGTGGATCTAAACCAGCTACGATGGAAACAGGGTTGATTGTCCAAGTGCCTTTCTTTATCAATCAAGGAGATCGTTTGATTATTAATACTAGTGATGGCAAGTACGTTTCACGTGCTTAAGGAAAAAACTGAAAAGACATCGTTCTGTGGAACGTATAGGGAAAATCCGGTATGCAAATTCATTGCATACCGGATTTTTGTGTTCTTAAAGGATACCACTACATAATCGAATCTTCAATCTTTCTTTTAACCACTGATAATGATTGAGTAGTCATATCATGTTATGTAGAGCATAGAATTACTATAGTTACTATGAAAAAGTAGTAGAGCAGTAAAAAAGTTGTAGATGATAAGCAGCACACATTTCTCCGATGGTTCGCTCTTTCGGTTCATATGTAGCAAAACCTAGACTTTAGTCGTCAGCTCGATTGCTGCTGCCTTTTACTAATCGACTTTTTGAACAAGTGTTGGTAGATTAGAAAGGATCACAAGCCAAACCGAAACAAATGCAGGAAGAAGGGATGATATTGTTGGAGGAGATAATCCGCATACTTCCAATACATTTCAGGAAAGAACTGATGACGAAGATAAACCAGGATTGGTCCCAATTGCAAGAAATAAGGATTCGTATCGAACGTCCAATTGAGCTGGTTTTTGATCAGAAGACATTGTGGCTTCGCGAATCATGTCCAACGAAGCAAGATGGTCAATTTATTATGAATCAGTTAAGTGAATTTTCTCTTTACCGTTTGGAAGAAGAATTGAAACAAGGCTATATTACGGTGCAAGGAGGCCATCGAGTTGGACTAGCAGGGAAAGTGAACACTAGTAATGGACAAGTAAAAGCTATCAAAGATATTACATCCTATAATATTAGAATCGCTAAGCAAAAAAAGGGGGTTGCCGATCCGTATGTACGACACCTCTTCCGAGAGCGATATCTGAATACATTAATTATTGGAGCACCACAAACGGGAAAGACGACATTGTTGCGAGATATTAGCAGACTTATTGCTTCTGGTTGGGGGAATGTATCGCCAGCAAAGGTTGGCATTGTGGATGAACGTTCTGAAATTGCAGGGTGTATTGCAGGAATACCACAACATGATATCGGGATAAGGTCAGATGTGTTAGATGGTTGCCCAAAGGCAGAAGGAATGATGATGCTTATTCGCTCGATGTCTCCAGAGGTAATAGTTGTTGATGAAATTGGCTCACTTCAAGATGTTTCTGCATTACAAGAAGCAATTCATGCAGGTGTATCGATCGTTTGTTCTGCACATGGTCATTCATTAACAGATATAAAGAGTCGAAGTTCATTTTCTTCACTTTTTTCCGAGAAGGTATTTGATCGATTCATTATTTTGCAACAAACAAGTGCTAAAGATAAAGTAAAGCAGATTAATGATCGAGAGGAAAATATTATTATGCTTAATAAGGGAGGAAGAAGGGGTGAAATGGATAGGGGCAATCCTATTAATTTGCGCAACAACGCTAATTGGGGTTGAAATTTCATCAAAGTTATCAAGACGACCAAAAGAGATTCGACAATTAAAAACAGCATTGCAAATACTAGAAGCAGAAATTGTATATAGTCAAGCAACGCTTGCAGATGCATTTTCCCAAATAGCACAGCAATTATCTCAACCAGTTTCAAGCTTATTTCAAGCGATTGCATCTAAGCTTAATACATCAAATGATTTGACATATACTTGGGGGGAAGAAGTGAATCGCTTCTTGGGCAACTCTTCAGTTGGAAGAGACGAAGCGGAAGTGTTATTGCAATTTGGAGAAACGTTAGGACAGTATGATATTGTCCAGCAGAAAAAATATATACAGCTCAGCATAACACACTTAGATCGCATACTGATTGAAGCTCAAGAAAATTATCAGCGCTATGGAAAAATGTTTAAAAACTTAGGAGTATTAGCTGGATTATTTCTTGTATTACTCTTGATCTAGAAAGGAGTAAGAACATGTATCAAGATGCCGCTGTATTATTTCAAATAGCAGGAATTGGAATTGTAGTTGCAATGATTCACACAATCTTAAAACAAATGGGAAAAGAAGAATATGCACAATTTACTAGCTTGATTGGTTTCATTATTGTACTCCTCGTTGTAATGGATAACATTGCGGATTTATTTCAGCAAATTAAGTCTGTTTTTTTATTCCAGGGGTAACAAAATGGTAATCATTCAAATTATTACGATATCCATCGTAGCCAGCCTGCTCTATTTAATATTAAAGCCTCAAAACCCATCTATTGCGATGTTCATTGTGTTAGTGACTAGTATAATCATCTTCTTTTTTATTGTTGGACATGTCTCAGAAGTAATTGCACTTATTCGAGTACTTAGTCAGCAAGCAAATATTAATTCAATCTATTTAGAGACAATCCTGCAAATTATCGGTATCTCGTATATTGCTGAATTTGGTGCACATATGACTAGAGATGCAGGATTAGCATCTGTTGCTGCAAAAATAGAGATGGCAGGAAAGGTCTTTATTCTCGTGTTGGCGATACCAATCTTAACAGCTGTAGTAGAAACGATTTTAGCATTTCTTCCTAATTGAATCATAACAAAAATGGGGGGCGGGAATGAAACGACTTATTTTATTTGTTATCAGCTGCTTATTATCCTTAGTTTTTATCTTACCAGGTGATTTACTAGCAAAAGAAGAAGAGCTGGAGTCTGAATATGCCGACATATCTTTAATAGATGAAATACCAATGGGAGAAATAAGTGATTATTGGTATCAATCGGCATCAGAATACGGCCATGTTTTTCCTGAAGTCAGTAAAGTAGGTTTTCGTGATTTTATAACTCAACAAGACAACCTATCTCTTAAGTCGTGGATTTTTGCTGTCATCCGTTTCGTAAGCTATGAAATTATTTGGAACGGAAAATTATTAGGCACATTAATTATTTTGTCCATATGCTCAAGTATCTTACAGGCGATTCAGACAGCGTTTGAATCGAAAACAATTAGCAAAGTTGCCGACATGGTAATTATGCTAGTCTTAGCGATTCTCGCACTGCAAAGCTTTCATTTAGCTAGTGAACTTGTCGTAAATACCATTGAACAAATGAGAGATTTTATGTTGGCAATCCTTCCCCTAATGTTGGGAATCATGTCAACTGTTGGAGGGTTTTTATCGGTATCTTTTTTTCATCCGTTTATCGTAACATTTATGCATTTTACAGTCGTTATCATTTCAAAGATAATTATTCCTTTATTTTTCTTATCGGCAATTTTGCAAATGGTAAGCGCGTTTAATAAGGAGTTTCAAGTCACAAAATTAGCAGATTTACTAAAAAGTACAGGTCTGTCCATGCTGGTAGGCTGTCTCACGATCTTTTTAACCATATTGTCTGCTCATGGTGCAACTTCTGCGATTCAAGACGGGGTGGCACTAAAAACTACAAAATTTATTGCAAGTAATTTTATTCCAGTGGTTGGAAGGTTATTTACAGATGCAACAGATACAATCTTATCTGCTTCCTTGGTTTTAAAAAATGCATTGGGGATTGTTGGACTCGTTATTTTATTAATGGTCATGCTGTTCCCAGCCCTTAAAATTCTTGTGATTGCAATTATTTATAAATTAACCGCAGCAATTATTCAGCCGCTTGGTGATGGGCCAATAGTAAAATGCGTGGGAATTATTAGCCAACATATAATGTATCTGCTCGCAGCTTTATTAACTGTTTCCTTGATGTTCTTTTTAACAATCGTTGTATTAGTCATTGCAAGCAATGTTACATTAATGGTCCGATAAAATAATACAGCAAGTATGTTTCTGCTTAAAATACTTTAATTTTCCTATCGTTGGATTGGGTTATTATTGACGATAGTACCGTGATGAAAAGGAGTATTTCATATGGCATATCTAATGGACTGGGTGATTCAGTTAGTTACACTTATATTTATCATTATGATTATTGAGATGTTAATCCCACAAACCTCATTAAAAAAATATGTGCATACGGTTTTATCTTTCGTTTTTCTATTATTGTTTTTGCAACCAATCTTTCAGCTATTTCAAGTAGATATTGAGGATGCTATTAGTCAATCATTTCGGCTGTTTGAAGAACAAACGAGTCAATCTGAACTAGAAAATGAAATCGAATTAAAGAAAAAAGATATACAAGCTACTCAGTCTGCATATGTTATAGAAGAACTAGCAATTCAGTTGGAAAACCAAGTGGAAGGAGAGTTGAGAAAAACATATGGTGTGGAAATCTCAGAAATCAAATTTGATTATGAAACTGAATTAGATCAATCCTTATCCAATCTACAAAAAATCAAAATATATATAGCTACAGTAGAATTAGGGACAGGGCTGATTGAAGAAGTTATTATTGGACGAGACGTAGCCAAAGACGAAAACGAAAACCAGAATCATGAAACTACTTTATCGGAAGTTCAAATGTATCTGTATCAAGTTTGGGATTTGGAAACGGATATGTTAACGGTTTTTTGGGAGGAGGGGAGCTAAAAGTGAATCCTGTGAAAAAAATATTGTCACATCTACATTTAAAAACTGAGGATGGACAAAAACCATCAAAAACAGGTTATCTATTAATTGTAGCATTAATTGGGATTCTGTTTCTGCTTGTAAGTAGTATTTTTCAAGAAGAAAGCAGTCCTCCAGAACAAATAAGTAATTGGGATGAACCAAGGGGTCAACCAACCGAGGAAGAGACATTTCTAGCTAAAGATAATAAAAGTTCAGATTTGGATGATATAGAAAAGCAGTATCAAAATGATCTAACTAATATGCTAGAGAATATTTCTGGAGTATCCGATGTAGAAGTTATGATTAATTTAGATGCAACGCACAAAAGAGTTTATGAAAAGAATTTAATTGTAGGTACCCAAACTACAGAAGAGCAAGATCAAAACGGTGGACAGCGAAGTATTGATGATCTTACTGAAGAGCAGCAAGTAGTTGTTGTTCGTCAAGGAGATGAAGAAGTTCCGCTCATTGTTCAAACCGTTAAACCAACAGTTAGAGGAGTATTGGTTGTTGCGAATGGTGTTGAGCGTATTGAATTAAAACAGTGGGTAACAGAAGCTGTTTCGCGGGTATTAGATGTTCCGCCACATCGTATTTCAATTATGCCAAGAGGTGAAGGAGAGGGTTAAGATGTTAAAGAAACAAACGGTATGGTTATTGACAATGTTGAGTTTAATGATTGTGTTAAGCGTGTATTATATGCAAGCACAACCAGCAAATGATGATTTTGCATTTATTTTTAATGAAGCCCCAGAAGAGAATGATAGTGTAGGTACCATCTCTGATCAATCGGAGGAAGAAGTGGGAAGCGATGTTGCTGAAAAAAGTGATGAGGAATTCAATGAAACATCTGCAATTTCTACAAAAGACGAACTGTTTACGATTATTCGCATGGAACTAGCACAATCACGTAGTAGTCGTATGGAACAGCTAGAGACGATTGTTGCTTCTAGTTCGGCATCAAATGATGAGAAGAATCAAGCATATGATGAGATGCAACAAATTGATCGAGTTGCAACGAAGGAATTAATTGTTGAAGAAACATTGAAGTCGGAAAATGGCTATCCTGATGTGCTGGTAAGAACAAAAGAAGATAGCGTTATTGTTACGGTCAAAACAGATGAATTGTCACAATCAGAGGCAAATAAAATCATGCGAATGGTGTATGATGAATTCGGCGCAGTGAAAGTGGAAGTCAATTTTCAACCAGTAAGTTAATTGGATACTAAATAATGGATATAATAAGCTGATCATTTATGATTAGCTTATTATTTTATGTTAAAATAAAAATTAGGTAAAGATAGGTAGAAATAGTTATAATTTAAGAGGCTGTTTAAATAACACCAAAAGAAATGTTGCAGTTTTCTTGCTGATCTCGTAAAATATTAAGAGGAGTTATTAGTACCTGTTCTTAATATTCTATTCAAGTACCTAATAGAGGAGTGTTTATTTTGTTGAAATTAGAAGATATTCAAGCATTAATTCAAGCAATTGATCAATCATCTTTAGATGAATTTATTTATGAGCACGAAGGTTCCAAAATTAAATTACGTAAAAAAAGTAACCATCATGAACACAAAAAAGTAATGACGAGTGTTTCAGCTGAACCAGAGAAATATGAGGAGGTAAGCGAACGCGAGCAAATAAAGGAGCAGGAAAACCATTCTTCCAGTGAAAAGGAAGAAACGATTGCTTTTGATCATGAAATACTTTCCCCAATGGTAGGAACGTTTTATCATTCCTCCACGCCAGATAGTGCCCCATTTGTATCGTTAGGGGATAAAGTGAATGAGAAGACAGTGGTTTGTATTGTTGAAGCAATGAAGTTGTTTAATGAAATAGAGGCAGATGTTGAGGGAGAAGTAGTAGAGATTCTAGCCGAAAATGGGGAGCTTGTAGAATACGGTCAACCATTATTCCGTGTGAAAACAAAATAGGGGGTACGATCATGATTAACAAACTTCTTATTGCTAATCGAGGAGAAATTGCTGTTCGTATCATTCGAGCATGTAAAGAGATGGGAATTGAAACGGTAGCTGTTTTTTCTGAGGTGGATCGTGACGCATTACACGTTCAAATCGCTGATGAAGCTTATTGTATCGGGCCCGCATTTAGTAAGGATAGTTATCTTAATTTTACAAATATTATGAGTGTGGCTAAATTGACGGAAGTTGATGCGATACATCCGGGCTATGGCTTTTTAGCCGAGAACGCAGACTTTGCGGAGTTGTGTGGGAAATGTAATATTACTTTTGTTGGCCCAAGTGTATTTGCGATTCAGAATATGGGGACAAAGGATGTTGCTCGAGAAACAATGAAAAAAGCAGGAGTTCCTATTGTTCCTGGTTCCAATGGAATTATTGATTCAGAAGATAATGCATTACAGTTAGCCAACGAGATAGGGTATCCTGTTATTATTAAAGCGACTGCTGGTGGCGGTGGGAAAGGTATTCGAGTAGTAAGAAATCAAGAAGATTTAAGGAAAGGTTTACGAGTTACACAACAAGAAGCGGAAAAAGCATTTGGAAATCCTGGCGTTTATATCGAGAAATTCATTGAAGATTTTTCTCATGTTGAAATTCAAGTACTGGCAGATAACTTCGGAAATGTGGTACACTTAGGTGAGAGAGACTGCTCAGTGCAACGTCGATTGCAAAAATTAATTGAAGAAACACCTTCCCCTGCTATAAATGATGAAATTAGAGAGCAGATGGGAGACGCAGCAGTCAAGGCTGCTCAAGCTGTTAACTATTCGGGTGCGGGTACTATTGAATTTATTTTTGACAAGAAAGAACAGTTATTTTATTTCATGGAAATGAATACAAGAATTCAAGTCGAACATCCTGTTACAGAGATGGTTACTGGTGTCGATTTAATTAAAGAGCAAATTCGTGTTGCAGCAAATCAACAACTTTCGTTCAAACAAGAAGATATTAAGATGGAGGGTTGGGCAATGGAGTGCCGCATAAATGCGGAAGATCCAAGTCGTGATTTCATGCCAGCTGCTGGGGAAATAGGTTTGTATTTACCGCCAGGTGGTTTCGGAGTTCGTGTTGATTCTGCTGTTTATCCCGGATATAAAATCCCGCCGTATTATGATTCAATGATAGCCAAGTTAATTACATACGGTGCAACTCGACAAGAAGCAATGGACCGCATGAAACGAGCACTTAGTGAATATATTGTTGAAGGCATTTCAACAACCATTCCATTTCACGAAAAAATGATGGAGCATCCTGTCTTTCAAAGTGGAGATTTCAATACGAAATTCCTTGAAAATTACACGATTATTGAAACAGAAAGTAATAAAGGCTAGAAACACATTTTTTTATAAGTACGATTACTCTAAAGGAGTGGATCATTATGAGTGAACACACAATTTTAAATGTAAGTGAAGATGCTAGTTTAGGAAATGTAGAAATCTCTCCAGTTGTTATTGAGGTAATTGCAGGAATTGCAACAACTGAAATTAAAGGTGTCTATTCAACAAGAGGTAATTTTGCTACTGGTGTGGCTGAACGCTTTGGGAAGAAAACCCATGGTAAGGGAATTAAAGTGGAATTAACAGACACTGGTGTAATGATTGATGTATTTGTAGTATTAGATTATGGGGTTAGTATTCCTGTAGTTGCTCAAAAAGTTCAGGAGAACATCAGACAAACGCTAAAAAATATGACTGCCTTAGATATCGATGAGGTTAACGTCCACGTCGTTGGGGTGCAAATTGATAAAGAAGATCCTCAAGATTCGGATAATTAAACATAAAAAGAGACCTGAAGAGTAACATACTCGATAGGTCTTTTTTACATTTTTCACAAGAAGAGAAAGTAAAAGGTGTATTATTTTTATCAATGCAAAAGATTTTATAGCAGTACGGTCTAAGATTGCTTTCCAACAAGTGTTGGTTTGTCATCATCAGTCCTTACAAAATACAGTATCTAATTGTTTCTTTAAAGGACCGGATGAACTTTCCTGGTTTTTCTTACTTCTAAAGTACGAGTATAGCTTTTTGTCGTTAATTTGGTTATGATAGTATTGACTTTAGCTTTTCGGATGAACGATAGCTTTTGAGTTAAAAGGTAACTACAAGGAGAATTAACATGAATAGAAGAACTGCAAGAGAAAAAGCTTTTCAAGTGCTTTTCTCACTGGATAATGAGCGTTTTGATCCAAAAGAAGCAATTGAATTAAGCCTAGGTGAACAACAGCCATCAGAATTTTTAACTACTTTAATTTATGGTGTCGTAGAAAACAAAGAAGCAATTGACCAAAAAATCTCTGATCATTTAGAGAACTGGTCGATAAAACGATTGGCAATTGTAGAAAAGACATTAATTAGAATTGCGACATATGAAATATTTTACGAAGAAGAAACGCCTCATGGTGTAGCAATTAATGAGGCAATTGAGCTTGCGCATATTTATGGGGATGATAAGTCTGGAAAATTTATTAACGGTGTTTTATCAAAAATGATTTAAATATAGGGGGATATTACAATGAGCGCTGAAGTTATTTATGGTAGTGAATTGGCAGAACAATTACGCATAGAAATGAAGAAGGAAGTGACAACCCTTAAAGAAAAAGGAATACATCCGAAGTTAACAGTAATTTTAGTTGGAGATGATCCTGCATCTAAATCTTACGTTAGTGGAAAACAAAAAGCCTCTGATTTTGTAGGGATGACATCTGATTTAATTCTTTTACCCGAAAGCACAAGTGAAGATGAACTTGTACAAATGATTACTAAATTAAATAATGATGAGACAGTGAATGGTATTTTGGTTCAATTACCATTACCTGACCAAATAAACGAGCAAAAAATTATTGAAGCGATTGATCCAAATAAAGATGTTGATGGCTTTCACCCGATAAATATAGGGAAAATGTTAACGAATCAAGAAACTTTTTTACCATGTACGCCTTATGGTATCCTTACGATGTTAAAATCAAAGAATATAGAAATTTCGGGAAAAAATGCTGTTGTTATTGGACGCAGTAATATTGTAGGAAAACCTGTTGGACAACTCTTGCTAAATGAACACGCAACAGTAACTTACTGTCATTCAAGAACGAAAGATATGGAAAACTACATAAAGAATGCAGATATTTTAATCGTTGCAGTAGGAAAAGCTCATTTCTTAACAGGGGAAGCGATCAAACCTGGAGCAACGGTAATTGATGTTGGCGTTAATAGACTACCTAATGGAACGTTGACAGGTGATGTTGATTTTGAAACAGCCAAAGAAAAGGCAGCATACATTACCCCGGTGCCAAAAGGTGTTGGACCAATGACCATTACGATGTTGTTAAAAAACACAATTCAAGCCGCTAAAAATCAATCTAAATAATAGCTTTAATTAGCATGCAGGTGGTGAAGTTAATTTGAAAGGGCAAGACAACTATTTAACGGTTACAGCTTTAACACGTTATATTAAAAGAAAATTTGAATTAGACAAGCATCTCACCACAGTCTGGTTAAAAGGCGAAATATCTAATTTTAAACATCATAGTCGTGGACATATGTACTTCACGCTAAAAGATGAGCAGTCAAGAATTCAGTCGGTCATGTTTGCTGGCAATAATCGCTCCTTAAAATTCACTCCCGAAAGTGGTATGCAAGTATTAATAAAAGGGGAAGTGAGTGTTTATGAACCACAAGGTCAATATCAACTCTATGTTCACGAAATGGAGCCAGACGGTATAGGGGCTCTGCAATTAGCGTATGAACAATTAAGAAACAAACTTAGAGAAGAAGGGCTATTTTCATCGGATAGAAAAAAAACATTGCCACTTTACCCCAAACATGTCGGGATCGTTACTTCTCCAACCGGGGCTGCAGTCCGTGACATTTTAATTACGCTAAAAAGGCGATATCCTTTAGTGAATATAACGCTTTTTCCTGTTCTTGTTCAAGGCTTAGAAGCAAAATACTCGATCGCTAATGCGATAGATCAAGCCAATACATTGGAATCACTGGATTTGTTAATCGTTGGGAGAGGTGGAGGTTCTTTAGAAGAATTGTGGGCATTTAATGAAGAGCTTGTTGTAAGAGCTATCGATCGTTCAAGAATCCCGATTATCTCAGCCGTTGGCCATGAGACAGATAGTACGATTGCTGATTTTGCAGCAGATGTGCGAGCTGCTACCCCTACTGCAGCTGCAGAACTGGCGGTTCCATCACAAGCGGAATTGATCGATAAGATTTGTCGTCTTCAGCAAACAATACATCGTCAAATGAAGCAAAAGACAAGTGCAGATCTTGAGAAATTAGAACGATTAAAAAAAAGCTATGCCTTTCGTTACCCAAGACAATTAATAACCCAGAAAGAACAAGAGTTAGACCGTTTGTTAGAGCGTTTGAATAGACAGACTTCAAATACTCATAAACAAAAACAAGAGCAATTGCAACAACTTGTCGATCGAATTTCAAGATCGCATCCTATGAAACAGCTAGAGGAAGCCAAAGAGCAACTTCTACATACAAAACAACAAGTGACACGATCTTTCTCACAACTTTATCAAACAAAAGTGGAACATTTCACAAAGCAGTTAGAGAAATTAGAGATATTAAGTCCATTATCGATAATGAGACGAGGATACACGATAAGTTATCGTAATGATGGTAAGATGATTAAATCTGTTAAGCAAGTACAACCAGGAGAGCAAATATCGGTGAAGTTAACAGATGGTTCTGTCGACTGTCAAGTTTGGGGAATAGAGGAGGGTGAAAATGTCGAAAGCTGAAATTACTTTTGAAGATGCAATGAAGAATCTTGAAGAGATTGTAGAAAAACTGGAGGAGGCCGAAGTGCCTTTGGAGAAAGCGATTCAATATTATCAACAAGGAATGGAATTATCGAAACTTTGCAGTGATAAATTGAAGAACGTGGAAGAGAAGATGGCACAAGTGATTGATGCAGAAGGGGTAATTAAGCCATTAAAAATAGAGGAGGATCATTAAGATGGATCAAGATCTTTCCACCTACATAGATGACCACAAAAATTGGATTACTGAGGAATTAAAAAATTGTATTCATGGCTTAGAAGATATTCCAAACCGATTAAAGGAAGCGATGATCTATTCTATTCAAGCAGGCGGGAAGAGAATTCGCCCAATACTGCTTATTGCAAGTTGTGAAGCGTTTGGTGGAGAAAGTAAAAATGTTCTCTCTGTTGCTATGGCCCTTGAAATGATCCATACATATTCCTTAGTTCATGATGACTTACCTGCAATGGATGATGATGATTTTAGACGTGGTTTACCAACGAACCACCGTAAGTTCGATGAAGCAACCGCAATTTTGGTCGGGGACGGTCTACTTACTTTAAGTTTTGAAATCATCGCGAATGATATGGTTTTGTCTAATAAACAAAAAGTATACGTAACCAAACGTTTAGCAGAGTGCGCAGGTCCTACAGGAATGGTAGCTGGTCAAGCGTTGGATATGTATGCCGAGAACAAAGCTGTAACTTTAGATGAACTCGAAAAAATACATCACCTCAAAACAGGCCAACTTCTTAGCTTTGCACTTGAAGTTGGAGCTTATTTGGGCGGAGCAAGCGATAGTGAATTACATGTAATGAAACAATGTGCTCGATTTACTGGTCTTGCCTTTCAGATTAAAGATGATATATTAGACGTGATTGGTGATCCGGATAAGCTTGGTAAGCCAATTGGAAGTGACGAAATCAATGATAAGAATACGTATCCTAAGTTGTTAGGTTTAGATGGTGCATATAAACAGAATGAAAAGTATGTACAAAAAGCAAAGCAAGCACTAATACGTGCAAATATTGATTCAACAAGATTAGCTGATTTGATTGATTATTTAAGTGAACGTGAGCAATAATTATATACGATAAACACTTATCCCATAGTCATTGTTTTCTAACTATCTCGCAATGATTGTATGGATTGTTAGTCCTAAAGTGTGGCATAAAGTCCATGGCACCAGGTTGAGTGTTAGTGTCTCTTACTCTGGGATAAAAATAGCAAAATTAAAGATAATATGATATAATGGGGATAACGAGGAATGGTGCAGTATTCTAGTCAGTTCTCCGGTTCTGAAGGCGGGCCTAAAAATCTGCCAAAGGGCACATCGATGAAGTTCCTTGTGTCGGCTTGAGGCGCCCAGCCTTGGGTCGGTGCTGGGAGTTAAGGTTGTAGGGCGATCCACAAAGGCATGTGGGCGTTGACCCTACTTCCGCGGAGGCCCATCTCTGTGGTAATACTTTAGCCAAAGTGATACGATGGAATGGGGTATGAACCTGTACAGCAAGAGAAGGGAATTCTTGTTGGCAGCGTAGCCTGCCTTGAGTGATTACTGAGGGGATTATAGTTATAACAGGGATTTAGGTGGCCACTAGATTCTTGTTTTTGCCTATATGAAATCAGGATTGCAAAAGAGGCTAGGAATCGGTGAAGAGCTGTTGAGGAAATCTCCTAGACTGTTCCGTTGGACGTTTAAAAGGGATTATAGTACGGACTAAGTGGTAATCCAGTCTAGCTTATGGCGACATAGCTAAGATGTATTTAAAGGGGAACCGCCAGAATGGCAACATTCGGTATGCATCTGGGAAAACCTACTGGACCTAAGCCGTAGTTTTTACTTTTTAAACGACCATTCCACATACATATGTACGTGAAAACGAGGGTTGATGAAATGGCGAAGTCTCGCTTACAAATGAATAAATCAATAAGGTTCAGTGTAAGTATCGCCGTTATCACATTTGTGTTAGCGGCTATTTTTTCAGTTGTATCCTCATCGATACTTAGTGGTGTGATGTGGGTAACTGGTTTTTTTATCGTTCTTATTATTGTGTTTATTGGTGTTTTTTTTGATATGTTAGGGGTGGCTGCAACTGCTGCCAAAGAAACTCCCTTTCACGCAATGGCTGCGGAGCGAGTTTTCGGTGCGAAAGAAGCTATTCTTATTGTGAGAAACGCGGATCGATTTGCTAGTTTTTGCAATGATGTAATTGGTGATATTTCAGGTGTAATAAGTGGTACAGCATCAACATTAGTAGTTATACAATTAGCCAGTGTTCTGGGGCACGGGGAAGGAACAACGGTTCAAATTATGATTGCTGTCATGATGACAAGTATTGTAGCAGCTTTTACAGTTGGTGGAAAGGCAATGGGAAAGTTTTTAGGCATCCACCATTCAACGAGTATTATTTTTTTTGTTGGAAAATTTATTGCATTTTTGGATAAAAAATTTAAAATAAAACTATTGAAGAAAAAAAAATAAATCTAAATTAGGGAGGAATCCCATTATGGATCTTACCAAGATTAAAGATCCTTCTTTTTTGAAGAAGTTAAATAATGATGAATTAGAAGTACTTGCATATGAAATTCGAAAATTTTTAATTGCTAAGCTGGCGATTACAGGAGGTCATTTAGGACCTAACCTGGGTGTAGTTGAACTAACCTTAGCTTTGCATAAACAATTTAATAGTCCTCAAGATAAATTCCTCTTTGATGTGGGTCATCAATCTTATGTTCATAAAATTTTGACTGGTCGCGCGGATCAATTTGAATCATTACGTCAATATAAGGGTATGTCAGGTTTTCCTAAAATGTCAGAAAGTGAACATGATGTATGGGAGACAGGTCATAGTTCTACTTCACTTTCTGGAGCAATGGGTATGGCTATTGCAAGAGACCTACAAGAAAAAGATCATTATATTGTACCGATTATTGGAGATGGAGCCTTAACTGGCGGTATGGCTTTGGAAGCTTTGAACCATATTGGGCACGAACAAAAAGATGTAATTGTTGTTCTGAATGATAACGAAATGTCTATCGCAAACAATGTTGGTGCCTTACACAATGCACTTGGTAGAATGCGCAGTGCTGGTAAATATCATAAAGCGAAAGATGAGCTAGAATGGTTGTTGAAAAAAATCCCAGCAGTCGGTGGTGTAATTGCAAATACGGCAGAGAAATTAAAAGATAGTATGAAGTATTTTATGATACCAGGGATGTTATTTGAAGAATTTGGCTTCACTTATTTTGGTCCTGTAGATGGTCACGATCTGAATGATCTACAAGAAAATCTTGGCTTTGCAAAAAAGACGAAAGGTCCAGTGCTATTACATGTCATTACGAAAAAAGGAAAAGGTTATATTCCAGCAGAGACGGACAAAAAGGATAAATGGCATGGAGTAGGTCCATATAAAATAGAGTCTGGAGAAAAGATAAACCCTGTTACCTCTGCTCCAGCTTGGAGTAAAGTCGTATCGGATACATTAGTAACACTTGCTGAAAAGGATCCACGCTTAATTGTAATAACACCTGCAATGATACTCGGATCAAAATTAGAAAAGTTTCAACAAAAATTTAAAAATCGACTTTATGATGTTGGTATTGCTGAACAACATGCAACAACAATGGCAGCAGGTCTAGCGACACAAGATATGAAACCGTTTCTATCCATTTATTCAACATTTTTACAACGCGCCTATGACCAAATTTTACATGATATCTCTCGGCAAAATCTCCCTGTTATTATTGGGATTGACCGTGCTGGGTTAGTAGGGGCTGATGGAGAAACGCATCAAGGTATTTACGATATTTCCTTCTTAAGAGCAATGCCGAATATCGTTATCATGATGCCAAAAGATGAAAATGAGTGTCAACACATGGTCAATACTGCTTTATCCTATCAAGACGGTCCAATTGCACTTCGATATCCTAGAGGAAATGGTGTGGGTGTAGAAATGGATCAAGACTTAATGCAGATTCCAATAGGAAAATGGGAGCTGTTAGAGAAAGGGACAGATGCTAGTATCCTTACATTTGGTACAACTATTTCAATGGCGTTAGCAGCCCGGGAGTTGTTGGCTGAAAAAGGTATTTCTGTCCAAGTTGTTAATGCGAGATTTATCAAACCACTAGATGAAACGATGCTACATCAAATCCTCAAATCAAATATGCCAGTCCTTACAATTGAAGAAGCAGTTTTGGCTGGTGGGTTTGGCAGTGGTGTTTTGGAGTTTGCAGAAGCAAATAATTATCAAGAAGTATGTATTAAACGCATGGGAATTCCAGATAAATATGTTGAACACGGTGAAGTTGAAGTTTTGTTAGAAGATATAGGACTAACAAAAGAGAACATTGTAAAAGAAATCGAAAAAATATTACCAACTAAGATGAAAAGAGCTCAATTATTATGACAAGCAAAAAAGTACGGTTAGATATTTTATTAGTAGAGCGCGGTTTAATCGAGACAAGGGAAAAAGCGAAGCGTTCCATCATGGCTGGTTTAGTGTTTTCTGAAACCGAACGACTCGATAAACCAGGAATCAAAGTAAATAACGACATACCTTTGGAGGTGAAAGGAAAGTTATTCCCTTATGTAGGGCGTGGGGGATTGAAATTAGAGAAAGCATTGGAGGTATTTCAACTGGATGTTTCCGATCAAATAATGATTGATATTGGTTCATCAACTGGGGGATTTACTGATTGCGCATTGCAGAATGGTGCGAAGCTTTGCTATGCTGTGGATGTTGGCTATAATCAATTGGATTGGAAACTCCGTAACGATGAACGAGTAATAGTAATGGAGCGAACGAATTTTCGTCATGTGACTGCAGATATGTTAAAAAACGGGGATCCTACTTTTGCATCCATTGATGTCTCTTTTATTTCATTACGATTAATACTCCCGGTATTACGAAAAATTCTTGCACCAAATAGTAATGTGGTTGCATTGATTAAACCGCAATTTGAAGCTGGTAAAGATCAAGTGGGAAAAAAGGGGATTGTTAGAGATAAGAACGTACATTACCAAGTAGTTACAGAGATGATTCAATTTGCTGTATTAGAGGGTTTTCATTTTCAAGACCTTACTTTCTCTCCCATTACCGGTGGGGATGGAAACATTGAGTTTTTGGTTCACTTGAGTTTATTAGAAGATGAGTCCGTACTTACAGACCAATTTCTCGATGAGATTAACGATATCACTGAAAAAATAGTGGATCAGGCACATCAAAAACACCACAATGGATAGTCAATAAGTCGTAAAGAGGGTGATAATAATGAATAAAGGACAGCGCCACATCAAAATTCGAGAATTAATAACGAATAATGACGTGGAGACACAAGATGAATTAGTAGATACACTGCGGATGCAGGGGTATAATGTTACACAAGCGACTGTATCTAGAGATATAAAAGAACTACACTTAGTAAAAGTTCCAATGACTGATGGACGTTACAAGTATAGTCTGCCTGCAGACCAACGCTTCAACCCACTAGAAAAATTAAAGCGGTTGATGCGTGATGCGTTTGTACGCATTGATCAAACGAGTCATTTTCTCGTTTTAAAAACATTACCTGGGAACGCAAATGCTTTGGGCGCACTTATTGATAATTTAGATTGGGACGAGATATTAGGTACGATTTGTGGAGATGACACCATTTTAATTATATGCAGAACAGAAGAAAATACAAGAACAATCCAAGATCGATTTTTGAAAATGTTATAATAAATTTTGGAGAAAGGGAGGTGTTTTCATGCTGACTGAACTTACGATTAAAGATTTCGCAATTATCGAAGAATTAACACTATCCTTTAGAGAAGGATTGACTGTTTTAACCGGTGAAACAGGTGCTGGAAAGTCAATTATTATTGATGCAGTTGCACTTTTAACTGGTGGAAGAGGTTCTGTTGAATATGTGCGATATGGCACAGAAAAAGCAACATTAGAAGGTTTGTTTACTGTTGATGATCGAACACATGCTATATATCAAACAGGTAAGGAATATGGAGTTCAGATGGATTCTGATGGCATGATTGTTCTACATCGTACCATTACTGCAAATGGCAAAAGTATTTGTCGCGTTAACGGCACATTAGTGACCTTGGGTATTCTAAAAGAATTTGGTAAAAATCTTATTGATATACATACACAACACGAGACTCAATCTTTAATGGATGTGGAAAGACATCTTCCATTACTTGACCTATACCATAAAAAAATTATGGATGAAGCGAAAACAGAGTATAGTCGTGTCTTTGATCGATATATAAAAGTAAAGAAACGGTTAGATCATTTAAATCATAACGAGCAAGAAATTGTTCAACGTCTTGATTTATTAAAATTTCAGCTAATGGAGTTAAATGAGGCGGAATTAACACCAGGAGAAGACGAGCAACTCCAGGATGAAAGAGAAAAACTGCTTAATTTTGAAAAAATATACGGTAGTGTTCAAGAAGCTTATTCAGCATTACATGGAGAGCAAAAGGGCTTAGACTGGTTATCCCATGCATTATCGAGTTTAGAACGGGCAAGTGAATACGAACCGACTTTAATGGACAAAAAAGAAAGTTTTTCTAATCATTATTATTTAATAGAAGAGTTATCGTTTGATTTAAGAAATTATTTAGATAGTTTTGAATTCGATCCTGAACGTTTAAATTTTTTAGAATCACGATTAAATGAATTGAACCGACTGATGAGGAAATATGGAAGTTCAGTAAACGAGATGTTAGAATACGCTGCGAAAATTGAAGATGAAATTGAAGAATTGGAAGATCGAGATAACTCCATGCAAAAATTAGTGGATGAATTAAAGGAGTTAGAACAGGATACGTTGGTTGAAGCCAAACATTTACATGATTTACGAATAAAAGCTGCTAAAGAACTGATAAGTACTATTGAACAGGAATTAGAAGATCTATATTTAAAAAAAGCTACTTTTGACGTAAAAATAGATATAAAAAAAGCAAAAGAGGGAAATGTTGAAATAGATGGTAAAACAGTGCATTTAGGATCAACTGGTTATGATCAAGTTAAATTCCTTCTTTCAACGAATCATGGAGAACCTGTTAAAGAGATGCATAAAATTGCTTCAGGTGGAGAATTATCACGGATAATGTTAGCGCTTAAAAAGATTTTTGCAAGTCACCAAGGAGTAACCAGTGTGATTTTTGATGAAGTAGATACTGGCGTCAGTGGTAGAGTGGCGCAAGCTATCGCTGAGAAAATTCATGATATATCTTCAGGATCCCAAGTCCTATGTATCACGCACTTGCCACAAGTTGCTGCAATGGCTGATACTCATGTTCTTATTAGTAAAAAGACGAAAAACAATCGAACTTCTACAACAGTCAAAGAATTATCTACACAGGACAGAGTTGAAGAAATAGGAAGAATGATCACAGGTACACAGTTAACAGCTACTTCAAAAGAACATGCAAAAGAACTTATTCATTCAGCTAATAAATTTAAGAAATAACAGACGTTTAGAGTATGCAAATACTTCTAATCGTCTGTTTTTTGCTTTAATATCGTAATTTCTGTAGATAATACTTATATTGCGTGTTCAAAACTCACATGCATTAGACAAAAAAATGAGACATTTATCAATTAGTTATTAGATGAATATCCTTTTATTCGATAACATGCAAAATCTTGTTTGCTCTGTTAATGTAAAAGGAAAAACTTGAGGTTAAACAGGAAAACTTAACCCGATTATGAGAACTTTACAGGGTTTAAAAAAACTAGTTCAAGGTCAAATTAGAAGTACAGAAAAAAATAAAATTCAGGTTAAGACGAGGAGCGTGAAATGTGAATAAGTTAAACATTCGTGTAGCGATAGGAACAATACTCCTTGTTACTTTCCTTACTATGCCTTTTCTAAGTACAGTGAAAGAATTTATCTCGATTCCCGATGAGATTACTGTATTCCACAATGGGCAAGATACAATAACAGTATCGACATTAGGAGAAAGAGTTGAGATCGCTCCACAACAAAATGAAGAAGTAATTCAAGCCATAAACAGTAACCAATTCCAAACATTAAATAGTGGAGAATCCTCCATTGTTTATCAATATGCAGGTTTACCAATTAAAAGAGTTAATGTAGATGTATTAGATGATTTCCGGGTAATCCCGGGCGGGCAATCCATTGGAGTCAACCTTGAAACTTTAGGAGTTTTGGTGGTAGGACATCATTTAATTGAAGAAGAGTCTGAAAAAACATCACCAGGTGAAGAAGCTGGTATTGAAGTTGGCGATATAATATTAAAGATTGAGCAAGAAGAAATTGAGTCAATGGATCAAATTGCTCCATTAGTAGAAAAAGCAGGAAATGACAATACCCCCCTTGAATTCACGGTGAAAAGAGGTTCTAATACATTCAAAAAAGAACTAACACCTAGCTTTGATAAAAATGAGCAAGGGTACCGAATCGGATTGTATATTCGTGATTCAGCTGCAGGGATAGGAACCATGACTTTCTATGAACCAGATTCTAAAAAGTATGGTGCGTTAGGGCATGTTATATCAGATATGAATACAAAAAAGCCAATCGAAATTGATGAAGGTAGTATTGTTCGGTCTTCTATAACCTCCATTCAAAAAGGAAATAGTGGTACACCAGGTGAAAAGCGAGCTTCTTATACCAATAACCAAGGAAGGCTTGGGAATATCACGAAGAATAGCCCGTTCGGTGTTTTTGGTGAATTGGAGAATGATCTTAGTAAGAGTGAATGGGATCAGCCCATGCCGATTGCTTTACCTGAACAGGTAGAGGAAGGTCCTGCAAAGATTTTAACTGTATTAGAAGACGAAAAAGTTGAGTCATTTGATATTGAAGTAGTCAATAGTGTAGAACAGAAAAACCCAGCTACAAAAGGGATGGTAATAAAAATCACGGATGAACGTTTATTGGATGTTACTGGTGGTATCGTTCAAGGAATGAGTGGTAGTCCGATTATTCAAAATGATAAAGTTATCGGAGCAGTTACACATGTCTTTGTCAATGATCCAACATCTGGATATGGAATTCATATTGAATGGATGTTACAAGAAGCCGGTATCGATATTTACCAAAAACAACAACAAAATGCAAGCTGAAAAAAACCCAAAAATTAGAGCGTGAGCCTAATTTTTGGGTTTTTCATACTAACGCATTATCTATAAACTGTGGAGTAACGAATCTAGGTTATAGTGGCCGTTTCACCGAGGTTGTAGCAGTTTTTTGACCTAAACCTAAGCAAGATCGGCTATCTTGACGAGGTTAGCCCCATTTTTGACCTGAACCTAAGCAAGATCAGCCCATCTTAACGAGGTTAGCCTCATTTTTCAGCCGCCATCCTCGCGTGAACATCATTAAAGTGAAAAAATTAAATTATTTACCACACAGTTTGGGTCTACTCGTAATCATCCTGAAGCAAAGGTTTATGTAATGTTCTATCTGTAATTTAAACCTTTGAAAAAAGTACTTTTTTTGTTGGGAATTTATGTTACAATATATAGATATAAAGATTATTCGACAAGTTGATTATTCTGTGTCGCTTAAAATCGAAAATGAGCGAAATTCAAAGAAAATCAAAGGAATATTGAGTAAATTTAATTTTTTTTAAATAAAAGAAGGTTTATAAAAACTTGTGTCGAATTTAGATAAAGCAGAGATGAGAGTTAAACTTAAGGAGGAAGAATTAGTGGAGAAAATTAAAGTTTGTTTAGTAGATGACAATCAAGAACTAATTTATTTAATGGAGGAGTACTTCGAGTCTCAAAAGGATATAGAAGTTGTTGGTACGGCATTCAATGGAAAAGAATGTTTAACTTTATTAGAAGATAAAGAACCAGACGTTCTTATACTGGATATTATTATGCCTCACATGGATGGATTAGCAGTATTAGGAAACATAAAGAATCTTGATTTGAAAAAGAGACCCAACGTCATTATGTTAACGGCGTTTGGTCAAGAGGAAGTAACAAAAAAGGCTGTTGATCTCGGTGCTTCGTATTTTATATTAAAACCATTTGATCTAGATAATTTAGCAGATCAGGTTAGACAAGTACATGGAATACCAGTTCAAGACAAAAAAATTCCACAAAGAGACAGATCTAACAAACAGGATAAATTCGATTTAGAAGCAAGTATTACCAATATCATTCATGAAATTGGTGTACCGGCTCACATTAAAGGTTATATGTATTTAAGAGAAGCAATCACAATGGTGTACAATGATATTGAATTGTTAGGATCTATCACTAAAGTTCTTTATCCAGATATTGCAAAGAAATTTAATACTACTGCTTCTAGAGTTGAGCGAGCAATCCGACATGCGATTGAAGTAGCATGGAGTAGAGGAAATATCGATTCTATCTCAACACTATTCGGCTATACTGTAAATGTTTCAAAAGCGAAGCCAACGAATAGTGAATTCATCGCAATGGTTGCTGATCATTTACGATTAGAACATCGCGCTTCATAACAATTGATGTATCAAGGGTTACAAAGGTTTATGAAAATTTTATAGGTGACACAGTTGACCAACGAACATAGGATTGTACCAACTAACTACTTATGGGAACTGTACGAATTAACCTCTTATTTATTTGTGTTATTACAACACTTGAATAGGAGGTTTTTTGCGTTGAATGACATCGAGTTTCATTTGGACAACTTCATGTTGCATTGCGATTCAAAAAATTTAAGTAGAAAAACATTAAATTCATACGAGCAAACGTTGAGATTATTTCAATTTTATTTGGAAAACGAACAAAAAATTACAAAGGTAAAAGATATTAAAAGTGGTCATATCCGGCAATACGTCAAATATTTACGAGAAAGAGGCAAGTATACCGTTGTTAGTAATGGTTCATCTAAAATTAATCACCCAGACAGGAAAACAGATTTAGGCAGTGATATATCTGATACAACGATTGCTAATTATCTAAGGAATATTAAGGTTTTTATAAACTTTTTGTATAAAGAAAGAGAATTAGTTAGTAATCCAGTTGAAAATATCCAGAATATTAAACCGCAACGTAAACAAAAGTCATTGTTGAAGCCTGAAGAGTTAAAACAATTACTTAGCTCAATGGATATTACAAGGTTCCATGAAAGGAGATTGTGGACTCAGGTGAGGCTATGTTTAGATACAGGTATTAGGGCAACAGAAAGCTGTGAAATACTCCCTAATGACTTAGATTTGAAGTACAACTCACTGCTTATCCGTAATCCTAAAAATCATAAGGAAAGATTTGTTTATTTCTCAAGCAAAATGAGCGTTGACTTAAAAAGGTGGTTACATTATAGGGATCGTTTTTCTGATTCGGTTTATCTGTTCCCAACAACAAGGGGAACAAAACAAGATGTAAGAAACTTTGAGAGGTCATTAAAAAAGGCAGGAGAAAAGGTTGGGGGAAATGTACATCCACATCAACTAAGAAACACATTTGCAAAGTATTACCTCACAGGTGTAAATGGTAGCGGTCAAGGTGATTTTGCAACACTGAGTAGAATACTTGGACACTCCAGCTCAGAAGTTACGGCACGGGCTTATCTAGATTTTACAAACGATGAAATTAGAAAGAATTATCAAAGACATTCACCATTAAACAATTTAGGACTATAAAAAAAAATAGACCGTTCACAAAGGAACAGTTATACTCGATTAATCTCTATTGGCGTAGAGATAAAATAATATTAAACCATCTAATGTTATTTTAATCGAAAAAAAGCGTTATTGCAAACGTTTATTTAAGTATGTCTAATTTCCTCCATTGAACGGTAACAAGAGGAGGAATAAATAATGTCAAAGAAAGCCGCAATCACCATCATTGCATTCACAGATACTTATCAAAACTTATCTTCATTCACAAACATTGATGATCTAAACGACACAGTGAGACATTACAAAGAAAATTTTTACAAATGAACTAAATAACAACGCTATACGTGTATTAGACACCTTACATAGATACTCAGCAAAGTATCAGGGTGTTTCTTTCCGCACAAAAAATAACCTTGCTATCGAACTTAAAATTAGTCGTAGGACGGTTATTAGAGCATGTCAAAAGTTAGAATCATTAGGGATTATAAGGCAGCATGACATGAAACGTAAATCTGATATGAAACAGACTTCAAATGCTATTGTAATTCAACCTATACAACAAAATGTCACACAAGAAACAAAAAAATAGATCAAAAATGTCACACCAAAAAGACAACTTCAACTTCTTTAAAACAAATAATTAATAATAACGTAAAAGGGGACAACGTAACTTTTGATCACACATTTGTATCCAGTAATATTCCAAGTGAATTTATTGAAGCTGTGAGTCCGTTTTACAACGCACCTGAGAGCATTTATGAGTTATGGCACAGATTATCCTTAGCGGCATCCAAAGCAGGCTCACAAACAACGTTAGACCAGAATCTAAACGAGTACATTAAAGTGTTTAAGGAATCCATTCATAAACTAAAACAGGGTAAGATACGTAAGTCAATTTTCGGATATTTATACTCAGCTTGGCATGTGACAGCTAAACATTTAACCATGAAATCTAATGCAACAACTGGACTATATTATGATTGGTTGTTGGAATAAACAAATACATCTGTGATATCAAATGTCCTAGTCGTGTCCAGAGTATTTAAAGTGGTAACTATTTTTTCAAGCGTCTCAAAGTTAATGGATCTAGCCTTATTTAATGCTATATCACTAATTGTATTAGGTCGTACCTTTGATTCAACAGCTAATTTATTTTTAGTTATTCCAATATCATCAAGTGTTTTTCCTAACGTACATTCAATTTTTGGCATAATATCAACCTCCTAATAACATTATACAATAAAGTTTAACTATTAACGATATATCTATTGACGTTTAACTCAAAAAGTTATATTATTGGTATATCGAATTAAGTAAAACTATTTAAGTTATACAAAGGAGATGTAATTAATGCCTAAATCAAAAACAGATTGGTTTTTTAAAAGGGGAGGAAATGAAAATGGACAGATGGAATATTCGATATATCGACGAAAATGGAGAGTGCCAATCGTGGGTGTTTACGGACATTAACCAATTGAGCAAGTATGATCAATCATTAAAAAAAAGATAACATCAAGTATGCTACGGACTATTACGAGGGCGCGCAGTTGATTAAAGGAAGCAGGACAAAAATAAAATAATTAGTAGTATCAATTTTACACAAAATATTGTAATATTATACTAATTACCTCACGTACAGTCACCCCAGACAAATAAATCTAAAAGGGGAAATGAAAAATGAACACACTAACTATCCGGCAAAAAAGCAGCAACTTTAAACTAATGGGAGGTAAGTTCCAGGAACATTTTGATTTTTTTAATGCATGCGTAAAAAATGAGGAAGATTTAAAAGGATTTTATCAAACTTTTAATGGAAACTGTGTAAAATCAATCATGGCTTATCGCATGGATAAGCTAAATGAAGCTAATTTATCGTTGGGTGAGTTTTTGAATGTTTGCAAAAAGGATATTGCAAAGGGATTAGAGTTACTATTTTTGGAGGCTATGCCTAGCGATAAGGTTGATCGATTTGAAAAGAGTGGTATTAGTTTAAAAGACTTGTACGCAAAATCTATGCAAGCTAAAGGTACCAATTTGACGGCTCTAATTAATAATTTTGATATGGTTGGTTACAAGTGGGATGGAGATGATACATTTCTTTTAAATATTTGATATTTTCGGTAAACAAATGGCGATTTTGCGATTAAAAATACTATATATAGAAGGTTGTAAAAAAGGAGAATGATAGAATGGAAGACAAATTAGTAAAAGTGATCATTGAGAAAGAAGTAGCACAACTTAAAGAGGAGAATACTTATAGTTTTTTTAGCGATTTCATTTACCAAAATAAGTTGGAAGAAAAATTTATTAGATTTTTGCGAAAAGAACAGAAAAAATATGCGGATAACAGTGTGGCTGATCGAGAGGATTACGATCACATCGCTATGGATTTTGAGTAGATAAGCTCTTTTTTTTATCACACCGTTAACTAAAAATCTTTATATTTATCCTATAATATCAAACTATGACTCTATAATGGTTATTATATAGATATTCAGCCTGTATGTCAATGAAAATTTATAAAAAAATATAATTATTTACTATATGTTTTTGGGGCGAAAGTAAAGATAATGATACAGAAAGGGGGTGGTGACGTTGGTGTTTTAAGTGTTTAATACGGTTGCATATCAAAATTTTAGGAGGAAAAATAAAAATGTTTAATGAAAATAAAGATTTCCCTCGGATTGGTAAATCAGTACAACTATTTGAAAAATATTTTGGAGAACAATTAAACAGGTCTGAGAACCTAGTGGAATTCGCTCAAGACATCTATGATAACGGTGAATATGTTAAAGTCTTAAAGGTGAATGAAAAGGCGAATAATATTGCTTGGACAATTGAAAGTAAAAGTCATGTTGCTGTTTTGGCGGCGGACAAATTTTTACCTGATGATACTAAACTAGTAAAAGAACAAATTGCTGTGAAAAATATATTTATAGATGCTGAATTTCCTGTAGATATTTATGAGTATTATTCTGAGAGTCTATTAGATAGTGATGCCTATATTGAAAGTGATCAATCTGATAAGGGGTACATTACTGTTTACATATCGGAAATTAATAATGTAAATTGCAGACTCGTAGTCGGATTAGGTAGAGAAGACCAAGTTAATTAAATAAATTTTTTTATGGTGTGCCTCAATCGGGGCATGCCAAACATAAATTGATAAGGAGAGGTTAAATGGAAAAGTATAGCTTGAAACATTTACATCGAAGGTTTAAAAATGATATCTCATTACGAATAGGTTTAGTGTTGAGTTTTTTGGTAAGTGGGGTGTTGTTGCTTTTTGATCTGCAATATCTAGGTAATTCACATGTAAGTTATTCAATAGCATCCTTATTATTTATTGTTTCAATTTCGATAATCTTTAAAGAATTGAGTAAGTGTAAAACAAAGAAGGGGATAAATTGAGGGTAAGCGATCTCATAACAAATGAGGAAATCAAAAAATGGAAAATTGGCGATACAGTCACTATTAAAGCTGGAACTGGTTCAGGTAAGAGTCATTTTATTAAAAACAAACTATTCTTACACGCAAAAAAGAACAATGAGAAGATTTTAATGCTATTACATAGAAAAAATACAGTGGATCAGTTTAAAAACGAAATTAGAAAACAAAACAAATCCCAAACAATTACGATTATTACATATCAATATTTGGAAAGTGCTGTAAAAAACAAGTATGCAGAACTAGATGACCTAATGAATAAACACACATATCTAATATGCGACGAATACCATTACTGGTTAAGTGATAGTTTGATTAATCGGTATACAGAATTATCTTTAAACCACCTAATTAAGCAACAAAATAAGATCAAAATTTTTATGAGTGGCACGAGCAATCTTTTTGTCCTTAATTAAATAAAATGATGTCATAAAAATTAAATAATAAATTGTTAGAAGAATGGAGGGGAAGGATGATGCTATTTAACAAACAGCAGATATTAAGCCTGTACGCTGAGAAGAAAGGTAAAGGAATAACGAATAAACAACTAGCTCAAGCGGTTGATCTGAATCCAGCTACTATTAGTAGATGGTTTAACTTTAAGATGAATTTATCTGATCAAAAGGAATGAGAAATCAGAAATTACATAAAAAGCAAAGTGGAGTACAGTGTTTACAGGTTTTTTGATGAAAGTGGTCAAGTTATTTATGTTGGAAAGACATCTAAAGGAATTCATAACAGGATTAGAAACCATCTGGGATCGGGTACTTTTGAGCTTTACCACTATCTAAATGTAGAAAAAAATGATTATGTAGAATTAAATTCTAGTATAGATGCGACAATTATTGAGCTATATCTTATCAATAAATATAATCCAAAGCTAAATAAACAAGGTACTCATAGTGAAAAATCACATCTTGATATCGATATTCCTTGTAGTTGGATCGTCTACCCGATTAACGACTATAAAAAAATGTTAAGAAAGCGATTTGGATCTAAAAACAATATAGTTGTTCCTCATGAAGAAATTGAAAAGTACGAAAGAAGAATTGATGAACTATCAAAGAAATAATTAATAAAGCGATTAATTTTACTTGAAAACTTATTTGACGTTAGCCGGTATGCCTAGTCCATGTCGTTTGAGTATGTGTGAGCGTCGTTAAATAAATCGTGTACATTAAATAATTATTTTTCCTCTTATATGCGCGAGCTTAGGCTGATAATCATCCGGTTATCAGTCTTTGGGATTTCCATGAGTGATTTGGAAGAAATAAAAGAAGAGTTTGAGTCTAATACAGTAAATTATTTGAGTCAAGATGACTTGGACGAGATCCAAATATTAGTAAAAAGTGAAAATGAAAGATTGTATAAGAGGTTTGCATGACACTTCCACAAATTGAACGATACCATAAGCGAGTTATCGGAAGATATTGAAGATTTAAAAATATTTATTAAGTATGTGATTAAAGGAGATGATTGAATGACGATCAGTGAGTTAAGGGAGCATTTTGACGACGTAGTAAGGAGAAGCGAGACAGATTTAGCCATACAAATTAATAATACACTTGATCAGTTTACGAGTGGATCGGTCGCAAAAGAAGCCGTCAAAAAGGTGCAAATTGAATGGTTGAAAAATATGGCAGATATGATGCTAAGACAGGCATACCACCTAGAAAATAAAGATTAGGAGTGATATATAATGAAGGTTATTTTAAATGGAGTAGGTACGGGTATTACTGTAACTTTTAGTATTATTACTAAAAATAGAATTATTTCTGATGAGGAATTTAATGAAAAGAATTTAAAAATTACGGCTATCAAAGGTGATCAGACAATTCAATTTGTACAAGATAATTAGAAATAGAGGAGAGTGATTAACATTTTAATAGCATTCCAAAGTATTTTATTGATTTTTATCGTGTTATTTGGCATTAGTACGATTGGATCAACCGATAATGACCAACGTGTACAGTGTGTTAGTGTTGCGATAGCAGCAATCTTAGCAATGGTTGTAACATTTTATGTTTAGGGGGTGATGCAATGGAAAATATTATTGAGATAAACGGAAGAGAATATACGGAAGATGAGATTAGAGAAAAGGTTGCATATGTTGTAGCAATGTTTAAAAAAGCATGGAATAAGATCGTAGATATGGTTGAGAAATTGGTAAAAGCAATACTTGATATAGCTAGAATTTATGTAGACTATGTATTTAATCACACACCAGTGGGATATAAGCGTTATTTCAAAATAGACAAATTAAAATATTTTCAATCTATTACCTGAATTATTCATACTTCGAACTTAAGTCATAAATGGAATCAAAGTCTAGAATCTTTCTTTACCACCAATAATATTCATAGTAAATTGGGACACTTCGACAGAACTTTTAAGCAAGTGCTTCGAGATAATCTGTTTTTGGGCAGACTGCTCCTCTGGTCTTACATTAACTTTTTAAAAACAGGGATGAGGTGTTTACTCTAGTTTTAGGGTCTGAATTCGCCCAAGTACCTTCCAAAAGAATTCTTGGTACACGAAACTTGAAGATAATTTGAAGTGAAGGGATCTTCCCGACTTTACTAATTTACTAGCGACGTTAATAATCCGTGTCCTTATTGTTTCGATTTGCATCGTCTTTTGTTCTTCCGGAAAAACAAAGCGTACGCAACCAATTCGTTAGGTTATAAGCTAGCAGACTCAACATC
>NZ_JAPRAT010000028.1 GCF_026805325.1 Natronobacillus azotifigens
GAACCACACTAGCGTACTAGCTATTCTCCGTTACTTGTATTTGCTGCTCCATTCGTTCACGATCTCGGATCAATACTGGTTTAAGATAAACCCCGGTATACGATCCATCAATTTCAGCTACTTCTTCAGGTGTACCTGTAGCAACGATCGTACCACCTCGATCTCCTCCCTCAGGACCTAGGTCAATCAAATAGTCAGCTGCTTTAATTACATCAAGATTATGCTCAATAATAACTACGGTATCCCCATTGTCTACTAACCGCTGTAAAACAACAAGTAATCGACCAATATCATCCACATGTAATCCTGTTGTTGGCTCGTCAAGAATATAAAGTGATTTGCCATTTGATCGACGATGTAGCTCACTTGCTAATTTTACTCGCTGAGCCTCTCCCCCAGAAAGTGTTGTAGCTGGTTGTCCAAGGCGAATATAACTAAGACCAACATCATAAACCGTCTGTAATTTCCGCTTGATTTTCGGTATGTTCGTAAAGAAAGCTAGAGCTTCTTCTATCGTCATATTTAAAATATCTGCAATATTTTTTCCTTTGTATTTAACTTCTAAAGTTTCACGATTATAACGTTTGCCATGGCAAACTTCACATGGAACATAGACATCAGGCAAGAAGTGCATCTCGATCTTAATAATTCCATCACCACGACAAGCTTCGCAACGGCCGCCTTTTACATTAAAACTAAAACGACCTTTTTTGTATCCTCTGATCTTCGCTTCATTTGTTTGCGCAAAAACGTCACGAATGTCATCAAAAACACCGGTATATGTTGCAGGATTTGAACGAGGTGTCCTGCCAATTGGTGATTGATCGATATCGATTACTTTTTCTAAATGCTCGCTTCCTTTTAACTCTTTATGCTTGCCAGGTTTTTGCTTTGCTCGATTAAGTGTCATCGCTAAGCGTTTGTGCAAAATTTCGTTAATTAGTGTACTTTTCCCTGATCCAGAAACCCCTGTAATCGTTGTTAATACACCGATCGGGATTTTCACATTTACTTTTTTCAAATTGTTCTCTTCCGCACCGATTATTTCTAAGAACCGATCATTTGGCTGGCGACGTTCTAGTGGTAATGGAATGAATTTATTTCCTACTAAATATTGTCCAGTTAGCGATTTTTTGTTTTGCATCACTTGTTTTGGCGTACCATCTGCAATGATTTGACCACCATGTTCTCCTGCACCTGGACCGATATCAATTAACCAATCAGCTGCAAGCATCGTATCTTCATCATGTTCGACCACAAGCAATGTGTTACCTAAATCACGCATCCGCTGCAATGTTTCGATCAAACGATCGTTATCTCGTTGATGCAAACCAATCGAAGGCTCATCCAATACGTAGAGAACACCAGTTAACGCTGAGCCAATCTGAGTCGCTAATCGGATACGTTGTGCTTCCCCACCGGATAATGTCCCTGCTGTTCTTGATAAAGTCAGATAATCTAATCCTACATTTGTTAAGAAAGACAGTCGATTATCTAATTCTTTTAAAATCATTTGGGCGATCTTTTGTTCTTTTTCAGATAAAGATAATGATTCGATAAATGCATTTGCTTCTTTAACCGAAAGCTCCGTCACTTGACCAATATGTTTTTGATTAATTAATACTGCGGTTGCCTCTGTTTTTAATCGATATCCTTTACAAGAAGGACAAGCTTTTTGAGTCATGTATTTTTCCATTTGCTCTCTTACATAATCAGAGGTTGTTTCTCGAAACCGTCTTGCAATATTTGTTAAGACCCCTTCAAAATAAATATCATTTTCTCTCGTCATGCCATAATCATTTTCATAACTAAAATGAATTTTTTCCCCACTACTACCATGCAAAATCTTATCTAATTGATCTGCTGGTAGTTTTTCAACCGGAACGTCCATGTCAATTCCAAAATGTGTACATACACTTTGCAAAAGTTGTGGATAATATTGTGAGCTTGTTGGTTGCCAGGCAACAATCGCACCTTCATTTAAAGTCAAGGTTTTATCTGGGATGACAAGATCAACATCCACCTCTAGTTTCGTTCCTAAACCATCACAACGTTCACACGCACCAAAAGGACTATTAAATGAGAAAAGGCGTGGTTCTAAGTCACTAATAGAAAATCCACAAATCGGACAAGCATGATGTTCACTGAATAACAATTCTTCTTCCCCAATTACATCGACGATCACTTTTCCTTCGCTTAATTTTAATGCCGTCTCCAATGAATCGCTTAATCGGCCGGAAATTCCCTCCTTTACTACGATTCGATCAATCACTACCTCAATGGAATGTTTGTTGTTTTTCTCTAATGTAATATCCTCACTAATTTCGCGCATTTCTCCGTCAATACGAAGGCGAATATATCCTTCTTGTTTAAGCTTATCTAATACCTTTACGTGACCGCCTTTACGACCTGATATAACAGGTGCTAAGATTTGTAGTTTTGTTCGTTCTGGATAATCTAATATTCGATCAACCATTTGTTCAACCGTTTGTGAGGTAATTTCCGTTCCGTGCTTTGGACAAGTAGGATGCCCAACTCTAGCAAATAAAAGACGTAAATAATCATAGATTTCTGTCACTGTTGCAACCGTTGAACGAGGATTTCTACTTGTCGTTTTTTGATCAATTGAAATAGCCGGTGATAAACCCTCGATCGTGTCCACATCCGGTTTGTCCATTTGCCCTAAGAATTGACGGGCATACGCCGATAGTGATTCCACATAACGGCGTTGGCCCTCCGCATAAATCGTATCAAAAGCAAGCGATGATTTTCCTGATCCTGACAAACCTGTTAGGACAACCAGTTTATCTTTAGGGATGTCCACATCAATATTTTTCAGGTTATGCGCTCTTGCTCCTTTTATCGTAATATGTTTTTTAACCATCTACACTCATCCTTCCGCTTTCAGTTCCAAAACTAAATCACGTAGTTCGGCAGCTTTTTCAAAGTTTAATTCTCTAGCTGCTTGCTTCATTTCATGTTCCATTGTTTCAATTAGTTTCGTACGTTCTTTCTTCGTCATCTTACTGAGGTTCGGTTTGTTTTCTTGATATTCCGCTTGATCCTCGGCAGCAATTGTTGCACGGATCACATCACGAACTTCTTTCTTAATTGTTTTCGGTGTAATACCATGTTTTTCGTTGTAAGCGATCTGTTTTTCTCGTCTACGTTCTGTTTCTTCTATCGCACGTTTCATGGAATCCGTAATCCGATCCGCATACATGATGACTTGCCCATTTTCATTACGAGCAGCTCGTCCCATGGTTTGAATTAACGATCTATCTGAACGCAAGAAGCCTTCTTTATCAGCATCTAGTATCGCTACAAGGGAAACTTCAGGAATGTCTAGCCCTTCTCGTAAAAGATTAATACCGATTAATACATCGTATTTACCTACACGTAAATCACGGATGATTTCAATCCGCTCTAACGTCTTGATTTCCGAATGTAAATAAGCCACCTTCATTCCGATTTCTTTTAAATAATCGGTCAAATCTTCCGACATTTTTTTCGTTAATGTAGTCACAAGCACACGTTCATTACGCCCTATTCGTTGATTAATTTCCCCAATTAAATGATCAATTTGACCATCAATTGGACGAATTTCAACTTTTGGATCAAGCAATCCAGTAGGACGAATGATTTGTTCCGTCATTTTTGGAGTATGTTCCAATTCATAAGGACCAGGAGTCGCAGAAATAAACATAAATTGATGAGCTTTCTGTTCAAATTCCTCAAATGTCAATGGACGGTTATCCATGGCAGAAGGAAGACGAAAACCATGATCAACGAGTACTTGCTTTCGTGCTTTATCACCATTGAACATCCCACGCACTTGCGGTAAAGTCACATGCGACTCATCTATAACGATCATAAAATCATCAGGAAAATAATCAATTAAAGTGTATGGTGTAGAACCAGGTTCACGTAAAGTAAGGTGACGTGAGTAATTTTCAATCCCAGAACAAAAACCCATTTCTTCCATCATTTCTAAATCATAACGTGTTCGCTGTTCAATTCGTTGTGCTTCTAATAACTTATCGTTTTCTCTAAAATATTTCAGTTGCTCTTCTAATTCTGCTTCAATATTTTTCATTGCGATTTTTAATTTATCTTCTCCAGTTACGAAGTGGGATGCAGGGAAAATGGCGATATGCTCTCGATCACCAATAATTTCACCCGTTAAAGCGTCTACCTCACGTATACGGTCGATCTCATCACCAAAAAACTCAACACGAACACAATGTTCTTCTCGAGAAGCAGGAATAATCTCAACAGAGTCCCCCCGCACTCGGAATGTTCCACGTTGAAAGTCAATATCGTTACGTGCATACTGAATATCCACGAGATTGCGCAAAAGTTGATCTCGATCCTTCTCCATTCCGGTTCGAATCGATAACACTTGTTTGCGGTATTCTTCTGGTGAACCTAAGCCGTAAATACAGGAAACACTTGCGACTACAAGTACATCGTTCCGTTCAAACAAGGAAGATGTTGCGGAGTGCCTAAGTTTATCAATTTCATCATTAATGCTAGCATCTTTTTCGATAAATGTATCCGTAGATGGCACATAAGCCTCTGGCTGGTAGTAATCATAATAACTAACAAAATATTCTACTGCATTATTAGGAAAAAACTCTTTGAATTCACTATATAGTTGGCCAGCCAACGTTTTATTATGGGCAATAACCAAGGTCGGTTTTTTCACTTCTTGAATCACATTAGAAACAGTGAACGTTTTCCCTGTTCCGGTCGCCCCTAACAATGTCTGGGCGCGCTTCCCTTCTTTAATTCCAGAGACAAGCTCAGCTATCGCTTTTGGTTGGTCCCCTTCCGGTTGATAATTTGATACTAACTCAAATGATTGATCCACGATTGCATTCCTCCATTCTCTTAAAAGATTCCCGCTTCTATATTTTCTAACCATATTATACTATATGTTCACATATAATGCGAACGAACATTCGTGTTATGACGAAAAATTACGAAGAAGCTTGAGGAAATAACCCTCAAGCTTCTCTTTTATCCATCTAATACGATTGATCATACTTATTTACTTCAAATAAATCAATTAATTTGATGTCTTTATGTTTATCTTCAAACCAACGAAGCGCAAAATCATTTTTAAATAGAACTAAAAATCCACCTTCTCTATCTTTAACCAACAAGTTACGTTCGTCGAATAAGGTTGTGTCTACTTGTTCTAATTCCAACCAACGAGGTATTCGCTCACCAATTGATTCTAGCATTACATCCACATTATACTCGTGTTTCATGCGATGTTCAAATACTTGGTACTGCAGTTCCCCAACCGCTCCAATAATATAGGTTTCCATCGGATGCCCCGTAAATAATTGAATCGCACCTTCCTGTACTAACTGCTCTAAACCTTTTTTAAATTGCTTCGACTTCATAACGTTTTTGGCAGTTACTCGTTTAAACAGTTCTGGTGGAAACTGTGGTAGTTCATCATAAACAAAATTGTCTTTACCTGTGAGAAGTGTATCCCCAATCCGATATACACCAGGATCATAGATACCGATAATATCTCCAGGATATGCTTCATCTACCGTGTCCCGAGAGGATGCAACAAATTGTTGTGTTTGTGATAGCTTGATCGTTTTGTTTGTTCTCGGTAACTTGACTGTCATTCCTCGTTCAAATTTACCCGAACACACGCGTAAAAATGCAACACGATCACGATGTGCTGGATTCATGTTTGCTTGAATTTTAAAAATAAAACCCGAGAAATCCTCTCGTTCTGGTTGAATCAATCCTTCTGTTGTTTTTCTAGGCTTTGGATTCGGTGCCATATCAATAAACGTATCAAAGAACGTTTCTACACCAAATGGTGCTAATGCGCTACCGAAGAATACTGGCGTTTGTTCTCCTCTTAGAATGGCATCTATAGAAAACTCATCACCTGCTTCATCTAACAGAGCCAACTCATCTTTTGTCTCTTCATAGGTCGGATTCTGCACCAACTCTTCATGTTCTGGTTGTTCTAATTGTTCATATGGAATGAAAGTTTCTGCTTCATTTCCATTGAATTTCACAAACTGTTTATGGTAACGATCAAAAATACCTAAAAACCGTTTTCCCATTCCTGCAGGCCAATTCATTGGATATGTTTCAATGTCTAATACTTCTTCAATTTGCTCCAATAATTCTAACGGCTCCCGACCTTCACGATCCATTTTATTGATAAAAGTAAAAATAGGAATCCCTCTCATTTTACATACTTTGAACAATTTGATCGTTTGCGCTTCAATCCCTTTTGTTGCGTCAATAATCATAACAACACTATCCACAGCCGTTAAGGTACGATACGTATCCTCACTAAAATCTTCGTGACCAGGAGTATCCAAGATATTCACCTTAAAATCTTTATACGGGAAATTCATTACACTGGAAGTTACCGAAATACCACGTTGTTTTTCGATTTCCATCCAGTCAGATGTAGCGAACTTGCCTGATTTCTTCCCTTTTACCGTCCCGGCTGAACGGATTAAATTACCGAAAAGAAGCAATTTTTCTGTTAATGTCGTTTTCCCGGCATCCGGGTGAGATATAATCGCAAATGTTTTTCGTTTTGACACTTCACTTTTTAAAGTCATTATTTTAAATCCCTCTCATTTCTTATATTTGTATAGTATTTTCTATAGGGGATTTCACATTTTTTATGCTCCTTTAAAAACATTACCTATACGAAGTAAAAGTTATTATGTAAATAATTTATCCCGGAGCAATCGTTCGTAAGACTCCCACTTCAAAACACCGAGAATATCAAGTGGTTTACGTGAGAGTAACGGACGCTAACACCCCCAAGGTTTTAAGGGCCTTTAGGTCATCTTTTAGAACTAACAATCGTGGGGGAATACCAAAAACCCTCACTGATTGAAGTTTCACTTTATATAGATAAGCTGAAAGTATATACACGTTACTGAAAATAGCATAGTTTTTTTAATAAAGTCAACTATTATTTCTATCTATACTCGTTTGTTTCGCTATTTCTTTGTTATAATGAGCGGATAGACTTTTTTTATTTAAGGAGAACATCATGCGCGCTATTTTTTTAGAACAACAAGATATTATTAAAATTACTGGGCAACGTTTTTACAAAAGAGGTTATGAGTATTTTAAAAAAGGAAGAATACATGGGCTTAACTATAATCCAATGATCGATTCTTGGAGTGCTCAAGTTCGTGGTGCACAAAACTATCAGGTGCGTGTCTTCTTTTTCGAAAACGAAGAATTAGAAGCAAAGTGTAATTGCCCCGCATATGAAACGCACTACACTTGTAAGCACATTGCAGCGGTCTTACTGTCGATTACTCAGCAAAGTCAACGGCATGACAAACAAGATCGTTATAAAACAAAACAAGCGGAAAAGCAAACGGCTTCAATGAGTGATCCTTTTCCTTTGCGGATGATCGAAGCCTTTGAAACCATTCATACGCCTCAAAACCAAAGTACAAATTTTTTACAAGTCGATTATATGTTGTCTTTAAAGAAAGGTATATCAAGCAACCAATCCATGCTTACGGTAGAGTTAAAGGTTGGTGAACATCAACTCTATATTATTAAAGATATTCGTGATTTTTTAATTGTCGTCCAAAACGAACAACTTTTTGATGTTACAAAAAAATTCACCTACGATCCAAGGAAACATGTATTTTCAGAAGATGATCAACAGCTGTTAAACAACCTATTTGAGGCGCAGCAACAAGAGTCGATCTATGCTAGTGATTATTATGAACACGATAAAAGATCGCTATGCCTTCCAGCTTATTTAGTAGACTCATTCCTTAATACTATTGGCAACTTACCACACTCCCTAACAACCGAAACAGGTGAGGTGTTAACTGAGATCAAACGACATGACCAAATACCAAAATTGGTTTTCCCTGTTGAAATGGAAAGCGAACAAACTTTTTTAATCGATTTTTCTGATTTATTTATTTATCGATATTTAACGAACTATGGTTATTTGTTAAAAGAAAATAATTTTTATAAATTATCGACAGAACAACGAACCATTATTGATCAATTATATCGACTTCTTCCTTACCGGAATAAACAATCGCACCGAATTACAAATGAGACAATGGGAACATTCACTTCACATGTTATCCCTGTTTTAGAAAAAATCGGTAAAATTCATTATTCAATGGAAGCAGAAAGAAAGATACTATCTTTTCCTTTGGAAACAAAGATTTATTTTGAAGAAAAGAAAAATGCATTGTCTGCCACTATCACTTTTGATTATGGACCATATCAGTTCTTAGCCTTTCAAAAGAAATCAAACAATGATGCCGTAATCAAACGTGATGCCATAAAAGAGACTAGAATTATTAACTTACTTGAGCAAGCAGGTTTTCATTATCTTAACCAACATTTTCAACTGTTTAATCATGCTCAAATTTATCAATTTCTCCATGAAGGATTAGAGGAATTAGAAAACCATGCTACAATTTTTCTGTCCGATCAAGTGGAAAACTTGCTTTCAGATAATGAACCAATCTTAGAAACAAACATTGGTGTAAACAAAACAACAGGTATGCTTGATATTTCTTTTGATATGGAAGGAATATCAGGCCAAGAAGTACAAGCTGTATTGCAAGCATTAGTGGAAAAGAAACAATATTATCGTGTCACGGACGGGCCATTATTGAAATTAGATGACGAATCCTTTCTTTCCTTCCAAGCCTTTGCTGAAACGTTGCAATTAAAGAAGAAAGACCTGACTAACTCACAGATAGAACTAAGCGCTGCACGTAGTTTTCAAGTGGAAGATAGTTTTTCACCAGAAGTTGCCCGTTACCAAACGACATTTAATCATTTATTAACCAATTTAACGCATCCTCAAGATACCACTGTAAACGTTCCTTCTACGTTAAAAGCTACGTTACGTGATTATCAAACAACAGGATTCTATTGGTTAAAGTCGCTTTCTAGATATAAACTCGGTGGAATTTTGGCTGATGAGATGGGGCTTGGTAAAACCATACAAACTATTTCCTTTTTACTAAGTGAACAAGAGGAAAAAGGAACAGAACACTATCAAGCAATGGTGATCGCACCAGCATCACTTGTATATAACTGGAAAAAAGAAATAGAAAAGTTTGCTCCCTCACTCACCACCAAAATTATCATAGGAACAAAATCGGAACGTGAAAAGCAAATACAAGCAGATAAACAAGTGAATATTTTCATTACTTCATACCCACTAATTCGTAAAGACATTGAACTGTATGAAAGCTATGAATTTGATGCACTAATTTTGGATGAGGCACAGGCCATAAAGAACCATTTGACGTTAACTGCGAGAGCCACTAGACTTATTCAAGCCAAACAACGCTTTGCCTTAAGTGGAACGCCAATTGAAAATGGACTTGAGGAATTATGGTCTATTTTTCAAACGATCTCACCAGGCTTTCTAAGTACAAAAAGACACTTCTTATCACTAAACATAGATTACGTAAAAAGAATAACTCGCCCATTTATTTTACGACGTTTAAAAGAAGAGGTTTTGTCTGAACTACCAGCCAAAATAGAAACAGAACAATATGCAGAGTTAACCAAACAGCAAAAAGAAGTCTATCTCGCATATTTAGAGAAAATGCAAACAAGTTTAGCTGAGACGATTGATTCGAACGAGTTTAATAAAAGAAAATTAGAGGTCCTAGCGGGTTTAACACGATTGCGGCAAATATGTTGCCATCCTTCATTGTTTCTAGAAAACTACGAGGGGCAATCAGGGAAATTAGAACATTTACAATCATTAGTTACCGAGTTAAGAGCAAACGGAAAACGGCCACTAATCTTTTCACAGTTTTCAAGTATGTTGAAGATCATCCACGACAGATTAGCTTCTGAAGGACACAAACTCTTTTATTTAGACGGTTCTACTCCTTCACAAGAAAGAGTGGAAATGGCTGATGCCTTTAATGATGGTGAAAAAGATATCTTTCTCATTTCATTAAAAGCCGGGGGTACAGGACTAAATTTAACTGGAGCTGATACAGTAATTTTGTATGACTTATGGTGGAATCCTGCTGTTGAGGCACAAGCAGCTGGTAGAGCACATCGGATCGGCCAAAAAAATGTTGTTCAAGTGATTCGATTAATTACTACAGGTACAATTGAAGAAAAAATCTATCAACTTCAAGCCAAAAAGCGGGAACTTGTTGATCAAGTGATTCAACCAGGAGAAACGATGCTTACTTCCCTGACAAAAGATGAATTACAAGAATTACTAGCGATACAGTAACAAAAAAATATGCAAAACTTACTTCAAGAGGCAAAAAAAGAACCCAACCATATTTCCGGGGAAATAAAATGGTTGGGTTCTTTTTATTCTTGTTCTTCTTCGGCAACATGCTCTGCTTCTCGGTCAGTCTCTTCGGTATTCGATGTATTTTCTGGTACACTTAATTCGAACTTATCGTCACTTTTTTTCGAAAGGTTATTCAATATTTCACTCAAATCAATTCCAGTCATTTGAGATAGACTTTCCTGTAACTTCACCATCGTACCTGTAACTCCATCAGACAAACTTCGAACTCCATTACCATTTCCGCTTCCTCCACCATCTATAATTCGTATGGATTCAACATTAGCTAACGGTTCTGATACTGCTCTCGCAAACTCTGGTAGCATATTGATAATCATTTCGGACATCATTACTTCTTCATTCTTCGCTAATGCTTCTGCTCGTCGTTCGATTGCTTCTATTTCTGCTATGCTGGTCTGTCTAATTACCTCTGCTTCCGCTTGCCCTGCTTTTTTCTTTGCTTCTGCTTCTGCCTCTGCCTTCTTGATTTGTTCATAATATTCGGCATCTGCTTTTTCTTTTCGAACCTTTGCTTCTTCTTGCTCCAGTTTTACATTTCTTTCTCTTTCCATTTGCATTAACCGTAATTCTTCTTCCTTATTTTGACTAATTACTTTTAGTCGTTCTTTTTCCACCTCTAGTTCTCGTTCTGCTTGCTCTAATGCATAAGCTGCTTCTGTTTTCGCTCTTGCTCTTTCTGTCTCTTCTTTGAACATCGCATCTTTTAATTCTTTTTCTTTCCGCGCTTCAGCGATTGAAACTTCTCGTTCATACTCTTCCTTTTTCGTTTCTTCGTTCATCTTTGCACTATGCACTTTCGTATCTCTCGTATTACTAGCTTCTGCCATGTCTGCTACACGTTTTACTTCTGCTGCACGTTTACGACCCAAATTGACCAGGTACTGACTGCCATCAGCATCCCTTATATCGGTTAAACCTAAACTAGTAATCTTAAAGCCCATATCATCTAATTGTTGCTGAGCAATATCCCTCACTTCTGTATTAAAACTTTCTCGATCATTATTAATTTGTTCTACGGTCATTTTTGATAAAATTGCTCGTAAATTAGAACCCAATACTCCTGCAACATCTGCTTCAATATCTTTTTGTTTACGTCCGAGGAATTGTTCGGCATATTTAGCTGTTCCTTGTAAATTATCTGCTACCTTTAACATTGCAATAGCATCAGCTTCAATTGGCACACCTTCTAATGTATATACTTTTGGTGTCGTAATGTCTAACTGAAAAGCGTTTAAGGAAACCTTCTCCGAACTTTGAAAAAGTTTAAGCCGATGTCCGCCACCACGGATAATCTTCATGTACCGTCCTTCATTATCTTTGAAAATGCTCGGATCTCTTTCTGGATCACCCAACTTTGGCCCTGTTACGATCAATGCTTCATTTGAAGAAACTGTTTTATATCTTATTTTCATATAAATAAACCAAACAACTGAACCTATAATTGTAAAAATAATTGCTACTATTAAAAAAACAATGCCACCAAGAAAACCTAATAACTCACTCACGTACACACGCTCCATTCCTGTTGTTTTACTACAACGAAGATCAATCTATTTATCCCCGAGTAACGGACGCTATCACCCCGAAGGCTTCAAGGGCCTTTAGGGCTAACAATTAGTGAGGAAATACCTAACTCCCCCACTGATTGAAGTTTCACTTTATCATTGTATGATTACAATTAGTTTTTATTTCTATTTTCAGATACTTTCATCACAATATTAGGACAGGCTCACAAAAGAACAATGACAACAAATCTAGGTTTAAAGAACACAGGAAAAGTTGTTTCTAAGATGCATCGGAGGAGTCAAATGTTGGATCACAAGCAAAAATAATACCTAATTCATGATGATCTCCTTGATAAAGCGCTCGTTGTGCAAAACGTAGTTCACCACGCTCATCAATAATATCCAATTTACAAAATGCACTATTCATTTGTAATGCTTGATAAAATTCGGATTGTTCTTCTATTTTTTCTCCGTTCACTTTGACAATCGTTTCTCCAATTAGTAACCCAAGATCTTCAGCTGGTGAACCAGGTATAATAGCCAATATTTTTAGACCTTGAGAATTTGGACTGAACAAAATTCCTCTCGCTTGATCTTTTAGCTTCCATCGATAAGATAACCATTCCCTACCAATTAAAGCGACTACTACACTAACTATTGTAAATACACCCATGAAATAGCCGGATATAGAAAAGCCAATCACCAAAAACCCTAGTATGAATAAGGACTGACTAAAAGCCTTAGCTGCTTTAACAGGTAAAGATCCTCGAATTACGTGTTCAAACCCAATAATAATTGGGAAGAACAATATTCCATATGTATTCTCACCAAACTCGATAACTGGCCACCATTCAGCAAAAGGAGTGATTAATCCAGCAGGAATAAGCGTTCCAAATGGAAGAAGAGCAATCTTTTTGATTCGATGCTGACCAACCCACTTCCCGCGCTTACTTTTCATTATTTCAGGAAAAGTTTGATCTTGTCCTACTTTTAATAAAATAACAGCTTCAAATAGCAAAAGAAGCCCCATTAATGTGGTAAAGGCAACCCATTGATAAACCGTAATATCTGATTGTAGTAGCTCTGGTAAATAATCACGATAATATGGGAAGAACAACAATGCAATGGTGGTAAAACCAAATGTATATGCACTAGAAAGCCATGTGAATTTTTTATGAATAGAAAATAATATCGTAAATAAAATAAGTCCTATAATCATGAGATTATGCAACACAACACCTAATAATAATGAAACAGCTATCAATCCCAGTCCAAATAGTAGAGATAACAAACGTGTTCCATAGACTTCATCATATAAATCATAGATTTTGCTACCGAATTTTTTTCTTTCTTGCTTTATTCGACTAGTTGATGCAAAAAAAGTAATGATAATAAACCAATAGAACAACGGATTTAGGAAAAACCTTCCTATTCCTTTTGCTAATTCAATTAGCCAATCTTCCATCTGTAAACTCCTCCAAACGCGATTCAATTACCTATCCTGTAAAACAGGAGGGTTTATCGCAACTTAATTAAAAATAGTGCTATCTCCTATATTCTATTTATTTTTTTCTAATTCCTGCATAGTAAAGCTATTTAAGCAAAAATAATCCGCCCTTAAGCATGGGCGGATTATTTTTCATCCTGATATAACTAACCATCATAGGCACAGACAAAACCCTTAATGATTGAAGTTCTATCTTATTGAAAAAGTACTTCAAATGCTTTTTCACGTTGCAGATCGTTCTCTCCACTTCTTATCTGTTCTATCAAGTTCACTTGAAGCAATTCAGCTGTTTGGCTATTTAATTCGCCCGATTCTTCAATTGATTGATCTGATTGGAATTGGATCAGAGCATCTTCTGTTTGTTGACTAAAATACCCATCGGTTCGGTCAACTTGATATCCCAGTCCTCGGAGCATAATTTGAGCGAAGCCAATATTGTCATCACTATCATTATAGACAAACGCATCTTCTTCTACTTGGATCGGAGCTACATAATAATACTCTGGTTGTTCAACCTCAATGGTTGGCTCTACACCAACACGATGTATCGATGTGCCTTCAGGCGATAACCAATTAAACAAGGTTAATTTGATTGAACTGCCATCTCCCATTGGAATTGTCTGTTGAACAGTTCCCTTTCCAAAACTTGTCGTACCAACAATTGTTGCGTCTATTGCTTCACGTAATGAGATCGCTAAAATTTCTGAAGCAGATGCGCTGCCTTCATCAATTAAAACACTAATAGGATAATCTTTTGGTTCTTCAAGAGTAGAGTAGTAACGCTCCACCTCACCTTGACCATCTTCAATTTGCATGTATGGCTGATCTTTGGTTATAAAGATTTGTAAGATATCTTGAATCACTGGCAATAACCCACCAGGATTACCTCGAACATCAATCACTAAGCCGTCAATACCTTCATCTTCTAATGTCGCTAAATCTTCTTTAAAACGCGCACCAGTATTTTCAGAAAAAGAAGTTATTTGAATAAACCCTACATGATCTCCATTGACTTCTTGACTTTCTGTATAAACAGTCTCAAGAGGAATCGTATCACGTACCAACGTTATCGTTATCTCGTTGGACACCCCAGGGCGAATAATTTCGAGGGTAACTTCTGATCCCTTTTCTCCACGAATTTTTGATACAGCTTCAAACAGATCTAACCCTTCGACACTTTCGTCATCTACAGTTAAAATTTGATCATTTGGTCGCAAACCTGCTTTTTCAGCCGGAGAATCTTTAATTGGTGCAACAATGGTCACACGACCATCTACCATGCTTACCTCTGCACCTATCCCCTCAAATGAGGATTCAATTTGTTCATTAAATCGCTCCATTGATTCCGAATCCATGTATTCACTATACGGATCATCTAATGTATTAAGCATGCCACGCACAGCACCCTCAATCAGATCATCATCTTCGACTGATTCTAGAAAGTATTCTTGTATAATTTGAAACGCTTGAACAACCTTTGGCAATGCTACAGAATCACTGATACTTTCAATGATTTCTTGATATTCAGCTTCTGATAGAGTGGTTGTGCCATCTGATTCTTCGGTCAAATCATACATAGGCGAATCCTCTGTAAAGAACATTGTACCAAAGTATGTACCTATCCCCCCTAGGAAAACAGCTAAAATAATCATGGTTACGAAAAGACTTTTCTTTATTTGCACAATATTCACCTCAATAATTTGTCCTATTCTTCTAGTGTATCATATTTATGTGGAAAAAAGGCATCACAACGTAGCGTGCGATGCCCTAAAAAGAATATATGCTTCTAGTTTCTTTCATAGTCTTTTATGGTGATAAATAATTGAGTGGGTTTAATGAACTATCTCTACCTCTCCAGTGCCCAGTATGAACTTCAAAATGAAGATGTTGTCCAGTGGAATTACCTGTATTGCCCATTGTCGCAATTTTTTGTCCTCGTTGAACCTGATCCCCTGCTCGTACTAGAGTAGTTCCACTGCGCAAATGAGCATATAAGGTGGAGATTTGTTGCCTATTTCCATCACCATTAAGATCTATATAGTGTGTTATCAAAATCGTATCACCATAACCTCTCATCAGTCCATCATTTTCCGTATAAGTTGCTTGTACAATTCCAGCTTCAGCGGCATAAATTTCTTGATATCCAATTTGAGCAATATCTATCCCAGTGTGAAATCTATATGGTTCACCAGTAATTGGATGAGTACGATAACCATATGGTGAAGTTACCCTTCTTGTTGAAGCAGGCCAAAACAAGACAGCATTATTTGAAGCTTGATCGTTTTGTGGCTCTTGTGCTAATTGGGCTAATCTCTGTTTTTCTTCCTCTTCTTTACGTGCCAACTCAATCGCTTTTTCGAGGGCTGCGACGGAACTGCGTTGAACTTCTTGTAGGTCTGCCAAAGTTATTTGATATTCTTCTAACTCATCATATTCATCTTCTAATGTAGCCATTAAATTTGTACGGTCATCGATTTGCTCATTTAACTGGGCTTGTAAGTTAGCTAATTCTTGCTGTTGAGCAACCAATGTGGCTCTTTGGTTTTCTAATTCATTCTTGTCATTATCTAACCGTTCTTTATCAGCAGTTAATTGATCTTGTTTTTCTTCAACCAGTGCTACGCTTTCTTCTAAACTTAACTTATCCGCCTGCTGCCTCTCGATGATAGTATTATCTTGATCAATAATACGTGTTACAGCAGTTACTCTATTAATAAAATCACCGAAGCTTTGTGCGCCCATTAACACTTGTAAGTATGTTACATCTCCACCATTGTGTTGAATAGAGCGCATCCGATTTTTTATTAACTCTTCACGGTCGGCAATTCTTGCCATTAAAATATCAATCTCGTCATTAAGATCTATAATCTCGATTTCAGTTTGTTCAATTTCTATTTCTGTTTCTTTAATAGACGTCTCGATCGTTTTTATTTGCTCATTTGTTTTCGTTATATCATTTTGCTTGTTGGCAAGATTTGCTTCCGTTACATCTAATTCAGCGTTGATGTCATCGATCTCTTGACTAACTTCTGCTTGCTTTGCTTCATTTTCAGCAAGTTTTTGTTCTGCATCACTGGAGTCTTGATCAATACTATTACGTTCTTCTTCTAATTCTTTCAATTCTCTTTCTAGATCAGCAATACTCTGTGCAGTTGTCGTATTTCCTGAAGGCAAAACAAAACTAACTAGTAATGTTACAATAAATAGATAAGCAAACCATTTCTTCATGCCAGAAATCCTCCTTTTTCTTTTCAAATCTCCCACTATATCAAACTATTAATTTATGTAGGTATAGCCTCTTGAAATAGAGGCTACACTTTAAGGAATTTACGAACACTCATTACACTTCCCCAAACGCCTATACATGCGCCAATGGCAAGAACAAGAAATGATAATTGCCATACAAATGGGTTAAATGGAAGTATCTCAATAAAACTAAACTGATTAACTGATTCAATGTTTTGATCTAGAAAGTAATAACCGCTTATTAGTAAGGCGATAGGTAAAATACTACCAAGTACGCCTAATAGAAGTCCTTCAACAAAGAACGGCCAACGTATAAACCAATTTGTTGCGCCAACAAGTTTCATTATTTCGATTTCTTTTCTTCTAGCCATAATCGTTATTTTAATCGTATTTGAGATTAAGAAAATAGCCGTAAAGACAAGCGCTAAAATAAGTACCAGACCAATGTTTCGAGCATATTGGTTAAAACGGAACAAATTCTGCACAACATCTTGTCCATAGTTAACGCGTTCAACTTGATTGAAATCAGCTATTTCTTCTGCTATTTCAATCGTATCGTGCGGATCCGTTGCACGCACAATAAATGCATCATTCAGAGGATTATCATCCTCATAAGCACCCCAAATATCGCCCATACTAGAAACTAAAGCTTGTAATTCTTCATCTCTGGATGAAAAAACTACTGATTCCACATTATCAATTTCTGCTAGATTCTCTCCGAGTTCAATCGTTTCCTCTTCCGTCGCAGTCAAATCTACTAGAACCTTTACTTCTACATCTTCTTCTAAGTTACTAGCCACATGATTTAAATTCATCATTAAAGCTAAAAATGTGGCCACTAAAATTAATGTTGTCGTAACTGCACCTACTGAAGCAATGGTCATCCAACTGTTTCTCCAACTATTCTTCAATCCTTCACGGAAATGTCGTTTCACTGTTCTAAGTTTCATAGCCATAATCACCTCTATGTTGGTCACGCACAATTAATCCACCTTCAATGGCAATTACACGTCTTTTTATCGTGTTGACAATCTCTTTACTGTGAGTGGCCATTATAATCGTTGTACCCGCAGCATTGATTTCTTCTAATAGCTTCATAATCTCCCACGATGTATCCGGATCTAAGTTTCCTGTTGGCTCATCCGCAATTAATAGTTTTGGATAGTTAGCAATCGCACGAGCAATGGATACTCGTTGTTGTTCTCCACCGGAAAGTTCGTCTGGTATAAATCTCGCCTTGTTTTTTAAACCAACCTGATCTAATACTTCCATTACTCTTTTTCTAATATTACGTGGGGTCTCTTCGACAACTTCTAATGCAAAAGCAACATTTTCATAGACAGTCATCTTCGGTAGGAGTTTAAAGTCTTGGTATACAACCCCAATATCACGACGTAAGAGCGGGACCTCTTTCCATTTCATTTTTAATAGATCAAAATTATCAACTTTAATTGAACCACTAGACGCTATTTCTTCACGAAAAATTAGTTTAATAAAAGTAGATTTTCCTGCGCCACTCTGACCTACAAGATAAACAAATTCACCAGCATCTATCGAAATATCTACACCATTAAGGGCTGAAACGCCATTAGGATATGTTTTTTTCACATCTTTCATTTCTATCATAATATATACTCACCTTTACGATTAGATTTATTGACACAAACTGTAATATTCTGTCGCATCATGAATCTATTTTATTATAACATCTAACCATGGTTTTTTTTCATTACAATTTCATTTCAAAACGTGACATAATCTTCATAGGTAATTTCAAACATGGGTAGCAAGGAAAGGTTATGCTTTTCAGACATATTTAGCCTTTTGTAAACCCTTCACCTAGCACTTCACTGGCGTTCATCACAACAATAAACGCATTTGGATCAGCATGCTTAACTACTTGTGTAGTTCTACTAAACTCTCTTTGATTCACAACACACATGATCATTTTTCGTTTTTGGGCTGTGTAGCCTCCTTCTGCATTCCAAACCGTTACTCCACGATCAATTTCTTGAAGTAAAACTTGCCTTACTTCTTCAACATAATCCGTAATAATCATAATACTTTTGGAAGTATTAAAACCAACTTGAACAAAATCAATCGTTCTACTTGTTACAAATAACCCGATCATCGCATACAATCCTTGTTCTACAGAGAAAACAAAAGTCGCTGTCAAAACAATTAAGCCATCAAACAAAGCAACACATATACCAAGTGGTAACGGAAGATATTTGTGGACAATTTGTGCTGCCAAATCGATGCCGCCCGTTGATCCTTTTCCTCGAAAAACGATGCCAATCCCTAATCCAGCACTCATACCACCAAATATTGCTCCAAGCAACGGATCTGGAGTTGCTGGTGACCAGTCACTCGTAAAATACACGAAAAGAGGAACCATAATCGTACCGACAAGAGTTTTCACCCCGAATTTCTTCCCTAAAATGGCGATTCCGATAAAAAACAATGGGATATTAATTGCCCATTGTACAATGGAAGGCTGCCATCCAAATATGGAATTTGTTATTGTACTTATCCCTGCTACGCCTCCAGAAGCAACATTATTCGGTAATAAAAACAAATTAAATGCAATAGCTACAAAAAAACAACCCAGTAAAACGAAACTATATTCTATAAAATAAACCAAAGACTTGGGCATTGGTTCACGACGATATTTTGCTATCATTTTTAGTCACCTCTAATTACTTTTTTTAACCTTCTGGAGTATATCATTTTTCTACAATATCTAACAACCTGTTCACAGAAATAATTCGACAATTAATTAAAACTTCAATCAATAGAGGGCAGGATCTTTTCCGCTGATAATTAGCCCTAAAGGATGATCTAAAGATTCTTGAAGCTGTTAGGAACTTCCTTCTGATACTCCCATTGAACTAGCTTTTATATTTTTGTTTTTTAGGTAGGAGTCTTACAAACTGTTGCTCTGAGACTAGTTCATAAATTAGTAGTGATCTCGGGGCTTTTGGTTCTGTTATGGTAATAGAGAATTTGAAGTTCGTAATATAGGAATTTGCGTGCATTCTTCGCGATTTACAGGCGGCTTTTCGAATTTAGATGCTACTTTTCGAACCCACTTGCGATCATCAAAATAAAAAAGCATTTCGCTGTTCAAATCAAACAACAAAATGCTTTTAAAACTTTAATTCATTTGTTCACGTAAGTATGCATTGATGAAAGGATCTAAATCCCCATCCAGTACAGATTGTGTATTGCCTGTTTCTACATTTGTACGATGATCTTTTACCATAGAATAAGGGTGGAAAACGTAAGAACGAATCTGACTTCCCCAACCAATTTCTTTTTGTTCACCACGAATTTCACTAATCTCTGCTTGTTGCTTCTCAATCTCCAATTGATAAAGCTTAGCTTTTAACATCTTCATTGCTTGTTCTCGGTTTTTGATTTGCGAACGCTCAGACTGGCAGGTTACAACCGTGTTCGTAGGTACATGAGTAATTCGAACAGCTGAATCAGTCGTGTTTACATGCTGACCACCCGCACCACTAGCACGATACGTGTCAATTTTTAGATCTTCTGTATTAACCTCGATATCGATGTCATCGTCTAATTCGGGCATGACTTCACACGAAGCAAAAGAAGTGTGTCTTCTTCCGGATGAATCAAATGGAGAGATTCGAACAAGACGGTGAACTCCTTTTTCAGCTTTTAAATAACCATAAGCATTATGCCCTGTAATCAATAGTGTAACACTTTTCACACCTGCTTCTTCCCCTGGTAAATAATCAAGTGTTTCCACTTTAAAATTCTTTCGTTCTGCCCAACGTGTATACATTCGAAGCAGCATACTAGCCCAGTCTTGTGATTCGGTTCCCCCTGCACCTGGATGAAGCTCCAATATTGCGTTACTCTTATCATAAGGTTCACTAAGAAGAATAAATAATTCGAACTCATTCAAAGCTTTTGTTAAAGGAATTAATTCATCTTCTAACTCTTGTCTAAGATCCTCATCCGCTTCTTCCTTGACCAACTCATAAGAAACTTCCAGATTTTCAAGACTCTCCACATGCTTATCAAAAGTTTGGACTAGTTCTTTAAGGGCATTAGCCTCGTTTATAACCTTCTGTGCCGCTTGTTGATCATTCCAGAATTCAGGGTCACTCATTTCCGCTTCTAATTCAGCGATACGCGTTCGCTTTTCTTCTAAGTCAAAGAGACCCCCTAAAGTCTGTTAATTTTGTTGCCATTTTCTCAAGTTCTTGCTTTATTTCTGCTAATTCCAATTTCTTCACCTCGATAATAGTATTTAACCCTAACAAAATTAAACTCGAATATATAGAGGACACTCTCTAGCGAAAGAGAGTGTCCTTGTTCAATGATTATCGCCCGTGACATTGCTTGTATTTTTTTCCACTACCACAAGGACATGGGTCATTACGACCGACAGTTTCTGCTTTTACAAACGGTGTCTTCTTCTTTTGCTTTTTACCTTGATCACCAGATACGGCTGTCGCATTTTTTGCAACTTCTTGACGCTTTAAGTTTTGTCGAACTTGTGCTTTCATCACATAACGTGCCACATCTTCATTTATCGAGGCGACCATTTGTTCAAACATTGCAAAACCTTCCATTTGATACTCACGTAATGGGTCGTTTTGACCGTAAGCACGAAGGTGGATACCTTGACGAAGTTGATCCATTTGGTCAATATGATCCATCCATTTTGTGTCCACTGAACGTAATAAAATTACTTTTTCAAATTCACGCATTTGCTCTGGACCTAAATCTGCTTCTTTTTCCACATACTTTTCACGAACTTTATCCATAATAAACGCAATGATCTCGTCAGGTTCTTTATCCTTCAAATCAGCTTCTGTTAGATAGTTTTCTTCGACTAAGTTTGCATGAACATACTCTGTAATCGCGTGTAAATCCCACTCTTGATGATCATCATCTTGTGTGTGCGTTTGTACAGTTTCGGTAACAACCGATTCGATCATTGTTTCAATAATTTCTCGTAAATTATCTGAATCAATTACATCAAAGCGCTGTTTATAAATAATTTCACGTTGTTCACGTAATACATCATCATAAGAAAGGATGTTTTTACGTGCATCAAAGTTATTTCCTTCCACTCGTTTCTGAGCAGATTCTACTGCCCTAGAGATCACTTTACTCTCGATCGGTTGCGAATCATCCATACCGAGCCGCTCCATCACTGCTCGCATGTTATCTGAACCGAAGCGTCGCATTAAATTATCTTCCATAGATAAATAAAACTGTGTAACCCCAGGGTCTCCTTGTCGACCTGAACGACCACGTAACTGATTATCAATTCGGCGAGATTCATGACGTTCTGTTCCAATTACAGCTAACCCGCCAAGTTCAATGACACCTTTACCTAATTTAATATCTGTACCACGTCCTGCCATGTTGGTAGCTATCGTGACAGAACCTAGTTGACCAGCATTTTCAATAATCTCTGCTTCTCGATAATGATTTTTTGCATTTAAAACATTATGATTAACTCCTGCCCTTTTTAACAATTGTGAGATTAGCTCAGAGGTTTCAACTGCCACTGTACCTACGAGAACAGGTTGACCTGATTGATTACGTTTTTTAATTTCTTCTACAACTGCACGATATTTCCCATCTATTGTTTTAAAAATTAAGTCTGGACGATCATCACGCACAATTGGTTTGTTCGTAGGAATCGCAAGGACATTCATGTTGTAAATGTTGCGAAATTCTTCTTCTTCCGTCTTTGCAGTACCCGTCATACCAGCTAATTTCTCATACATACGGAAATAGTTCTGGAATGTGATCGAAGCTAATGTCATGCTTTCATTCTGAATTTGCAAACCTTCTTTTGCTTCAATTGCTTGGTGAAGACCATCACTATAACGGCGGCCTTTCATTAAACGTCCCGTAAATTGGTCAACAATGACAACTTCGCCTTCTTCCACTACATAATCCGTGTCTCGATGCATGGAAGCATGGGCTTTTAACGCTTGATTAATGTGATGGGTTAATGTAACATTCTCCAAGTCAAATAAGTTCTCTACACCAAAGAAGTTTTCGGCTTTATTAATACCTTCTTCTGTTAGTTGAACCCCTTTTGTTTTTTCATCAAAACTAAAATCAGCTTCTTTTTTTAATGTGCGTACAAATGCATTAGCTTGCTGATAAAGACTTGCTGACTTACGGGCAGAACCCGATATAATTAACGGTGTACGTGCTTCATCAATTAAAATCGAATCGACCTCATCAATTATCGCAAAATGCAAAGGACGTTGTACCATTTGATTTTTGTAAAGTACCATATTATCACGTAAATAATCAAAACCAAATTCGTTATTAGTTCCATAAGTGATATCTGCTAGGTATGCTTCACGTTTTTGTTCTTTTGTTAGACTGTTAACATTTAAACCGACAGTTAATCCAAGAAATTCAAAAAGTTGTCCCATTTCTCGTGCATCACGATCTGCTAAATATTCATTTACGGTAATAATGTGAACACCTTTACCTGATAACGCGTTTAAATAGGCAGGCATCGTTGAGGATAACGTTTTTCCTTCCCCAGTTTTCATTTCTGCAATATCTCCGCCGTGCAAAACAATGGCACCTAATAACTGCACAGGGAAGGGACGCATATTTAATACACGTTTTGATGCTTCGCGAACAAGTGCATAGGCTTCTACCATCAAGTCATCCAAGGTTTCACCGTCTTGATAACGTTTTTTAAATTCGCTAGTTTTCTCCTGTATTGCATAATCAGACAATTGTTCATATTCCGATTCCAACGCTTCTATTTCATCGACTGACTTTTGAAGTTGATTTAATTGACGTTGGTTACCGTCAAACATCTTTTTAAGTAATCCACGCATAATATACGCTCCTCTATTTAGTAAAAATGGCTAACAATACATGCTGTTAATCTACCCCTTATCATAACACTAGCATATGGCAAAAACAAGAATGTTTCTCTAGTGATAAATTAAGCTACGAAAGGGTACAATACAATGATTAGTGCACATGATTTCATAGTTTGTACTACTCATCATCATTTTTTAAAAAAATCAACTGGTATGAAATACATATAGTCCAAAATTGCCTTCAATACGTTATAATCGTTGCTTTTGCAAGGCTCCTACCTCTGGTTGCCAATACCGTTTTACATTTGGATGATTCAGTTGCTTTATTACTTGTCTAGCAGATTCTGCTCTATCTCTTAGGGAGCCACCATGATACTATAGCAAGATGGGAATTCATTTTTATCAACTAATTCAGCGATTCGAATACCATCGTTAACTATTGCATCTTAGTAGCTAAGTCAGCAAATCAAACATTGAAAATGTTTCTGATGAAATTATTGCTCATTTAAAGCATCCAAAACGAGTTCCACACGATCCCAATTTCTTCCGGTGGCAGGGAAGAAAATATAACTGGATTCAAACGTTTCATGTTCCTTAAAGGGAAACATTTCTTTCGCACTGATCGCATAAATTTCCTCATCAACAATAAGTAATTCATGTCCCGCTTCTTCAAATCTAGAAACATCAATTTTATCCGTTATTGGTACAAAAATGTCTTCATTAATTAGCTGCTCAATAAAAGCAACATTTGTAACGAAAAGATCAATTTGACCTAACGTAAGACTAATAAACATTCTCTCCGTCATTTCGTAAGGGTTATTTTCTAACAGACCACTTTCATGGTATACATGCTCAAAATACAAGTCAAAATCATCGAAAACGAATTCATACATTTCTTGCTCTATTGCTCTAATTTCTTCATCATCCGCTTCGCTAACTACTGTTATTCCCAACACTTCAGGTTCGGATCTGAAAGCCCCTCCAATAATAAAGACGACAAAAAATAGAAAAGCTATTGTACCAACAATATGGATCTTATAATACTCCCAAATATAATCGAGTTTTTCTTTTCGTGACATCCCCTGTAAAGCATCTCGCAAACGCAACCCCAACCCCATATAACTGCACCCCTTTTTTTATTCTAGTATGGGAAAACACTTACCATCATGCTGGTAAGTATAGTTTTTTTCTTCGAGATTTGTACACCTTTTTTTTGGTTTTCTTTATGGTACTTTCTATGTTACGTAAATCTTTTAAATCAGTAACCAGTGTTTCAAAGAGTTAATATCATGGTCTTGCAACTGAATAGAATGCATCCATTAAGTGAACCCGCTAAAACTTGATCTCCAATCATTTTACACGCTATGGTGAATTTTTCAACAATTATTATATCCGTGAGAATATGGAAGTAATTTCAATCCAGAAGACTGGTCGCTATTCCTCCACAAATATTCGTTGTACCATGCGAGATGTTAGTTCCCAACATTCTAATTATAGAATTTCCCCTCGTATACAACATTGTTTAAAATGTTTTCAAAAATGGGAGAGTGCTAGTATAACACAACTTACTGGGGCACAACCAGCTAATGGAGTTTCTGTTAACCTTGCTCGCTAATTCACCATTTTATCTACTCAGACGAGCAAAAAAAACTCTCGGTTCGCTCTTTATACTCACACATTGATTATATAATTTGAGCCTGCTTCCCAAAAGGGAAACAGGCTCATCAAAGGCATATTTATATAATCATTCGTTTATCAGATCCAGCTTTTCCTTATCAAAAAGGAAATACAAATTAGACGATTTTATCGGAAGGACATTAAGTTTTGGTTTAGCTCTTTCGTTTGTTGATAAACTTGACGATACAGCTGATACAATGATTGATATTTTTTCACATGATCTGGAATTGGTTCGTATACATCTGCCTCCATTAAAAAATGATCTGCACATGCTTGTAGTGTCGAGAACCAACCGCAACCAAGGGCTGCCAACATTGCTGCTCCCATTCCTGGTCCTTGTTCACTTTTCAGTCGAACAATTTTTGCATTAAAAATGTCTGCTTGCATTTGTAACCAAACCGGATTTTTTGCTCCACCACCAATGGAATAAACAGTATCAATCTGTTTACCTTTTTCACGAAATATTTCAATGGATTCTTGAAGCGAAAAGGTTATTCCTTCTAAAACCGCACGCGTGAAATCGACTAGTCGATGAGTCGTGTCCATTCCAATAAAACTAGCCCGAATCGTCGCATCGGCATGTGGTGTTCGTTCACCAACAAGGTATGGCGTGAATAACAACCCGTTTGCACCAATAGGGACAGAAGCTATATCAGCTAACAATGCTTCAAACGATAAACCTGACGCAAAAGTATCTCTAAACCACGAAAGACTATGACCTGCTGATAATGTCACACCCATTGCGTAATATGCATCCTTCTCGCCATGATTGAAGTAATGCACTTTCCCCTCATAATCTTTTTCTCCACTCGGTTCATAAGATAACACAACACCCGAAGTTCCAATGCTGGCAAACGTTTTCCCCTCTGATAAGATGCCTGACCCAATTGCACCACAAGCATTATCTGCTCCACCCGCAAACACTTTTGTCTTGCTAGACAATCCGATGCTAGCTGCTAACTCAGGAATGATTGTTCCTACTTTCTCACTTGATTCAACTAATGGAGGACAAAGTGATTGTGGAATATCAACTGTAGCACAAATCTCCGCACTCCAATCTTTAGCCGCTACATCCAATAAACCAGTTCCGGCGGCATCAGAATAATCCATAGCTAACTGTTTGGTCAGACGATAACGTAAATAATCTTTTGGTAATAAAAACGTTGTAGCTTTAGCAAAAAGGTCTGGTTCATTTTCTTTTACCCAAATGATTTTTGGTAGAGTGAATCCCTCTAATGCCAAATTTTTCGTTATTTCGATATAACGTTCTTTACCTACTTTTTGATAGATTGTCTCGCATTGTTTAGTAGTTCTCGTATCGTTCCATAAAATCGCTGGACGAAGTGGAGTATTTGTTTGATCCAATAAAACCAAACCGTGCATTTGTCCAGAGAAGCTAATTCCTTCTATTAATGTAATCTCTCCATCAAATCGCTTGGTTAATTCTTTCATAGCTAATATGGTCTGGGTAAACCATTGCTCTGGTTCTTGTTCGCTATATCCAGCTTTTGGTTGCAATAATGGATAATCTTTGGCTTCTTGATCCACTACCTCACCGTTCTCGTTTACCAGTAACACCTTTACCGCACTGGTACCTAAGTCAACACCCATTACATACTTCATCTGTACACCTCTTCCTAAGAGAAAAATCGCTTCGTCCATTGCTTTGCGGTTCCATTATAGTTTTCCAAAAAAAGCTCAACATACCGACTCTTTTACATTACCCTTAATGAATAAGGGGAAATTCAATCAGTGAGGTTTTTATCCTCCCCACTGATTGAAGTTTCACTTTATTGATTTGCAATTGCTTTAAATAAGTACTGGTTAATAGTTGCTTTAATAACTTCTAATCGGCCAGACTGATGTTTAATTTCCCCTAACGATAATGCGTGTGCTTCTAATTTTTTAAAATCTGTTGCTCCATTCACTATATCCAAGCCGATTCCCTCACTAAATGTATGGTAACGGTCTGCTAGTATGGACTCAAATACTTGATCATCAATCATTTTTTGCGCTACCTTATACCCGATAGCAAAGCTGTCCATTCCAGCAATATGTGCATGGAATAAATCTTCTGCTTCAAAGGAACCTCTGCGCACTTTGGCATCAAAATTTAAACCTCCTGAACCTAAACCACCATTTTTAATGATTTCATACATTGCTAGTACGGTAGAATATAAGTCTGTTGGAAACTCATCAGTATCCCAACCTAATAAAGGATCTCCTTGGTTTGCATCTACGGAACCTAACATACCATTTACTCGCGCATAGCGTAATTCATGTTCAAATGTATGACCAGCTAAAGTAGCGTGGTTCGCTTCAATGTTTAGCTTGAAGTGATCTTGCAATCCATAATTAAGTAAAAAAGCGTGGGTAGACTGACTATCAAAATCATATTGGTGCGTCGTTGGTTCTTTTGGTTTTGGCTCAATTAAAAACTGTGCATCAAAGTCAATTTCCCGCGCATAGTCTACTGCCATTTGGAAAAAACGCGCTAGATTGTCTTGTTCCAGTTTTAAATCCGTGTTTAACAAAGTTTCATAACCTTCACGTCCACCCCAAAACACATAATTTTCTCCACCTAATTCTTTCCCAATCTCCAATCCTTTTTTCACCTTAGCTGCAGCATAAGCAAAGACATCTGCATGATTAGAAGATGCCGCTCCATGAACAAATCGTGGGTGTGTAAAGTTATTCGCAGTATTCCATAATAATTTCACACCACTATCTTTCATATAACCTTTTATCATTGAAACGATAGTGTCTAAATTTTTATATGATTCTCGCAGACTGTTTCCTTCTGGTGCAATGTCAACATCATGAAAACAAAAATACTTCACTCCCAGTTTTTCAAAAAATTCAAAAGCTGCTTCCACTCTTGCTTTTGCTTGATCCATTCCAGTCAAGTGATCCCAAGGTCGGATCGCCGTTCCTGCTCCAAATGGATCCGATAAATCCTGAGTTAACGTATGCCAATACGCAACACCGAATCGCAAAAACTCTTCCATTGTTTGACCATTGATTTTTTCCGTTGGATTATAAAATTTAAATGCCAAAGGATTCTTTGAGTCTATTCCTTCAAAATTAATTTGTTTAACGCTTTCAAAATAAGTCATTAAAATAACCCCCTTCTAATTTAGCAAGCATTTGCTTAGCTTTAATAAAATTATAGCAAGTTAAACTTAGTTTGTCTAGCGGACAAACTAAGTTTATAGTAATCTTTTCTTTTTTATGTTACATTAATAGTAATTTAACCTGAACAAAAAAATAACGTCGAACGCAACCGTTAGTTCCCTTCCCACTTTAACAACTACTGAGGGGAATCTTATAAACGGTTTCCGTCAGATAACAAGGGAGAAAGAGTGAGTAATCGTGAATCAAACGTGGAATCAACAGATCATAAAAAAAGAAAACAAAATGCTTGTATTAGAAACTGTCAAAGCAAATACCCCTTTATCTCGAGCAAATGTTGCTCAACTTACCGGATTAAATAAAGGAACGGTATCGTCGTTGGTAAGTGAACTTATTGAAGAGGATTTTATTCATGAATCTGGTCCTGGTGAGTCCAGTGGTGGTAGAAGGCCTGTCATGTTACTATTTAATCGTCGAGCTGGCTATACCCTTTCAATCGATTTAGGTGTTGGTTATATTTGGGGGTTGTTAACCGATTTAACTGGAGATATCGTTTTAGAAGAACGGATACATTTCCAGAAAAAAGAATTCAATGCTGTTCTTCCTAAATTAATTGAGTTCATCACCAAACTTCATGCTGCTGCTCCAACAAGTACTTATGGAATTATCGGAATTGGCATTGGAGTGCCTGGTGTAGTCAGCAAACAAGGAGAAGTTTTACTTGCCCCTAACCTTGACTGGAAAAGAATTCAATTGAAACAAGTATTAGAAAATTATTTTTCTACCCCTGTAATCATTGAAAATGAAGCAAACGCAGGAGCTTATGGAGAAATGAAATTCGGTTCTGGCCAGACAGCTAATCACATGATTTATGCAAGTATTGGAAATGGTATTGGGATGGGATTAATATTAAATGGAGAATTATATAGTGGTTTACATGGGTTCGCTGGGGAAATTGGTCATATGACGATTGACAATGATGGGATCGCTTGTCGCTGTGGTAACGTCGGTTGCTGGGAAAGATATGCTTCTGAACAAGCATTAATCGAGAAAGCAATACAATTGGAAATCATCTCCCCAAATGAACTTGCTCCATTTGATCGATTAATTGAGTATGCTAGTAACGGGGATCACTCAACCATTCATTTATTTGAGAACATTGCTGAATATATAGGAATGGGATTAACTAACTGTATCAATATCTTTAATCCTGAACTTGTTATTATTGGGAATCAATTTATTCGAGCGGAGCGGTGGATTCGCCCTGTCATCGAAAAATATATACAGAAGCATACGATTGGTTTTCATCAAGAAGAGCTAAAAATTCAGTTTGCAGAGCCTAAATTTCATTCTTCAGCAGTAGGAATGGCGGCATTTACTATCGAGGCATTTTTTCACAATCAAAACCAATCCAATGGACATAACTAAAGCATGATCTCCTAGCATTGTTAGAAACATAATCCTTCCTTATACGTAATAGTGGTATCAAATTTTTGTCTTAAGTAAAATGGTTCTTTATGCTAAGAGACCATCGCAAACTTGCATTGCGATGGTCTCTATGTAAGATTATTTATTTTTTAATTCGGTTCAATTAAGGCATATTTTCCGTCATTTCTTCGGTAAACTACATTGGTATCTCCAGATTCTGCATTGGTAAATACAAAGAAGTTGTGACCTAGCATATCCATTTGTAAAATTGCTTCCTCTGAATCCATTGGTTTTAGATCGAATCGTTTCGTACGAACAATTTCTAAACCATCTTCTTCGTCATAGTCTAATGTTTCATCTTCCATTTCAGCAAAAACATGTTTTGGAGCACCTTTTTGACGGATTCTTCGATTGATTTTGGTTTTATATTTTCTAATTTGTCGTTCTAACTTATCTACTACTAAATCAATTGCTGCATACAAATCTGTATGCTTTTCCTCCGCTCTTAGTAATAAGTTCGGCATTGGAATCGTAACCTCAATTTCTTGCTCTTCATTATAGACACTTAAATTCACATTGACATCTGACGTTGGAGGGGTGTCAAAATAACGTTCTAGCTTGCTAATCTTTTTCTCCACATACTCTTTTATTGCTCCTGTCACCTCAACGTTTTCACCTCTAATGTTATATTTCATAAAAGTGTCCTCCTTTCTATATCTATAATACTTTATACCCTTTTCTTAATAGGAATAAACCAAAAACAGAAAAATATTTTTATAAAGTGAAACTTCAATCAGTGGGGGTTTTTAGGTATTCCCCCACTGATTGTTAGCCCTAAAGGATGACCTAAAAGGCCTTTGAACCATTCGGGGTGCTAGCGTCCGTTACTCCCACTTAAACAACTTGTTTTTCTTGTTGTTTTGAAGTGGGAGTCTTACGGACGGTTGCTCCGGGATAAAATGATACTTCATTACTTGATTAGATATCTATTAGGTTATTCAATATTAATGAATATTATTACAAAAGCATGCTATAATGAAATCACATATTTTAATGAAAAGGTGATTCTAAAATGGAAACGCAACAATATCGACCAGCACCACCAACAAACGGAAAAGCTATTGCTTCAATGGTTATTGGAATCTTATCAATTATTATTGTATGGTTAGGTGTGGTACTAGGTATTATTGGTATCGTCCTTGCAAATCGTTCATTGAAAGAGATTACTGCCACCGAACAAGGGGGCAGGGGCATGGCTATTGCAGGTCTAACAACCAGTATTATCGGGACATCGATCCATGGCATTCTTCTTTTCTTTATGTTAATATCATTAATAACTTTTAGGAGCGCATTCTAAGTTTATTACAATGTTTGATGGAAAAAACCTGATCAATAGATCAGGTTTTTATTTCTTCTTGTCCCAATATGTTCCGTCATTCGTAACTACATTAATGTACGGGTTCGTGTATTGTTTATTTAATGTTTTTTGCTTCTTCACAGATCGAATCTCTTGTTTAATGTTTGAAAAAATAGCATTCATTTTTTCTGTTATTTCTGCATCAATTGGGAGTAGTTCCTTACCTATCGCTTGTTCTTCTTCTGTATATGGAGGCTCTATACTCTCTAATATATGCGCTCGTTTCTCTAACAATTGATTCATTTCATCCATTTTTTTTTCTCGATCATTTGTAGAAAACGATTCACTCACGCATTCTCTTAGCTCATAGGTAATTGTTTTTAATTGCTCCATCCGCTCCATTAAGCTCTCGCACCTTGTCCGTGTTGTTGTTTTCGTGTTTGCCTTAAAACTTCTTTCCAAGTGTCTCGAAATTCTTCAACCATGCCGTAAGCTTCATCTAGACTTGCAACATCATTTTTAATATTGGCATTCATCAAGGTATGATGAATATAATCATACAATGGCATCATTTGTTTGGATATTTCAGCTTTAGGATCTAAAGTTACCATTAATTCTTGAATAATTCTTTGCGCTTTTTGTATATTCGTGTTTTTCATTTGAAAATCTTCTGTTTCCATACCTTTTTTCGCATATTTGATGAATTTCAAACAACCATTATAGAGCATTAACGTCAATTCTCCAGGGGAAGCTGTATTCACTGAATTATTCTTATACGCTTGGTATTGTTGTTGTGCCATTTTGCCACTCCTTTTAAAACATTAAAAACCACCATTAAATTGTTGAAACATATAATTGGATTGATCATTCATTCGTTGGATTGCTTGTTCCATTCTCGTGAATTGACTCCAGTAACGAGTTTCCACTTGTTGTAATCTCGCTTGAAATGCAGTCATTCGTGTATCAATTTCCTTTAACCTTCTACCTAATGAATACTGTTCTAATGTAGAAGTACTTCTACCCGCTTGTTCACGAATCCTCGCTGTGGTACGATCACCCGTATTATCTAACCGATTAATGATACCTCTTCCTTCACCCTCAACACTATTAGAAAATAATCTTTGCACTGATCTAGCATCATCTTCAAGTGCCTGTCTCAGCTTATCTTCATCGACTTCTAATTTACCACCATCCATGTAATTCGAGGTAGTACTAATCCCAATTTGTGATATATGTGTAAAAGCTCCTTCATTTTTAACAACAGAAGACCAATTCTGACGCATCTGACTTAAAGCGCTGGTAAGAATAGGATCACTTCGTAACAAGCCACTTTTGGCTTGCTCTTCCCAACGTTCAATTTCCGATTCGCTCATTTCATTTCTTTGCGCTTCTGTTAATGGTGGATAATCACGGTTACGTGGTTCTGTCAGTTTACCATTCGCTTTTTCTACAATTTCGTTATATTTATTAACAAAATTCATAATATTATCCACAGCTTTATCCGTATCATTGGCAATTGTCACAAATGCCGGCGAATCCATTTTATTGGTGAAGTTGAAAGTGATTCCGTTTAACGTAGCAGAATTGGTTTTTGATGTTAAATCAACTGCATTATTATACCTGAATTTCGCATCTTCTCCACCTGTTTCTTTTTCTAAGTCTAAGTTTAAGAAATCAAAAAAACCGCTATCATCTACATCAAAATCAATTTCAGGACCATCAGGATTATAATTTCCAGTACCTGTACGCTCCATAATTACTTTATCAGAATTGGCGTCATAAAAAGCTCGAACACCATTATTCTGGTTAGTAATTCTTCTTAAAATACTATTTAGAGAATCCCCTTCTTGGATTTCAATTTCATGTGGTGGTTCATCACCATTGTGATATGTTTTGAAGGTAATCTTTTTTTGAAAGTTGACTGGTCCATCTTCTCCAATTATATCTTTTAATGGCGCTGTAGGATCAATTTTGTTTCCCGCACCGGAGATCCCTTGTTGACTTACATTAATAGCATTCGTTGCCAACTGTGTAACTTCAATACTATAACTCCCTGGTTCTACACTGGAAGTAGCTGTTGCCGTAACTGCATTCGGTTGTGTAGATGTCGTTGTTTTTGCATTGTATGCACTGCTCAGTCTCATATCATACATTATACTGTCTAGCTCAAGAAACATCGCATTGACATCACGATATGCGTCACGTTGCCATTCTAACCTCGTTTTGTCTTGTTCCATCTTATCTAATGGAATGCGTTCTGCTGCCATTAAATCTTCAACAATTCCGTCAATATCCATTCCCGTTGCTAATCCACCTATCCTCATCGTGGTACACTCCTTACTAAATAAATATTTCTATATTTTTTCATCAACAATTAATCCCATATACTCCGCCATTGCTGCGTACATATCTAGCATTTGCTTTGGAGGAATCTCTCGAATAATTTCCTCAGTAGCTGAATCTACTACCGTAACATAATATTTCTCTAGTCTATCATGCAATTCAAATTTTATCGAGGTATTTATCGGTTCCAAAAATTCATTTAAACCTTCTACCATGCTTTCTATTTCTGCGCGGTTAATCACTTCTGGTCGTCTCTCTGTTTCGATTGCGTTTGACTGTTTTGTGTTTGTAATTGTTTGTTGTCTGGATCGTTCGCCTGCAGTTGTTGTAGTTACTTCTAGCTGTTCTGACTTATGCATAAGCTGGGACCCGGAAAGTAACCTTCCCACATCCATACGTAGGCCAACTCCTCTATTTTATATAATTTCTTATTATATCGGCATCCTTTGACTTTTCTTAAATGTTTCTCAACTGTTATAATAGAAATAATAGAAATGCAGTATGAAAACGACAATATGTACCTAGTACTTAACAAAATAAACAAAGACGCTTTTCACAACAAATCTGAAAAGCGTCTTTTGCTATTATTTTTCTAATGTTAATTGACCATCTGCTAGCCGATAAATACGATCACAGTATTTCAACAGATTTTCATCATGGGTAACCATTACGGCTGCCTTCTCTTTGTCTTTCACTTCTTTTGCAATCAGTTCCACAATCTCGGTACTTCGATCACCATCTAAATTTGCTGTTGGTTCGTCTGCTAAAATAATATCTGGTTCATTCATAAATGCACGTGCAATCGCTACCCGCTGTTTCTCCCCACCTGATAGTTGATGCGGGAAATGATTGTTCCTACTCGATAAGCCTACTCCATTCAATAAATCTTTTACTCTCTTTTCATTCGTTTTACTCCACTTACCAGCCATTTCACTCACCAATTTCAATTGATCTTTGGCTCGTAAGTATGGAACTAGGTTGGCAGATTGAAAAATATAGCCTATCGTACGTAAACGAACATCAGCTTTTGCTTTATCTGGATAGGTTGCGATATCCTCGCCATTGACCAATACTTTGCCCTCATCAGGACTCAATAATGCTCCCGCAATCGATAGGAATGTACTTTTACCTGATCCAGAAGGACCGATAACTGCGACAAATTCACCTTTGTGAACATGAAAAGATAAGTCTTTTATCACTTCAATATACTGGTCCCCATCTTTATAGCGCTTCGTAATATTAGCGAGTTCTAACGGCGCTTGATTTGTCATTATTCAGCCCTCCCCATTGCTTGCTGTGGATCAACTTTTACAATTTTTACACTAGACAGCAATGCCCCTAGCAACGAGACAGTTAACAGAATACCTGAATAAACAAATAGTAAGGACAGATCAAAAACAAATGGCATTCCCGGAGGTAGGTTCATCTGAACAAACACGGTAAATGCTATCGCAACCCCTATACTTATTACCGCCAAAGAAAACACTTGTAAAACAGTAGCTCCAACAAGGAAGCTATTTTTGGCACCAATGGCTTTTAACACACCAAATTGATTTATTTTTTGGATGGTTATGATATAGAAAAACGATGCCAAAACAAAGACTGCGATAATAATTAAGAAGGCAATCATCATCATTAACGAGCTTTGTTGTGCTGAATAACCAGGTGTTGCCTGTACAACCGCATCTTTTGTTAACCAATTACCGCCTGATATGATATTTTCAATTCTCGCTTCTAATTCTTCATCTGACTCTTGTAGTAGAATCGCATTCGCAACAGAATCGGGAACGATTTCCATCGAAGCAAATGCATCTTCAGCTATGTAAGCAAGAGGCATATGGCTATACATTTGATTTTCAGCAAAACCAACAACGGTTAATTGAAGTTCTGATTCTTCATTATATAGTTGATCTCCAACCTCCACCCCATCGGCCTGTAATGACTCGTCAACAACAATATACAGGTCCGTTGATGATTCAATAGATTCGCCGGTTACTACACCAGGGTAAACAAAACTATCAGGATCGACTGGTACCAATGTAACGTTTTCTCGAAAATCGCTATCTACGAGATCCAAGCGAATTCGATGCAATAACAACGGCTCCCAGCCCGCTTCTCTATCGATCTCTTCCTCTAAATCAGATAACATAAATCGAGACCGTACTAATTGTTCGTCTGCATCTGTTTCTAAATAAAATCTTTCTGCATCCATCTCTTCCATAGCAACTGCTGTATCAAACGCTAATCCCCTCGCTAGTCCACTAACAATAAAAACAAGTGCCGCGATTAAGAATAGGATAAAACCAATTAACGTATATTTCACTTTAAAGAAACGGATCTCTTTTAATGCTAACGCGAACATTTCATTCATCCCCCTTTTGTTTAAAAACTATTTTAACAATTAAGTGTGCAAAAAGCTACTCATTGGATATACTACCAATCAGAGAAAGACAATAGGTACGTTATTGAGGCTTTTCTCTTTCCTTCTTATATTGTTCTTTATACTGGTACATCTCCTAGTCAGCAACTTTAATAAATGTATCGAAATCGATTTGAACCTCAGTTGAACACCATAAATTTGAAATACATTGCAAATCATCTGAACTCCGAGATAATGATGATTTGATTCAATCGCAAAGAGAATTACCCTGTCACTTTCCGGTTTGGACAAGACACTAGAATCTTCATTTATTTTTGTAAAACTAAACTGAGCGACTGTTGCCGCACCATGTTCTTGAGCTACTATGCCCTCGTTTTTCTCCCTGAAATCACCCACCTCATTGATTGCCTCTGTAACAGATGTCTTCTAATTATAAATCTGTTTAAAATACCTCGTCGATTTTTGGGATTTCCTCGCATTCTCCGAGATTTATTCGCATCTTTTCCAATTTGTTCGCATTCTCCGGGATTTATTCGCATTCTTTTAAAAATGCTCGCATTATTTTAGAAGTAAAAGCCATCCTCTGAATTATCTTTATCTATTCCCGAAAAAATGCAAACCAAAACAGCACTCCTATAATGAAATGCTGTTTTTCAGGTTGTATAAATTTTTGAATCCGACTATTTAAATAAAAGTGAAAATCCAACTCATCGCTTCCTCTATAACAAAAATTCGAAAAACTGAACAAGGATGGTTGTGACAAATGCTAGTCCTCGCTTGAACGAAGATACAGGTGCAGCCATCTCTTCGTACTCAGGGTGATAATCACCAGTCGGTGAAACTGGTAAACTATTTGGAAGAATTGTTTGTTCTTGTTTTTCTATCAACTCATGAGCAAAGGATTCACTATCTATAAACACCATCGACTCCGTGTTTAAAAAAGTACTTCTTGCATCCAAATTAAAAGAACCAACTGCACTAATCTGTTTATCAAATACCATCGACTTTGTGTGAACAGAATCATTAGGACCTTGATATTCATATAAATTTAAGTCACGTCCAGCTAAATCCTTGCGATGATTTCGATACCCTGAATGAGCAACGATATTAGGCGTTGCTGCTAAAGAGTTCGTTAGCAATGTTATGTCATCAGCCGTCACGTTTTCCACATTTAAAAAACGGATCATATTATCCGTTGGAATAATATAGGGACTCTGTAGAAAAATCGAATCTTCCGCTTGTTCCATTAACCTAACCAATTCGATCCAAACGTTAGGCTCCTTATGTCCACGTTCTAGAGAATTATGAACGAAGTAAACTCCATTCGTCGGGTGAAACATTTTTCCCCAGTCGATAGTTTCTTGATATGCTAAAGGTTTGTTCTCCTGCCATAATATATATGTTTCACGAAGTTTTTCCAAGCTGTTCTCTGCTTTTTTCACTTGTCTATTTCGAAGATTATTCGTTGCAGGGGCCGTATATTCGTGTTCCCAAACAAGCTGGAAATAATGAATCATCTCGTCAATTGCACTAATCTGATTCGCTTCGATCTCGCTTGTTCTCTTAATCATCACATCTCGATCAAACACTGCATCTTGATACCCATCAGAAGCAAAATATTTATCTCCAATATTTCTTCCCCCGATTAAAGCTACTTCTTGATCAGCAATGATGAACTTATCATGCAAACGATTATGCCATGTCCAAGGACGCAATATGTCCAAAGTTTCATAAAAGCGTAATTCAATGTTAGGGTGCTTTTCTACAGCATAGATCATATCCCTGTCTTTTCCTCGTAAATTATGAAAAATCCCGTCCAACAAGATTTGCACTTCCACACCACGATCTGCCGCGTCAATGATGGTTGAAAAAAATACAGGGACTGAGTCTCCACCTTGCATGGAATAATAGGAAATATCTAACGAGCTAGTTGCATTTTCTATTACATGCAATCGTGCCATTCCTGCTTTTACGCCATCATCAACCAATGCAACACGATCCTTTGATCGAAAATATTCATAAGCAGATTCTTGTTCAAAAACAGTTGCTTGTATATCTGGAGAATAAAAGCCAAATAACACAACTGCAGTAAGTAGTACATATAAAAGATAACTACCAATCAATCCAAATATAATTCTTTTCACCGATAGATTATATCTTTTCACAAATGATCGATCACCTCAATTTGTCCCGGAGCAACCGTCCGTAAGACTCACCTTGAAAACAACGAGAATATCAAGTGGTTTAAGTGGGAGTAACAGACACTAGCACCCCGAATGGTTCAAGGGCCTTTAGGGCTAACAATCAGTGGGGGAATACCTAAAAACCCCCCACTGATTGAAGTTTCCTTTATCGTCTATTTCCACCTCGGAAAATCATAATGAATTTAAGTAACTGTAAAACAGCCATTAATGTACTAGCAACATATGTTAATGCAGCAGCACTTAATACATTACTAATCCCTTTTTCTTCCCGATTTTCAATTAAACCTAAGGAAACTAATTCTTTTTTCGCTCTACTACTTGCATCGAACTCCACTGGCAGTGTAACAACTTGGAACAATACTGCAGCCGCAAACAAACCAATTCCAATTCCAATTAAGTTGCTCCCTAATGGACTATCAATAGACAATAAAAAACCTGCAATAAATAAGATCGGTGCCATTCTCGAACCAAGTTGAGCAGCTGGAAATACACCGCTACGAATTTTCAACATCACATAACCTTGATGATGTTGAATCGCATGACCAACTTCATGTGCAGCAACAGCAAGCGAAGCAATCGATGCACCACTGTAAACAGGACTAGATAAACGAACTGTCTTACTTCTTGGGTCATAATGATCAGACAAAGTTCCGTTTCTTGACTGTTCAATTGTTACATCGTGTAAACCGTTATTATCTAAAATTCTTCTAGCCACTTGCAAGCCTGTCATGCGAGAACTAGCACCTACTCTGGACCATTTTTGAAAATTCGATTGTACTTTTGATTGCGCCCAAAGCGCCAATCCTAATGCTGCAAAAATCAATAAATCCATAACTGGATGATAGAAAAAAAACATTGTCTCAACCTACCTTTATCTTTATTTTATGCGGGTACATACGGATGCATGTACACCTTCTTTTTGTAATTCTTCCGCGAACTGATGTAACGATTTTTGTACTTGCTTTTCTTTCATTTTAAGGAGATATTTGTCTTCAATCAACCTTAAGTGACAAGTCAGTAACAACTGATCCACCTCGCTTTATTGAATGATACCCCCTTATTATAAATGAAAATTATGAACTAAATATGAACTAGCACTACTATTTTTTTGATTCAGTATAGGGAATGGTGACGATAAAACAAGACCCTTCCTCTATTTTACTCTCCACATCAATAGATGCCTGATGTAAAGTTACTATTTTTTTCACGATCGATAATCCAAGACCATTGCCCTTTGTCTCACTACTTCTCGCTTTATCTACTTTGTAAAAGCGATCGAAAATATATGGCAATTCCTCTTTAGGAATACCGATCCCTTCATCGGTAATCTTTACTTTTACATTCATATCTTCACGATCTAAGTCGATAATAACTTTACCAAACGGTTCACTGTATTTAATGGCATTTGTTATTAAGTTTAACCAAACTTGCTCAAACAAATCTTGGTCCGCGTAAATCCTTTGTTGGGTTAATCGCAATTCCATCTTCATCTCTTTTTCTTGCCAGAGAGGTTCTGTTGCCAATACAGCTCTTCGTAATTGTTCATCTAAACGATAATGATCGGGATGGTATGGGTGGTGTTCAGAATCTAAAGAAGCCATTTTCAAAAGGTTATCGCTTAAACGAGACAAGCGGTCCGTTTCTTGATAAATAACCTCTAAATATTCTTTCTGCTCTTCTGCTGCAACTAAACCATCTTTTAAAGCACGTGTATATCCTTTAATGGAAGTTAAAGGAGACTGAATTTCATGAGATACATTACTTACAAAATCTTCGCGCACCTTCTCCATATTCGATAACGAAGTAGCAAGTTGATTAAAACTTTTCGTCAACTTTCCGATTTCATCTTTTTTATTAGTTTTTAATCGCACCGTAAAATCTCCGGTAGCCAATTGCCCTGCTGCATTAGTTACCGACTGTATACTCGAAACAAAATAGCGAGATACTAAGGCAATAAAAATACTACCAATCAACAAAACCAGTAATAAAACAAGAAAAATAATCGTTTGAAACGCTAGTAATTCTTGTTCAAAGTCAATGATAATAAATAAATATTGTTGTTGCCCTTCAAATTCAATCATCGTTCCCACTAATCGAATCGAAGGGTGTTGTTCAACAGGAAAGGTGAGCGTCTTTTCTGCTGCTTGATTACGAATGGCGTAGATCATTTCATCCGTAATCCATTCAATCGACATGCTATCTGTGTACGTTTGGTACGACTCGTTTAACAAGACAGCATCTACCGATAAATCATCCAACAATTCTAGCAACCGAGGAAGCTGTTCACCTTCAACGATATCCAGCAATTCAATCACATGATTGGTGGTTGACTCCATTCGATCTTGATAAACTATATTATCATGAAAAAAAACCGTCGCAATGAAGTATGAAGCAAACAGACTAACCATTACACCCGAAATGAAAGTAAAGACAAATTTCAAATACAAACTTCGTGCCATCTACTTCACAACCTCCAAACGATATCCTAATCCTCGAACCGTCCGGATGTGGAGGGAATCTATCGGGGTTAATTTTTCTCGTAGCCTCTTTATATGGACATCGACCGTGCGTTCATCTCCTTGATAATCAAATCCCCAGATTTTTTCGATTAGTTGTGTTCTTGTTAAAATTTTTCCTGGAGCATGAGATAACTCGAGTAATAGTTGACATTCTTTTCGTTTTAAATCAATGGTTTGACCATTCTCTTCGACAGTTAGGCATTCCAGATTAATCGTCACATCACCAATTTGATTAATTTGTTCGGAAACGACATTATATCGTTTCAACAGTGCCTTAACACGTAAAATCAATTCAACAGGATCAAATGGTTTAACAAGATAATCGTCCGTTCCAGCTTGAAAGCCTTTTACTTTATCTTGTGACTCACTTTTTGCTGTCACCATCAAAATCGGAATATCTAAGAAACTGCGTATATCTCTCGTTAACTCTATACCATCAACTTCTGGCATCATCACATCGACAATTACTAAATCAATTGCATTTTTTTCAAGTACATGCAAAGCGGTTTTACCATCGCCAGCTTCCATAACGGTAAAATTACTGTCTTCCAGATACAATCTCATCAATTTACGAATATGTGCATCATCATCTACGACAAGAATTGGATTCATTTCTACTCACACCCTTTAGCTAACTAACCATCCTAAGATTACCACGTTCGATTGCTTGATGCTATTCTTAGGTGATAAAAACAAACAAAAAATAGACCATCCTTCTTCATCGGACGGTCTATTGCTAAGAAAATAATTAGTAGCCCTTAACTTTATTCACCACATTAAGTAGTGGATCTCCTGCGATAAATCTTTTGATATTTTGATAAAACAAATCAATAATTCGATCTGTATTTTTTGGAGAAAGATATGCTTGGTGTGGGGAGATAATCACGTTATCCATATGCCAAAATGGGTGCTCATCCGGTAATGGCTCCACATCAAAAACATCCAGTGCAGCTCCAGCAAGATGGCCAGCTCGTAAACTCTCTACCAAATCAGGTTCGACTACTGCATTTCCTCGACCAACGTTGATCAACACACTTCCTGGTTTCATAACCTTCAAACGCTCACGATCTAAGAAATCATCCGTCTCTTCCGTTGCCGGCAAAGCTAATACGACAAAATCGGCTTTTCCTAACACATCATTGACCTGATCCATACCAACGATCAAATCTGCATAATCGTTTTCAGGATTATTTTGGGAAGGATTTCTTCGACACCCAACCACATGCATATCAAATGCTTTACAACGTTTAGCGATCTCTGAACCGATTTGACCATAGCCGATAATAGCAATGGTTGAGCCCGATAAATCTTTTACCATTGCCTTTTCCCAATTTTGTTGTTGCTTATGTTTTAGCAATGTTGGTACTTGTTTGGCAAAACTAGTAATCATCGCAATCGTATGCTCTGCAATCGGAATCGAGGTACATCCACGTGCATTCGTAATAATAATGTCTTGATTGATCGTCTCTTCATGGAGCATTGCATCCACACCCACACTATGCGATTGTACCCATTTTACATTGGGTGCTTTTTTCAAAATAGAAAGATCATCAGTCAAACCTAACGTGAAAATGATGTTACAATCGGAAAGATCTGCACTTGGTTCTGGTTCTGTCTCTCCCATTTCCCAAGGATCAACAATCACTCTCTCACTAATTCCTCGCAACTTTTGTAAATGCTGATCGGAAATGGAGCTTCTAAAATATATGGATGGCGTTATTTGGTGGGTTTTAATCTTTGTCATCGTCATCTATTCAGCCTCCTGAAATAATTGTAAGTTTTTGTTTGCAAAATAAACTTCTGCAATTTTTTTTATACCTTCATCAATCTTTTTTTCGTCACAAAACGTAAAACATAAACGGAGATGATTAAACTCCAAACATCCTTCATAAAAATATTCACCCGCAATAAAGTTGACACCTTTATCCACACACGCTTGAACAAGATGGCTTGTATTGACACCTAAAGGAAAAGTTAACCATAAAAAGAAGCCGCCTTTAGGTACAACAAATGTAACTTCATCACCAAAATAATTTAACACGGCAGAAATCATTGCTTCACAACGTTCTCGGTATAATTGTGTTATCGAAGAGATATGTGTTTCAACATTCATTTTTTCTAATACATTTGCTACAATCTCTTGTACGAAAGCACTTGTCGTTCCATCTACTTTTAATAAATGCATTTTCTGTATTACGGAATCATTGCCAATCGCCCACCCCATGCGAATACTTGGAGCGATTAATTTTGAAAAGGTACTTAAATAAATAACCCGCTCCGGTGCATAATGGTAGATTGCCGGTACGTAAATATTAGAGAAGTTCAAATCAACGTATGCATCATCCTCTAAAATGAAAAAGTTATATCGATAAGCAAGTGCTGCAAGCTTTTTGCGGCGCTCTAGTGATAAATTAACTCCTGTAGGATTATGATAATTTGGCATGACATAAATCATTTTGGGCAAAGGCTGATGATTGTTTGTTGCATCAATCAGTTCCTTTTCTATTGCGTCTACATCGACTCCATTTTGATCGACGGGAAAGGAACGTAAACGAACTCCTGCTAATTGAAAAATTCGTACTGCACCAAAAAAGGTAGGAGCTTCTATCCACACTTCGTCATTTTCATCTGTTAATGTCCTTACAGCTAGATCAATTGCTTGCATCGAACCTGTAGTCACAAGGACATTTTCTGCACTTGTTTCAATGGAACGCAACTTAGATCGATCTACAATCCACTGTGCGATTTTTTTCTTACCATCCCCACCAGTGTACTGAAGCGCTCTGTCTCCGTCTGTCATTAAACTATAGGTGGTTGCATCAATGATCGGTTGAATTGGGAAGGTCTCTGGTGCTGGAAAACCAAAGGAAAGAGGAATAGCATCTTGTTGGTTTTTAGTAAAAGCGGATCCCACTATAGGGATGGAATCTGAAAAGCGACTCGAATACGTAAACTCATTTAGTTGTGGCATAGAATTTACCTCCCTTATTCCATAAACGATCTTCGTTGAACATATTGGTCTTGTCATTTGTTTGAGATTTTATCTAAAATAAAAAAATTGCCCAACGCCCTGATCTTTTTATTAAACTAACCAAGGCGTTGAAGCTAGACACTAAAAACCACCTTATTCGTTTGGGAAAGCTGTAAAAGGAATGGTTCATACCTTTAATATAAGCTGATTTCAAATAGTTTCAATTCATTTGTTAACTTATCTTACAATGATTTTTCTATTTTTGTGCGATTATCTACCCCTACAATTTGTCTGTCACGCATTGACTAGACCTAGATAATGGCGGTGGAGGGTTATACACCATGTAGTTACTTTGCTCACGTTAGATTTGTTTATGTATTTGTATTATGATTAATGTAGAAGTTTTTTACCGGTTGAAAACGAAGACAGCTATTAAAGAGAAAGAGGAAATCCAAGTTAATGATATGGAAATAAATATTGAACAGTGGTCTTCACTAAAGAATAACGATCCATAGGAGGTAAATGAAAATGAAAAAAATCGTTGCACTATTAGGAGATTATTATCATCACAAGGATGCTATTCAAGAAGGATTAGAGACTGCTCTCTCTCCCATTGAAACGGAACTTGACGTTCAAATTATTGTCACCGAAGAGCTTATTAGCAGGCTTAAAGAGCAGCCAGATTTGTTCATTCTTAATAAAGAAAACCGACTAAACCCGGAAGATGGGGTGATAAATACATGGATGAACGAAGAAATAGAAAATGCGATCGTTGATTATGTCAAAACGGGTGGAAGCATTCTTGCTTGGCACGCTGGCATGGCACTCTATCCAACAGATGGAAACTATACTCAAATGCTTAAAGGCTATTTCAAGTACCATTCACCTGGCATGCAAGCAATAACCTACCATAATAAGGACACAAGTTTCACCATAGAAGACGAGCATTATATGGTGCATTGTCAGAAAGAGCAAACAAATGTGTTTTTAACAAGTACCTCCACAGAAGGAGAATCGATCGCAGGATGGCAGCATAACTTCGAAAACGGTAAAGTTTGTTGCCTCACACCAGCACACACAAAAGAAGGCATCCTAGACACCCACGTGCAAAAAATGTTATTGAAAAAAATCCTGTGGTGCCTGTCACCCGTCGGTTTTTGTCGAAACACCACTTTAGAGTAGGGATAACCTTCTATAGTAAGCACATATTAAACGAGGGAAGTTTCAACTAACCATTCATTCTTACATCAGGAGGAATATTCATGGCAAATAAACTTATTTTAGCTTCCTCGTCACCAAGAAGACAAGCACTACTAAAACAAGTAAATCTTCCTCACCAAGTGACAGTTTCTTCTTTAGATGAGACACTAGTGACAAACAAAGATCCACTAGAAAAAGTAAAACAATTAGCAACACTTAAGGGCCGAAATGTACCCATCAAACACGCGGATGAAGTAATTTTATCTGCAGATACTGTTGTATCTTTTCAACAAAATATTTTCGAAAAACCAAAAAACAGTGAAGAAGCTAAGAAGATGATCACATCATTAAGCGGAGAAGAACATGAGGTCTATACTGGTGTGATGATTCGTTCTTCTGAAAAAGAGGTTGTATTTGTTGAACAAACAAAAGTTAAATTTTGGCCATTATCTGAAGATGAAATCAATTGGTATATCCCTACTACTGATCCTTATGATAAAGCTGGCGGATATGGAATTCAGAGTATCGGCGCTATTTTTGTTAAACAAATGGTTGGGGATTATTATAATGTGGTAGGATTACCAATTTCCAGAGTCGTTCGAGAACTTAAAGCATTCTCTGTATTTCCAGTAGTATGATAGCTCTTATCCTTCTCTAAATAATAAGGAAAGTAATAAACCTCCTAGCACATAATTTAGGAGGCTTATTACTTCTTCTTTGTGGTATTTTCTTGTTCCAATCATTAGTCTTATTGTTTCCTCTTTTACAATGATTCAACTGCCTCGTCTACTGGTGTGTTTCCCGATACAATCTGAAATTCTTTTTTGATCGTGTCACTATTTTTTATGCTATGGAAAATAACCGAGGCAACATCCTCACGTGGAATCTCTCCTCGTTCTACTTTTTCAGCAGCAGACACTTTCCCTGTTCCTTTGTCATTCGTAAGTCCACCTGGGTGAATAATTGTATAATCTAAATCTGTTGCTTTTAACCATTCATCAGCATAGTGTTTAGCGGCCACATACGGTGCAAATGATTCAGGTGCCTCTTGAATTGCCTCTCGAGTTGTATCAAATGAACTCACCATAATAAATCGTTTCACACCAGCTGTTTTCGCTGCTTCAATTGTTTTTACCGCACCATCCAAGTCAACCATAATCGTCTTATCTTTCCCAGTCTTCGGACCTGAACCAGCAGCAAACACAATAACATCTACTCCGTCAGCTGCTTTAGCGATCGCTTCAACATCTTGCTCTAAATCAACAAGTGCTGTCTCCGCACCTAGATCTTTAAAGTATTCAGCTTGCTCTTCTTTTCGAATCATCGACCTCACTTCATAATCACTCTTTTGAATGAATTGAACAAGATGCTTCCCAACTTGACCATTTGCTCCAACTACAAGAATCTTCATCGTTTTCATCCTTTCTATTTATTAAACAATTCCTCTTATATATATACATCCTATCTTGTCACGAACATTGATGTCCAATAATCCGGTTTGAAAACAGTAAAAACTATCTCATTTGAAAAGCAATTTCCCCACGACAAAAAGTGTATTGAAGTTGTAGATCTTGATCAACAAGGAGTAGATCGGCATCTTTTCCTATTGCAATGGACCCTTTCCGGTCAAACACTTGAAGTTGACGGGCAGGATTTACTGACGCCATATTCATAACATCTCGCAAACAGACACCAGGTACACGCATCATCCTTGTTGCAGCATCAATCATGGATAAGATACTCCCTGCCAGCGTCCCGTCACTTAAAACCGTACGATCTTGAAACACATGAACCTTTTGTTCTCCTAAATCATACTCACCCGGTTCGAGTCCTTTGGCTCGCATACTATCTGTAATCAATAACAACCGCTCACTACCGATATTCTGATAAATCAGTTCTAACATATTTTGATCAAGATGAATGCCATCCGCAATGATTTCTGCCATGATATCCTCTGTTAAAAAAGCAACACCAACAGGTCCCAAATCTCGGTGGTGAATCCCGTTCATAGCATTACATAAATGCGTCAACTGGTTCACCCCATGTTGAAGGGCTACTTTTGTTTGTGAAAAATTCATATTGGTGTGTCCAGCAGACACATTAACCCCTATTTTCCGTAGTGCTTGAATGAATACACCATTTGGATCATGTTCTGGTGCCATCGTAATAGTCTTGATTTTACCTTTCGAAAGTTTTTGCCAATGATGAAATAATTCAAGATCTGGCTTTATGATAAATTCAGCTGGCTGAGCACCTGCTTTTGCTAGATCAAGAAATGGCCCTTCTAAGTGAACACCTAATAATTCTGCTCTTTTGTCTTTCATTTGATAATTAGCGGCGGCACGGAGAGCTTTATCAATCTTTTCACGCGATTGCGTAATCGTTGTCGCGAGGAAACTCGTTGTACCTTCTGCTACTAATGATTTCGCCATCTTATCTAAGGCTTCGATCGTCCCATCCATGACATCAACGCCATGCGTTCCATGAATGTGAGTATCAATAAAACCAGGAATCAGATGAAGACCTTTTCCATCGATCTGTTCTGAATCAACGAAGTTATTTGGAGTTCTTTTAGGATATATTCCGGCTATTTTTCCTTCTTTAATGAAGAGATCCCCAACAAAAGTATCATCTTCTGTATAAATAGTTGCTTGTTTTATAATCATAGAGCTCCCACCTTCGACATTGTTTATCAAAATATAACGGACAGAATAAAGTGAAACTTCAATCAGTGGGGGGGCTTTTAGGTATTCCCCACTGATTGTTAGTCCTAAAGGATGACCTAAAGGCCCTTGAACCATTCGGGATGCTAGCGTCCGTTACTCCCACCTAAACCACTTGATTTTCTCGTTTTTTTGAAGTGGGAGTCTTACGGACGGTTGCTCCAGGATAAAATTATTTTATCATAAAAAACTGGGGTTTTAGGTTTTAACTATCTGATTGTTTTTAAACGATTAAGGGGGAAATTGTAAGTCTTATGCATTTCTCATGATTGCTAGGTTTATTGATAACAAAAAAGCTGTTATAATCCGGTTACTAAACCATACAGCCATTATAAGTTATTCATATACTATTTTAAGTATGGGGAGGTGAATGAATGAGCAAGAGTTTAAACTATGTAGCTTTAGGTGATTCGTTAACAGTCGGCAGTGGTGCGGGATTATCACGCGGATTTGTGAAGCGATATGCATCGTTATCAGAAAGAACTTTAAACAATCGAATACTCGTAGCTATTTTTGCGAAGAATGGTATGAGAAGTAAGGAGCTCGTAGCATTAATAAAAACTGATACTTATGTAAGAAAAAAAATCGCAAATGCTAATATGATTACAATTACGATAGGCGGAATGGATTTATTAGATACAAACCGATTGATTCATAAATCAAGTAACTTCCAACTTTTCCAGGGGACGATTGATAACGTGTATCACAATTTAAAAATAATTCTTGCTGAAATACAATCTTTAAAAACTAAGTATGTCTCTCCATACTTCATTCGAATCATTGGTGTCTATAATCCATACCCAAATCTACACTATAGCAATTATTGGGTAAATCAATTCAATAACAAAGTACGTTCACTCTGTAATAATAAGCTGGTTCATTTTGTCGATATCTCACCAATATTTCGATACCGTCCAGAATTACTATCGATCGACCGTCTACACCCTAATCGTACGGGATATCGTTACATTGCAGATCAAGTAGCTGCTGCAGGATATTATCCGTTTACTTAATCATTTAAATTCAATAGGTAATCCCTTAGCTAAATTCAATAGGTAATCCCCTAGCAACCGTTCGTAAAACTCCCGATTATTCAAAAGAAAAAGAAATCAAAGTTCATTTATACAGGAGTAACGGACGTTATCAACCCGACGGTTCATCCTTTTTGGCTAATAATCAGTGATAGAATAGTTAAAATATCCACTGATTAACAGGTAATACAAAGCGGATTTTTCTTCATCTCGCAAATACAACAATGATAACAAAAAAGAAAACCTTTCTTGAAGTGAATTCTTCATGAAAGGTTTTCTTTTTTGTTTGCATAGCGACGTCCTACTCTTGCAGGGGCAAGGCCCCAACTACCATCGGCGCTGAAGAGCTTAACTGCTGTGTTCGGCATGGGAACAGGTGTGACCTCTTCGCTATTGTCACTAAACATTGAATAT
>NZ_JAPRAT010000029.1 GCF_026805325.1 Natronobacillus azotifigens
GTTAATCCAGTTAGTGCAGTAGAATATAATTATAATTCCAGTGGAAAAAACTTTTCAAAAGCTTGGAGTTCTACACCAATTAATACATCAACAAGAACAATGAAATATGGCTATAATACAACGTGGATTAATGAAGATTACACACATACTTACCATAAGGACAAAACACACTATGCATATGTTAAGAACACTGGCACAGCACAAGAAAAAAAGGGAAATCCCGGGAAATATGCAAAAGTGGAAGTAAGACATCGACCTGGAACAGTTTACTACTCTTATAGCTATTAACTATTTAAGAAAAATATATTATTTCCTGTTATAACAATAAAGCGGGTGTTGGTGAAATGATTTTTGATGATAGAAGGTTAGTTCATTGGAAATAACATTCACTGACACTTTTTTTAATAAAGTGAGACTTCAATCAGTGGGGGTTTTTAGGTATTCCCAGTGATTGTTAGTCCTAAAGGATGACCTAAAGGCCCTTGAACCACTCGGGGTGCTATCGTCCGTTACTCCCACGTAGACAACTTGATATTCTCGTTGTTTGAAGTGGGAGTCTTACGGACGGTTGCTACGGAATAAATGAAGCTTTTATGATCAAAATAATAAACGGAGTTTTTTGGTTCTATGATATTCCCAATATAATACACGAATGTCTTCACCCGTTATGCTTCCTAAGATTAACAATTCAACATCTTATGTTTTTTTGATATGGAGGATTATTTAAATTATGGTAAACCCAAAAAAACTAGTTTTTTTTTCTCTTATATTTTTTATCGGATTTACAATTATTGGAGATGCATATATTTATTTTTTAGATGGAAAAATAGCTGAGAGTGATTTTAAGTACACAACGGGAATTAAAGATGAAGACTTAAATCAAGAATACTTACATGACTTGAAAAAGTACGGCAAGGAGTTAGACTTACGTATATACGTGTTAAAATCAACTGTTAATTCTAAAAACGCAGCTAGCTATACTATCTATTCTACAGATGAAAACAAACCATATTTTAAGAATAGAATTTTAGTAGATAATGATGTTTCCGTATTTAAGTCATTAATTAGTGGGAAAAGAAAGGTCATATTTAAATCCTTCCATGATTTAACTACAGAAATAGGAGAAGAAAATTATTATGTTTTTGGTAAGAAAGAAAATGTAGAAATATTACGATCAAAGACAATTGATAAATACGGAATGAGCAAGCCTGAAGAAAACAACTATCCCAACGATGCCGTGTTTATGCTTATCTCTTCATGGATTTTTTTATTTATAATCATATTTTTAACTGTATTTTTTGAAGTAAATAACTCAAGAAAAGAAGTTCTAATTAAATACTTAAATGGTTCTGAAAAAAAAGATATCATTTGTTCCTTAATGATTAATAATTCAATTTCCATTGCCAGTAGTGCTCTTATCGGTATGTTATTTGCCCAAATGATAACGGAATCTTTTAAATTCACTTTGATTTCTTGTCTGGCAGTGAGTGGTATTATTATTTTTTCCAATTCACTCTACTTTAGGCTTTATAATCTAGATGTTAAAAAGACATTTGTAAAAAGCTTTTATACATTAGGAAATAAAATACTAGCCCTTATCTTATTATTTATCATAACTGTAACACTAATCATAACGTTAACCATCAATTTAAAATCTATTCATGATGCGGCATTAACCATTAACCAAGAAGATGATTGGAAAGAATTTTATGATTATGATAATATCTTCTTTTTATTTAAGGATTTATCTCCTACTACAAATTTTGATACTGATAAGCTCCATGCTAGTAATTTTTATAATGACAATCTAAATAAATACCAAATTTTTCTGTCGTTTGATTTCTCAAACAATGGTGGTGTGGCATCAAGCATGACAGATACAAATGAATCCTTTATTTACTTGAATAAATATGCTAAAAATAGCATCGAGCATTTAGCAATTGATTTAAATAAGCTAAAAGATAATCGTTATTATATTATTTCTCGTTATACTAATAAGGAATTAAAAGAAAAAAATATATTTGATCCAATCGCCTCTAACGAGATCACCAACTTGTTACAAAGTAATACCGGAAATTTTGAAACAATCTTTATTGAAGATTCTTATGAATTACTCGTTTACGATATTAATATTTCGAACTTAGCAGATAATTATAAAAAAAATCCTATTATTATTCTGGATACTCATGATAAATTTCCTAGCAATCTAATGACGAGCTATATTTTTAATTCTCTAGTTAATTTTAAAAATCATAACAATTTTGAAACTTTTATCACGGAAATAGGTTATGAAAATGAAACCTTTTACAAAAATAATATAAAGGACTTGTATTTAGAAAAACGTAATGAAAAGATTCTAATTTTATTGATTAATATTATTTTAAGTATCATGATCCTAATTCTATTTAATGTCTCTCTATCTACTATTTTTAATGCGGACTTTAATTCCAGATCTGTTGAGATAGCTCTTTTTAAAGTGCTTGGAAAAACCCTTTTTCAGCGCTATAAAGGTATTTTTAAAATTTTAATTGGTGCTCTTATTTCTGGAATAATAACTGCTTTTTCAGGAAAATTTTTCTTTTATCAATTCTCCCTTGTATATATCTTAGCTGCAAGTTTCATTGTACTCATAAACACGATTATTATTCTTTTGTTCTTTATCAATAAATATGAAAAAATTAGTATACCCCGCGTATTAAAAGGTGGTGTGTAAAATGATAGAAATTAGAAATATTACTAAAAAATTTGAAGAGCGCGTGATATTTAATAACTTTTCATGTTCGATAAAACAAGGGGAGTTTGTCGTATTCAGTGGTAGGAGTGGAAGTGGTAAAACTACACTGTTAAATATTATTGGAGGCATTGAGAAAATAGATAACGGGAAGGTATTCATTGATGATTTAGACTTAGCAAAGAATGCTAATATTATTAAGATATATAGAGAAAAGATTGGCTTCCTTTTTCAGAACTTTGCATTGGTAGAAAATAAGACGGTTGAAGAAAACATTTTAATGATTGATAAAAGATACCGAAACCAACTGACAGTCTCATCAACTTTAGAAAAAGTAGGCTTGAAAGGTTATGAGCATAATAAAATATATACTTTATCTGGGGGAGAGCAACAAAGAGTTGCAATAGCTCGTCTACTCATGAAAAGATGTAGCATTATATTAGCTGATGAACCAACAGGAAGTTTAGATACATACAATGCTAACCTCATTGTAGAGCATTTAAAAGAATTAAACAGCATTGGGAAGACGATCATTTTAGTTACACATGATGAAGAATTGAAAAAATTGGGAGATGTTATAATTGAGTTATAAGAAAAATATTTTAAAAATAAGTATTGGACTTGTATTCGGATTTTTATTATATTTAGCAATTCATCTATATGTCAATCAACAGGTGATAAACACCTATGCATCCGGGTTTGGAAAAAATCCGCTTGATGATTATGTTAAAAGTGAATCTAATTTAATTCTATCAGTCTATGATGCACCTCTTTTTCAGACCTATACAAATTTAGCAATTCACAACAGCAAAGAAAAAGTAGATTTAATTATCTGGGTTCCTCTCTATAGTAAAAGTTTGTCCTATGGTCTCGTTGTGACAGATGATAAAAATGAAATAAGCTACCAAATTGACGTGAATGAACACTTAGAAACAGAAGATGATGATTATAAAGAATTACTTAAAACGAAACAAACTGCTATTAATGAGATTAAGTCCATCGCTAAAAAAGAATGGGGATTAGAATTCTAAAAAAGGCCCTGGGTCTAGGTTCCTTATTAATGGACAGTCAAGCCACGACATTTATAGTAAATAAAATCGAATGAAAAAAACTTTAAATAGTTGTTTTAGAAGAAAGGTTAAGCCCCTTTCTTCTTGGTTAATTCTATAATTTCTTTTTAGTATCTTTTTTCGAAACGAACAGCCTTCTCACGTCATGGCACCTTTTAATCCCTTTTCTTTCGATAATTTTCGTCTGCTTTTTTATTTGGCCGTACTACAGCATACCAACCCTTAGTTCATTTTATCGACTTATATTTATTGTAAATGTAGTCCCCTCTCCTAATACACTTTTCACTTCTACAGTACCACCATGTAGCTCAACAATTTCTTTCACGATCGCTAGGCCTAATCCTGTTCCACCCAATGCTCGTGACCGTGATTTATCTACACGATATAGTCGTTCCCAAATGTATGGGAGATCTTTTTCGGGAATACCTTCTCCCTGATCGCGAACGTCTATGCTAACACCATACTTTTGTTCATGGACAACAACCTCTACACTTGTCGATTCAGATGAATACTTCCTTGCATTATCAAGTAAATTATTAATGACTTGTCGAAACCGGATGGGATCGATATTAACATAGATATCTTTCGCACAGATTAATTGCAGAGATATGTTTTTTTCCATAAATGCCGGCGTTAGTTTACTAACAATTTCTTTAAGAAAATCACATAATGGAATCTCCTCTTTAGAAATAGAAAATTGATTTTTATCCATCTTAGCAAGAAGAAATAGCTCTTTTACCATCTCGGTTAGTTGTGTCGCCTCTTCTTGGATGATTGATGCAAACTTCTCACGATCTTCGACACTAAGATTTGGTCTGTTTAAAATATCTGCGTACCCTTTTAAATAGGTGAGAGGCGTTCTTAGTTCATGGGAAACACTAGACAAAAATTCCGTTCGCTCATTTTTTAGATGTTCTAATTCTTCAGAAAGTGTATATATTTCCCTAGCAAGCTCGCCTAATTCATCATCCCGGTGAATATCTAAGGTTACAGCATTGCCTTGTCTCGTTATATTTTTCGTTGCTTCTTTCATTTTTATTAAAGGCTGTGTGATAAATTGAGATAAGAAAAAGATAGCAATAATAGATATGATAATCGCTATCCCACCGATAACGAGAAATAGCAGGGTAATATTTCTTATCATCGTACGAATTGGATTCGTGTCGGCAAACATAAAGACATATCCTTCATAAGTACCATCTATTTCAATAGGACTTATGGTAGCTAAGTACCTCTCTGTATTCCACCTTTCTTCTACCAATGTACCATGGTGGGTGAAATCCATTGACTTTCCTATATCTATAAGAATCTCCATATTTTCATTGAAATCATGGGAGGCACCAATAATATCAAACTGATCATCTGTGATAATCACTTTTGTATCTCCCTCCGCCTCCATTAAAGCCACATGTTCGATGGTATTCGGAGTGAAATTTTTTTCTAATACATCTCGATGATTCATCCCACGTCCTAATAAATTATCCGTTTCATTTTCTATTCTCTCCCTTGCTATAAATATGTAAAGAAAGAAAAACAAAAGCATTTCCAATATTAGAATTACTAGTAAAAATGAAATCCCCAACTTAAATGAGATTTTTTTCAAATGCTTACCTCCTTTCTATTCATCATTTTTGACTGAATCGAGTTTATTCATTTACCCATTTATAACCAACACCCCATACTGTCTTTAAATGGTCATCAATTGGGAAGCCTGATTTTCTTACTTTTTCCCGCATATTACGAACGTGAGAATCAATCGTTCTTCCTTCCGTATCTGCATCCATTCCCCAAATCAAATCGATCAGCTGTTCTCTTGAATAAACACGATTTGGTTTTTTGATTAAATAGCCTATGATTGAGAATTCTTTTGGAGTGAGCGGAATGGTTTGGTCCATATAAGTTAGTTCATGGGTTGATTCGTCCCATGTTAATTCGTTGATTTCCATTGTATTTTCATGCCCACTTCTACGTAAGACCGCATCAATTCTCGCAATAAGTTCTTCTTCATTAAATGGTTTTGTTATATAATCATCTGCCCCAGATTTTAAACCTCTCACCACATCTTCCTTCGCTTCTCTTGCTGTCAACATAATAATTGGCACATTAGAAAAAGCACGTATCTGTTTGCATACATGAAAACCACTAACCTCCGGCATCATGATATCAAGTAAAACAACGTCATAACGATTACTCTTAACCTTTTCTACGGCCACCGCTCCAGAAATTGTTTTCTCACATGTAAATCCGATTGGTTCAAGATATAGTTCTAGTAAATCAAGCATTCTGGTTTCATCATCTACTAGCAATATTTTTATCATGTCTACAACCCCTTTTCTTGCAAATCCATTTGTATTTCTCTTGTGCTATCGATAGTTTCCGTTACATCTTCTATCTTACAAGTAAATTGTGTAGATTGTTTATTTTATCATCCTGTGAATAGGTAACAACGTTGTGGAAGAGCAAAAATGTCTACAATTTAGAAAAAAGGATGTAACTAAAAAATCTCTTTTAGTATACATCCTCTCCTTTATTTTGTGTTGTTAATAGTACTCTGTGATACGTCTACTTTCTTTTGTAAGGATTCGTTTTGTTCTTTTAAGATCTTAATCTCTTCCTCTAATTGCTTTACTTTACAACGTTGATCTTTCTCAACACCACTCGCTTGTTTGTGATGGTTTCCTCCACCGTGTCCTTTATGACTCCCGTGCATGAATAGCATCATAAGAGGACAAATCAAAAGCACTAATAATAGGGACCATTCCAAAATAAACACCTCCAAAATTCCTTAATAAATTAATTTAGTTATATGCGATAACTTGATAGCCCGTATCAGTAATTGCTTTTATTAAATTTTTTATATCAATCTTCGAGATTTCATACATAATCTTCACTGTTTTATCAACTACACTGACGTCTGAATGCCAAACTCCCTCCAATTGTTCCAGCGATCCTTGAATGGACTTGGCACAATGACCGCATGACATACCCTCGACATAAAAAATTATCGTTTCCATTTCATCCTCCTAATTATTGAACCGACTAGTTCGGTTTAACTACCAACTTTCTCACAATGCTAGAAAACAAATCCTCTTTCTCTTCAATTTCTAGTCCAGCCAGTTTGATATTCTCCAATGTTTTACGATTGATATTTGCTCCCCACATATTGACCGTAATCGGATTAACCAGATCCATCATTTTTCCGATCACTTCATTATCACTTCTCATATGCTCCAACAGAAGAATTTTCCCACCAGGTTTACGAACCCTGGCCATTTCTTTCAATCCTCTTACAGGATCAGGTACAGAGCAATACACACATGTAGCTACCACAAAGTCAAAAGTATTGTCAGGAAAGTTCATCTGTTGCACATCCATTTCTTTCGACGTTATTTCGTATGGTAGAGTTAGAGCGTTTGCTTTTTCCCTTGCTTGTTTTAACATACCCGAACTAAAATCTATCGCCGTCAAATGAATATCGTCAGGATAAAAAGGCAAATTTGCTCCAGTACCGATGCCTACTTCTAGAACGTTACCTGATACGTTACTAAGCAGATCTTTTCTCCAACTTTCTTTTATCATTTTATCCATGGAGTCGTATATTCCCGAAATCCGATTATATCGCATCTTGATTTTTTCGGTTAATTTCTTGTCCATAACGAATATCCTCCAGAAATACATTGGTTCTGTTTTGTTTCTCCATTCATTAAACATTTTTTCATGCTTGTATATTCATATCTGATTGATTCGAAAAAGTTAGCCTTGTACACCATAATATAAGAGAAGCGATGATAGTATAAGAGCCACCACCACTAAAGCAACTTTAATAACATCACTTTTATTTATTGTCATGAAACGACCTTTCTTAACTACTTCCTCTTTTTTTCGATAGTTAATGAGAACAAGCCCAACAATTATTCCAATCAAACTCATTAGATGACTAACTGTGAATGGCCCAAAAATTATTGGATTTATTCTTGAAAATTCAACAATGGCTCTGATAATCATAAAACCGATAAAATAGTGCAGAAATACCTGACCACTATAAGCAGTTCTTTTCAATCGTAACCATAAATAACCAAACAAGATGAAGTTTAAAGTAAATTCATATGCCTGTGCGGGATGTAAATACTCCCCATTTACTTCTATTCCCAATGGAAAGTTTGAAGAAACGGGCATACCGAATACATCACACCCTATTCGACTAATTCCTTGTGCTAATATCAATGCAGGCGCAACTAAATCTAGTGATTTCCAAACGGGAATCTGACGCCGCTTTAATAATAAATACCCTGCCAAAAGACCGCCTATTATCCCCCCATGAATAGAAAGTCCTCCTTGATGAATAAATAGGATCTCGATCGGATTTGCTAAATAAAAAATAGGGTTATAAATGAAAACATAAACAAGACGTGCTCCTATTACTCCACCAACCAGGGAATAGACCGCTACATCTAGCAATACTTGATGATTCATTTCGCGTTTTTTTGCCTCTCTTATAAATAAAAAGATACCTACTGCTGCCCCAATCGCAATCATTAACCCAAACAAATGCAGGGTAAAGGGCCCAAAACTTATCAAAGGCTTCATTTATATTCTCCTCATCCATTTCTTTTTTTGATATAGTTAGCCAAATACTTTTACAAAAACATACCTCTTCTCATAAAGTGAAGCTTCATTCAATGGGGTTCTTAGGTACTCCCTGATTGTTAGCCCTAAAAGATGACCTAATAAAGGCCCTTGAAGCCCTCGGAGCGCTAACACCCGTTACTCCCACTTAAGTAGTTTTGGTATTCTTGTTGTTTTGAATTGGGAGTCTTTTGGACGATTGCTCCGAGATAACTGCATTATAGAAATAAATTATCCATTTTCTATGCAGAATTGATACAAATGTCCAACCATTTATGTTATTACAATTACTCAATCGAGAAAATAGACATCTATCATTTGGCTTTTCGAAGTTTTCGGCAGGTTGCTTCTGGATGTATTTTTATTTTCTGAGACGTAGAATAAACCCTAGAAGTTCACCCTGGTCCTTTGAAATAGTTATGATAATCCAGTCACAGACGTTCACTTTACGCGGCACTAAATATTTTAATGGGTGAGTAATTGAAGTCTCCTAAGACAAGCGCTGTGGCAGAGCCGGAGATGTTATTTTTCCTACACGAAAACAAAGACCAGACGTAGAGTACCGTCTGGTCTTTGTTTTTAATGTAATCTGAATTTTAACAAAGTGTTTGTATCATGGACTCGATTCCTAGGTTAATTGAATAGTCGTTATACAAGTGTTGTCTCCTGTGAATGTAGAAAACTCGGACTCTGCGGTTTTATCACCATTTGAAATGTTAATCTTATAGTTTTTGTCACGTGGTAACCACAGATCAATAAACCCGTTCTCCTCTGATGTTAACGTTTCATCTACTACTACATTACCTTCTTCGTCCTCAATATGAACAACAAAATCTTCTTTTATCATTTCTCCCTGACATCCCGTTAGGTTATGATCGGCACAGGGATGTGTTTGTTCTATGAATGGTGCAATAGACACAAAAAACTCGTCTTCCAGCAATTCATAAACTTTCTCGCTGTTATCACTTTCCGTCACAATTAATTGCTCTGACGTGATCGAAGCATTTTGGGCTTGTACGTTACCTACTGTGAAATCATTTACTAATTTTTTTATATCTTCTGTTGTTGCTTCATTTTGCTCGTTTGTGTTTGTATTGCTATTGTTTGTTAGTACAACTATTGCGATAAGTGCAACCACAATCACTCCCGCAATCGTCAGTAACTTCTTGTTCATATGGTTTCAGCTCCTCTAGTATCTTATTACTTCGGATACGATAATAATCTATCTTTTCTAGTATAACCATTAATTTTGCAGAATATATGAAGTTATTAATAATCATTCGTCACACTTTTTACTTCTCGTTCAAAAGGTCTACGTACGGTTAAGTTATCCATCACCAATATAACATAATCTGTAAAACTATCATATGTGAGTTTTTTTTATGATTAGAGTCATCTTAATTAACCTCTGAAGAAAACTACCTTGTTTAACCAGTTAGTATCCATGTTCATGTTTGTTTCCTATATTCATGATTTTGTGCCACGTCAAACAGACCCGAGGATTAAAAAACTTCATACCCGGATCTGTAGGTTAACTCTACTATTAGCTACTTCTATTCCCGCCATTATTTGGACTTTTCTTTGAACACTCCAAATCTTTTCATTTTGGCTGCTCTCAATATTTTTCGAATTTGATACTTCCTGAATATTGCTTATGGCGCTTGGTACTAGTTATAACCCTACCTCCACAACACCTGTCATTCCTAAATCTTCGTGCCCGGGAACGCTACATGAATAGCGATAGGAACCTGGATTCAGCGGAGTAAAGGACAATTCCGCTTTTTCTCCTGGCTTGCTGTGTAGATGAACGGTGTTGGACAATTCGATATCATCATGCAAACCACTATGTTTTTCATTCATGTCAACTTCTAATCCTACAATTTCAAAATGGTGCTCCAATTTGCCTTGATTATTTAAAGTTAATATTATTTTTTCACCAACTGATAAAGGTGTTTGGATGGGAGAGAAGGAATATTCATCAGCTGTTATCATTACATTGTTACGTGTATGTTGATGATTTTGACTATTTGATAATTGTGACGTTGTAATAATAGGACCTAATTGATCATAGCCAACAATAATCACGATATAAAAAAGTAACAACACAATTGGTTTACTAAACCATGATTTGCTCTTAATAATATCTTGTTGCATCATACAATATAAGATGATGATCGTTCCAATAAATATGAGAAACAATAAACGGATGATTGCGTCTTGATGGTCTGTTGCAACCATCTCTCCTAACATCGCTCCCATCATCCCACCCATTAAACCAGCAAATATCCCATCTAAAACGGCGATCATACCTGTTGCTATCCCGCTCAGAAAACCAATCGCTATCCCAATCATCATTGCTAAGACAGTTGAATAAAAAAGATTGCCTGATAATAAAATACCAATAATTACTCCTATCGTTAGTCCCGCTCCCATTCCGAGCACCATAGAAATCATCATGCCAGACATCGGCGTTATATTATACCGATAATAGATGGTGTTCCAAATGATGAAAACCACAACCACAATGATAATAAAAAAAGTTATAGATAATGATAACGTCATCATACACGCTCCCCTAAACTTGTCCTAATGGTGCATTATATGAACGTTACACTGAATTATTCTTCCTACGAGAACTCCTCACAACCATCAACTTTTTTAAAGATCACTTGGGATAGGATCATCACTTTGGAAATGTGACAGAAAACGTTGTGCCAACATCCAATTCACTTTCTACTATGATTTCTCCTTGATGAGCATCAACTAGCGCCTTCACAATGGACAATCCAATTCCTATCCCACCTGTCCTTCGATCCCTTGATTTATCACCACGATAAAATCGTTCAAATAGATATGGGTGATCCTGTTGATCTATTCCTATCCCTTCATCGCTTATGATAAAGCGCAGATATTCTTTATGATCTTCAATATCAACCGTCACTTTCTTTCCGCTAGGCGTATATTGGAGTGCGTTATTAACGATATTAGTTAAAATTTGAATTGTTTTATCTTGATCTGCTACAAACCAGTGATCTTCGGTCGATTTGTTGATGATTAGCTCTACACCCTTTTTTTGAAAAGCTAAGTCAAACTGCTCTTTGATAATCGAAAGAATTTCACCTGTTTCCAATTTCGTTTTATTGAGTTTTACTTGCTTTTCGCAACCAAACTCTATAATCAATTATTTTAAAAATTATTAGCATAAAAGTGCAACCGATTGAAATATATAGATAATCAGGGTTACCTTTAATAAATGTAGTATATAATATAGCAGCAGAAAGCAATACGATCGTATTATAAACAATTACTTTAGTTACTAATTTCCATAGGTTTGTTTTTACATATCGTTTTAAGATAGTTGATCCCTCTCTCTTCAATTTAAAATTTTTTTACTCAAAGTGAAAACTCAGTTTATCTGTATTTCTTATGATTCTCTTTATTGTTTGGGAACAAATTTAACATGAAACAGCCGTTACGAGGTTTCTACTCCTTCTGCTCCTGCACTCTAAATGAATTTACGTATATAATTTTTTAATTCAGCTGGGGTTTGGAAATGATTATTGATTTGCCGTACTTCACCGTTATGTAAAAATAGAATTTCATCTGCCAGTTCTTGACCAATATCCAACTGATGAGTAGAAACAATGATAGCTTTACTTTTCCTTTTCAATTCTAGGAATCCTAAGAATCATGTAAGCGAACTGAACAGCTGTTAAGTTGGGGAAAATAAATGTATAAAACAGCTTTAGCAGGTTTCTTGGTGTATGTAGCGCTTTGTCATTCCTTAACTCAATTGTTAAGACGCGATTCAGCATTTCTTTCCTCCTATTTATAGAAATACAATGATAGACTTATCAATATACCTTTTCATTAATCAGTTTTACAAAATATAACTTTAACCCTTTGAAAATATTGTATATTAAGTGAAAAACTTTTACAATGATAAATTATTCTCAGACCTGTAAACAGGTGGGCAATTCGTAAACACGAAAAGGGAGGAATTTCGGATGATAAAAATCTGTCCAGAGAAAGAAATAGAAGTTTATAGACTTTTATCCCGGAGCAACCATCCGTAAGACTCCCACTTCAAAACAACGAGAATACAAAGTTGTTTAAGTGGGAGTAACGGACGCTAGCACCCCGAATGGTTCAAGGGTCTTTAGATCATCCTTTAGGGCTAACAATCAGTGGGGAATACTTAAAAACCCCCACTGATTGAAGTTTCACTTTATTTCTTTCGTGGGAATTTGGGCAGAATTCACAACCTAATATGAAGATACTTAGCATAAACGCCAAGTATATTCCTTCGAATCTCCTAAAACACAATTCATAGAAAAGAAGCTCTTCATTAACCAATGAAAAGTTTCTTTTCTCTCTAAAGGATAAACATATTAGTCTACCCATTCCTTTACATATTATTTTGCAGTGATTCTATGATAAAATCCAACTGCTGATCCAGCGAAGTAGGATCATTAAAAAAAGCTGCACTCGGATCTAATTCAATTACTTTGTTTTGTTTCACAGCAGGGAGTTCTTTCCACAGCTTACTTCCATACACTTGTTCTGGATCAGCCTCATCTCCTGACCATGGGCAGGTAAATATAATATCACCAGCAATATCCGGCAACGTCTCTAATGAGAAATCCGCCCAACCTTCACCACTATCAATAGCCATTTCTTGTACGGTATCTGGTGCTTTCAAACCAAATTCCCCATAAATAATTTCGCCACCTCTTCCGTAGCTATGACCAAAAGCATAAATTCCTTTTGAAAACGGGGATAGGATAGATACAGTCTGATCACCGACCATTTCCTTTATTTTTGGTTTCCACTCCGCAATTTTACTTTCCCATTGTTCGATCCATTCTTCTGCTGACCTTTCTCTACCTGTAATTTCACCAAACTCCCTTAATTGTTCTTTATAGGATTTTTCACCATAGTTAATAGCTATGGTTGGGGCGATTTTTTCCAGATTTTCGACCGCTTTTGGATCATTAAATGTTATAATCAGATCCGGATTTAAATCAATCATTTTTTCCATCGATGGATTGTTGCTATCACCTAAGCTTTCTACTCCATCCAACTTACCTTCAAAGTATCTATTATTCATAGAAAAATCACTAATTCCTAATGGTTGAATCCCTAATGTTAAAAAATAACCTACATAACTATCTGCAATCACTATAATTCGTTCTGGATTACTAGGAATCTCGACAGTTCCGTTTGTCGCTTCATATGTCTTTGTTTTTTTCTCTTCTTTTTCTTCAGATTTGCCTAGGTCATTATCTGCACTTCTTTTAGATTCTGCATTTTGTCCACACGCACTAAGCAACCCGATAAGTAACGTTCCGCACAATAAAAATACTAGTAATAGTTTCTTGTTTTTCATGATAGTTTCTCACCTTTTTCATTTTTTGTTTAGTTTGTTGTTAATGCTTCAACAACGTCATCTATTTTTCTTGATTCTGCAATTGGGCCATTTAACATCCAATGTCTTGGGGAAACAACATACACCCGTTCTTGTTGTACAGCTGGAATACCTTGCCAAACCGGAAGTTTTTTAGCTTCTTCTAAAGCTAAACTTGCTTGCTCATTATCTTCTATAGTTGCTAAAGAGGATCCTACGGTTACAAAGAGATAATCAGCTGTCAGTTCAGGCATTTTTTCTAAGGAAACCACAGATCCCCATGCACCTTCCTCTTCATTCTCCTGTAATTCCGATACTAATGCACCAGTTGTAAAACCTAACTCGTCATACAAAACGCTTGTATAAGAATAGCCTGGAAAGAATACTTGTACATCTTTATTGGTTGGTCGTATGAATGCAACGGTTTGATCCTCTCCTATACTATCTGTAACTTTCTTCTTCGCTTTTTCTAATTTCTCATCAAGCGTTTGAATTACTTGATCTGCTTTCTCTCCCTTACCAAATACACTTCCAATAGCCTTGATTGATTCTCTCCAGTCCTCTCTGTCATATGTTATGGTCGGTGCTATTTGCGTTAATCGTTCATATACATTCTCTCTTCCAGCTGGTGATTCACTGGCGACAATGATATCAGGCTCTTGATCAAGTATCGCTTCAAAGTTATATTCTGCGCCTACTGTACCAATAATGTGAATATCTTCTTCTTTTAATAAATCATACAAGTACTGCCCTTCCACACCTGTAGCGGCAAGCATCGGAATTTCAAGTGACAACATCATATCTTCCAAGCCAATCACTACGACACGTTCTGGATTTACTGGAACTTCTGTTTTACCTAGTGCATGCTCTACTACTTTTGATTCTTTTTGATTATCGGGATCTTGTGCATATGTACCTCCCTCTTCGCTCTGACAACCGATTAATGTGGCAGATAATAACGCAAGTATGATAAAGATAGTTCTTTTCATGTCAACCTTCCTTTCTAAACGATAAAGTGAAACTTCAATCAGTGGAGATTTTTAGTTATTCCCCCAACTGATTGTTAGCCCTAAAGGCCCTTGGACCATTCGGGGTGTTAGCGTCCGTTACGGTTGCTCTGGGATAAAATATTCGTTCACGATGTAAATAAATCCTTAATTAGTTCCCGATTTCGTTCTTTAAAAATTTCATTATGTGAAGAAACCATGCCTTTATCCTTTGCCTCAGGTTCTAAATATTGTTTTGCTTTATTAACAGCATTTGCAGCATCCTGGAACGCCCCTGCAATAAGTCTCAACTTACCTTCATGTTGCAGGATATCTCCCGCCGCATAAAGACCTGCAACAGATGTTTCACTCATGGGGCTACCAGCTATTCTAAACTCATCTGCCATCTCCACTTGTACACCACTGTTATCAATCAGTTCTTTATCGCGTTCAAATCCATGATTAATAATTACTTCGTCCACTGATATTTCTAATTCGTGATCCTGGGTCTTTAATTTCACTTTTTCGATTCTCTCTTGATTACTTGATGCCAATAATTTTTGAATAGAAGTATTGAGCAAGCATTCTACAGAACTATTTAATAGTTTTGAAACTTGTGCTTCATGTCCTTTTAACATATCTTTGCGATACGTTAAAATTACTTTCTTGGCAATCGGCTCTAGTTCATTTGCCCAATCAATTGCTGTGTTTCCTCCACCGGAAATTAAAACCGTTTTCCCTTTAAATTTTTTGAGAGATTTCACTGTATATTGCAGGTTAGTAATTTCAAAACGCTCTGCACCTTCTATTTCTAACTTGGTTGGTTTTAATATCCCTCCGCCGACTGCTAAAATTACTGTTTTTGAATAATGTGTTTGACCAGAATCAGTTTTTAATAAGAAGATTCCATCTTCTCTCTTGGAGATAAATGTAACTTTATTTCCCAAAAAAATAGTAGGGTAAAAAGTTAGCGCTTGTTCTTCCATTTGCTTTATCAGTTGCTCACCTGAAACAGGTGTAAGTCCTCCAACATCCCAGATTATTTTTTCAGGATAAACATTTACTTTCCCACCTAGGAAGTGCTGGTATTCAATTATCTTTGTCTTCATTCCTCTCAACCCACTATAGAAGGCTGAAAAAAGGCCAGCTGGCCCTCCACCTACAATAGTTAGATCATACAATTCCTCTCTGTTCATTCCAACTTCATCTCCTTTTCGTTCTTTTCTTCTTCGATTTAAGCTTTTGACTTTACAAGTAAATACAGAAAATAAGGGGCACCGATGATAGCTACTACAATTCCAGCTGGAATCTCTGATGGTTGTAATATTACTCTTCCTATCGTATCTGCAACTAAAAGTAATAATCCACCCATCATTGCAGAGGCTAGTATGACAAATTGATGTCTAGCACCAACTAATTGACGTGCCATATGGGGTGCTACTAAACCAACAAAGCCAATTCCCCCACTGACTGATACACCGGCACCAGCGAGGGCAACTGCTGCACCTAACAATAAGATTCGTTCTTTCTCCACAGCTAATCCCAAGCCTGTTGCTCGGACATCTCCCAAATTCAGTGTATTGATAACACGAGCTTTCGCGATAACAAAAGGAATCAAAATAAGTATCCAGGGAAGTAATGACAGTACAAATTTCCAATTGGATCCCCAAATGCTCCCAGCTAGCCATACCGCAACAAATTGATAAGTCTCTGAATCTAATTTCAATGTTAAAACTATCATTGCAGCACTAATTCCAGCCGCTATCGCAATACCTGTTAACAATAGCCGAACGGGGGAAATTCCTTCTCCTTTTTTATAAGACAACAAGTAAATCAAAACAGCTGTTATACCCGATCCCAAGAAAGCAATAAATGGTAGAAGAAATACCGGAGTCTCTGTTGTAGAGGGGAAAAAGGATATAAATAAAACAACACCTAAACCAGCTCCAGCATTAATACCTAATATTCCAGGATCCGCTAGAGCATTACGTGAAATACCTTGTAAGATACATCCTGATACAGCAAGAGCCATCCCTACTAAAATAGACAACACAATTCGTGGTAATCTAAATTCAAATAAAATAAGGCTTTGTCTCTCTGTCCCCATACCAAAAAACGTCTCAAATAATTCCTTCGGGGATAAACGGATATAGCCTGTATTCATACTAATAATAAGCATAGATATAATAAGGAGAATAACCACAAAGATAATTGATATATTCTTTTTATTTCTTCTCTGTTGGTACTCAGATACATATTTGTTTGGTATCATATTCCCTCTCCTCCTTTTCTAGCTAAGTAAAGAAAGAAAGGAACACCGAGCAAAGCTATTAAAGCGCCAATTGGTGTTTCTAACGGAGGATTGGCCATCCTGGCAGCAAAATCGGCAAGTACGACGAGTAGTCCTCCTAATATTGCAGAGCAAGGAATAATCCAGCGATAATCATGTCCAACCAAAAATCGAGTAATGTGTGGAATAATTAACCCTACAAATCCGACTGCACCTACTACAGAGACTGCAATTCCAGCTAAAACTAAAACGATAATTGCTAAAAAGAATTTAATTTTTTTTGTCCGTTGTCCAAGTCCTATCGCTATTTCTTCACCAAGACTAATAATGGTGATTGATTTGGAGAAAAACATCGCTCCAACAAATGCAACGACTACCCATGGAGCAACAATTTCAAGGTTCTCCCACTTTGTCCCCGACACACCACCTGCATACCAAAACGCTAAGTCTTGACTAATTCGATAATAAATTGCGATCCCTTCACTTAAAGCGATCAATAATGCACTGACTGCAGCACCTGCTAAAACAAGGCGTACAGGCTTCAATCCACCTCTTGACAACGATCCAATTCCAAATACAAGACCTGCACCAAGCGCTGCTCCTAGAAAGGAAAAGAAAATGATGTACATATACGGCATGCCTGGAAAAAAGGCAAAACAAATGGCTAACATGAATGCAGACCCAGCATTTAAACCTAACAAACCTGAATCAGCCAATGGGTTTCTTGTCATACCTTGCATAATCGAACCAGATACCGCAAAACAAGCACCGACCAGTGCAGCCCCTAATACTCGTGGCAGTCGAATTTCCTTGATGATCTGATGGGAAGTTAACTCATCGTTATATTGCACAATAGCTGACCATACTGTCCCTATATCGATATCTGCAGCCCCAAATGAGACAGAAAGACCTATCGCAGCTACTAATCCTATTAAGCCACCAATAATTATTATGCTTGCGATAATGGGACGCGATCGATAAACGATATCTTCTGTAGCTATTTGTGTTCTTTTTTCTAATATTGACATTCTACTTTCATCCTTCATTTGCATTTTCCAATAGGTCTTGCGTACACCCACTTAGCTGATACGAATGAAGAATAGGATTTGTACTAAATGGACAGATTGTTAGATTAGCATCAATATCAAAAACCTTTTGAATCGTGGAAGAGGTCATGACTTTGGAGGGAGGCCCTTCTGCTACTATGCTTCCTTCTTTCATCGCAATCATATTATGAGAAAATCTAGAGGCAAGGTTTAAATCATGCAACACCATAATAATAGTCCTTTCCTCTTCTTTATTTAATTTTTCAAGCAATAACAAAATATCTAATTGATGAGCTAAATCTAAATATGTGGTCGGTTCATCCAATATAAGTATGTCTGTATCTTGTGCTAAAGCCATAGCAATCCATACGCGTTGCCTTTGCCCACCAGATAAAGCCACGACTGGTCGATCTTTTAGTTCACTTAGTCCCGTTACCTGAATCGCCCAATCTATTTGCTTCAAGTCTTCCAATTTCAATGTCCCAAGACCACGTTGATGTGGAAATCTCCCATAAGACACTAATTCAAATATCGTTAATCCAGGAGGAACTTCAGAGGATTGTGGTAAAATAGCCATTCTTTTTGCGACCTTTTTCGTTGAAAGCTGCTGTATAGCTTTACCATCTAAAAAAACTGCACCTCTATCTGTCTTTAAGATTCTGGCGATAGTCTTTAATAAAGTGGACTTACCACAGCCGTTTGGTCCAATTATTGTCGTTATCTTATGATCAGGGATTGAGATATTCAATCTATCAATAATTGGTAATCCAGAATAACTAACTACTATATCTTTAACAAATAGGTTTGACATAAAATCACCTCCCTAGTTAATTATGATAATGATAATCATTATCATTTAAACTAATCTTATATTGGTAGTTTCTAGATGTCAATAACTTCATTACAATTTCATTAAAAAATCATAATCTTCCCAAAATAATGTAAACGTTATCGAAAATGGGGAAATCATTATTTTCTCTCCATATTTGAATAATGAACCCATAAATAGAGAACAGGAAGAGATGTTCGATGCGCCATGGAGAAAATGATAACAGGGAAACTTTTAATATGATGAACTTTTAACGACAGGGAGATCTTTTCATCTAAAACAAGCGAGAAAATCCCGTTGTCACCGTCAAGTTCTTTTGAAAACTTTTTGCTCATTAATTCTGAACACTTTTTGCTAAAAAGGTTCTGCCTATCTTTTTTTGATAAGCAGAACCTTTTTCATTCATTATGATGTGGAGTCTTAGAGACCGTTGCTAGGGTATTAAAGTGGGCGTCATTATTTTTTACGTAAGTCCAATCTTCATTATCCCAATAGAAAGGTCTGATTTGTGATTTTGTTTTCCTTCATCGAAAGCATCATAGGCATGATTAACGAGGAATGACGATCCTCCTGACATAAATACTGCACAATTTCAGAACCTATCCAGCGTTCATCACTAGCATCAATCAGTGTGCCGCCTCCTTCCATCACGGAGACTCCATCTTTATCCACTAGACCGGTGATGTCCGTACCCGACAAACCACTTCGTTATACGATGAAAAGCGCTTCGATCGTATTATATCCTGGCTGTACTAGTCGACTAGAGTCAATGGGGGAATACCTAAAAACCACCACTAATTGAAGTTGCACTTTATTATTCTTTATAATTCCTCACCATTTGTTGCAATTACTTGCTTATACCAATAAAAGCTTTTCTTTTTGCTTCTTTTTAAAGAGCCATTTCCGTTATTATCTTAATCAACATAAAAAGACCTTTTATTATGTAAACATAAACCCCAAAGTTAACATTCACATAATAGGCAACTCGGATCATGATAAAAGAATTCGGACTAATTATATACTTAAGTCGGCTTTTCAGTGTGTTAAAGGATCAAGAAGTCGTTTATAGAAATAATTATACGGGTAAAACCATGGAGGTATGATTGTGGATCAGTAAAGTTGTCCCTCTGGTCGCTAAGCCGAACTTGAGCGCTTCAGAACGAAGTGCGTGATTTCAAGGAGGAAAATGAAACCCCAAAAAAGGAAATGTAATTCTTTGCGAAAGCCTCGTAAAAAAATAAAATGGGTGGACTAGAAAATCTATTCTTACAATTTTCTTAAAGTGATCCTATTTACTAATTGTCTTTTCAAAATATGTTCTTATTATATCGCCTTTTTTAGCCTCACTAAATAACTCTTCAGCAAATCTAAAATGAAAATCCGCTTCAGTTTTACTTGCATACAATTTTATAAGTTCTATTGAATGTAGAAGCTCGACATAGTGAGCATTTTTCCCTTGTATTAAACAATGATAGCATTTATCAATAAAATTCAAACGTAACTGTTCAAAGATCAAGTCTTTTCCGAGGGAAAATTCTTTGAAACTTTGCAGACAGTCTTTATAGAGATCTAGTTTTCTGCTTTCAATTAATTTATATAAAGTATTCAGTGATATTAAAATTACATATTTTTCATTGTGTTGAGCTATGTGATTTGTTTTATACAAACGAATAATTTTCTTCATTCTTTTTGCACTGTTTTGTTCTGGAAACAAAGTAATAGCTCCAGCATAATATACTAGTTCAAATTTATACCAATAATCAAGATTTTCAACAAATTCTTCAATCAAAGACAATTTTCTTTTGGATAATTCTCTATTTGATATTTTATTGATATATCCATCGCATAAAAGTGAAAATAATCTAAATCTTCTCCTTTCCTGTCTCTTGTTATGATAGTATCTTTGTAATTCTACTAATCTTTTAGTCTGATTAGCTTCATACGCACTAGTTATCTCATCTATTTCTTCCATATAATTATTGGTTTCCATTTCACAATAAGAATAGTACTCATCTAGTGACATATCCATCCTATCTAACCAACATTTTAATGTTAAAACTCCTACATTTGTGTTTTCACGTTCAGCTTTTGAAAGATTTGATAAAGTATTCTTTTCGCCCTTTTTAGAATAATGATTAGCCAGTTGCTCTTGAGAAAAATTCTTTCGCTTTCTTACTTCACGCAATTTCTTCCCATAGTTCATGTTCACACCACCTTAGTAGACTAGGTTTATTTACTACATTAATACCTATACAAAAAGCAAATGTTATACCAATTATAACATTTGCTTTTTGTGAAAATTGTCTATTATTGTCATTCAAAACATGTTTTTGTAGTAACCCAACCATCATCAGTAATTTCCAATTCATCTTTGTGTTTATTGAGATACATTGAATCTATATCAGATACATGTACTAATTCTTCATAACAGTCGCCACTATGGTGTTGATAAATATCTATAGAAGGGTGTTTTTCTGACTTAGGTTCTTCTAGATAATAGCTATTCACATTCAAATTTTCTATCTCCTCAATACTTAACGAAAAATCAATTTCTATTAATCCGTCACTACTTCCACGATTTTTAGAATGTACGAACAAAAACTTTTCAATGTTTTCTAGTGTTTGTTCCCCATTTGCATAAGCTGAATTATCAAATTCATTTATTATTTCACCATTTCTTAACTCAACAAAATAAGGAGTATACTCGATATTATATTGTGAAAGATAGTTTTCTTCTGATTGTGACAAAGAATTTAGTTCTACATAGTAGACTTCTTGTTCTTGAGACTTTAAGACTTCTTCTATCCTTGCATTCAAAAGCATACAACTAGAACAGTTGTCTCTGCCAAAATAAACTAATAAATCTGCGTTTTGTTGAACTAATTCACTTGGTAGAATTTCATGAAACACATTATTTGTATTGCTTGGCAAGAAGCGAGAACTAAACTAGCAACCAATAGTGGAAATAATTTATATTTTTTCATTTTCACCACCTGTTTTAGTTATTCATAGAGGCTGCTAACAGCATATAGTTCCTACTAGCTTGTGTTATTCGGTGTGCAACATTATATTGACCCGCTACACTTCCAGCACTATGAATCCCACCTATTGTAATGTCTCCGAAATTATTATAATAGACAGCTGAACCAGATTGTCCCGAAAAAGTATCTATCTGATACCTAAATGTCCAATCTTGTATTCCTGTTATAGGACCAGAATGGTACCATTGAAAGTAATTTCCTAACTCTGTAGCTTTATCACCCGGATAACCACTTATCGTGAAGTGATTATTAAGAAGTACATCACTCGTTAAATCAGATACCATCATTGACCCTGCGGCAGAAAAATCCAGATTAACATTTACCACTGCAAAATCAAAGGCACTAGTTCGATCAACTCTATATTCTTGCGGAGCATAAATATTTGTTGCATAAGCAATTCCAAACGGTGCAGAACTTCCATTTCTTGCTGGTATAATTTCTACCCTTTGCAGATTCCCTCTTCTCTCACTTTCTCCCTGAGATGGTATGACACAATGTGCAGAAGTTGCAACTGAATTAGCATCAATTAATGTCCCTGAACAAACGGTTCTAATAAAATCCTTTTCCCAATGCATAATCAACTGTACGACTGAAGAATATGGATAAATTGTTGTGTCAGAAACTCTTAATCTATTATCTGGTCCAATAACTACTTGAGGAGAAAATTCTTGTTGTAATTGTTGTAATAGGTTGGGTGAATAAATTTCACCTTTTAATAGTTCTTGCCTAGATTGTTTTGTAGTTATTCGATTCACAGATGGTGGTCCACTATCAATCTCAATCTCATCTAATTTTTCTGCTTCTCCCAAAGAAATTAGTGGTTCGATCTCTAGTATTGCGTCTGCAGAAACTTCCATTACATTTACAGCAATAAACAAGCTACATAGAGTAAATAATACGATTAATTTTTTCAATTAACTCATCCTCCTGTTTAACTATTTAGAATAATATATCATATTATTCTAAATAAATGTAAAAAATAGAAAATAGTAGAGGACTTTGTCATATATATACTATTTTTTATTCGATTCCTTCTTCATCTCTTTGTTCAATTGTTTATCACTTGACACGGACTTCCTACACGTATAAATGTTTTGAAAAAGCGCTTGAAATACTAACATTTCTCAAGGTATCATGCACTTATTACAGACTGCTAGCATGAATTTTACAAACTTTTGGTGATTCTATATTAAGTTGTCATATGATAAGTCATATTTGAATTAATATATACAAAGGTAATGCGATCAAAAATGAGAAAATCTTTATTTTGTCTGCCCCTTTGATAGCCTAAATTATGACTCTTTTAACCTTTCAAGAGTCTTTCCGTTTCGAAAAAATATAATTTATTGTTGTGCAATATATCATCTACTACGCATAGAATTATTTTTTTCACAATTTGTTCCGTTTTGCGGGGTGTTTTTTCTAAGATAAATCAAAGGCAGCACCTTCCCTGAAACATTAAATAGCCCAGACCTATTATTCAGGTCTGGGCCCATACTATGATTAGATTATTTCTTGCTTTTGTACGAGACAACTCTTAGTGTATCGGCACCCAAGCCTATACACGTTATCAAGCAAACAAATCGCTTTCTTTTGATCTTGATTTAATACAAAAGATTGGTATAAAAATTAGGCGATGGAAACTTTGTCTATTAGCCTTAACTGCAAGTATCCACGTACTTATAAAGTGAAACTTCAATCAGTGGGGGGTTTTTAGGTATTCCCCCACTGATTGTTAGCCCTAAAGGATGACCTATAAAGGCGCTTGAACCACTCGGGGTGCTAGCGTCCGTTACTCCCACTTAAACAACTTATATTCTCGTTGTTTTGAAGTGGGAGTCTTACGGACGGTTGCTCCGGGATAAACGTTTACTGTTCTTATGTTTTTATTCAGTTAGATTTATGCAGGAAACACATACTCCCAAAAAAGAGTCCTACTAACACTAAACCTAAACCAATAAAAAAACCAAACGTCCCAGACTGGTCAATGTAGTAAAAAACAAAGCCAGCTAAGACCAAAAGAATGGAAAAACCCATGATTTCTGTTTTTGATTCCTCTTCATTGTAAAGGTAAAATAAGAAAAAACTAACAATCAAAGATAGAAAAATTAAGATCCCTATATACATTTGATTACCTAAACCTCCCTTATCATTTTATATCGGTCTGTAAAACCTATTGACCATTAGTTGTCACGCACTTCGAAACAAGGAGAGTGACAAGACGAATCAGCTGCGAGCATCACGTTTGTGTGTACCACAAACACTATATAATTAAAATTCTAACATAAAATTCTAACATATTTAATAAAATGTACCAAAATATTAAAATATTTGATATTATAAAATCTTAATATACTATAACTAATTTATTGGTAGATTCAGAATGTTCGTTAGCACTCTCGTATTTTACCAATTTAGAACATGGAGGAACATAATCACATGAATAAGTTAAACTCAAAAGTAAGCATTGCCATCTTAATTTTAATGGTTGGAACATACATAGTACCAGGAGCTATATTATATAGTAACCAATTTATTTTCCAAGGAATTTTGGTTTCGGGAATATCGATAGCGATCACGGCCCTTCCCCTTTTACCTTTTTTATGGAGACTAACAAAAAAGGGTAACCTAAACTTCCAGAAAAAGTCCCCTATTGTTCTTGCGACTTTCATTTTTTTCCTCAATTATCTATTAATAACTGCACCAACCTTTGGATGGTTTGCTCCTTTGAGATGGAATTTTGAGGCGAAAATAGTGTCATCCATCATTTCCCTAGTGTTTATAGCATTATCGTCTAAATTGTCTTGGAAAGATATTGGATTCACTGTACCTAAGCAAGGGACATGGTCACGCGTTCTAATCGTTTTAAGTGGTAGTACACTTTTTTATGCACTTATTTATGAGGCTAGCACACCAAGCTTAGAAACATTAATATTCCAAGGAACGATGCCAGGAATAGAAGAGGAAATTGTTTATAGAGGTATACTATGGGTACTTATAGCGCAGGCGTTACCCCAGAGTACCCGACGCCTATGGGGAGCAGATGTCAGTTGGAGTCTTATCATTACCACAATTCTATTCGGCTTAATTCATGGTGTAATTGTTGACCAACACTTTAACATTTCCATTGATTATTGGGCAATAATAACCACTGGTATTTCAGGTTTTTTCTTCGGGTGGATCAGAGCATATTCTGGTAGTATACTCCCGGCAATCGTGCTACACAATGGCATGAACTTATTAATTTACACTATTCCCTGGTTACGTTCGTTTTTGTTATAACAATGCGGTTTTTCTTTACTTGCAGAGTGGCTTTAAAGTTAAGATAAAAAAAACTATAAGTGATGCTCACCACTGCTTCTATGTCCAAACCTCAAATGGATTTTATTATTAATGGAGGTGAAATAGTAAAAGATTAATGAATACGTGGAAAATGGCTAGATATAATACGTGGTTTTTCATAATTTAGATTCAAAAATTTTAAAAAAGAAACTTCCCACAAGTTTAGTCATTTCATGAGAAGCTTCCGTTAATTTCATGTTAGCAACAATCATATCAAGGGTTTCAGGGGCAGTCCAGCTACAAGGGCTAGTCGCTCGCGTCATAAGCATTTCCCCTCCAATGACCCAAAAACAGGTCATTTACGGCGCTCTGCTTATGCGTGTCGCGACTGGCAAGCCCTTTCCGCTTTCTAAACTTACATCATGCCGCCCATAAAGTGAAAGTGTGTAATACATCGTTAACGTGAGGTGCAAAAAGTGCGGTAAATCAAGGTCTCACTAAATTCTTACTGTAACATCTTTAACGGGAATTTACCGTTTATCATTGGATTGCGTTAGCAAAATGTTAGCATTCTACCACATAATTTTAAAGGACAAATAATTATTCTATTCATTCTACACAATAACCGATTACTAATTTATTGTTTTAAAAAATATTTTGCACCATTCTACCCTCCACTGAAGGATGATGGGGGCAGTATCTTAAAAAATCTAAATAAACTATTTATTTTCTGTACTTCAAATTTTTTTCATCTGAAATATACTTCTTAAACCTTCCTTTATCATAATCTACTGTATACCACCATTCATGAAAATGTTTTTTAGCGACTTTCTCAGCATAGACGCCCCACATTAACGCGTAATCACTTTCTTCAATAAACTGGATTAACTTATCCTTTACGAAGAGTAAACAGCTATCATATCCTAATAGTGCAGAATCGAAGCATATCATGTCTCCGTCTTCATTATGCCAGATCCCTTCAGTTTGTTGTTTTAGATTAAAGTAATCGACAATAATTTTGGATGGCATTACGTATGTTGGAATATTCCCGCCATTTATCGATTGATCCGTTTCCCATAGATACTTATGACAGGCAGGCATTACATCATTATCTTCATAACTAGTCCTTTCTTTTTCAAAATCAATATAAGATTCACTCCAAAAGTGCTCATAAGCAAATATACTATATGTGTTTGGTAATGGTAGGCCATTGCCATTTATAGAATCCATTCTTTTTTTCAGAACTTCTTCTTTTCTGCTCTTATTAACAAAAAATGCACTTGCTAGGAATATTTTAGCATCTCTTTCATTAAACTTGGATTTCTCTTTTTTAACCGTCCAATCAAAATGCGAATACAGTGCAATATATTCAGTTCCGTCAAACTCGAGCTCCAAATACTTCTGAGAATTCTCATAAAGAGAATCATTTTTCACCCATTTTATTGTAGGATTAGTCGGAAGTTGATTTGGAATTAGTTCTAAATTTTTTGAGGGCATATCTTTCAATAAAAAAGTTGGATCAATATCACGCATAAACGGTTCCCATGGCCCGGAGTATTGCGAGAGGAAAATTTTATTAACTCTAATCACATGGTCTTCCTCATTTGGTTCTTTCTCAATATCCTCCATTTCTTCCTTTCCTTCAATAAGATTCCATAGATTTTTGTTTTTTCTATCCAAGTATTCTTGATACTCAATTGTATATATTTTTTCTTCCTCAAACGTAGGGAAGTTATCAGTCAACTTTGCCATTAACTCATGTAATGCAATCCACTGATATTTCTTTCCAATCCTTTCAATTACATCATTATGTCTATCATGAGGACTTATATTTATGTCAAATTCACCATGAAGTTTAATATCATACCCCATTTCAAAAACTCTTTTTATCGCTATATTACTTAATTCTTGGTCACTATTAAATTGATTTTCCCATTCTCTAACTATTGAACCCAAAACGTATCTACCGAAATCTCCATATCCACCGACACCTCTACCATATTCGGTTGTCATTGATGAGATAATTCTTTTAACCGAAAATGCTAACCGTCCGTTTTCATCTTTAGTATATTCTTGTTCTAATTGATCAATTTCATAGTTTGTAGGAATAGATTTATACCATTCGCTTTTATATGGCGGCTTAATTTTACTCTTGTCTATTTCCTGTACGTCATGAGTAGTTAATATGAATTCTATTGTTTGCCTAGCATAATCCCTTAATAAGACGTGTGGATATACTTCACTTTTACAAAAAAATTCATTATAAATATATTTGGTTAATTCTGGATATAATTCATGTTTATTACTTCTAACTACTCCCCCAAATACAGCTGCATATAATCGTTCTAATATATACGGATCATCTACGTTTTTAAATCTATCTAGCATATTTTTCATCGTTTCAGGAAACTCTTTAAATAAACTAACTAAACTTCTTGTACTAGAGTCCCTAATTGTTTTATTTGTTGAACTCAAAGTCCATATTAAAGTTATTTCATATAATTCAACTGTTTTAGCGTCTATCTTTCTACTATTTACCCAAGACCAATTAATAATTTTCAATATATTGATATCTCTTTTTGATATTTTTGTAGTCCAGAAAGAATCTCTTTCTGGCAATGGATTTTTTATCAAAATTTTGAATAAAGCATTAGCATTTAATGGGTGATCTAGTAAGCAACTTTTCTGAATTAGTACATTTAAAAAATTGTCAAGTGAATATTTATAACGGAATATATGTTTATTTATATAATCTTTGGTTTTCTTAGTAATGCTTGCCCCATCTCTCCATATTAAGCTCTCGTTGAATGCCTCCATAACAGAAAAATTATCTTCATGTTCTGGGAAAACTTCAAAGAACTCAATACTGAACTCATCTGCCAAAATAACCGATAATGCCTGTAGTAGTCCAACATTAAAGGATAAATTGCTCTCAGAGTTAAAATATTTATTAATATTATGATCCTCTCTAATATCCCCAAGTAATTCATCGCTACTTAATCCTTTTGTTCTGAATGTCTCAAGTAAATAATTAGCTAATAAATAGTCACCCATGCGCTCATATGCAAAATATACAATTCTTTCTCCCTTATAGTTAACCGTGTCCATTAATATATTTTCTTGGATTAAGGCTTCTAACACTTTTGTGTCGTAGCTAGTATAATCTGCAGCAACTTTTCTTATACTCTTATAAACATCCTTATAATCCATTTCCCTATACTGAGAAATATGCTGCACCCTTATAACTTCTTGTAGTATCTCATGTATTACATTCAGATTTGAGTCAAAATCTAATCTATTATGCGTAGACAACTTTTTATTTACGTTATCAATTATAAATGAAAATAGATTTGATATTTTAAGATCTTGATCGAATGAACTACGCCTTCTACTGGCATGTAATTCACATACAAGCTTTAGAAATAATGGATTATCATATTCTGGATTTAATAATGGAAAAATTGGTTCTTCAAGTTTATAGTAGGAACAAAAAGATGTAACTGGACTGTAGTCTTCTTCACTAAATCCATGATGTTTAAATTTTGTTATTTTGTTACTATCAATAAAACCCTCCGGTAACAATTGTGATATAAAAGGAGTTCTAATTGAAAAAACGAACGATATACTTGAATACTGCTTTATTTTATCTATAAACCTTTGGAAATGACTTTTCCAAAGCCCTCTACCTTCCCCTTCATTTAATGCATCAATTATAAGAATAGCACGTTTACCACTTCTTTCTGCTTCCCTATTTATGGTCGATAGAAATTGGTCAGTTGATCCTACTAAATCCAAACTGTCTAGTAATTGTTTTAAAGGGTCAATTTGACTCGAAAAATGTTGCCCTAAAAAATGAAAGACAATGTGGTTTTCTGCCCTTTTCTTCTTTGCCATATCTGCTAATAAATGTGATTTACCTATTCCTGCTTCTCCGTGTAATAATAAGTACGGATCATATAAACATCTGTAACAAGTTTGATCTAAAAAACGATTGAAGTTTGAAATATGTATAGTAATTTCTCTAAAATAATCTATAAGTGAGTCTTTATCTTTCTTATCAAAATTTGCTTCGTATACAAGGTAAGTGTTTGACGCTGCTTGAATGTTATCTAAGACAGCATGTGCTTCTTTTAACTGATCAACCTTCTCCTCAAAACTTTTATGAATTTCCAAAAAGGAATTAATTTTACTTATATCCAAATCTATTTGATTCATAAAATCACGATAAAACTCTTTTCCCTTTATACTTTCTATTGAACTTTCACTCTTTTTCTTAATGCTATCAATAATCTTCCTCAAGTATTTGTAATTTTCTTTTTGAAAATACTCACTCATTGTTATTGCTTCAAATGCGAGCATATTCTCCGTCTCAACGTTTAGTTCAGGAGTATAGCGGGGTCCAAGAGAGGATAGACTCATAGATAACTGAGTGTCAATAAAGTTATCACTTAATTTAAATTGATTATCTACATTGTTAATGGGGTCTAATTCTTTAGACAAAAATTTAATTAGGCTATTTTGATTATCAATATCTAAATCTATAAATTTTCTAGTCAAATCGTTAGTTAATAGGATATCAATTTTAGGATTGAAATGAATGCTATGACGATTTAAAAACGTACCATTTTTAATATTTTCATTCTGGTTTCCAATAAAGAGAAATTTCATAGTAAAGCCATCTTTTTTATATTCAGCTATTATATCTTTTGATAAAGAAGATTCAATTTTTCGCTTTGTACAAGTAGCAGATACCTGTATAATTAGTTTTGACTTTCGATCAATTAAATCAATTGCTGCTGCATTTTGTTTTTCCTCATTCATATTCGATAAAGATAATCCAAATAAATAATTTAGCAAATCCCTATATAAATTTTCAGCATGAACATGTGTTGATAACAAGTTTAAACGACCATTTTCCTTAATAAATTCATTTAGTCTTACTAAATAACTAACAAACATACTTGTATTATTATTTCTATTCATCATCATTCCTCCAAATCGATTGATTTTAAGTAAACAGAGCTTCAAGTTAATCGTTGTATCTGCTAAGAATCAAGATAACAGTTTATTATTTGACTAGAATGAATTAAAAGTTTTCTTCTTCCTTTTTCTCAAAATAACAGGCAATACGAACTAGTAGTTTAATTTCGTCTGCATTCATGTTATCTATGTTTATTTTGACCCATTTCACAGCAAACTCATTTGCAAAATGTTGGGCTTGTTGTAAGCCCCATTTATATTCAGATAATGATTCATTACCAACATGAAGGTGGCCAAAAATTTTTTCAAGTTGGTAATGGCCCATTTCATGTATATTTTTAGGTCGGGCAGACAATACATTATCAAGTGCCGTAGCCATCTTTTCATAATCTAGTTTTTCAACTGCTTCAATTAAACAAGGAATTAAATTACTTATGATTTTTTTATATGATGAAACAATATCCTTATTTGCCATTTCAGTTATTTCACAACTAAGACAATTGATCCCAAGTTCTACATAGTAAGTATTTTCATAACGGCTTTTGAGGATTTCTAATATATTTTCCAATGTAATAGTGGGGGATAAGTTTCTTTGAACTTTGACCTTTCTCCAATTCTTTTCTTTGTTATTAATAATTTGATACAATTTTTCTGTAGCTTTTTTTATAAGAAGAAACCGAGAGTTAATATATTCTTTGAGAAGGCTAAATGGAAAGAGTAGATCTTGAACTTCTTCAAATTTATTGGAATATATCCGAATTCCTACCCCATCCTTTATGCCTCTTGCACTCATAAAGTTACTATTCGCGATAACCCAAGGAGAATATTGTATCTCGTCCTTTTTAAAAAACTTGGGTCTATTTGTTTCAAATGGGTGAGCCATCGAAAGTGAGCGTATATATTCAAAAAACTTGTCATCAGTTGGGCAATCTTCTTGAGGAATATTTAATGGGGGAACAACGCAAATATCATTGAAAAATTTATATGAAACTGCATTGTCTTTATCTGAATAGACGTTCTCTATATCTAAGGCTTTTAAAAGTTGCTTGACAGCATCTAGTACCATACATGTATACATGATAAAAAATAGTAATTCTGCCTCTGACTTTGGTGGGTTAGCATTTCTATTAAGATATGAAATACTGCTATCCACTCTATCCATCACAGCACAGAAAAGATTGTAATGTTCTTTATATTCATTGTCATAAATAAAAATATCAGTTTTATTTATGGATTCTCTAAAATCTTCGCATATTTTCACATCTAAAAATCCGTTCATTTTATATCTCCTTTGTAATTTATTTCAAAATTGATCTAATTCAAAAATTCGTCGAGTAAATTGAACTCTCCGTATCTCTCCTTATTTAAAAAACTAGTAAGCAATGCGTAAAGGATTCTTTATTAGGTAAGGATAATTTTATTCTTCTACTATATTAAATGAGCGAATAGGATATCAACAGTTTCTTTCCAAAACCTAAGTAAATTAATTACGTTCAGTATTAGTGTCAGCATTATTCTCACATAACGTTGCGTTCAAATTTATTAATACTATTTTACTATATCCATATTTCAAATCCAATTATCTGTATATTTTGTTTATATTATATATATTTTCTCATTTAATCGAACTAAGTATTTGTTTTGTTTAATCTGGTTCAATAACCTATTAGCCCAACAGACGTAAAAATTTCCTAAGAAAATTAAAAAACACTTAACATCACAATTACTGTCTCAATTAAGTAAATTATGGACAGACTTAGACAATCAATATTAAAATTACAATAAAGTGTAACCTCAAGTCAGAAATGGAAAAGAAGCCTCCCAAAAGTTCAGTGAACTTTTGAGAAGCCTCTAATAATGCAATAAATGTTAGCCATTTGTTAGCCAAATGACTCTTAGATTATGCTAAACCGTTATATAGCAAGGGATTAAGCGGTCATCACATCATACCGCCCATTCCACCCATTCCACCCATGCCGCCCATGTCTGGCATGCCGCCGGCGTTGTCTTCTGGAATGTCAGCAACTACAGCTTCAGTAGTTAGGAACATAGCCGCTACAGATGCTGCGTTTTGTAGTGCGGAACGCGTTACTTTTGTTGGGTCTACAATACCAGTATCGATCATGTTTACCCATTCGCCAGTAGCAGCGTTGTAACCGATGCCTACTTTTTCACCTTTTAAGCGTTCTACAATAACAGAACCTTCAAGGCCTGCGTTGATTGCGATTTGACGAACTGGCTCTTCTAATGCACGAAGCACGATGTTCGCACCAGTCGCTTCATCACCTTCTAGTTCAAGGCTAGCTACTTGTGTGTAGACGTTCATTAATGCAGTACCACCACCAGCAACGATACCTTCTTCAACCGCTGCACGAGTAGAGTTCAATGCATCTTCAATACGTAATTTACGCTCTTTTAATTCTGTTTCTGTAGCAGCACCAACTTTAACAACTGCTACACCGCCAGCTAATTTAGCAAGACGCTCTTGTAATTTTTCTTTATCGAATTCAGAAGTAGTTTCTTCGATTTGTGCACGGATTTGTTGTACACGAGAAGAAATATTTTCTGGATTTCCAGCACCTTCAACAATTGTTGTATTTTCTTTTGTTACAACAACTTTTGAAGCGCGACCTAATTGCTCAAGTGTTGTGCTCTTCAAGTCTAATCCTAAATCTTCTGTAATCACTTCAGCGCCAGTAAGTGTTCCAATGTCTTCAAGCATTGCTTTACGACGGTCACCGAATCCTGGTGCTTTTACTGCTACTGCATTGAATGTACCGCGAAGTTTGTTCACCACTAATGTTGCAAGTGCTTCACCTTCTACATCTTCTGCAATAAGAAGTAATGGCTTTCCTTGTTGAACAACTTGCTCAAGTACAGGAAGTACTTCTTGAATGTTATTGATTTTCTTATCTGTTACAAAAATATACGGATCTTCTAACACAGCTTCCATTTTATCTTGGTCTGTAACCATGTATGGAGAAGCATATCCACGATCAAATTGCATCCCTTCAACCACTTCAAGTTCTGTGTTGAATCCTTTTGATTCTTCGATTGTGATAACACCATCGTTACCTACACGTTCCATTGCTTCCGCGATCAATTGACCTACTTCTTCATCAGCTGAAGAGATAGCCGCAACTTGTGCAATCGAATCTTTGCCTTCGATTGGCTTAGATACACTGCGCAATTCATTTGTCGCTACTTCAACTGCTTTTTCAATTCCGCGACGAACGCCAACAGGGTTTGCACCTGATGCTACGTTTTTCAAACCTTCTTGGATCATTGCTTGTGCAAGTACTGTTGCAGTAGTTGTACCATCACCAGCAACATCGTTTGTTTTTGATGCAACTTCGGATACCAGTTGTGCACCCATATTTTCGAACTTGTCCTCTAGTTCGATCTCTTTGGCAATCGTTACCCCATCATTGGTGATTAATGGTGAGCCAAATTTTTTATCCAAAACAACATTACGTCCTTTTGGTCCTAAAGTAACTTTAACAGCGTTTGCTAATGTATCTACCCCACGCAACATTGCGCGGCGTGCGTCTTCACTAAATTTAATTTCTTTCGCCATTGGTAATTCCTCCTTATAATTCTAAGTATTCGTATTTTCGATTCTTCGATTAGCCGATGATTGCTAAAATATCATCTTCGCGAAGAATTAAGTATTCTTTGCCTTCGTACTTCAATTCTGTTCCTGCATATTTAGAGAATACAATCGTATTTCCTTCTTCAACTTCTGGAGTGATTTTCGCTCCATTATCTGCGACACGTCCAGAACCTACTGCAACAACTTTCCCTTGCTGAGGCTTTTCTTTCGCAGAATCCGGTAATACAATTCCACTAGCAGTTTTTTCTTCTTCTTCAACGAGTTCAATAATGACACGGTCACCTAAAGGCTTTAGCATTATAAAAAACCCTCCTCCATTTATTTTTTCATAAGTATAATCGTTATTATTAGCACTCAATGTCATCGAGTGCTAACACAATTATTATATTAATGAATTCCAGAAAAATTTGCAAGTATTGTGATTAATTTTTTTCAAAAAAATATAATGACAATAGTCAACGTTTAATTCTATTCGAAAGTTATGGTAAAATACGTTTATTAGCTGTAGTTATTTTATACATAAAGGAGACGTTTCAATTTGTTAAAAAGATATTTCTTTATTATTCTTACCTATACAATCGCTCAACTGTCCGCTTATCCTATTGCTGTCTATATAAGCGCTAGCGGAATGGAAGGAGAGCAGGCATTACACACACTCATCTACTGGCAGATTTTTAGTTTTATAGTCGCACTAGTTGTTACTGCCTTACTATTAAAGCCTGAAAAAGAAATGCCTAGACATCCAGAGGCAGCCAGTAAACTAATGATTGTCATTTGGTCATTACTAGGTATTTTCCTTGCGATGTTTGGACAAATCATCGCAAACGTAATTCAACAATTACTATTTCAAGTCGAGCCACAATCGGAGAATACGATGCAAATCATGGAGATTGCCAGAACTCTGCCTGTCTTCATTATCGTCGTCACGGTAATTGGTCCCATTCTTGAAGAGGTTATTTTTCGAAAAATTATCTTTGGTGAACTATATAAACGAACGAATTTCGTTATCGCTGGGGTTATCTCAGGAGTTCTCTTTGCGGTCATTCACATGGACTTTACCCATTTATTGGTTTATTTTGTCATGAGTTTTGTCTTTGCGTTTGTCTATGTTCAGTCAAAACGTATCATTGTTCCTATCCTTGCTCACGTTGGGATGAATACGTTAGTCGTGCTTATTCAGCTTAGTATAGATCCCGCAGAACTAGAACAAATCATGGAACAGTATGGATTTATACAATTGCTATCAATTGGAGGATAAAGACAAATGCGTGTTTCTCTTTTGTTTAGTGCGGGCATGTATGTTTTGATCGGGAGCTTTTTTCTTTTTCTTGCTTTTCAATATGCCGACGATACTGTCTGGAATCCGGTCACTATTATACTAACCGCCGTAGCAACACTGGATTTTGGTGCAGCGATCCGAACGATTCGTTTACATCTTAAAATAAAGAATGCTCAAAAGAAAAAATAAATTTCATTACCCATTCGCAACATGAGGCATAACTTGCCACAGAAAAACTCCTCTTCAGTAACAACTGAAGAGGAGTTTTTCATTTGGATTTATTCGTCCGTTGGGTAATGTTTCATAAAGTAAATCAACGATTGCAATTCAACCGCTAGATCAATGTGATGCACGCGAATTTCTTCTGGTACCGTAATCCTAGCCGGTGTAAAATTCAAGATCCCGGTAATCCCAGATTGCACCAATCGTTCTGTGATCGGTTGAGCTTGTGCTCCTGGTACTGTCAGAATTGCTGCTTGCACATCGGTTAAACGGTTTTCTAGTTGATCAATATGATAGATCGGTACCCCACCAATTTTACTTCCCACTTTATTTGTATCAGCGTCAAACGCCATTTGTATTTTCGTATTATTATTTTTGGTAAAATTATAATGCAAAAAGGCTGTTCCTAAGTTACCAACCCCGATTAATGCTACATTCGTTGTTTCATCTTGATCGAGTGTTTTTCGGAAGAAACCAAGTAAATATTCTACGTTGTAGCCATAGCCTTTTTTCCCTAAGGCCCCAAAGTAGGAAAAATCTCTTCGAATTGTGGCAGAGTCAACTTTCACTGCGTCACTTAACTCTTTTGAAGACACTCTTGTTTTACCTTGCAAATGCAAGTTATTTAAAAACCGATAATATAATGGTAAACGTTTAGCTGTTGCTTGTGGAATTTTACTTTGTGCTGCCATATTAATTCTCCTCTTTTAACCGACCTAATTACTTTTTACGATCATCCATAAGATATGTAACAAAACATGTGATCATGCATCACTGCTAATTCTATACTACCAAAAAATAAATGATTTGTCGTGATTTCCTTCACGTACTTTTCAGTATATACAATTTTCATAAAGAGATATACTCATTTGCTTGCTACTATGGGAATGAATACGATAAACTGGTACAGATGAGGTGAACAAGCACATGATATTAATGCAAGTAAATAATTTAGTCAAACGCTTTGGCGCGGAAACTATTTTAGAAAATATAAAACTAGAAATTCAATCAAATGATCGAATTGCCATTGTCGGCCGCAATGGTGCGGGAAAATCAACATTATTAAAAATAATGGCTGGTGTCCTTTCTTTTGATGAAGGGGAAATTCATCGTCCAAAAGATGTTTCGCTCGGTTATCTTGATCAAAATACCGGTCTAGAAACCAGTGAAACGATTTGGGCAGAGATGCTTGAAGTATTTTCCGATTTAATCGAAGAAGAGAAAGCATTGCGTAGTCTTGAAGAGCAAATGGGGGATCCTTCGATCATCGACGATGAAACACGATATCAGCAATTGTTAAATCAATATGATACTAGACAACAAGCATTCAAAGTGAATGGCGGTTATCAATATGAAGCAGAAATTCGTACCGTTTTAAACGGACTTCATTTTACTAACTATGATTTTGCTACATCGATTAGCGAATTAAGTGGTGGACAAAAAACTCGTCTGGCGCTCGGGAAACTTCTGTTAGCAAAGCCCGATATACTTATCTTAGATGAGCCTACTAACCACTTAGATATTGAAACATTAACTTGGCTCGAAAACTATTTAAACAACTATGCTGGTGCGGTTGTGATTGTTTCACACGATCGCTATTTCTTAGATAAAACGATTCAAACGGTTTATGAAATATCACGACAACGCTCCAAAAAATATCACGGCAATTATAGCAAATATTTAGAGCAAAAAGCATTGGATTATGAGCGTGAACAAAAGATGTTTGAAAAGCAACAAAGTGAAATTAAGAAACTGGAAGACTTTGTCCAAAAAAATCTCGCTCGAGCATCGACAACGAAAAGAGCACAAAGCCGTCGGAAACAACTAGAAAAGATCGATCGATTGGATCGTCCAAAAGGGGATGAATCGTCTGCAAGCTTTTCTTTTCAAATCAATAAACGAAGTGGAAATGATGTATTAAAGATTGATCAACTTGCTTTTCGCTATCCAGATGATAATCAAACGATTTTTTCCAATATCAGTTTTTCTGTAACAAAAGGAGAACGGATCGCCCTTGTCGGACCAAATGGGGTAGGAAAAACCACCTTATTAAAAACAATCATTGGCGATTTATCCCCAGCCAGTGGTTCGCTTACCATTGGCACGAATGTTCAAATCGGTTACTACGATCAAGAGCAAGCCAAACTTCATTCAACCAAAACGGTCTTAATGGAGTTGTGGGATGAATATCCGAGTGTGAATGAAAAAGATATTCGTACCGTACTTGGAAACTTTCTTTTTTCTGGAGATGATGTGCTAAAGCCCGTCTCTGCGTTAAGTGGTGGAGAAAAAGCCAGACTAGCACTTGCAAAATTAATGATGGAAAAAGCAAACCTTCTCATTCTTGATGAGCCGACCAACCATTTGGATTTAGACAGCAAAGAAGTATTAGAGGCTGCTTTACTTGGATTTCCAGGAACGATTATTTTTGTATCTCATGATCGCTATTTTATTAATGAAATCGCTACTCAAGTGATTGAACAACAGGCTACAGAGGCAACGGTCTATTTAGGTGATTATGATTATTATGTTGAAAAAAAACAAGAGAGCATCGAATTAGCTGAATGGGATGCACAGAAAAGAGAAAAGCAGCAACAGAACAACATGGAAACAAAAACAAATTTTCATGTCGATAAACAGAGAAAACAGCAAGAACGAAAGACTGCACGTAGAATTGCTGAAATTGAAGAAACTATAGAAGAGTTAGAAGAAAACATTGCAAATAATGAAGCATTACTTTGTGAACCAGAAGTTTTTCAAGACCATGAAAAAACATTGGAACTAACCAAAGAAAACGATCGTTATACCATTCAAATCGAACAACTGATGGAAGAGTGGGAAACACTACAAATACAATAAGTAGTTGAAAACAGCGACGAAACTGTTAATAAGTTGTGTCGCTGTTTTATTTTGGTGCTCATGTGGATAGTAAGATGTTTATCCACAAAAAAAAGCCGTTATTACCTGTTTTTTTGCGACTTATACACATAATCCACAAAAAACTTATGAGTTATCCACCGTTTTTACACACAAGTCAAACAGTTTCATTGCAAGTTTTCGCAAAAGTTATGCACAACCTTGTATAACTTTGTTGATAACTTTTTTTACGATCTTCCTCGCATTCCATAACTTTCAAGATCAAGACCTGGATTTGCATTCATGTCCCATCCTGCTCGATTTCCTTTTTGATAAGCAATCGTTCCTGCAGCTCCAATCATCGCTGCATTGTCCGTGCATAGCCATAATGGTGGAATCGATAATTGAATCGACTCTTCTTTGAATTTTTCTTCCAAAGATGCTCGTAACCCTTTATTGGCTGCGACACCACCTGCGATAATTACTTGATTTACTTGATGGTCTTTAGCAGCTCGATATGTTTTTTCAGTTAACACATCAATAACGCTGGCTTGAAAACTTGCTGCGATATTTTCTCGTTTCAAATCGTTTCCTTTTTGTTTTGCATTATGCAAAGTATTGATAACTGCCGACTTCAATCCACTAAAACTAAAATCATAGCTATCTTCTTCTAACCACGCTCTTGGAAAGGAGAGCGTATCTTCGCCTAATTGTGCTAGCCGATCAACTTCTGGTCCTCCTGGATAAGGAAGATCTAGTGTGCGTGCTACTTTATCATAGGCTTCCCCTGCAGCATCGTCTCGGGTTTCTCCGATCACTTCGAACACGCCATGTTCTTTCATTAAAATAAGCTCGGTATGCCCTCCAGAAACGACTAGCGCCAGCAACGGAAACGTGAATTCTTCTTGTAATCGATTCGCATAAATATGGCCCGCGATATGATGAACACCAATCAGTGGTTTTTGATGAGCATAAGCGAGTGCCTTTGCTGAGCTAACGCCAACCAATAAAGCACCAACCAATCCTGGACCTTCTGTAACAGCTACCGCATCGATTTGTTCCATGGTCATGTTCGCTTTTGCAAAAACTTCTTCTAAAACAATCGTCATTTGTTCGACATGATGTCTTGAGGCAATCTCTGGGACAACCCCACCGAACCTTTTGTGACTTTCGATTTGAGTTGCTACAACATTTGCAACGACCTCCGTACCATCTTTAATAATGGCTGCAGCAGTTTCATCACAACTCGTTTCAATTGCTAATATGTATGTTTCTTTTTGTTCACTCATAATTTCACCCACATGACTAAAGCATCTTCATTATTGTCTGTATAGTATTTTTTCCGAATACCACCGGGCTTAAGCCCAAACTTTCGATAAAGCTTCTTGGCTGCATTATTTGAAACACGCACTTCCAGAGATAACTTTCTTGCACCAAGTGTTATCACTTGATTTAACATAGCTTGAAACAACATCGATCCGTAACCATTGCCACGAAAATCGGGACTAATAGCGATATTAGTAACTTGTGCCTCATCTAATACAATCCACACGCCGCAAAAACCAATAATGCGCTCCTTGTTTTCGATAACAAAATAATGCGCAAAGTTATTATCAGTAATCTCTTTTCGATAGATATCTTGTGTCCACGGCAACGTAAACGAACGTTCTTCAATTATTGTGACTTGTGGAATATCGTCAACCTCCATTGGCCGAATGTTAACTTCACTCATGTTGCTTTTCCTTTTGTTCTTCCAACCATTTCGCTTCTGCCTCCACTAATCGCAAATAACTAGGTTGAAGGGAATGTAGTTCTTCACCTGTCCGATCTTTTCCAGCAATCGCAAGTAGTGATGGACGTGCGTTATGAAATCCTTCTGGTAGGAAAATCGCTAGTTCACCAAGTTTTTCTTGGATCAGGTCTTGATATATCGATAGATCTGGACTGATAAAAATAATCGCTTGATTCAAAGATTTTACTTGTTCCAGCCAATTTTCAAATAGAATATTCTGATCTTCTCTCACAGTGGTGAACTCCCCGGAATTGAATTGATATAATCCAGTAAAAACCAATCCTCGACGGGCATCAAAAAATGGACAGATCAACTGTTGCATCGCTTTTGCTTGTAATGCTAATATTTCCAAACTAGATACAGCTACGACCGGAATCTGAAGTGACCATGCCATCGTTTTAGCGACCGAAAGTCCTATCCGAACGCCTGTATACGAACCTGGACCTTTTGCAACAACAATTTTGGTCAAATCTCTTGGTGTTACGTTCGCATCTTCCATCACTTGTGCAATCGCAGGCATTAAACGAGTTGAGTGTTTATTTTTGTTAATCGAGACATACTCCGCAATTACTTTATCTTGCTGATAGATTGCAATTCCCATCGCATCATTGGACGTATCAATGGCTAATATATTCATCGTGCCAACCCCTCACAAACTCGTTCAAAATGATCACCAATTGGATAACAAGTAATTTCACGTTCCTTTTCATTTGTTGATGTAATGACGATATCGAGCCTTTCTTTCGGCAGAAATTCTTCGATAAATTGTGGCCATTCCACCACAGAGATACCGTCACTATAAAAGTATTCATCAAAGCCAATATCTTCTTCACTACCTTCTAATCGATACACATCCATATGATATAGCGGTAATTCTCCTTGATAGGTTTTTACAATCGTAAACGTAGGACTATTAATTGTACGCTTTACCCCTAACCCTGCACCTAATCCTTTGGTAAACGTCGTTTTTCCAGCACCAAGATCTCCTTTTAACGTTATCACATCACCTGCTCGCAATAAAATCGCCAACTTTTTCGCTAATCGTTCTGTTTCTCCTTCGGTCTTTGTTATAAATTTTATACTCTTCACTATTATTCACCTAATTCCGATGGGTATATCCACTGGGCTTTAACAACTCTTTTTCTCCATTTGTATATAAAAATACGTGACCATTTGTAGTGTTAACATCTGTGGCATATCCAATTTTCGTAATACTCGTTTTCGTTTTCTTTGCGATCTCTTTTGCTTTCTCCCAATTTTCTTCAGAAACCGTACCAACCAATTCAAAGTCTTCTCCACCATTTAATAAGAACTCTAATTGATCTTCTTGAGGAAATTGCTCTAGCGCTTCATGTTTTGGTAATTTGTCTTTTTCTACATGTATCGTAATATTCGATGCTTTTGCTAATTCATTTGCTTCACTGGCAATTCCATCACTGATATCGTTCAAAGCTACCCGATCGATCTCGGCTAATCCTTTGGCAAATTCTACTCTAGGTGTTGGTTGACGATGACGGCTGAGGAGATAATCTTTGTTTGTAAATTCACTAAACTCTTCACGCAAAAGTACTGCCAACCCAGCTGCTGAATCTCCTAGCGTTCCAGTCACAAATAATACATCTCCTGCTCTTACGTGACTTCGATATCGTGCTTTATTCTTTTCAACAGCTCCATTAATTGTTACAGATACCACAAGTTCATTTCCCGAAACGGTGTCTCCACCAATTAAGTCAAGACGATATTCTTTCGCGATTTGATTCATTCCTTGATATATTTCTTGTAACTCTTCATCTGTCCAGTCTTTTGGAACGACAATGGAGATTAAATAAGATTTCGGTGTTGCGCCCATCGCAGCCATATCACTAATATTTGCAGCTAACACTCTGTAGCCAATATGAAAAGGAGCCATTGTTTTTCGAGAAAAGTGGACATTTTCAACAAACGTATCCACTGCGGTAACCACGTCTTGATAATTCTCCCGAAAAACCGCCGCATCATCACCTATTCCTTTGATAACACTAGCGTGACGATATTTAGTTTGTTTAATTGAATCAATAAATGCAAATTCATCCATAACGAACTCGTCATCCTTTCTATCGTTACCTATACTATAGCAAAAAATAGGACGAGAATAAATCAAATAGTAGTTTCGGGTGAAGGTATAAGTTGCATGTTGATTTGAATTTGAAGTGATATTTAGAGTTATCTTTATTGTCATTTCCTTTAAGGAGAATGAAAACCTTTGTTGATTTGTAAGTTGGAGTATTGATGCACAGAAGTTATTCACGATTGATATGACGAAAGAAATATAATCTTCAATAGATTTGTTGAAATTAATTATAATTGTATATTATTACTATTATTTTATAAAAAATGTATTTACTTTTCTAATTTTTACAGCTATATTATCTGTAAGGATATGGAGATATGAATAAATTAAAAATTTTTATTGACAGGAGAATGATTTATGAAGAAGACAACGATTAAAATTTTTTCTGTAGTACTTTTTTGTGGTTTACTGTTTAGCTCACACGTTTTTGCTGCAAGAACCACTTTAACACTACCAGAAAACCAAACTTGGGTAAGCAGAGACGCTACTAGATCAGGAGATCATAGCAATGTTCACTCTCGCTTATATGCAGTTTACCCTACTAACGGTGGAAATGATAACTTTACTAGAATACAAGTTAAAGTAACCTCTTCTAGTGGCACTTCGATGTCATCCATTTATACTCTCAATGAAACGAGTAGTGTAAACTCATCTATTAAATTGTCAAATGGAACGCTAAATAATAAAAAAATTAAATTTCAGTTTAGAGGAAATCATCCAGACCATGGCGCAAAGGCTGATGTTTATTATAACGCTAGATAAAGTGAAACTTCAATCAGTGGGGGTTTTTTAGGTATTCCCCCACTGATTGTTAGTTGAACCATTCGGGGTGCTAGCGTCCGTTACTCCCACTTAAACAACATGATATTCTCCTTGTTTTGAAGTGGGAGTCTTACGGACGGTTGCTCCGGGATAAATAGAACATCTTAGATCTCCTATTCTTATCTCATATGACCAGAAAGGTGTCTTGACATTGCCATGTTAAAAAACTCTATTAAAATGCAGTGGAATGTACTGTGGGAACGAAGAACAGCTACAATAATCCTGGCATTAGTAACCGCACTCATGTTAGTTAACTTTTTTTCAAATGTTTGGATATATCAAGGAAGAGATGTGCTTGATATGTATCATCCGATGAAGCTATTAACACTTTCCAGTTGGAGTCAATATAGCTATTATTTAATGCAATATTACCCCTTACTAGTTGTTATTCCTGCTGGTTTTGCTTTATTTGCAGATAAACAGCTCAATCAGTACATCTTTATTCAGACAAGAGTTGGTGCTAAGGCTTATTATTGGGGAAAACTAGTGGTGGTATTTTTGGTTACCTTTTTGGTGTTTGCTGGACCATTTTTATTAGAGATCATCCTGAACATAATTGCTTTTCCAATTAATGCTGTTGGTGATCCAGCGAATTTTGGCGTATATGACGCAAATTATCTAGATCAAATTGATATGCAATTATTTTCTAACCTATACACAAAATCTCAATACGCCTATGCCCTTGTATTTACTTTGTTTTTTGGTCTGATATCAGGTGTATTAGCAATATTTACGGTAGCAGTATCAATGTTTCAAATTAGATATCGCATTTTCTTATTTTTGCCCTGCTATCTTCTGCTACATCTGTTGGCGTATGTGAATCAACTTATACCTGCGATAACCCTGGAAACAAACTATTTCTTTTATCTGGTATTTTATAATCATTTTCGCAATGCTACGGGTAGTTCCATTGCTTTAGTCGTCATTACACTCAGTATTTGTTTAGTCTCCATCCTTATTTTTAGCGTTAAAATGAGAAAGGATGCGTTTTAAATGACACAGGCATTATGGAAATGCTTACTCTTCGCATCTGGATTAGGAATGCTTCAGTCGTTTGCTATACTTACGATGCCGAACCCTTTACTATGGTCAAATTTAATTCTGTGGTTTGGCTTTTCAAATACTGAAATTATTCTAGTGTATATAATTGATCTATCCATTAAACTATTGCCACTGGTATTATTTCAAGTTATCTTTGGCACCTATCTTTACCAACGTTTTTGTTCGGCTAGTGTATACTACTTTTCACGTTGTCCAAATCGGATTCGATGGTTTCTAAAGGAAAGTGTGAAGTTATATTTGTTAGCCGTCCTATACCCATTGGTGATGGTATTGACTACTACGTTGATAGTCAACTTCATAAAACCAATCGACTTTGATCAGTCTGCTTTTTTACTCTTGATCTATTATGTGCTTATACATTCGCTCTGGTTATTCATCACTACCACACTTATTAATGTATTAGCGATCATGCTAGATAGTAGCGCTGCATTTGTCATTGTGGTCGGCTTTCAATTGACAAGTGTTGCACTATTACTTCTGTGGGAAAATGTTTGGCCAGTAGTCGATAGTCCAAATATTTCCTTACACAGTTTATTATTAAAATTTAACCCAATTGCACATCTGATATTAACTTGGCACAGCAGTAACATTAACTTGATTAAAGGTCAGATCAATCAATTTAATCTTTCATTCGATCTGAATGAAACCGTGATTATATTTGCATGTTTAAGTGTTTTTATATTATTTATCGGTAGTTTAATCGTAAAACAAAAAGAATGGATTGTATTGAACCAAGAGAGCGGAGGAATGTAAGTGTTAGTGGTTAATCGTATTCGTAAAACCATAAAAAGTAAGGTTATTCTTAATGATATTAGTTTGACATTAAATGCTGGGACGATTTATGGCTTTGTAGGGCGTAATGGCTCAGGTAAGACCATGCTGTTTAGAGCCATTTCTGGCCTGATGAAAGTTGATGCTGGTGACATTAGTTACCAAGGGAAAAAGTTGCATCAGGACTTTCTAGTTCTACCTAATTTAGGAATCACAATTGAAAATGCCGGGCTTTATCCTGAGTTTACAGGCTTGAAGAATCTTCAATTATTAGCCAAACTTAATCGAAAAATTGACACTGAACAAATCAAAAAATCAATCAAACGTGTGGGTTTAGAACCAAATGATTCACGTTCGTTTCGAAAATATTCATTAGGTATGAAACAACGAATTGCTATAGCTCAAGCGATCATGGAGCAACCGGATCTTATCTTATTAGATGAACCAACGAATTCCTTGGATGAAGAAGGTGTGCGATTAATTCGCCAAGTTATTCGGGAAGAAAAACAACGTGGTGCGATGATTCTACTCGCTAGTCACAATAAAGAAGATATTCAATTGCTCGCTGATAAAGTTTTCTATTTAGATGCTGGTCGCTTAGTGGATGAGGTTTACCCTCATGCTGAATAAAATACTATTTAGTTTAATTGGTCTGACCTTGCTTGTCGCGTCTGGCACTGGTTTATTCTTTCGGCAGACCTATACGAATGTATCAGCAGATGAAAACATGTTAGATCATTTTTCAGTAGCTTTGTGGGACTTTGATTATTCACCAAACTTAATAAATATAATGAACCAAACAGTAGAAGATAGTCCTATCATTATTCGAGCTAAATCAGAAGGGAAAACTAAATATACATTTCAAAATTTCACTCAAGAGATCATTGTTGAGGAGGTGTATCGAGGGGACGGATTAAAAGTTGGAGATCAAATTGAGATTATTGACTTCAATTGGCACGTCATATTTGACAATATGTCTGTTAATGCTAGTTTTATTAATCTTATGCAGCCGAATAATGAATATTTAATCTTTTTAGATAACAAGCTTAATACGTTTAACTCGGATGAGAAGATCTATCAGACACCTAGCTTGATTATTCCACCTATTTTTAATTATGAAGATAAAGAGCATGTTATTCTGAGTGTTACGGAAGATAATCTCTATGTACCCTATAAGTCGGTTAAAGAGAACGAATTTTTTGTTAGTTCGGAGGAATCTTTAGCGAAGTTAATTGATTTTAAGCATGAAGTGTTACAAAAATATCCGAAGTAAAAGGAAGATCACGTAAAGCGAACCTTCACTCCGTGGGGGTTTTTTGCGTATTCCCTCACTGAGTGGTATTACTAAAAACAACAAAAAACTGCCTCTTTATAGTAAGAGACAGTTTAAACTTATGTATTTTTTAAAAGTAAAATGGCGGTCCGGACGGGACTCGAACCCGCGACCTCCTGCGTGACAGGCAGGCATTCTAACCAACTGAACTACCGGACCATTATTGGTTGCGGGGGTAGGATTTGAACCTACGACCTTCGGGTTATGAGCCCGACGAGCTACCGAACTGCTCCACCCCGCGACAATGTAGATATATATAATATCTACAATAAGCTATTTTGTTATGCATAGCGACGTCCTACTCTTGCAGGGGCAAGGCCCCAACTACCATCGGCGCTGAAGAGCTTAACTGCTGTGTTCGGCATGGGAACAGGTGTGACCTCTTCGCTATTGTCACTAAACATTG
>NZ_JAPRAT010000003.1 GCF_026805325.1 Natronobacillus azotifigens
TTTGATCGAATTATTCATTCAATCAAAGCTCCATATATTATATATTATGCTTACTGTACACGTCTTACATGGCCTTTAAACGCATCTGCCCAGTAACCACTACTCATATCCGCTACTGCAACACCTGTTGAAGTTTGTGCACCAATAAATTTATTATTACCAATATAAATACCTACATGACTGTTTGAACGTCCACGAACTGTATCAAAGAATACTAAATCTCCTGGTTGCATCTGGCTTGTTGAAACTCTGCTACCAATCTGTGATTGTCCTGATGTACTAGTCGGAATACTAATTCCTTCTGTACTAAACGCCCATTGAACAAATGAAGAACAATCAAAGTAACCATTTGCTATATCTGACGCATTACGACCTGCGCCAAATCGATAAGATGATCTTCCAATATATTTATAGCCAGCAGAAATGACATTACTAATGCTTCCACTCCCTGATGAACTTGCACTGTATTGCTGAATTTCACCACTAGAATCATTATTTCCTGTATCAGCAACACTTCTAGCAGTTTCCTCAGCCTGTCTCTGTGCTTCTGCTCTACGTTCCGCTTCACGTCTTGCTGCTTCTGCACGAGCTTCTTCAAGCACTCTAGCTAATTCATTATCTTCTAATTGTAATTCTTCTACTAATGCTTGACTTTCAGCTTCGCGTTCTTGTAATATCGCTTTATTTGCTTCATGTTCTTCTTTTTGAGTAAGAATCATTGCTTGCATCATTTCTAGTTCTTCTTGAACCTCTTTTAAATCTTTTAATTTATCTTCCACTTCTTTTTTTTGTATTTCTAGCTTTTCTTGATCTGCTTGGAATCTCTCAATCAGATCCGAATCCGCTTGTGCTATTTTCGTAATCATCGATACTCGATTAATGAAGTCACCAAAGCTTTCAGCACCAAATAATACTTCTAAGTAGCCAACTGAACCACCATTTCTTTGGATAGAAGCTGCACGATCCTTTAATAGATCGTTTCGACGCTCAATATCTTCCTCCAACTCCGAGACCTCTTCTTCTAGTCTCGAAATCTCTTCTTCTTTTTCGGTAACTTCTTCTTCTGTTTCTTCAATCATCATTTCATTTGCTTCTATCGCTTCGTCTACGCGCTGAATTTCTTCGTTTAACTCTACTAATTCTGCTTGCACCTCTTGTAATTCTTGCTTTTTCTCTTCAATCTCGGATTGCAATAAAGAACGTTCTGCTTCAATTTGGCTTGTTGTATTGGCCTGCACAACACCGTCGACAGTTGGAACAGCAAAAATAATCCCCAAAGATAATGCTAAGCTTACTACTACTTTTTTCCTACTCACGCGTATCCACTCGCTTTCTATGTATAATCTACTATACTTATATGATTGAAAAACTATTAAATTCATTAAAAAAATAACTTTTTCAAAAAGAAAAACGCTGCTAATTTGCCAGCAACGTCAGTATAACATCCTAAAATGACAGAAAGATGATAGAAATATTACAATTACATTTCAATTTTAAAAGAGTTAAGTATTTTCCTATTATCAAAAAAGAAAAAACGAGAATTAAACCTCTTTTCTCGTTTTTCATACTAATTACCTATGTTTTTATTGATTATGTTTAAAATTGGTAGTAACTCATTTACGCTTACTTGACCAGGTGCAGAAGTTTGATCAACTGCTGCAAAAGTAAGACAAGAGCCAAACAACTCTCCAGACAACCGGCTAATCAGTCCCATCCCCCCCATTGCCATTGTTATAATAGGAATGTTAGTGTGTATTCGGTGCATTTCTTCTGTTGCTGATAACAATGTGAGGACATCGTGTGGTTTATTCGGCATTACAGCTATTTTACTAATATCGGCTCCAAGCACTTCTGCCTGTTGTAATCGAGCGATTATTTCCTCTTTTGGAGGTGTTTTATCAAAATCATGGTTGGAAACAATGGTTTTAACGTCGTACAACTGTGCTTTTTTCAGTAGTTGCTCGCGAATCGGAGCAGGAGTATATAGTTCAATGTCAACAAGATCGATTTGTCCAGTCTGCATGATTTCCTTATTTAACTCCAAATAGTACTCATCAGATATCGCTTTTTCCCCACCTTCTTTTGCTGTTCGGAACGTAAAAAGAATGGGAACTTTCGAGATAACGGAGCGTAGCTTAACCAATGTTTTCTTCACTTGATCTAGCTGCTCTACTTCTTGGAAAAAATCAACACGCCACTCTACTAAATCTATATCATAAGTAGTGATTTTTTTCGAAGCTATCACCAGTTCATCTGTGGTTCTTCCCACTAGTGGGACACAAATTTTTGGACGATCTAATCCAATATCTAACCCCTTCACTTGCACTGTTTTATTCAAAGATATCACCCTTTTATTATGTATTGCTATATTATAACATGGTCTAGCTAGATTTTTTTGAATAATTTGAATCAACCAAAAAAAGCCACGTATATTTAACCGTGACTTTTCGCTTCTAAGATTATGATGTTTTTTGTAACGACCATTTCTTAACGTTTATTTTGGCTGATCCTCCGAAACAAATGATATCAGACCCTTTTTTTGGGGTTGGATAAGTTCTTGTTGTAAAAACTTTCTCTCCATCATTGACAAACAACTCTAGAGAAGAAGCATCTGAAAAAATGTGTAAATTCGTTAAATTCTCTATTGTTGTTTTTCTTTCTTTTCTTCCATACCCTGATGCACCAAGGGATAATGTTAATAACTGATCTTCTTTATGATAACTAATCGTCATATCTTTTCTTAACTGAACAGTGAATATTTCTCCTATTTCATGGAAAGTGAGGAACATTTCGTACACTTCTCCTTGCAATTCATTTACTTCTGTTTTTCCATCGACATGGATATTCATCTCGGATAACTCTTTTCTAAGTTTCTCATATTCAATTAATGGACGTTGCAAAAGTTTTCCTTTTTCGAATATCAACTCTCTTGGTAATGTCATCGCATGTTGCCAACCATGCTTAATAGTTGGATTAGAATATTCCGGTTCAATATCAGGTAACCCCATCCATCCCCACAAGATTCTACGACCAGACTCATCTTCAAAGGTTTGTGGAGCATAAAAATCAAAGCCACAATCTAACTCCACAAATGGCTCTGATGGTTTAAACGTTTGCTGTTCCCAATCTGTATTTCCAATAAAATAACCAGATTGATACACATTATGAAATTGATTTTCTAAAGGATCCATTCCTTGTGGCGAAATTAGTAAAACCTCTTGACCGTTGAGTTCAAAGAAATCAGGACATTCCCACATGTATCCCATGTTAGCCTGGTGTTCAACAAAAATGCCTTGGTAGCTCCAACTCTTTAGATCCGTTGATTTATATAGTAAAACCTCACCTTGGTCCTCCAGATTTCTGCCTCCCAAAATCATGTAATAGTGATTATCTTTCTTAAAAATTTTAGGATCACGGATGTGTTGCGTAAATCGTTCGGGATATTGATCTGCACCAATTACTACCCCTTGTTTGTTTAAAGTAAAACCATCAGGGCTTGTCACATGAATTGTGTTTTGTTCTCGCCCACTCGTAATATAATTATGATCTCCCTTATGTCGAACATTTCCTGTATAAAAGAAATGAAGTTGATCATTTTCAATAAAAGCACTTCCTGAATAGACACCATCTATATCGTATGGCTGATCAGGATACAGTGCGATGTCTTGGTCTTCAAAATGAACCATATCTTTCGATGTTTTATGTCCCCAATATTTCAATGCTCCGTTTGCATCAATCGGAGAATACTGATAGAACAAATGATAAAGTCCACGAAACTGACAAACACCATTCGGATCGTTCAGCCAACCCGTTGGAGGCATTACGTGATAATGCAAGCGCCAATGATCTGCTTGAACCTGCTCTCTGAAGTTTTCACTTTCTGACTCTATCGTATCTTTTAATCTTTTTGCACGTTGATTCAACTGTTTCCTCTCCTTGATGTAAAACTATTTCTTTTTCTCTGCTAAGAACTGTTCCGCCTCTTGATAACTTGGCAGTGCATCAACAGCTCCATTTTTCAATGTTGTTAACGCAGCAAAACTGTTACTAAACGCAAGAATATCTGTCCCTTGTTCTAGCTCTATCTGGTTTACTTTTGTTTGAGTGATTGCAAACTTTTGCAATTGAAATAGTGTTGCCCCGACAAATGCATCACCTGCTCCTGTCGTATCAATTGCTTGTACTTGAAAACCAGTATGCTTGAATGTTTCTCCATTCTTCAGCAGCATTATCGCTCCCTTTGCTCCTAAAGTATAGATGATACATTCTACATTACCCGTAAATAAGCTTTTTAATGCTTCTTCTTCATCTTCTATACCAGTAATAAAGGCTAATTCCTCGTCCGATACTTTTACTACATGAGCATAAGGTAAAAATTCATTAATAGCTTCTCGACACGCTTCTGATGAGTCCCATAATGGCAAGCGAACATTCGGATCAAAACTTACTAAACCACCAGCAGCAATTGCTTGTTCAATCACCTGTTGGTGTGCTTTTTTTACAGGTGCATCAATCAAATCAACCGAACAAAAATGAAGAATATCACTAGAATCAAAAGGAATATCTTTAACCTCATCCGCGGTTAATAACATATCTGCACTTGGCTTTCGATAAAAGGAGAAATCGCGTTGTCCGTCTTTTTTTAACGAAACAAACGCTAGACCAGTATTGGCTTCTGTTGTTTTCACTAAGTGACGCGTATCTACTGCGTGTTTTTCTAGTTGCTCTGTAATATGATTACCAAAGGCATCATCCCCAAGCTTTGAGATAAAACTAGTTTGTCCACCTAACTTGGCTGCAGCTACCGCTACATTAGCTGGCGCACCGCCCATAACACGTTTAAACTGTGGGACGTCTTTTAACTCTGTATCTGTAATGGTTGGTATAAAGTCAATCAATGCTTCTCCTATTGTATAGATTGTATTCGGCAAAAAGATCACATCCTTATAATATTGACGAAAAATGTTAATCAGTGGGGTATTATTACGTTTCCCCACTGACTGAATTTTGAACATACCTGATTACTATTTTTTGAAAAATTATTCATAAATATGATCAGGTTTCACTATTTTCTTTTATTCAATCGATTCTAGTTTAACTCTTTTCTGATTGTTTTCGCTTGGATACGTATCATTAGAAACGCTACACTAAATGAAACGGCGATTACTAAAAGATATTGAGTCATAGTCCAAATATCTGTTGTGTATAGTAGTAAACCGGGAACAAACGTAATTCCCATCCCTGTTGCCGCTAATCCTAAAAGCGACGTAACTAATCCACCAGCGGCTCCACCGATCATTCCAGATACAAAAATTCGGAAATGGCGTAAGTTAACACCAAATAAGAGCGGCTCTGTAATTCCGAATAAAGTGGAAGCAGAGGAAGATAAAGCATTACTACGTTTTACCTTGTTTGTCATTAATAAACCTGTTGCAATTGCTGCACCAAACTGACCTGCCATACTTGCTGTCATTAGAGTCTGAATAACGTTCGAACCAGTATCATTTATTAAGCTAATTTCAATAATGCTTAATGAGTGATGGAGACCCGTAATAACAAGTAATTGCTGAAATGCTGCAAAAATAATATAGCCAATTCCAAGCGGTGCTTCTAAAATATATACAATAAAGTCAATAACTCCAGTTTCAATCGCTTGTAATATAGGACCTAAGATAAATAGCATGGTTCCAATCGTTACAGTTAGACTTACAAATGGAGTAACAACAAGATCCATCATTTGTGGCACAAATTTACGTAATCCTTTTTCAAGTTTTGAAATCAAGTACCCGGCAACAATTGCAGGAATAATAGATCCTTGATAACCAACAACCGGTATTCCAAAAACATATAATGGATCCGCTCCACCTTCGGCAACTACCCATGCATTCGGAAGTTGAGGGGCAACCATCATCAAACCGACAACAATACCAATAATCGGATTACCACCGAATTTCTTCGTAGCACTATAAGTAATCAATACTGGTAGAAAAGCAAAAGCAGTATCTGTTAACATCTCAAAGAGGATCAATCCAGTATCTGTTAAATCCATTCCTAATTCCAACAATAAACCTCGTATACCCATCAAAAGACCAGTTGTAACTAGTGCGGGGATAAGCGGTACTAAAATATCTGCTAATGTACGCACTACTCTTTGTACTGGGTTTAAGTTTTTGTACACATCATCTTTAAAACCATCATCTTTTTGATCGGAATCCAATACTTGGTTCATTTCTTCATAAACTTGATTTACTTTTCCAGTACCAAAGATAAATTGGTGCTGGCCAGTATTAAAAAAGTAACCTTTACATTCTGGAATCTCTTCTGCTTGTTTTTTGTCAACTAAAGTATCATCCTTTAAGATGATTCGTAATCGAGTTGCACAATGCTCAAAGTTTTTGATGTTATCTTCTCCACCAATAACCTCCAACAGCTTTTCAATGGTTTGTTTATGTTTCATTACATTTCCTCCTATACAATATCCGAAATCGATTTCATGGTGTTTGTTTTTTGTTGATGATAAGGAATCACTTCTCCTTTTCATCAACACTTTCTCTAATCCGCAAACTAAAATCTACTACCATTTCATTCTTTACATACCCGTTCTCAATTAATGTAAACAAATTTTTTGCAGCCATAATCCCAGTTGTTTTATGGTGTAAACGTACCGTTGTTAAAGGCGGAATAAAGTATTTCGATAACTTACCGTCCCCCATTCCTGTAATAGAAATGTCTTCTGGAACAGTTAATCGATGGTCACGTATACAATGAATCGCTCCGATGGCTAACTGATCTGTAACTGCCATAACAGCTGTTGGTTGTTTGTGTGCCAGAATCTTCTCCATTTGTTCGTAACCAGATTCAATGGAGAAATTTCCGATTGCAATCAGCTGATCATCCACTTCCAATTTTGCTTCTGACAATGCATCGAGATATGCTTGCTTTCGCTTGATCCCAACAGCTATATCATGCGGACTGACACCAATGAATCCAATTTCTTGATGACCTTTTGCTAAAATGTGTTTCATCATTGCTTTGGCTGCATGGTAATCATCATGAATAATACTAGGATAACCATCCACTTGCTGACCCACCATCACGATCGGTACAGAAATACCCTTTGCTACCTTATAATGTTGCTCCGTCACTTCCGTTGCCATCATAATAATGCCATCAACGAGACGGTTACTTAGAAATTTTAAAGACTTGATTTCTTCTTCAATTTGCAAATCTGTATTTGCAATTAATATTTGACAATCGTGCGCTTTTGCAACCTCTGTAATACCGTCAACAACACGACTAGCAGTTTCCGTACTAATTTTTGGAACGATAACACCAATAATATTTGTTTTACGATTTTTTAAAGATTTAGCAATTTCATTCGGTGTATAGCCAACTTCTGCAATAACTTTCTCCACTGCTTTTCTTTTTTCATCAATGACATAACCTGAATTATTCATCACACGAGATACCGTAGCTGGAGAAACCCCTGCTAGTTTAGCAATATCTTTTATTTTCATTGGTTTCACCTAACTTAATCTGAAATCGATTTCAGATTAAGTATAACAAGTTTAAGTAAAATGTCAAGCGCTTTCTTTTTAGGTGTTTATTAAGAAGCCATCTCTTAAAAGAAATGACTTTGCTTTTTATTTTTATAGTTACGCATAGAAAAATTTCTACATTCCTAAACAAACACTTAACCATTCTTATTCAATTTTTCAATGTTTTTATTAAGCCTTCCCAATTGTCTAATCATCATCCAATTTTGTTCAACAATCGCAGATAGATACGTAACTTTTGCCTGCTCCTCTGCCTTCGCAAAACTTAACGCCATGCCCATTTTGAATAAGCCATTCCCTACCAAATCATTAGCCACTCGCTTTAGCACTTGTAAATCTTTTTCATCCAAATCTTCCAGCTGATACTTTTCCATGAATTTTTGCATCTGCTTTTCATCTTTCGTCATTTTTTTATCATCGTCTTTTGATCCGAATAATCCCATGTAATCATACCTCCAAAATTCATTAGTTCTAGCTTGTTTCATAAATTCATTTTTTATTTATTATATCCAAAAGTTTATTGGACATTCTTCTCTTTATCTTTAATTGATTTTGTATTCAAGTAACTCCCTCTGAAAAAATCAATTTTATTAGCTTCAACAAAGTATACTAACACCAATTTATTCATCTTCTCCATTGTCAAAAAAAATGTTGCAAATTAAAGGAAAATATTGCATTATTTATACAGGTGCTCTTTTACTGATTTTAATAAAAGAAGAGTTAAAATTGAAATGAAATATGTTTTAACTTAAAAAGTGACAGAAACCAAGGGAAAATACTTATTTAGAAGTTGTATAAAGTGAAACTTCAATCAGTAAGGGTTTTTTAGGTATTCCCCCACTGATTGTTAGCCCTAAAGGATGAGCTAAAGACCCTTGAACTATCCAGGGTGATAGCGTCCGTTACGCCCAATTAAACAACTTGATATTCTCGTTGTTTTGAAGTGGGAATCTTACGGACGGTTGCTCCGGGATAAATAAATACGAATAGAGGAATAGAAACTTGAAGAAGTTAATCGTAACAGGTAGTATGGTTTTGCTAATTCTTTTTGGGTGGATTGTACTCAAACCTACCGATGATCCAGGATTGGATTATGCGCTTATATTCGGTAGAAATTATATTAGTTACAATTTAGACAATGAAGATGTGCGCTTTAATATATTTGGTGTACTAGAAAACGGAGGAAATCTGGAAGCGTTAGATCAACTCATCACAGACGTAGCGTTTAACAACACGAATATGAGCATTGTCGATTATCACTTTGATCAAGCTGAAGCACAAGGTGACTATCAATTATTTAACTTATTAATAAATGTCGAAAGTTCTTCCAATCAAATTGAATCATCTGATCGATTCATTATTTCGTTTAAAGATGGGAAAAGTAGAGAATATGAATTTGGTAAAGCAGTGGTAACAAACATTAATGCTGATAATGAAATCATTGATTTTCCTAATCAAATCACTGTCTCTTATCCTTATCTAAGCCTTAATATGGAGATTCATAATGTTTCTTCTGAAGATATTGTTTTGACAGGTATTACAGATTTAGCGAACCAAATAAGCTATTCATTTGAGCCAGAGGAACAGATTCAATCCAACCAAAAGTATCAGATTGATATTGACTTTGCAGACGAAGTGGAATCCTATGATTTTCATACCTTGACTCCCCTTCTGAACTATATGTACGATCAAACACATCAAACAGCTGTTATGCATGGAATGATCTATGGAATGTTTAGACCAGACGAAGAAAAGATTGAGTTGATTTTAGCTAATCATAATAAAGTGAAACTTCAATCAGTGGGGGTTTTTAGCTATTCCCCCAACTGATTGTTAGTTGAACCATTCGGGGTGCTAGCGTCCGTTACTCCCACTTAAACAACTTGTTTTTCTCGTTGTTTTGAAGTGGGAGTCTTACGGACGGTTGCTCCGGGATAAATAATATTAAGGAAAAAGGTGATACTTTTTCAAATTACTTTAATCAGAATTCTGTTAACCATTTTACCTTGAGTAAACAAACGCTATAGTTTAGAAGCCTTTAGCTCATACTTTCGAGTTACTAGTTCTTCCATCTTTGTAATCATTACACTTTCTAATCCAGGTAATTTCATGGTAAACTGCATATACACGCATCTCCCATCCCTTTGATTTGTTTCTAGTTAATTCAAGTGTAAAGGATATAGGAGCTTGCGTGTTTTATTTTGCTTGAATTTTTTCAGACCCGAACATATATAATAGAGCGGCAAAAAAGCCATCTCCCATAGGAAATGACTTCGTTTAAAATGTATAAGGTTACCACCATGATAGCAACACTGTCTTATCAGTGCTTGATATGTATGGTGGAGACGGTGGGAGTCGAACCCACGTCCAGAGATATTGCCACTCAAGCGTCTACATGCGTAGTTGATATATTCGCATTTCGCTTGCCATTCAGCCTATCAACAGGCTTCCTAGCAGCTAGTCTGATTAATCTCCTCTAAACATCCGCAGACGGTGAATGTTTAGCGTATCCCGCTTCATTTGAGACCCTTCATCTAGCACACGGGCGATGATAGGAAGGATCCTTTAGTGCTGCTTAGGCAGCTGCTAAAGAGAAATTGTTTTCTTTGCCAGTTATTATTGGCGGGTAACGGTTTACGAGTCGTAACCTCGGCACGCAACTTGAGCTCAAACTACCCCTGTCGAATCCGTAACGTCCCCATGAAAGGAACAAAAACGGATACGGCGAATATTGAGCCGATATCATATTTTGTTGTCAGTATTACAAAATTAATTATATCAAATCTACAGAAAAAATCAAGTTATTGACGATAACTACCAATTAATAACTATCTTTAATCGCACGCTCGATATCACGTTTTGCTTGTTTTTGCTTTAAGTCATCACGCTTATCATACTTTTTCTTCCCTTTACCAAGGCCAATCAATATTTTAGCTACACCGTTTTTCAGATACATTTTTAAAGGCACAAGAGAATACCCAGCTTGTTGTGTCTCACCAATCAATTTATTAATTTCTTTTCGATGTAATAGTAATTTTCTTGTGCGGGTTGGTTCATGATTAAACTGATTTCCTTGCTCATATGGAGAAATATGCATATTATGCAAAAATACTTCACCTCGTTCTACTCTGGCAAAGCTATCCTTCATATTCACACGTCCATTACGAATCGACTTTATTTCTGTTCCTTTTAAAACCAATCCAGCTTCATAAGTTTCTTCGATAAAAAAATCATGACTTGCTTTCCGATTCTGTGCAAGTACCTTTCCACTACCCTTTGGCATCCGCTTGCCTCCTCTCACTTACGCAATCTTCATTTTAACAGGTTTAATCATTCAAAACAACGCCACAAGCCGGAATACTAATACTTCAATCAGGCTATAAAATATAGAACAAGAAAACTAACCACACCATAAGTAAGTAGAAAAGGTAAAAACACAAAAGCATTCCGATCATTAATTAACCGTATAAACAAGAGTTTTGTAGCCATAACACCTATTCCGATAAGCAAAAGAGCAATAACCGCTAAAAGTACTGTATCAACGGTAACAATGAATAATACAAGCAAACAATAGAGGGCTAAAGCCACCCCTAACCCTGCAGATATCCCGACTGTTTTTTTAGACATTTCCCCACACCTTTCTTATTCTCTCTTTATTTCTTCTTGAATCAATAAGGCTTTACCAATAATACGTCTAGTTTTGGCTTAGACTAACTACCTAATCATCCGTGTTATGTAGAAATTATTTTGAACCCGAATGTTTACGACATTTTCACTAAGATAAAATAACTATACCATATTTTTTGAGCATTTTTTCATCTAAAGTTTCTCTAGTTTTTTTTATAGACAATAACAACCTGATTATGCGAAGATAGATATCGGATATAGTGATAGAAGGGAGCATCCAGATTGACGACAGAAAAAATGATGAGGCAATTACAGTTACGAGACTTACCAATTGCAAAAAAAATGAAAACAAATATAACGGATGATTACGTCATTGAAATTTTCGAACGATTAGTTACTTCTGAGAACCAATCGCTCTATGGACTATTTATTGATGAGGAGCTAGTTACCATCGCAGGATATACAATCTTTCCAGGCGGTTATGCAATGCTTGGCCGATTAAGAAGTGACGTTCGTGTACATGGAAAAGGCTATGCAACAGAACTACTTTTGTACCTTATTAAGCAATTAAAGCTAAACCCTAAAATCGTTTGGATAGGTGGCAATACCAATATCCAAAACTCTTCAGCTCGACGTGTACTTTCAAAATTGGGATTCTCTGAATTAAAAACCTTTTACGGGTTACCTATTCAAAAGCGCGAACGAATAAATAATGTACCTGGACCTATTTGGCAACAGGTTCATTCTGTTCAAGAAAAAAGAGCACTCCTAACAAAATTAGCAAAAAGCAATATACTAAAAATCTACCCTTATGAGTGCTTTTATCCATTTCCGTTTCGCCAAGAGTTAGTAACAGATGAAGATTTGGCAGAATCGCATTTTTTTCAAAATCCTTCTGCTGATCGCTGGGTAATCTTAAAGAAAGATTTTAAAAAAGAAGCCTTCGTTCAGGTCAAGTATTTTTGGAATGATCATTTTGAGCAAGCAGGATTATTTGAAACGATTGATGAATTTGTGGCAAATGACGAGGAACATCCACGACCTTGGTTTGATTTCACAGATAAAGGATATAAAAAGATTCCTGATTTAACTGCATTTGAGGTCTCCGATGGATGGGTATTATATGGAGATTGGGTGTAGGGTCAAATAGCTGTGGTATATTTTTTACAGTTTTATGATTGTAACCCCATAACCACTGTCCAACACTTTTTTCAAAGACTCACGAATATCAATTCTGGCTATTTTTTTCTTAACAATAGCCATATTTACAGTAAAATCACTTATTTGCGAATAACTTTTCGATTTATTTACATTCTTCGGAATTTTATTCGCATCTTTTCCAATTTATTCGCATTCTCTGCGTTTTATTCGCATCTTTTCCAATTTATTCGCATTCTCTGCGTTTTGTTCGCATCTTTTCCAATTTATTCGCATTCTCTGCGTTTTGTTCGCATCTTTTCCGATTTATTCGCATTCTCCGCGTTTTGTTCGCATCTTTTCCGATTTATTCGCATTCTCTGCGTTTTGTTCGCATCTTTTCCAATTTATTCGCATTCTCCGCGTTTTATTCGCATCTTTTCCAATTTATTCGCATTCTCTGCGTTTTGTTCGCATCTTTTCCGATTTATTCGCATTCTCCGCGTTTTGTTCGCATCTTTTCCGATTTATTCGCATTCTCAGCGTTTTGTTCGCATCTTTTCCAATTTATTCGCATTCTCCACGTTTTGTTCGCATCTTTTCTGATTTATTTGCATTCTCCACGTTTTGTTCGCATTTTTTCTGATTTATTCGCATTCTCCGTGTTTTGTTCACATCTTTTCCAATTTATTCGCATTCTCCGCGATTTGTTCGCATCTTTTCTGATTTATTCGCATTCTCCACGTTTTGTTCGCATCTTTTCTGATTTATTCGCATTCTCCACGTTTTGTTCGCATCTTTTCTGATTTATTCGCATTCTCCGCGTTTTGTTCGCATCTTTTCTGATTTATTCGCATTCTCCGCGTTTTGTTCGCATCTTTTCTGATTTATTCGCATTCTCCACGTTTTGTTCGCATCTTTTCTGATTTATTCGCATTCTCCACGTTTTGTTCGCATCTTTTCTGATTTATTCGCATTCTCCGTGATTTGTTCGCATTCTCCGCGTTTTGTTCGCATCTTTTTCAATTACATTTTCTGAATAGCCTGCGTCTTTTAAACGCTACGTACGTCCCCCCACAAAGCAAAAAAGGCCATCACATATTGACGACCTTTTTTATATTATTTCTTCTTTTTCTTTTTCGTTGCTTTTGGAGGTGCTACTTTGCCTTTAGTTTTTTTCTTGCCTTTCTTTTTGCCTTTCTTTTTCTCGCTAAATTCTTTTTCTTTTCGTGGACGTTCACCATTTGATTTTCCCTGAGTTAATCTTGGTTTTTTCCCTTGTTTCTTCATACCAACAATCTCGAAGTCAACTGCGCGTTCTTCCAGATTCACATTTGTCACTTTTACCGTAATCGCATCACCTATTCGGAAAACTGTACCTGTTCGTTCCCCTACCATCGCGTAGGAGCGCTCATCATAATGGTAATAATCATCGGTTAATTCACTAACATGAATTAAACCTTCTACCGTATTCTCTAACTCAACAAACAAACCGAAGCCAGTAACAGAACTGATAACTCCATCGAACGTTTCCCCGATTTTGTCTTGCATATATTCTGCCTTTTTCAAATCGTCTGTTTCTCGTTCTGCATCAACTGCTGTTCGCTCTTTCTCTGAGGTATGTTTTGCAATTTCAGGTAGTTTATCTCGCCAATGTGCTTGTGTTTTGTTATCGACCTTTTGTTCAATTAAATAAGTACGGATTAAGCGATGAACAATTAAATCGGGATAACGTCGAATTGGCGAAGTGAAATGGGTGTAAAAGTCAGTAGCCAAGCCGAAGTGCCCAACACTCACGGGATCATACTTCGCTTGTTTCATAGAACGAAGCATTAATTTTCCGATAATCATTTCTTCTTGTTCTCCACTTACCATTTCAAGCACTTTTTGCAATGCTTGTGGATGAATTTCATTAGCAGTTCCTTTTACCGAATAACCAAACTGCCCGATAAATTCAAAGAATTTTTGCAAACGATCTTCATCAGGATCTTCATGTATACGATGAATAAAAGGTAGATCTAACCAATGGAAATGTTCAGCAATGGTCTCATTTGCTGCCAACATGAATTCTTCAATCAATCGCTCAGCAACGGAGCGTTCTCTTAATACAACATCTTTTGCATGACCTTCATCATCCACCAGTACTTGCGCTTCTTTGAAATCAAAATCAATTGCTCCACGCCCAAATCGTTTTTTTCGAAGCGTAGCAGCTAACTTTTCCATCTCCTCAAACATCGGAACGAGTTGACTATATTCTTTTCGCAGCTGTTCATCTTGATCAACTAGAATTTTATTCACATCACGGTACGTCATGCGTGCTGTTGTATTAATGACACTTTGAAAAATTTCATGATTAACCACTTCACCCTGGTCATTAATTTCCATTTCACAACCAAGCGTCAGGCGGTCGACATTTGGATTTAACGAACAGATACCATTTGAGAGACGATGTGGAATCATTGGAATGACACGATCGACTAAATAAACACTCGTAGATCGCTCATATGCTTCCATATCGATTGGAGACTTTTCCTCCACATAATAGGAAACATCCGCAATATATACTCCCAGTTTTGTATTGCCATTCGGTAATTTCTGTACCGTAACCGCATCATCTAAGTCTTTCGCATCCGCACCATCAATCGTAACAATTTGTTCATCACGTAAATCACGTCGATTTTTTAACTCATCTGGGTTAATCTGATCTGGAACGCTTTCTGCATGTTCTAATACTTCATTAGGAAAGTCAATTGTAATACCATATTTATAGATGATCGAGAGAATATCCATTCCAGGATCATTTTTATGGCCCAGTATCTCAACGACTTCTCCTTCCGCTAGCATGGTTCCTTCAGGGAATTTTGTAAGCATGACAATTACTTTATGACCAGATACAGCACCCTTGCTGTCCTCTTTTTTAATAAAAATATCATTCGGGATTCGCTTATCATCGGCTACAACGAAACCAAAGTTACCCTTGTCTTGATACGTACCAATCACACGATTGGAAGAACGCTCGATAATCTGCTCTACTACACCTTCTAGCCGCTTATCACCTGTCTGCTCTGCTTCAATTCGAACCATTACTCTGTCATTATTCATCGCGCCTTTTAAATCATTCGGATTAATGTAAATATCCGCTCGCGATTCATCCTCTGGAAGTAAGAAAGCAAACCCTTTCTTATGCATCTGAATCTTTCCACGAATTAAACCCATACGTTCGGGTAATGCATAACGATTCTTCCGTGTTAATAAGAGATCGCCACTTTCTTCTATTTCATTTAATGTCTTTACTAATGTTTTAAACTGATCGGCATCCTCTAATTCCAATTCAGCTTCGATCTCATGGATTGTTACAGGCTTAACTGCTTTTTCATGGATAAATGTGAGGATTTTTTCTTTCATTTCTGCTTGTTCCATTTCTTCACCTTCTTCCTATTAGACTGGTCTTTTCTATTATTGGTTAAGACCAATCTAATGATTCTAAAAATTGATAAATATCTTCATGGACCGCTTCTTTTTTTGGTCCCAATGTTATCGCATGCCCCGCTTCCTGATACCATTTAATATCTTTCTGTTCTGCTTCAACATTATCATAAATATACGTAGCACTATCGGAGTTAATCATATGATCATCTTCTGCTTGAACTACTAAAGTTGGTGCATAAATATGATCCACATGCGCTCTTACATCGTCAAAAAGATCCGCTAGTTGTTCAAATAATGGTTTTGCGTTTTCAAGTAAATTTGTTACCTCTTCATCGACCTCAGATTCTGTTTTCCCTTCCTGTTTTTTGTATTGAGAGGCAAAATATCGAAAACCTTTTGTCAACTGGCTTTGATTGTCAAAAAACATCGGAGAACACATTGGTGCGACCCCTACCACTGGTTGAGAGTATGCCAATTTCAAACCGAGTACACCACCCAATGACAAGCCAACAACTGCAATTTTTTTATGTCCTAGTTCTTTTAACACTTCATAAGCCGCTAATACATCTTCCCACCAATATTCAGGACTACCTTCTAATAGATCTTCAGGTGTTTTGCCGTGTCCTCGATAAATAGGGGCATGAGATGTATAGCCCTTTTTTTGCAGAAATCTCCCTAACATCCGGACATCCCCACTATGTCCTGTGAATCCATGTAATAATAATACCGCTCTTTCCCCTTCTTTAAACGTAAAAGGCTCCGGTGTTCGTATGTTCATTGTGATCGTCCTTTCTCCAAATCTATCTCTATCTTATTATAATGGCTTAATCTTACCAAAATTAGACACACCATGCACTCTATATGTTTCGAATCATAAGAAAAACCGGGAATGTTCACCCGATCCTTTTAAAAAATGGTAAGAAGCTATATTTTGTACAGGGCTGATAGTGACAAGCTATACCGTTTTACTTATTAGAAAGTAGCCATCAGACCATACTGTTATTCTAGAAAATCTTTTATACCTATTTAAAGATAAAACACCTAAAAAAATATCACCATAAAGCTGTTTTTTTAAACTTTATCTTTTAAAAAAGAAAAAAGCACCCTCACTAGTACTAACTAATGAGAGAGCTTACTTCATGAACTTATAGTATATAAGCAACTGCAAATGTTAAAACAAAGAATAACACAGCAGCTATAATCGTCGCACGTTGTAAAACCGCATCAAGACCTCGAGCCTTTTGTTTACCAAATAATTGTTCAGCACCACCTGAGATCGCCCCAGATAACCCTTCACTTTTACCAGATTGAAGAAGAACAAGTATAATAAGAGAAACAGCAGCAATGATTAATAACGTAATCGCAACTCCTAGCATGGTTGCGTACACCTCCTAGACGAACTCAATCTATTATCTATAGTTAATTTAGCACAAAAACCTAGTTACCTGCAAGTGAATTTTTGTATAATTCTTCATAGCACATCATTAATCTTATTTTTTACAATCGCTTTCTCCTAAGTTGGAATGTTTTGATTATTTTTGAATGATTTTGATTGAAAATAATTGTTAGTTCCTTTATCATAAGAGAGAACCCTTACAAAGGAGGGAGAATGAATGTTAACTCCAAAACGACATGTATTGATTGAAGAGTTGCTTGAAAAAAAACGATACATTACGATTCAGGAATTAGTTGATACAACTGGTGTTTCTGAATCAACGATCCGACGTGATTTGAGTGAGTTAGAGAAACAAAATCGTCTTATTCGTGTGCATGGTGGCGCTTCTTTACGACATACTACACGACAAGAATTAAGTTATCCAGAAAAATCTATTCAATATGTAGAAAAAAAGAAGTCGATCGCGAAGCTTGCTGCTACTGTCATTGAAGAACATGATTTTATTTACCTTGATGCTGGAACAACTACGTACGAAATGATTCCCCATCTCGTTGATCGAAATATTACTGTTGTAACTAATGGATTAACACACCTAGATTTACTAAGTCAATTGCATATCCAAACATATTTGCTTGGTGGTTTTGTCAAAGAAACAACGAAAGCACTCATTGGAGCTAGAGCATTAACAAGTTTGGGTGAGTACCACTTTAACAAATGCTTTATTGGCGTAAATGCGCTTGATTTAAATCACGGGTATACTACGCCTGACCCAGAAGAGGCTGCAATCAAACAGAAAGCATTAGAATGCTCTGAACAACGTTATATTCTAGCAGATCATTCTAAATTGCATCAAGTTGCTTTTGCTAAAATTGCAAATTTAGATGCTGCAACGCTCATCATTGATGAAATGAATGAAGATACATTATTAGAGCTAAAACAGAAAACAGAGATAAAGGTTGTGAACGAATGATCTACACTTGCACATTAAATCCATCCATTGATTACATTGTACAAGTAAGCGATTTTATGTACGGAGAATTGAACCGTGGAGAACGAACAGACTACTATCCTGGTGGCAAAGGAATAAATGTTTCTCGTGTTTTAAAACGTCTAGAGATAGACAATACTGCTCTTGGGTTTCTTGGTGACTTTACCGGTGATTTTATCAAGTCCTTTCTATTAAAAGAAAAGATAAGAACAGACTTTATCGAAGTTAATGGAACAACACGAATTAATGTGAAGCTCAAATCTAATCAAGAAACAGAAATTAATGGGGCTGGCCCGAATATTTCAGACAAAGACTTGCAACAACTTTTTGATCAGATTCGTCAATTACAGCCAAATGACATCCTTGTTGTCGCTGGTAGTATTCCAGCTTCTGTTCCCAATGATTTTTATGTGAAAATCGCTGAGATATGCACCGAAAACAAGGTGAAAATGATTGCGGATACATCAAGTCAAGCCTTAAAAGAACTTCTAGGAACAAAATTATTTCTCGTAAAGCCTAATCAACATGAACTAGGTGAATTGTTTGATGTACGAATAGATTCGATAGAAAATGCAGTATACTATGGCAAACAACTACAGCAACAAGGAGCAGAAAACGTCATTGTATCCATGGGTGGTGATGGTGCCGTTTATATCTCTGATAACAATTGTTTCATCGCTAAAGCACCCAAAGGAAAAGTGATCAATACTGTCGGGGCTGGAGACTCTATGGTTGCTGGTTTTTTGACAGCGTATAACAAAGGATTGGAACAAGATGATATTTTTCGTTATGCAGTGGCAACTGGGAGTGCAACAGCTTTTCAAGCAGATCTTTGTGAGAAAAAAAATGTGGAAACGCTTCTTCAATTGGTAGAACTAAAAAAAGCTGAATTTTAGCATGAGGTATGGCAAAAAAGGTATTGGACTTCATGTTTAGAAAATGATATTGTGATATTGGTATATAGGAAAAAGAGAGGTATAGCATAAACTTTTCTTATACAATTGATGGGTACAATAACATTGTTTCATGTTTTGCTTGAAATAGTTCCATTAAACAAAGTACAATTGTACTTAGGTATACCTATTTTTCAAAAAATTTAATTTATTAGGAGGTTTTTTTCATGGCAGCTGAAAAAACAGTAACAATTACAGACGCTACAGGAGTTCACGCACGTCCAGCAACAGTATTAGTAAACAAAGCAGGTCAATTCGCAGCAGACATTACGGTTGAATACAATGGTAAATCCGTAAACTTAAAATCAATTATGGGTGTAATGTCTTTAGGAATCCCTAAAGATGCAGAGTTGAAAATCGTTGCAGAAGGCTCAGATGAAAAAGAAGCAGTAGAAGCTATTTATGACGTAATCAAACAAGAAGGATTAGGAGAGTAATATCATATGAGTATGATCAAAGGTATTGCGGCATCCAATGGTGTTGCTATCGCAAAAGCGTATAAGCTTGAGACACCTGACCTTTCTTTCGAGACTAAGAAAGTAGAGGATGTCGCTTCGGAAATTAAACGCCTGGAAGCTGCGCTTGATATTTCCAAGTTAGAACTAGAAAAAATTAAGGAAAACGCACGCAAAACACTCGGTGATGAACACGCAGAAATATTCTCTGCTCACTTACTTGTTTTAAGTGATCCAGAATTGATTACGCCTATTGAGGACAAGATTAAAAATGAAAGCGTTAATGCAGAAGCAGCACTACACGACACAGCAACGATGTTCATTAACATGTTTAAAGCAATGGATAATGAATACATGCGTGAGCGTGCAGCTGATATTCAGGACGTAACAAAACGTGTAATGGCGCATTTGTTACAGGTTTCTTTCCCTGATCCTGCTCTTATTGACGAACAAGTTGTCATCATTGCTGAAGATTTAACGCCTTCTGATACTGCACAACTAAACAAACAATTTGTTAAAGGTTTTGCCACAAATATCGGTGGACGTACTTCTCATTCAGCAATAATGGCTCGTTCTTTAGAGATCCCTGCAATTGTTGGAACGAAGACAATTACAGAGGATGTTAAAGAAGGCGATATCCTGATCGTAGATGGTATTGATGGTGATGTCATCATTAATCCAACTGTAGAGGAAATTGCACTTTATGAAAAGAAACAAGATAATTTTGCAAAACAAAAGCAAATCTGGGCCAAATTAAAAGATGAGCCAACTGTTTCCAGTGATGGAACACACGTCGAGCTTGTCGCAAATATCGGTACCCCAGACGATGTACAAGGTATACTTAATAATGGCGGTGAAGGTGTAGGTCTTTATCGTACAGAATTTCTTTATATGGGAAACAGTGACTTCCCAACTGAAGATCAACAATTCGAAGCTTATAAATCTGTCCTAGAGCAAATGGGTGATAAGCCTGTTGTTGTTCGTACACTCGATATCGGTGGAGATAAAGAACTTAGTTACTTAGATCTTCCTCATGAGATGAATCCATTCTTAGGATTCCGAGCAATTCGCTTATGTCTTGAACGTGATGATATCTTCCGTACGCAATTGCGTGCACTACTACGTGCAAGTGCTTATGGTAACTTAAAAATCATGTTCCCGATGATTGCAACGTTAAATGAATTTCGTGAAGCAAAGGCATTGCTATTAGAAGAAAAAGCAAACTTAGTGAATGATGGTGTGAGCGTATCTGATGATATCGAAGTTGGTATTATGGTTGAGATTCCGTCCACTGCAGTAATTGCTCGTCAGTTTGCGAAGGAAGTTGATTTCTTCAGCATTGGAACAAATGATTTGATTCAATACACAATGGCGGCTGACCGAATGAACGAACGTGTTTCTTATCTTTACCAACCATATCATCCGGCTATCCTTAACTTAGTGAATAACGTTATCGAAGCGGCTCACGCAGAAGGAAAATGGGCAGGAATGTGTGGAGAGATGGCTGGCGACCCCATTGCTATTCCAATCTTACTTGGACTTGGACTCGATGAATTCAGTATGAGTGCAACCTCTATTTTACCAGCACGTACACAAATTAAGGATTTATCAAAAGCTGAAATGGCTTCTTATAAAGAAGAATTATTAAGCATGTCAACGGCTGATGAAGTAGAAGCATTTATTCGTGAAAAAACAAACCAATAATTTTGATGCACTTGTCCATCTTAGTTTAATACTATAAAGTGAAACTTCAATCAGTGGGGGTTTTTAGGTATTCCCCCGCTGATTGTTAGTTGAACCATTCGGGGTGCTAGCGTCCGTTACTCCCACTTAAACAACTTGATATTCTCGTTGTTTTGAAGTGGGAGTCTTACGGATGATTGCTCTAGGATAAAATGCCAGTTTCTCTATTAAGAAACTGGCATTTATAAAGTATTGAATTAATGAATTTCTAAATAGTCAAGAAGCACATCCCACGTATCATTATCGTTCGTAACAATTAACTCAATCAGTTGAGGACCTGTTCCGTGACGTACATTTTCAATCGTATAAGTGGCTGGGTGTTCATCTCCAAAGTAAAACGTACCTTTGTATTCACCACCAATCCTCAAATCAACACTAGCCAAAGCAGATTGATCCGAGGCTCCTCGTAATGAAAAGTTGTGCGTATCCCTTGCAAAATACTGCGTATACGAAACCGCATCACCGTTAGCATATAATGTAACTCCATCAAATGGCGAGTAAGTTCGACTAGCATAAGGTCCGCTTAGATTCATCGATTCTGCTTCAACTCGTGTTGGTCCTGATCCGCCCGATCCACTTTCATTAATGATCAAGTTATTCCGATAAACATTAGCTTGTCCACTACTTTGATACCCTTCAATGGTTAAAGCAACTTCGTACATGTTCCCCATTTGCATACCTAAACGTTCCCATGCTTTAAAGTGTTCACTTACTGAAATCGTTCCACTTGTTCTTTTGTCTCGTCTAACACTCCAATATTGTTGAAATGTTTGCGTACCTCTGATTGATGGTTGACTGACACGCGTAGTTTCATAGATATCGTAAGTGCCACCATCCACATGAATCGTCCCTTTTGAAGATGCTCCTGGTGGTCTCCAAGTTCCCCAACTATCAACAATATAATACTCTACAAGAGGGTCAACACTCCAACCATAGACGGTTAAATACGAGTTTCCATTTGGCTGATAATTGACACCAAAATCAATGGATATATCTCCAATTTGTTGATGAGTGCGCGTCTCATCAAATCGTCGTCCTTTTCTAAACAAAATATTGTTAACGTTACTCCACTGAGCACTGAAAGTTCCGCCATCACCCAATGTCATCGATCCAGAACCACCACTATCCTTCCAAAATTCATAGTCATAGCCACCATGTGTGCCGAGTTCATTACTAGTTACTGCTGCAAAAACGCCCGTTGTTATTAATAAACTGATAAAGCAAAAGCCAATGAGCAAGTACTTCGTTTTTCTTAACAACTTCATTTTTAAAACCTCCATTAATTTTTTTAATTAGGTTTAATCCTGATGTTTTAGCAGCTGTAGCAATCAGTGCCTCCCTAACATCTAACTGTTTAATTATTCACCTCTATTCTTTGTTATATATTGGATGTACACTTATATATTAACAATTTTTTCATATTATACAACCCTAAAAACTATAGATGTTTTTTTAAGCCAGCCACTTTAGTAGATTAACTGTTTTTAATTTGACCCCTTGTGGTTTACCCTGACAGAAAGGCTCGTAATGTTTTAAAATGTCTATTTTCAGTATTGGCCAGTAAGTAAGCTGAATAGTAACCTACTCCGCTTGTTCAAGCATATTAAAGTAATACATGAATGATGTAATTGTTATATGGATACAAAATTGGATTGTGATGTTTTATTGTTTGAGAATCAATAACACTTTTTTAGATTTTCAAAAGAAACTATCGAAGAACAATGTTTATAAACTAGTTTGTGTAAAAACCAACTATGCGCTCAAACTAGCGTATCAACAGAAATTGGCGACACTACATCAGGAAAAGTGAGAGTTGAAGCCCCGCGCTGCGGTAAAAGGAATCACGTTTTGCTTGCGAACTGATGATGACTTATCACAGATTGCTTCGTGAAGTAGTCTAGTTTTTGGTGCTCGAAGCTGAACCAGGCTATAATCTGTTCGGAAAAATTATCCATAGTTAACGAGTTTTATTCCTAAACAAAGACAAAACCCCTAGTAGCGTAAGTGCTACTAGGGGTTTGATAACTTATCCTTATTTGTTGTTTAAGTTATAGAATGCAGCTTTTCCTGCATATTTAGCTGTTTCTACTAATTCATCTTCAATACGTAATAATTGGTTGTATTTCGCAACACGGTCCGTACGTGAAGGTGCACCAGTTTTGATTTGTCCTGCATTTGTTGCAACAGCGATATCAGAAATTGTTGTATCTTCTGTTTCACCAGAACGGTGCGAGATAACAGCAGTGTAACCAGCTTGCTTAGCCATTTCAATTGCTTCAAATGTTTCTGTTAAAGAACCAATTTGGTTAACTTTAACTAGGATTGAGTTACCAATACCTTTTTCAATACCTTCAGCAAGTTTTTCCGTGTTCGTAACGAATAAGTCGTCACCAACTAATTGTACTTTATCACCTAGGCGATCAGTAAGTAATTTGAAACCATCCCAGTCGTTTTCGTCAAGACCATCTTCAATAGAGATGATTGGGTACTTATCAACCATTTCCGCGTACCAATCAACCATTTCTGCAGAAGTACGAACAACGCCTTCACCTTTCAGGTTGTATTTACCGTCTTCATAGATTTCAGAAGCTGCAACGTCCATTGCCAATTTAACTTCTTCACCTGGTTTGTAACCAGCTGCTTCGATTGCTTCAATAATTGTAGCAAGTGCTTCTTCATTTGATTTCAAGTTAGGAGCAAATCCACCTTCATCACCAACTGCAGTGTTGTAACCTTTTGAAGAAAGAACTTTTTTAAGGTTATGGAAGATTTCAGCACCCATACGTAATGCTTCTTTGAATGTAGGCGCTCCTACTGGCATTACCATGAATTCTTGAATATCAACGTTGTTATCCGCATGTTCCCCACCGTTTAAGATATTCATCATTGGTGTTGGAAGTACAGTAGCGTTAAATCCACCTAAGTAAGTGTATAATGGAACACCTAAGTGGTCAGCAGCAGCGCGTGCCACAGCCATAGATACTCCAAGAATAGCGTTAGCACCTAGTTTAGCTTTGTTTGGTGTACCGTCTAATTCAATAAGAAGTTTGTCAATGACAACTTGACGAGTAACGTCAAAACCTAAAAGTTCTGGTGCAATTACTTCATTTACGTTTTGTACTGCTTTAAGAACACCTTTACCTAGGTAACGGTCTTTGTCTCCATCACGTAATTCTACTGCTTCATACTCACCTGTAGAAGCACCACTTGGTACTAATGCACGACCAAATGCTCCTGATTCTGTATAGATTTCTACCTCAACTGTTGGGTTTCCACGAGAGTCCATGACTTCGCGTGCATATACGTCTGTAATGTATGGCATAATTAAAATCTCCTTTTTTGAATATATTTATTGTAATTTAGTATTACTTAATTAAGGTCTTACCTGTCATTTCTTCCGGCTGTTCAACTTGTAATAAGTCTAGAAGGGTAGGTGCTAAGTCACCTAAAATTCCTCCATCACGCACTTCAATTCTTTCTTTAGTTACGATAACTGGAACTGGATTTGTAGTGTGTGCAGTCATTGGATTGCCATCAAGGGAAACAACTTCATCTGAATTACCGTGATCAGCGGTAATGATCGCTTGCCCACCCTTTTCTATGATTTTATCCACAATCTTTCCTAGACACTCATCAACAGCTTCAATCGCTTTAATTGTTGGCTCCAGCATACCCGAGTGCCCTACCATGTCAGGGTTAGCAAAGTTCAAAATGATTGCATTTTGATTTCCTTCATCTAACTCTTTCAATAGTGCATCAGTCACTTCGTAAGCGCTCATCTCCGGTTTCAAGTCATACGTTGCGACTTTTGGAGAATCAATTAAAATACGTTTCTCCCCTTCAAATTCTTGCTCACGACCACCACTCATAAAGAAAGTAACATGAGGATATTTTTCAGTTTCGGCAATTCTTAACTGATTTAAACCATGATTAGATAAAACTTCACCTACAGTATTTTTCAAATCATTTGGTTTGTATGCGATGTTACCTGCTACTGTATCACTATACTTCATTAAACAAACGAAATGAATGTCCTTTGGTGCAGCTTCTCCACGATTGAATTCTGAAAAATCGTTGTTTGCAAACGCTTGTGAAATCTGAATCGCACGATCTGGACGGAAGTTATAGAATACGATTGCATCTTCTGATCCGATCGTTGCTTTTGGCTCCCCGTTGTCATCAGTGATGACAGTAGGAAGAATAAACTCATCATAAATTTCTTCCTGATAGGCCGCATCGACAACAGCCAAAGGATCTTTTGCTGTTGGTCCCTGTCCATAAACCATTGCATCAAACGTTTTTTGAACACGATCCCAACGTTTGTCACGATCCATTGCGTAATATCGCCCTGAAATTGTAGCAAATTCACCAACGCCAATTTCATCCATTTTTGCTTGGACAGCTTTAATGTACTGTTTGGCTGATTTTTGACCAACATCACGTCCGTCAAGAAAACCGTGTACAAATACTTTTTTCAACCCTTTATCTGCTGCTAATTGTAATAGGGCATATAAGTGTTCAATGTGACTATGAACCCCACCATCAGATAAAAGACCGAATATATGCAAGGCTTTATCATTGTTCAAGGCATGATCAACAGCTTTCACCAACTCTTCATTAGTGAAAAAATCTCCTTCACGAATCGATAAGTTAACGCGTGTTAAACTTTGATAAACGATCCGACCAGCTCCAATATTCAAATGACCTACTTCTGAGTTACCCATTTGACCTTCTGGAAGTCCAACAGCTTCTCCAGATGCAGTTAATTGATTATGTGGATACTGATTCCAGTATCGATCAAAGTTAGGTGTATTTGCTTGCTTTACCGCGTTACCAACTACCTCGTCACGAATAGCATACCCGTCTAAAATAATTAGTGCTGCTAATTTATTTTGACTCATTTTGCACCAGCCTCCACTAATTGCAAGAAAGAATCTGCCTCAAGGCTAGCACCACCGACCAATGCACCGTCAATATCTGATTGTGCTAATAATTCGTCAATATTCGCTGGTTTCACACTACCACCATATTGAATTCGAACAGCTTCTGCTGCGTCTGCAGATACAAATGCAGCAACGACCTTACGTACATGTGTACATACTTCGTTTGCTTGTTCCGATGTAGCTGTTTTACCAGTTCCAATTGCCCAAATAGGCTCGTAAGCAATCACTGTTTGCTTCACTTGATCTTCTGTAAGTCCATCTAATGCTTTTTTCACTTGAACTTCAACAATATCCATCGTTTGATTCGCTTCACGCTGTTCTAACGTTTCACCGACACATACAATCGGAGTAATGCCATATTCGAAAGCTGCATGAGCTTTTTTGTTTACTGTTTCATTTGTCTCAGCGAATAATTCACGACGCTCTGAATGACCAAGTACAACATACGTTACCCCTAAGTCTTTCAACATTGCTGGACTAACTTCCCCAGTAAAAGCACCACTTTCTTCAAAGTGCATGTTTTGAGCAGCGATTTCTAGATCTGTGCCCGCACTTTTCGATACTAACGCTTGTAAGTAAGGAAAAGGCGCGCATACAATCGATTCTACCTTGTCTTGTGCTGGTACTTTGTCTTTCGTATCAGCAACAAAAGCTTCCGCCTCTGCCAACACTTTGTTCATTTTCCAGTTCCCTGCAATAATTGGTTTACGCATAATCTGCTCCCTTTCTAACTTTTACTTTTTTCTGCAATCTTTATTTATCACTAATAGCAGCTAAGCCTGGTAATTCTTTACCTTCTAAATATTCTAAAGATGCACCGCCACCTGTAGAGATGTGTGAGAATTTTTCAGCGAAACCTAGTTGCATTGCTGCAGCAGCTGAGTCCCCACCACCGATGATCGTTTTCGCGTCATCAAGGTTTGCGATTGCTTCACAAACGCCAATTGTACCTTTTGCAAAGTTAGATAATTCAAAGACTCCCATTGGTCCGTTCCATACAACGGTTTTCGCATCAGACAGTTCTTTTTCAAATAGACGAACAGTTTCCGAACCAACGTCTAGACCCATTGCATCTGTAGGGATGGCATCTACAGAAGTCTCTGTAATGTCACCATCATTAGAGAACTCTTTGTTGTTTTTTGAATCAACCGGAAGGATAATTTTACCGTCTGCACGAGCAAGAAGATCTTTTGCTAAATCTACTTTATCTGCTTCTAGTAAAGATTTTCCGATTTCTTTTCCTTGGGCTTTAAAGAATGTGTAAGCCATTCCGCCACCAATTAAAATCTTATCTGCTTTTGTAAGTAAGTTTTCGATTACACCAATCTTATCACTAACTTTTGCCCCACCTAAGATTGCTACGAATGGACGGTTTGGATTATCAACTGATTCACCAATAAACTTGATCTCTTTTTCCATTAAGAATCCAGCTGCTGTTTCAATATTTGATGCAATACCAACATTTGAAGCATGCGCACGGTGTGCCGTACCGAAAGCATCGTTAACAAACAAGTCCCCAAGACTAGCCCAATACTTGCCTAGTTCTGGATCATTTTTGCTTTCTTTTTTGCCATCAATGTCTTCAAAACGTGTGTTTTCGAACACAAGAACATCGCCATTGCCTAAACCGGCAATCGCATTTTCTAATTTTTCGCCACGTGTTTCTGGAACAAATGAGACTTCTTTACCTAGTAATTCTGCTAAACGATCAGCTACAGGTTTTAATGATTTACCTTCTTTGTCTGCTTCTTCTTTTACTCGACCTAAGTGAGAGAAAAGAACCACTTTAGCTCCTTCTTCGATTAAATGTTTAATCGTTGGAAGTGCTTGAACAATTCGATCATCGTTTGTGATATTTCCGTCTTTCATTGGTACGTTGAAGTCAGCACGAACGAGAACTTTTTTTCCAGCTACATCTAAATCAGTTACGACTTTTTTAGCCATTTTATAATCCCCCATTACGATTAGAAAAACTTAGATCATCCTAAGATAATCTTTAGTTCCCCTTATACTTTAGTAAAATAATGTTCACACATAAAACAGAAGCGGGAAGCGCGATCGCTCCCCGCTTGTCTGTTTTAAACTATCTAAACTAAGCTCAGTTAAAATTATAATTTAGCGAAGTACTCAAGAGTACGAATTAATTGTGCAGTATAAGACATTTCATTGTCATACCAAGCAACAGTTTTCACTAATTGTTTCCCATCAATGCTCATTACTTTCGTTTGTGTAGCATCAAATAGTGAACCGTAAGTGATACCAATGATATCAGAAGAAACGATCATATCTTCTGTGTAACCATAAGAATCGTTCGCTGCTTTTTTCATTGCTGCGTTTACTTCGTCAGCAGTTACTTCTTTATTCAATACAGTTACTAACTCTGTTAATGAACCAGTAGCTACAGGAACACGTTGAGCAGCACCATCTAATTTTCCTTGTAATTCAGGAATTACAAGACCAATTGCTTTCGCAGCACCAGTTGTGTTAGGAACGATGTTACCTGCTGCAGCACGAGCACGACGATAGTCACCTTTAGGGTGTGGCGCATCTAATGTATTTTGGTCACCAGTGTAAGCGTGAATTGTAGTCATAAGACCTTCATGAATACCAAATTCGCTATTTAATACATCAGCCATTGGAGCTAAACAGTTCGTAGTACAAGAAGCACCAGAAATAACTGTTTCATCACCAGTTAAGATATCGTGGTTAACGTTGTATACAACTGTTGGTACGTCATTTCCACCTGGAGCAGAAATTACGACACGCTTCGCTCCACCTTTAAGGTGTAGTTCAGCTTTTTCTTTTGTTGCAAAGAAACCAGTACATTCTAGCACGATTTCAACACCTAGGTCTCCCCAAGGTAATTCTTCTGGGTTACGGTTAGAAAGGATTTTAACATCATTTCCGTTAACACTGAAGTAACCATCTTTCACTTCAACATCACCATTGAAACGGCCTTGAGTTGTATCATATTTTAGTAAGTGTGCAAGCATATCAGCGTCCGTTAAATCGTTGATCGCTACTACTTCGATCCCTTCTACTTCTTGAATACGACGGAAAGCCAAACGGCCAATACGACCAAAACCATTAATACCTACTTTTACAGTCATTCTTGTTTCCTCCTTGTATATACATATAATTTATTTAAAGGGAAAAACCCTTTATTAACGCTTTTGCTGCAGCCTCATCGGTAATGAGGACATTGCTTTTCCCTTGTCTAAAGTACGAGTCAATTGCTTCAGCTTTCGATTTCCCACCAGCTATCGCAATCACTGTCTTTATTTTAGACAAGTCTTCTAATTGCATTCCTACTGTTCGAACTTTATGAACAACATGTCCGATATGATCAAAATAATAACCAAAAGCCTCACTTACTGCTCTTCCCGATTCAAGCTTCATTAAAACATCTGATGGAGTTTTTCTTCTAGTAGCCATGGTTAACGCATTGCCTATACCATGCATGACTACATCTGCTTGGCGAATAATATGTAAAATTTCTTCGACACCAGGTTCTTGAATAATAGACTGATAAGTCCCTTCACTCAATGGATCTGGCACGTATAACAGGCGATAATCACCATTTGCTTTTTTAGCCATTTCGGCACAAATTGTATTCGCTTGATTCTCCACACGTTCTCCAAGCCCACCTCTTGCTGGAACAAACATACAATCTTTCACATTTGGAGAAGAGTGCATCATTTCTGCCACAGCAGCCATCGACGTCCCACCCGTTACTGCAACTGTTTGATCTGATGTTATTATGGATAATAAATACTCAACAGCACGTTTGCCTAAATCTTGTTTCACCCAGGTTTGTGTATCACTATCTCCCGGGATGATGATGACACGATCTAGCTTTAATGTGTCCTTGATTTGATCTTCTAATGCATGAAACCCTGAAAGTTCTTCCATAAAAACACTAAGTTGAATAAACAATTCCTTGCCAGCGTTGGTTAAGATAACACCTTTGCTCGTCACATCTAATAGAGATTGCTTGGTTAGAAAATCAATTTCGCTACGAACAACACGTTCTTTCATATCGATCTTTTCTGATAAACTTCGACGTCCAATAGGTTGGAGCAATTGAATCGTGTGTAAAATTTTATATCGACGTTGGACGACTTCTAATATATCCGGGAATAATTTTTTTTGCAAATCAACGATTGCTCGCATGTTTTAACTCCTTTTTCTTTAATCTATCGGGGTTAAAAACGTCCCTCTTAATCACATAGTGTCCCACGCACGACAAAAAAATTCTCTCACAAGAGATATTGTAGCAGAAGTATTCACTTTGCTCAAGAAATTTATTTATCTTTCCGTGTTAAGTGTTTGTAAAAAATATTAACTCGAGTCTTTTTTTAATGAGAAGACCCGAGTTAATCCTTCTACTCTAATACCTTTTCCGTCATTTCCCTTAAAATCTTTGCGGAAGCATGCAATTCATTTAATTCTTTTTTGTTCAGGTCTAATTCAATCATCTCTCGCACTCCGTTTTCATTCACTACTGCCGGAATACCTAGATATACATTTTCAATTCCATATTCGCCTTCAAACAAAGTAGATACGGTTATAATCGAATTCTCATCATAGAGAATTGCTTTTGTTAATCGTGCAAGCCCTAGACCAATTCCATAATAACTCGCACCTTTCCTTTCAATAATATGATAGGCTGCGTCACGAACATTTTCAAAAATCTGTTTCATGTCCGGATCTTCTGCCACATCATCCATGCATCCGTACTTTTTCAATGGCACACCACCAATTTGTACGTGGCTCCATACGGGTAGTTCAGAATCTCCATGTTCACCGATAATATAAGCGTGCACATTACGAGAATCAATTTGATAATATTCACTTAGCAAATAGCGAAATCTTGCGGTGTCTAAAATAGTCCCTGATCCAATCACACGTTCTTTCGGCAACCCAGAGACATCATAAGCAACGTGCGTTAAAACGTCTACTGGGTTTGTTGCTACCAAAATGATCCCCTTAAAATCGTTTTTCATAATCTGAGTAACGATACCTTTCATTATTTTAGCATTTTTGGTAGCAAGGTCTAAGCGTGTTTCACCAGGTTTTTGATTTGCCCCAGCAGTGATCACCACCATATCTGCATCTTTACATTCATCGTAATCACCGGCACGAATCTTCATTGGTGATCGAAATGGCATGCCATGATTTAAATCACGAGCTTCTCCTTCCGCTCGTTCTTTATCTAAATCAATCAAAACAAGGTCACTACCAATCCCTTGGTTTAATAGTGCATAGGCATAGCTAGCCCCAACAAATCCAGTACCAACAATCACTACTTTACGTGTTTTTGTTTTTTCTACTGTCATAAATAAATCCTCCTATCTAATTCATGTTTCTTCTATACCATAAGACCTTTTCAGTATATAGATACATTACCCGTTAATGAACTTTAATATGTTTTGATTTTCAAACAATTTAAAGTTCATTTATATGAATATATGGTATTATACCTGTTCAACAGCTTTGAAGTATCATAACAGATTTAACTATTGAATTTACTGAATAAATACCGGGATTTTAATCAAACGCAAAAGATCCAGAGACTAAATGCCTCTGGATCTTTTGCCTATGCTGCCCTTTTATTTACTGAAAGTAATCGTAATAGCTTACTGGCAGGAAAATTAATGTTAAATAAATATGCAAAATAAATGACAAACACCACGTTCGCCAGGTATTGCCATCGCACTGAAAACCCAAAGATATCTTGTAGTGCATGAATTTCCCACAATACAAACATGGATAATAAAAGCCAATATACATATTTCAAAGCAATACCCCCACATCACATCGAATAATATTTTTTCATTATATACCATTTCTTCACAAATGAAAATACAAAATGAAATGAAACTTACTCCGGCGGGGTGAAGGCATTCTCCAACTGATTGTTAGTCCTAAAAATAAGGGGCGTTGGGCTCCAGATGAAAAAGTACTCATGTTCAAGAGTGTTTTTCTCATAAATTATTTAATTACAAGTAATTTATAAATGTAGTTGCAATCGTGAAATAGATGATTAAACCTAAAATATCATTAACTGTAGTAATAAAGGGACCTGATGCAATTGCTGGGTCTAACTTAAACTTATTGATTACGACCGGAACCACTGCACCAATGATCGTTGAGAAGCTTAATGTTAAAAACAACGAAGCTGCAACAATAAAAGATAAAGCAAAATTACCTGGGTATCTAATAGGAATTACGATCAATAAAACAATTGCTGTAATCACCCCTAGCATTAAACCAGTCCCAAATTCTCGCTTAACCGCACTCCAAAGCCCCTTCTTTTCGAAAGAACCAGTAGCTATTGCACGAACTACAACAGCCAAAGACTGTGTACCAGCATTACCCGCTGAGTCCATGATTAATGGGATAAAGGCTGCTAATACAAGAATTTCTTCTAAAGTATCTTCAAATTGGCCAATTACACCACCAGTAAGAAAACCAAAGAAAATAAGCATAACGATCCATGGAGCGCGTTTTTTTGCTGCTTGAAAAGAACTAATGTTTACATCAATTGCACCTTTTGCTGCAATGAATTCATCAAAATCTTCTGTTACCTCTTCGTCCATGACATGCATCACATCATCAACCGTAATAATACCCGTTAGCTCTTGTTCATCTGTCACAACCGGTACAGCAAGAAAATCATATTTCTTCATTAGCTTAGCAACATCTTCTTGGTCCGCATTAATATTTACCGTAACAATATCCGTTCCCATTATATTTTCTACTAATTCAGAAGATGGCGCTATGATTAAATCTCGTAAAGACAGCACACCCACAAGTTTATCGGTTTTGTCAATTACATATAGGTAGTAAATAGTTTCTGCATCAGGTGCAGAAACCCGTAAGTTATCAATTACCTCGCTAACTTTTTCCGTAGTCTTCACAGTGACAAATTCCTTCACCATGATTCCCCCGGCAGTTTCTGTTGTATAGGTAAGTAATTCTTTAACAACGTTTGCGCGTTCTTTCTCCATCGAAACTAAAATCTTGTTAGAGGCTGAAGCATCTAATTCTGGTAAAAAGTCAGCAATCTCATCTGTAGGAATATTATTAAAAAGTTTAGTAATATAAGTATCTTTTAATTCCTCAATAACTTGTTTTTGTTTGTCTAACTCTAATCCCTCAAATAACTCCGCGAAGTCTGAAGCTTCAATAAATTCATAAACACGATCTCTCAATTCACGATTAAGCTGAACAAAGATATCAATTTGGTTTGTAGGATGTAAGTCCAAAAACAATTCTAAAAATCGGTCTTTATTACTTTTTTTCAATGCATCTATTACATCTGCTGCATATTCTTCTCTATTCACTTCATCAAAATTAATCATTAGTATACCTCCAATTGAGTCACCACGACGATGCGGATGAACTCATCATTATTTTATTCGGTTCAAATATGTGTTTATTTAAACGCCTCGAGTCTGGTTCAGACCTGTCCATTCCGCATCCCCCTTTTTGTCTCAATAACAAAAACCCACCTTCCAATGAAGGCGGGTTGCACTATTATGTTCATAAAAGAGCATCTCAAAGAATCACAACATCCTCCATTCGTAGAGCTTTAGCACTGTGTGGCATAGGATTAATCCAGCTACGTTAAAAACCACCTTAAGTCGATAGTTTCTGCTGACCCATTGGCGTCTTTGGACGTTTTTGGGCAGTAGCGTATCTCCATCACAGGAGCCTCACCTAACGAGGTTTTATATTATTCTCATGGACAATGGTAAAGTACAGAACAAGGAATGTCAAGAGAAGAAAGAAACTCGTTCATACCGGTTATTTTACCACTATATAAATTGTCGGGGGTGGATAATTTCCTTCCTAACAATTTACCTATTTTTAATAAAGTGAAACTTCAATCAGTGGAAGTTATTAGGTATTCCTCCGTTGATTGTTAGCCCTCTAGAATGACCTAAGGCCCTTGAAGCATTTAGCGGCCGTTACTCCCTCTTAAGCAACTTGGTATTCTTGTTGTTTTGAAAAGGGTGACGAACGTTTGTTTCAAGTGAGAATGTTGGTTTAAAAAATAGATCGCATGAGAATGATTTATATGTTAAGATTATGTTAATTTTTGAAGAGGTGTGAACATCATGAAACGAAACAATACTCTACTTTATGTTTTTGCAGTGATTAGCTTAACTTTATTTGTTACAACTACTACTTTATCGATTTACACTGAATACTTATGGTTAGATGACTGGGTAGGTGATCAAATTTCATCTATCGCGAATCCTACGATCATCATGGTTATTGAGTCATTCTCAATCTTTGGCTCTATTGAAGCTATTTTCCTTCTATCTTCTTTAACGTTACTTATTTTCGTTTTCCAAAAGGATTGGATTACTAGCTTTTTCTTTGCAGGACTTTCTTTGGGAGGTATCGTACTTAATTATGTATTAAAATTTATTTTTCAAAGAACACGCCCAGGTGAAGAAAGGGTTATCGCTTTCTTTGGACATGAATTTGAATTGGCTTCTTATAGTTTCCCAAGTGGCCATACGATGCGAGTAACTATTTTCTTTATCTTCCTCATTTATTTAATCTGGAGGCTAAGATTAAATAAAGGCATTACAATTGCCTTAACATCGCTCTTTATCATCATTATTACAGGTGTAAGTCTAAGTAGGATCATTCTAGAAGCTCACTATTTTACAGATATTATTGGAGCAATCAGTAGCTCATTATTTTGGTTTTCAGCTTGGTTGTTGCTCATCAGATATACAATTGCTAAAAGACATCCTCACTCCTATTGATACAACAGACTACTAAAAACTAAATAATAGGGAGCCTTTCTTAATGGATTTTTATAACAAACACAAACAAACCATTCAATTACTATATGAGATCATTTTAGTTCTGCTAGCAATATTATCTGTGGTATTGATATGGGTGAACAATTCCTCCTATGTTTTTCTTAATCAAATCGTATGGTTCATTCTCTTTTTAGACGTAGCGATTCGATTTATCCGAACGAAAAACAAATGGCACTTTGTTAAAACAAATCCTTTTGATCTGATTGCAGCAATTCCACTAGATGCACTTTTTCAAACCGCTCGTTTCGCACGATTATTTAAGTTCGTACGAGTTTTTGTCTTGTCCAAAAATAGCAAACATCCTATTTTTGGAATCTTGAAGACAAATGGATTGGATAAAGTGCTTTCTGCTTCCGTTGTATTAATCATTGTTTCTGCATTTATAGTATCGATTGTAGAACCTAATGTAAGAGATTTTTCTGATGGGGTCTGGTGGTCAATTGTTACAACAACAACGGTTGGCTATGGTGACATTTCCCCTGAAACGATATTCGGAAGAGTTTTAGCCATTATTCTTATGTTGGTAGGTATAGGACTAATTGGGATGTTAACGGGGTCCATTACTACTTTCTTTGTAAGAAATAAACCCCAACAACGCGCCTCTGTTCTCTTTATTCAAGAACAACTAGAGCGTGTAGATCAATTAAGTTCTCAAGAGATAGGGGAAATGATTGTTTTGCTAGAACAATTAAGACAGGAAAAAGATGAATAGTAGCTTGATTAATATCGGAAATTTCATCCGCACCTTTTGCCCATATGTTGAATAGACTACAGTGGTAATCATTAAAGGCAATAGGGGTGAGCAAATGAAATGTAACATTAACCCTCAAAGCATTGGATTGACTCAAGCAAAGGCCCAACAAGCAGTGGAAAATCTAAATCAATACTTAGCCAACTTGCAAGTTCTCTATATTAAATTACACAATATTCAATGGAATATAGGCGGAGAAAGTTTTTTTGACATACGTGATAAAACAAAGATATTAACGAAAGAAGTAGCTGTCTACATTAACCTGGTTGCGGAAAAAATAAAGGCATTCGGTTTTTTTCCGGTTGGCTCTTTACAAGAAGCTTTAAGCATCTCAACAATTCATGAATTACCAAATAGAACATTCGATCGAAAAACAGCAGCAATGATTCTTGTTTATGATTGTAGGCAAATGCTTCTTGAACTACGAGAAATAGAAGAGATGCTATCTAGTTATGCAGGTGAAGTAATACGTAACAGTATTACATTTTTTGAAAAATACCATTGGATGTTTTGCTCTTATGCTGAATCATCGTTTTCCTAACGAACAAAATCGCAGAGCTACGGTTACCTAAGTTTTGGCGCTTAGCTTCAGACGTAGCTATATTGTGGTTCGAAAAGTTATTCACAGCTAACAAATTTTAATTACTTAGGCAAGAATAAAAGATCCCACACTTTTGATTCAATCATGTGGGATCTTTGTTTAATTACTTATTCGTCGCGACAACCGTTATTGTCGTTGTTATTTGCTTCTTCCTTGTTATTTTCTGTTGCTGACAAGGTTTCATCAGCAAACTCGTATTGAACTTGAGCATTTTCGTTTACTCCTCGTTCTGGGCCATTCCGACGAGCATTTCTGTCATTATTCGCACGTTGTTTTGCCATGGTTAACTCACCTCCCTGAAGCTATTTTGCACAACCGAGATATCAATTATCCATGAAAAATAAACCACTTTTTTGTCCCTGTATATTAACAACACCCCTAATTATTTCAACAAAAATATCCCAGAATTTCTGGAAGTAGAATGCAGAAATTACCCCCGGTACGCTATTGCCAATCCTTTTAGAAAATTTCTTGCATAACGATCTCCACAGTCTTTGTAATTTCGATGCCCTTCTTTCCGTAAAACGGCACTTAACTCACTCTTTGATATTGTCACATTTGCTTTGCTTAATACCTCAAGGATATCTTCGCTTGTTAAAGCCAACGCAATTTTCACTTTCTTAAGCATGATATTATTAACATTTCTATCGTTTAATTCATTTTTAGGTGTTTCTTGCGTTTGGTTATCTTGTCTTCCTCTTTTATAAATAATCAACCCATTAAAAAAAGCTTCTAATTCGATATTTTCACATTGATTTACATACACATTCTCCGTGTAGGTATTTGTTTCCGTTTCATTATTTTGTTTTGTCAACATGTTGCGCACATCATCTAAATCTACTTCAAAACCGCCTAATCGAAAAATATCAGTCATATCTGTATCTTTTAAATCCAAAGCATACCTGAGTCTAGTTATTATGTCATTATTATTCATTCGTTTCCCTCCTACCACATTTTCCACAGTAACTCTAAGTATAATACTTTTTCCTACAATTTTCATTCGCCTTTACATTGAAAAAGTGAAATCCCCTTTCTAGATGAAATAGAAAGGGGATATATTTTTTCTTGCCATTATATCAGTTAGAACAGAATGATTATGCAATCAATTGTGCACATTCTTTTGCGCATGCATAGCAAGATTCCGCACATTTTTTACAATGATCATGATTGTGCTTGGAACATTCATCACCACAAGCAACACAAGCAGTCTTACAAAGCTTTGCGTATTCTTGAATAAACGCTGTATTATAACTAAGTGCTTGTTCGAAAGCAGAGCAAATGGTGGCACATTCACGATTCAGACGAATACATGCTTTCATATGGTTCGCATCTTCTTCTAAAGAAGAGGTATAACAATGGTTACAAGCCTCCATGCACGCATGTAATGATTCAATAACTTTTTGATAATTTTTATCGGTGATAAGATCATCTCCTTTTCAGTAAATTTATTAAGCTATTCCCATCCACTCTAAACGTAAACATGAAAAAGAACGCTACCATGAATGGTAAGCGCTCCTTATATAGAAACGTTAATCAGTGACGTTTTGGGTTTCCCCCACTGATTGTTAGCCCTAAAGAATGGCTAAAAAGGCCCTTGAAGGATTTGCGGGGTTAGCGTCCGTTAAACATTTTTCATCGTTTTTAAGCGGAAGTCTTACGGACGGTTACTGCGAAATAATTATTCGATCGCATATAGTTTTTCATAATAATTTTCTAGCATACGTTTTACAGCAAATTGCTCTTTTGTACTTAAAATACTTTCTCTCATCATTTCGACCCATTTTTCATGCTTATCATAATAAGTTGGCAAGACTTCATTTTGCAACACATCATATAAAGCTTTTAAATCATGGGTATCAAGCACTGCTTCATCCTCAAATTCCATACCATCACCAAATTGCCATCCATTAACCCCATGATTACAAGCTTCCGGCCACCAGCCATCTAGTGTACTGAAATTGAGTACTCCATTCATAGCTGCTTTCATACCAGATGTTCCGCTTGCTTCTTTTGGCCTACGAGGGTTGTTCAACCACAAGTCAGAGCCTCGCGTTAATGCAGCGCCGATTGTCATATCGTAATTTTCTAGGAAAACAACAGCTTCCGGATATTTTTTTGACATTTTTACTAGAGATGAAACAATTCCTTTTCCCGTATCATCAAGTGGGTGTGCTTTTCCGGAAAAAACAATCTGTACTTTACCCGACTCTAATAATGGTCCAATTATTGATTCGTCGGTAAAAATAAAATCGCTACGCTTATATGGGGCTGCACGTCTTGAGAATCCAATGATCAGCTTATTTTCTTTTAATGTCACACCATTTCGTTCATGAATAAAAGAGATTAAGTCACGCTTATTCTTCATGTGCGCTTCCCATAAATCGCCGCCATCTTCAGCAACTTTAATCATGTTCTCGTCTACCCATGTTGGCTTGTGAATACAATTCGTAATTGGAATAATCTCTGAACGCCCTTCTACGTGTGCCCACATTTTATTGGCTGTTTCCCCATGTAGTTCAGCAACAGCGTTTGACTTTCGTGACATTCGTAAGGCTCCGACTGTCATATTGAATGGTGCTCCTCCAATTTCAACCAACTGTTCTAACGTTAAACCATTGTTTGCCCCCATATACATCAAGCGATCAAGGTGATGTGATTCATTCCCTTGGATGATTGGAGTATGCGTGGTAAACACGGTTTTCGCTCTCGTCGCATTTAAAGCTTCTTCAAATGTTGCCCCTTGATCGAATTCTTCTTTCATCAGCTCAAATCCAGCAAACAAAGCATGACCCTCATTAAAGTGGTATACATCAATATCAAGACCTAATGCTCGTAATGCGCGTACTCCACCAATACCAAGTACCATTTCTTGAGCAATTCTTTCTTCTCCGAACCAACCGTATAATTGACCAGTAATCCATGCATCCTCATTTTCCGGTATATCAGTATCAAGTAAATATAATGGTACATTGCCGAACTTTTCTATTTTCCATACTTTACAAACCACATCTCTTTGTCTAATCTTTACAGTAACTTTTACACCCGTATCTTCTAAGTAATCATAATCATAGTTGTGGTATGCATCATAAGGATTACCGTTTTCATCAATTCTTTGATCTGTATATCCTTGTTTCCACTTAATACCTATTCCAACCAACGGAAATTCATGATCTTTTGCACCTTTCAAGTAATCTCCTGCTAAAATACCCAGACCTCCTGCATACGTTTTCATAGTAGCGTCTAGGCCGTACTCCATGCAAAAATAAGCTACATTTGGATACTTCTTTGCCATTACTAACTCCTCCTTAGAATGATTAATACTGGTGTTGCATCCACTTCTACAAAAAGACATTACTGTAATTTTTTATTCTCTATATTTTCTATAATACTAGACTTTTTCAAAAAATTCTAGTAAAAAAGGAAAACGATTGCATTAATTTTGAAAAAAATTTAATGTTTACTCTAAAAAATCCAAGTTACTATTTGCATTTAAATAAGGCAACCATATTTGTTCAACAACATCTCTTTTAATTACATTGTTGTGGTCAAATATTTTATTATTGTGCTGTGTTAGGATGTCACAGTTTTGCGCGAACCCTTTCACACCCGATTGACCAAACTTTTTGCTTAGCCGTATAATACCGTCTGGCATTCTTTTCACCCAACTATCATTTTTGGCAATTTCATTTCGAACACGGATAATTTTTGACTGTTCATATTTTGTTTTCCAATCATAATTCGTATGAACGATTGACCCTGTTAAAATAACAGACTGGAACTGAACAGGAATATCTTCATCAAAGCCTGCTAAATAACTCGCAATAATATAGGTTCCAAAAGAATGCGCAATAACGGATATGGGTACTCCTTTGTATCTCATCTGGATATCGAATATCCAACTTCTAAATTCATCTACAGCCCTCTTCCGTTTTTGTTCCCTAAATAACAAATCGACACAACTTTTATAGACATAAGGCGCAAATATCCAACCTTGGCTACTTACGATTGGAGCTAATTCTGTATTCCACTTTGCTCGAGATAATAACCCATGAAGTGTAACTAATACTCCTCTTGGCTGATACAAGTCAATCAATGAAGTGCTATTATCAGAAATATTGTGATCGATCCTTTGTAACTGATCCATGCTGATGTTAGTTATATCTATCTTAATTACGCCAGCACCTTGGTTGTTACTCGCCATGGATAAAAGTTGTTGATGAGTAGATAATGTGTTTTGATCTTCGATGGTGGCAAAATATACATCGATAGTTGTTTCCTGAAGAAAAAATCGCCCATGATCGCGCGGGATATCTGATTGATGGCGAAATACAATAACACAAGTGACGTTGGAGGGGCTATCCTTCTCTACGGCAAACGATCCTCCAAATAGAAGATAAGCAGCTTCCCTCATTTTTGCAAATTCAAAGATAGAGAGTAGCGCTTTTTTATATTTTTCCAACTCTTTCCCATTAGAGAATTCATTAAAAAATTGTTCTATACTAACGGTTTGCATTGATTTCAAGATAGGATTTTTTAAAGTAACTGATTTTAGGTCGACCGATGAAACAGTCACTTCCTTCTCTGTCTGATTTTTTTTCGATTCAAGTTTGTTTTTTAAATGTGCCAGTACATTTGAAAGTCCATCATCATACTCTTCCTGAAGATCAATAATGGGATATTCTTTTAAAATGTTTGGTATATTACAGTTATCAATCAAAAGAATTACAATATCTTTCTTCGCTTTTGTAATGGCAGTATAATATTCTGTAGTTCGATTGCTCTGATCAGATAATAAAATCAAGATATAATGACAACACTTTATTGATTCCTTTTTTTTCTCAAAAATATTGTCGCCTAATTTAATATCAAACTCATCATTCCAAACGCGCACACCTTTACGCTCTAAGTCATACGTTATCTTTTCTGCGGTCTGTTTATCTTTTTGAGTATAGTCCATTAATATAGTCTTCATTCTTTCACCTTCTTTCTTTGCTTACAATACTATTGTATGTAGAAGAAGAAAGAGTTGTATGGACATAGACTCATGGTGTGATGGGTGAATGATCCTTATTCCCATATGTCATTGGATAATTTATCGTGAAAAAAAGCATCCTTCAAAAGAAAGATGCTTCGATTTCTTAACTGTTATTGACGTTTTTTTGTTTTTTTATTGTGATGTCTCTCGTTTGGTGTTAATGGTTCATTGGCAAATTCATGATCAAACTCGGTAGGCAGTGTTCCTCTTATTGCTTGCTCATCACTAATTCCGCTATGTTGGCGTTCTTTTTTCTTTTTCTTATCCATCATAACTCACCTCCGTACTGCTATTTTGCGTAGAAAGTGCTTTAATTATTCATGGGAACTTTCAGAGATAACGTATCGTCTAAGAAAAAATCGGTATTAATCTTATGCGAGTTCCTTCCTTATTAGTGTTACCACATGGTTACCAAAACCAATAATTGACCGTTTATATTTCATCAAATAAAAAACCTAAACCCCTTGATACCAAAGAGTTTAGGCGGGACGCGCTCGGAGGGATTCGAACCCCCGACGCACGGTACCGGAAACCGATGCTCTATCCCCTGAGCTACGAGCGCACATATTTCCTTCCATAAAGAAAGGACAACCAATATTATAACGGATAACAGATTTAAATACAATCATAAAGTGAAACTTCAATCAGTGGGGGTTTTTAGGTATTCCCACACTGATTGTTAGCCCTAATGGAGAACCTAAAGGCCCTTGAGCCATACGGGGTGCTAGTGTCCGTTACTCACACGTAAACAACTTGATTCTCGTTGGTTGGAAGTGGAAGTCTTACGGAAGGTTACAACGGGATAAATCCGGACATTTTTTTCCTTCATTTTATGTTCATTTATCTGGTTTAAACAGTTTTGTATTTTTATGTTTATATGCAAGGAATTACTCATCTTCTATTAGCAAAGAACGTGGAATCTCTGCTATAATATTAAGGAGGTTTATTTTACCAAGCGTTTGGGAAAAATACATGTTAACTACACTTTTCGTAAAAAATGATTTTTCAAATGCAATCATTTGACCTTTATTGACCTATTAGGTACTATAAAGAAAGAAAATCATTATCTTATTCGGATTCAAGGAGGAAGATCTTAAATGAATTTAATACCAACAGTAATTGAACAAACAAACCGCGGGGAACGTGCCTACGACATTTACTCTCGTCTATTAAAAGATCGTATCATTATGTTAGGAAGTGCCATTGATGATAATGTGGCAAACAGTATTGTTGCACAATTGCTTTTCTTGGAAGCAGAAAGTCCTGACAAAGACATCTCCATTTACATTAATTCACCTGGTGGGTCCATTACAGCAGGGATGGCGATCTATGATACGATGCAATTCATCAAGCCTAACGTTTCAACAATTTGTGTAGGTATGGCGGCTTCCATGGGGGCATTCTTGCTTGCAGCAGGTGCACCTGGTAAACGTTATGCTCTTCCAAATAGTGAAGTGATGATTCACCAACCACTTGGTGGAACACAAGGGCAAGCATCAGACATTCAAATTCACGCAAAACGAATCATTGAAATGCGTGAGAAATTAAACCAAATTCTTTCAGAACGTACTGGCCAACCACTAGAAGTAATTGAGAAAGACACCGATCGTGATAATTTCATGACCGCTGATGCAGCACAAAAATACGGTTTAATTGATAAAGTAATGGAGAAAAAATAATCTAAAGTTTAAGCTTAAATCTTAGAAAAAAATTCCCGCTATCACTAGATAGCGGGAATTTTTTTCTTATGCTTCAGCACCATAAAGTTCTTCTAAAGGTTTTGTAATCGTACGGCTAATATTGTTAATTAGCTCATTTACACGTTGTTCTTGATCCATCAATTTAGAAATTTGCTCATGTTGTTGAACAGTCTCTACTACTTTTCGTGCCTTGTCTACTTCTTCTTCCGTAATCTCAATTCCTTGCATTTGTTTTTGCTGTAACTCAAGTTGCGTGTTTCGGAAATCATCGAACATTTTTTTCGCAATTTCATCACCCATTACCGCATCATAAGCTGCTTTTAAATCGTTAAATTCCTCACTATTACGTATCGATTGCTCTAGTGCATTTGCATTTTCTTGGATTGTTGACATTGAAAGTCCTCCTAAATTATAATTGCCTCTCACTACTGAATAAAATAGTGATCTGCCTGTCAAATCACCGTTCTTTAATAACTGTCGATTTGCTTCTGTTCAACTATAACAAAGTTTTTCACAATATCCAAACAATACCCGTAAAAAGGAGAGCTTCTCCCACTCGAATTGTTTGTTATATTTGTTATAATAAAAGAAACCTATTAAGAGAGAGGCAAGCTATATGATAAATCAACTAAAAAAGATATTTCCATCCTTGATTCATAGTAAGGATAATATACAAAGAGCATCGGCCGATTATCAATGGTTTATCACCCAAACAAATGAAGTCATTGGAATTAAAAAGATAGAACTTCAACACAAGGAGAAAACACTGCTCGAATTGTTTCTTACCCCATATCATGGCACACATCCCCCGGTAACAACTCGAGAAAAAAATTGGTCTCAGGTTATATTCGATCAACAAACCGATGCCTTATCCAAAAGACCTAACCATTACCGCTTTATCTACTTTTGTTTATCTGAAGCTTTATCAGACCCTGCTGATTTTCGAGAAGCGATTGCTGGGGTTTATCCAAATCAAACGGCAATAATATGGAACAATCAACAAGAAGGTATCATTATTGAAGAAGAGAAAACAATGGATGAAGATTTTTCTTATGAAGAGATGATTGAAGTATTCACAAGTGACTTCTTTATTGATCTAAAATTATTTGTTGGGCCTTTTCTTACAGCAATTGAGCAAGCTCCAGAATACTACGAATGGATTGTACATGCATTTAATGCGTTAACAAAATTTAATAATAAAGCGGTAATGAGCTATGTAAGTTCTGTACCCTATTTATTATCATCGTCATTAGAAAAAAAAGAGCATCAATTCTTAATTCAAGCAATTCTTAAAGAGACTAGTGAAGACGAAGAACTACTTCGGACAATCCAAATCTTCTTAGAATGCAACTCGAATACAAGTCTAACCGCCAAACAAATGTATATGCATCGAAATAGCTTGCAATATCGAATTGATAAATTTATCGAGAAAACTGAAATAGATGTGAAGCAATTTGAAGGCGCACTATCTGTTTACTTAACCTTGTTATTTAAAAATCGTTATGAGTAGCCATTACATTTTGGCTGCTTTTTCTTTTTCAGAAAAAGTTGCATAGAATATTTGGACCAGGAAAAAATAAAGCACTAGCTTCGAAGGCAATTGGTTGTATTGATGAATTTTGTGAGCTAACTCTTACTTGGATTCTTGTTATGATCTTAAATAAAGCAGAAGTGAAGCTCACTTTCTAGCAATTATGTAAGCGTGCACAAAGCAAGACAAACTTTTTGTGCACGTTTGCCATTTACCAGGCAAGCAAAGTTCTGTAAACTGTACCTATGAAGTTAACGCTTACAAATTTTTAAGGAGGATTACGCAAATGGCTGAATTGAAATTAACTAATATTGACAAAGTATATGAAAAAGATGGTGTGAAAGCGGTTGATGATTTTAACCTTAGTATTAAAGATAAGGAATTCATCGTATTCGTTGGTCCATCTGGTTGTGGTAAATCAACTACACTACGTATGATTGCTGGTCTAGAAGAAATTACTTCTGGTGAATTCTATATTGATGATAAATTAATGAATGAGGTTGCTCCTAAAGACCGTGATATCGCGATGGTATTCCAGAACTATGCACTTTATCCTCACATGAACGTGTATGATAATATGGCATTTGGTTTGAAACTTCGTAAATTTAGAAAAGACGAAATTGAGCGCCGAGTGAAAAACGCTGCACAAATTCTTGGATTAGAGGCTTACTTAGATCGTAAACCAAAAGCATTATCAGGTGGTCAGCGTCAGCGTGTTGCTTTAGGACGTGCGATCGTACGTGATGCGAAAGTATTCTTAATGGATGAGCCTTTATCTAACTTGGATGCGAAATTACGTGTACAAATGCGTGCGGAAATCCAAAAGTTACACCAACGCTTACAAACTACTACTATTTACGTTACACACGATCAAACAGAAGCAATGACAATGGCTACACGCCTTGTTGTACTTAAAGATGGTATTATCCAACAAGTAGGTGCACCGAAAGAAGTTTATGACAAACCGACAAACATCTTTGTTGGTGGTTTCATTGGATCACCTGCAATGAACTTCTTCACTGGTACATTGGAAGAAGGAAAATTCAGAGTTTCTCCAAAACAGACTATTGATGTTCCTGAAGGAAAAATGAAAGTACTTCGTGAACAAGGTTATGTTGGAAAAGAAGTTGTTTTAGGTGTTCGTCCTGAAGATATGCATGACGAGCCAGTATTCGTTGATGCTAATCCTGGTTCAACAATTACTGCAGAAATTGAAGTTGCGGAATTAATGGGTTCTGAGTCTTACCTATATTCTAAATTAGCAGATCAAGATTTCATTGCACGTGTTGACTCTCGTACAGACATTCATGGTGGAGAAAAGATTCAATTGGCATATGATATGAACAAATGCCACTTCTTTGACGCTGAAACAGAAGAACGTATTAAATAATTTAATGAATTCAAAAAGCGTGGAATCTAAGATTCCACGCTTTTTTTATTAAATAGTCAATAATTATTGACCAGATCCAAATTGTTGTTCTGCTTGTTGTACTAGACGTTTTGTTATCTCTCCACCTACTGAACCATTAGCGCGTGCAGTTTCATCCGCACCTGGATTCACACCAAATTCTTGGGCAATCTCATATTTCATTTGATTTAAAGCTTGTTCTACACCAGGAACTACTAAACGATTTGATTGATTACGTTCACTCATATCCTGTTCACCTCCTTACTTGATAGTGTGAACAGGAATAGTTTTTTTATCAGAACGAATACTTGGGAAGACAGGATAATTTTTCTCTATCCACTTACTTACCAATCATTTTAGTCGGATCAACCAATTGATCAAACTCTTCAGCAGTTAACAACGCTAAGCCTACTGCAGCTTCTTTTAATGATGTTTTTTCCACAAAAGCTTTTTTTGCTATTTTTGCAGCATTCTCATAACCAATATGCGGATTAAGTGCAGTTACCAACATTAAAGAGTTATTTACGTAATCTGCAATTTTTTCTTCGTTTGGTTGAAGACCTTCAAGACAGCGGAGCGTAAATGATTCTAAACTATCTGCTAGCAACGTAACTGATTGAATAAAGTTATAGGCAATTACAGGCTTAAATACATTTAGCTCGAAGTTTCCTTGGCTAGCGGCAAAACCAATCGTAGCATCATTGCCCATTACTTGTGTCGCAACCATTGTTACCGCTTCAGCTTGTGTAGGATTTATCTTTCCAGGCATAATAGAGCTTCCTGGTTCATTCGCAGGAATAGTTAATTCTGCAAATCCAGCTCGTGGTCCACTTGCAAGCCAACGAACATCATTGGCAATCTTCATTACATCAGCTGCGAGTGCTTTTAGAGTTCCATGAACATGAACCATTTGATCATGGCTTGTTAATGCATGAAATTTATTTGACGCGGATATAAATTTTTTTCCTGTTAAACGAGAAATTTCTGTCGCAACTTTATCACCGAAACTTGAATCTGCGTTTATCCCTGTACCTACTGCTGTACCTCCAATAGCCAATTCACTTAAATAGACAAGATCATTAGCAAGCATCGACCTAATCTTTTCTATCATATGATGCCAACCGCTTATTTCTTGTCCTAAAGTCAATGGAGTAGCATCCTGCAAGTGTGTTCGACCGATTTTAATCAAGTTTTGAAATTCCACTACTTTATTAGCTAAAACACTTTCAGTCTGCTGTAATACTGGCAATAAACGATCTTCTATAATTGTAACTGCAGCAACATGCATGGCAGTTGGATATGTATCATTCGAACTTTGCGATTTATTAATATCATCATTTGGATGCAACATAAGCGAACATTTTTTTGTCGCTAGATACTGATTACCAAGATAAGCTAACACTTCGTTGACATTCATATTAGTTTGCGTACCGCTACCTGTTTGCCAAACAACCAATGGAAAATGCTCGCTTAAATCATTGTTTAATAATTGGTCAGCAGCAGCAACAATAGCTTCTACTTTTTCTTTTTCTAGCCCCCCTAGATTACCATTCGCTATTGCTGCACTACGCTTTAATTGCACAAAAGCACGGATAATTTCAAGCGGCATGATTTCTTGTCCAATCGGAAAATTTTCAATACTTCTCTGTGTTTGCGCACCCCAGAATTTACGAGCATCAACTTTCACTTCACCCAGTGTATCCTTTTCAAATCGAAAATCCATTGTCCCCACTCCATTTCTTTTTTTACACTTTTCTAACTATTATACCATGCAAAATAATTTGCTTAACAAAACTAATCTTTTTTAAGAAATAGATCAGTAATAAGTTATAGAAAAAGCATTTGCCACTTTTTTCGACAAATGCTTTTCTTTTAATAACCATAACCAAAATATTCTTCTAAAGTTAGGTCCTTCTCGTATATTTCTGTTGCTAATTCCTCACCTACATAACGAAAATGCCATGGCTCATAGGCATACCCAGTAATATCAGTTTTCCCATCTGGATAACGTAAGATAAACCCGTGTAAATGGGCATGCTCTGCTACCCAAGAGCCTTCACTTGTTTGTTCAAAAGCCTGATCTAGTGCCAACGCAACAGAAGCCGCACTAATATCCATGGCTAAACCCGTTTGATGCTCACTTGTACCCGGTCGTGCAGAAAATTGATCTGCATGCTCCTGTCCTCTCGCAGCTACATTATTTTCGTAAATTACTTTTTGACGATCATAAGAACGATACCCTGAAACGGCTACTAATTCTAAACCTTCTGATTCTGCGTGCGCAAATAATGATTCTAACGCTTCTGCTGCTTCTGCTCGCATTAACCTTCGAGGATCCCCCTGCCCAACAGCATGCGAAACATTTGGATCCACTAAATCTGTTGGCTCGTAGCCTTCAGGTAATCTTCTCTGTTTGTTCACCATCACTTCGATGCTATCCGGATTGCTTACCACAACCGTATCTGTTTCTTCATCTATTTCAGCAATATGCTCATCTATCTCCACCTCAAGTGAAAATAACACTTTTTCACTAGTTCGTTCCTCTATACTTTTCGGTACATCAATTGCTTCTCTTTGTACGGCATTCTCTGTTGTGAAAAAAGAATCGAATGGTTGGCAGCCCATCAATAATAAACTAGATAAAAAAAGCACGAGAATAAATCCGTGTATTCTCATATCCAAAAACCTCATCTCTTTAATGAATGATCCAATATCATATTAACTATAACATACGAAACCGGACTATTTCATTAACAAAAAAAGCCTTATCACTCTACCAGGTAAAAGAAATAATCCAATCTTTCACATCGTATCTTCGTGATAAGGTAATTCATTAATATTCGAATAAATAATGTTGATAATGATTACTTAATTGCATAAACAATTCTTTATCTTTACTTTCGATTGCCTCGTTTATTTTCCGATCAAACTCCATTTTGTTTCGTTCGGAAACAAGTTGATCCATCAATAACTGTGCCATTAATTGGATCTCAAAAGATACTTCTCTTTTTGCCTTAATCTTATGATGTGGGACGAGATTATAGCGCTTTAACCGATAATTCACTTTATGTTTCTTCATTGGAATATAGCCCCCTTATTCCCTTGATAAAATAAAATCAATTTGCAAATTATTTAATCTATATATACCCCAATTCCGCACAGATAAACTAGTTTTAAAACGAATGAATAACGTTTTTGGGGTATGCTAAAGATGTGTAGACATTTCGCGTATGGAACATGATGGTCCCATTACATGTATGTTCCCTATCGACATTTCTTCTATAGACGTGGTTATGTTTTGTTAAGCTCTCCTACACGACATAACTTGGCTTATATAACCTATTATATTCGAATGTACAAAAAGAGTTCACAAATATACTAAAGTGAAACTTGATATTCTCGTTGTTTTAAAGTGGGGGGCTTACGGACGGTTGCTCCGGGATAAAGTGAAACTTCAATCAGTGGGTTTTTTAGCTATTCCCCCACTGATTGTTAGCCCTAAAGGATGACCTAAAGGCCCTTGAACCATTCGGGGTGCTAGCGTCCGTTACTCCCACTGCAACAACTTGATATTCTCGTTGTTTTGAAGTGGGAGTCTTACGGACGGTTGCTCCGGGATAAAGTGAAACTCCAATCAGTGGGTTTTTTAGCTATTCCCCCACTGATTGTTAGTTGAACCATTCGGGGTGCTAGCGTCCGTTACTCCCACTGCAACAACTTGATATTCTCGTTGTTTTGAAGTGGGAGTCTTACGGACGGTTGCTCCGGGATAAACATGATGCGCTCTATATATTAGATTAAAATCACCCAACAAAGGTTTGCGTGAAAAAAGAAAGGCAGGAGAAAAGATGGTGAATCCATATGATAATTTAAAAAAAGGAGAAAGAGGAGCTTGGGTTAGTATTATTACATATTTAGCCTTAGCTAGTATAAAATTAGTAATTGCTACGATTGGTGGTTCTTCGGCCTTACGTGCAGATGGTATTAATAATGCTACCGATGTTATCGCTGGTATAGCAGTCCTAATCGGTTTGCGTATTTCACGAAAACCCCCTGATCGCGATCATCACTATGGGCATTTTCGAGCTGAATTAATCGCTTCTTTAATGGCTGCTTTTATTATGGTCACTGTAGGAATTCAAGTTATTCTTGATTCGTTTCAAACCATTATCCATTCAAACGATCAACAACCTAGTTGGATGACTGCATGGACAGCATTAGCTTCCTCTATTATTTTGATTGGCGTTTATCTTTTTAATTTAAAATTATCAAAAAAAATAGCAAGCAGCTCTTTATTCGCCGCTTCCCAAAATAATAAATCGGATGCACTCGTTAGTTTTGGGGCTTTCATTGGTATTATCGGATCTCAATTTGGTGTTTATTGGTTGGACCCATTTATTGGTTTGCTTGTTGGGATTATTATCTGCAAAACGGCATGGGAAATTTTTCGAAATGCCAGCCATACCTTAACGGATGGATTCGATGAGGATCAAATTTTAGAGATTTGTAAAACCATACGTGAAGATGAGGAAGTTCTTAAAGTAAAAGACATTAAAGGACGATCTCACGGAAATCAAACATTGCTTGATATCGTAATTTATGTTGACCCTAAAATTACGGTCGAGCACGGGCACGAAATAACCGATCGGATTGAAGCAGTACTGAATAAAAAGCATAATGTGCCCCATGCCCATATCCATGTGGAACCCAATCCAATAAAGTAAAACTTCAATCAATGGGGTTTTTAGGTATTCCCCACTGATTGTTAGCCCTAAAGGATGACTTAAAGGCTCTTGAATCGTTCGGTGTGCTAACGTCCGTTACTCCCACTTAAACAAATTTGATTTTTCTTGTTAAGTTGAAGTGGGAGTCTTACGAATGGATGCTCTAGGATAAGCATAACGACAAACAACAGCTAATCATCATTTTTTTCGTCTAATCCAAAATTATATAAGAAAAAAGACAGCGAGTGATGCACCAAGAACGACTGCGACAATGTGGATACGAAAAATAGACAAGATAATGGCTACTATTCCACCTACCAAACCAATCCAAGGTTTTTCTGGTACAACGGATAGTACGCCGGGAAAGATTAGTGCACCTAAAGCTGCATAGGGAATAACATGTAACCAATGATTAACCCATTCAGGAAAACGTACCCGTTCCACAATAAAGGCTGGTATCATACGGGGAATCATGGTTACCAAAGCCATACAAAGGATAATGATAAACGCTCTAGGCATAGGTCATCCCCCTTATCACAAAAATCCCAATAAAACTTGCTAATAATGTACTTACCACAATCGACCAACCCTCATCAAGATAAAAACTGAATAAGTAATTAAAAACCATTGCAATTCCAGCAATGAGGCCATAACGGTATTTTATTTTTACCGAGGGAACCAATAAAGCAATAAACATAGCATATAAGGCAATTCCTAAACTCTGACTAATTGAATCAGGCATGATATCACCAAGAATTCCACCAAAAACAGAACCAATAATCCAGGACAAATAAGCGGTCATAAACATTCCTAGATAAAAATAGCTACCATTTGGCTGCCTCGTTTGTTCTGTTTTCACTGAAGCTACCGAAAAAGATTCATCGGTGAGTAGAAGTGATATTGGGAATTTCCAACGTAATGGAAAGGACCTCGCTCGATTCATGAAAGATAAACTCATGACAAAATGCCGAAAATTCAAAACAAATGTAGCAATAATTATTTCCATTGCCCCTGCACCTATCTCAAGCATATTCGTTCCCATAAATTGTGCCGCCCCAGCATAAACAAAAATACTCATTCCCGTTAATTCCAACAAGGTCAATCCCGATTGAGCAGCCAATACGCCGTAAGTAATCGCGATAGGAAAGTATCCAAGCATGATAGGAAAACCACTCATGATTCCTTGCTTTAATTGAATCTTCTTTGTTTGAGCGATGCCACTTTCCTCTACCTCTAATGTATTCATCCGATCATCCCCAAGTCTTTTTGTATTTTTTCACCATATCACATTTTTGGAAAAATGAGAATGAATTTTCAGATCTAAATTACATAATCTCGCTGAAAATCAAAAACGACAGTTGACCTTGAGTTGGTCAAACTGCCGTATCAATTGATAGATTATTATTTAAGTACCGGGCAAACACCAACCAATCCTATTGAAAAAACAATAAGAAGCTATGTGTCCAATCTACATTTTTAAAAAACTATATCTTCTTAACGTAGAATCAAAAAGACAGTACGACTAGCTTTTTCTAAAAAATTATCTTTCTTCTTGTTCGGTTAAAATCAATGGTCCTTCTTTGGTAACAATGATCGTGTGTTCAAATTGTGCTGATCTTTTTCCGTCAACGGTTCTTGCGGTCCAATTGTTGTCATCCATTTTACTGTGCCATGTACCTTCATTCAACATTGGTTCAATCGTAATTGCCATTCCTTCTTTTAGACGCGCACCTTTTCCAGCTAACCCGTAGTGCGGAATGTGTGGTTGTTCATGAATCGTAGGTCCAATGCCATGACCAGTAAAATCACGAACAACAGCAAACCCTTCTGCTTCTGCATATTGTTGAATGGCATGACCAATATCACCAATTCGATTTCCTACTTTTGCTTGCTCAATACCTCTATATAATGATTCTTTCGTTACATCTAATAAACGTTGAGTCGGTTCATCTGCTTCCCCAACAACATATGTCCAAGCAGAATCAGCTAAACCACCGTTAAGATTGACAACCATGTCAATCGTAACAATATCTCCATTGGTTAGCACATCTTCACGCGGAAACCCATGACAAATCTCATCATTGATTGAAGCACAGGTAGCAAACTCATAGCCATTATAGCCTTTCTGCTCCGGTGTTGCACCATGTTCTGCTAAGTATTTTTCAACGAACACATCTATTTCCTTTGTTGTGATTCCAGGTTTTATCATTTTCGCTATTTCTTTATGAATGTTCGCAAGTAATTTCCCTGCTTCTGCCATCATTTCTATCTCACGTTTACTTTTTCTTGATATCATTCTATCTACTCCTTTCTATCCTTTCATACTATAACATATTTTCAATAATTCTTCCTATTCAATCTGATGTATGCAAAGATCATCTTGTTTTCAAAAGATCGATAAATATGTCAAGAAGAGAATGTCTTTTAGGGACATAAGGAAATGCGTTCAGACTCTTTAGAGATCAACAAATTATAGTTCTTTTTCTTTTTGGATTCTTTTTTCGGTATTTCAAGTTTAAAAAGATCCTAACCCTTAGTAAATCAACAAACAAATTCTACTATTAGGATGAAGAAAAAGAACGCCAACTTGTGACGTTCTTCTCTTTTTATTAGATCGATTGATTAATGACTCTTACACCATAAATACCACCCGCAATTTTTTCTTTGCCAGCAACAAATTTGACTTCAACTTGAGATTTTCCTTTGGTTAACTGTTCTGGTATCGGATAACATACATCAAATAATTCTCCAGGATGTTCTCCTTTTAATAGTACAGTCGCAATTTCTTGCTGATCTATTTGAATTGTAAATGCTCGCTCTTTCCATACTCCATCCATAAATATTGCGTTATCCGTGCCAAAGTAGGTGACCAGTAAATACATAGGTGTATCATCTTCAATTGCCATTTGGTAGCTTAAAAACCCTTCGTTACGTGCATCACGCCAATGACGATCAACCAAATTCAAATACCCTGTTGTACTGTTTTTCGCGTGAAATTGATGGTCTGTTTCCGGTTGTTGCTCACCTGGTTGAACAAAATCAACCGTCATCTGACGGATATTTTCTAACGCCTTTTTTTCTTCGTCTACAAAAGTAGCAAAGCTGGCTTCACTCATCACATTCCAATACAGTGTATAGCGTTCGTGATGGAGTGCGAAAAATGGAATCATTTTTACAACTTGATCACCCGGTTGTCCAATCGACATCGTTTCAAATACTAACGAATCACCATCGACTAACTTCAACCATTGATTCGGATCGTCTTCTTCCGTAACAAGCACGGGCACATCAATCAGAGGATGATTATTTAGTGATTGGTGATCGGGAACGATATCTTCTTCTGGGAAGTTTTCTCTACCAAGAGCACCTGCTAAAAGAATTGGACCGTATAAAAGCGCTTGTTTCAGTTGGTCATCTTTCGCGATATATTTGTGTAATTTCATTGGTAAATCGAATTGAATACGATCCCCTGCTAACCATTCACGATCAAGAACAACATATCCATCTATAATGTCCGCATCGACTTTTCCACCATTAATACGGATATTCTGTTCACCTGCTAACCAATACGGTACGCGAATACGCACTGCTAGCCTAGCTCCATTCGCCTCTTTCACTAAGATTTCACTGTGAGCTTCATATGGGAAGTTCGATTTTTGGACAAACTGTAATTCTTTATCTTCTAAAGTAATCGTTGATGAAATAAATAAGTTCACATATAGATTGTTTTCTTTTCTTGTATAAATATTTTTCGCATAACGCGCTGGGTTCTCCATCCCACTTCCAGTACAACACCAGAAAGAATCATCTGGCGAACAGTACACTTTAAAATGTCCTGGTTCTGTTGACACGAAATAAGTTTTCATACCCGAGTCTGGATCTTGTGAAGCTAAAATATGATTATATAAACCATTTTCATAATAATCCATATACTTGCTATTCGGATTCCAATCAAATATATACTCTGTTAACTTTAACATATTATACGTATTACATGTTTCGGTCGTTAGGATGCCTAGTGGTTCTGTGTCAGCAATCCCAAAATGTTCTCCGTTACTATTTCCACCCATTACATAGGAGCGATGATGAATTACTTGATCCCAAAAGAATGTTGCCATCTCCTTGTAATCGTTTTTTTTGGTAATGTCGTATAATTTTGCTGCACCGATCACTTTTGGAATTTGTGTATTGGCATGCTTTCCTGCTAAATCATCTATTCCTTGGGTTAAAGGTTCTAAGATTGCTTGATGATTAAATCGTTCTGCCAAAATCAGATAACGTTCTTCTCCTGTAACTTCATAAATGTCAGCCATCGTTTCATTCATACCACCATATTCACAGGTCAACATCCGTTGGAATTGCTCATCTGTAAGTTTAGAGAGACCTCTTTCTGCCCAATCAGATAACTTTCGTAACACTTCTAAAGCTTTATTGCATCCTGCTAAACGGTGAGCATCGACAAGGCCTGCATATATTTTATGAATGCTATACCAAGGGACCCATGATCCACCAAGCCCAAAATTATCCACACGGAAATCACCAGTAAATACCTCATCAAAACAATCCCGACGAAAACCACTAACATATCCATCTGGATCATAAGACTGTACTAATGCAAGTTCATCCATCGCATATTCAATCTTCTCTTTTAATAATAGATCTCCGGTTACGCGGTACATCATGGAAGCCGCCGATAACCAGTGTCCAATCGAGTGACCTGCAATCTCCATGCTCTCCCAACCACCGTAACGAGGTTTGCGTGGTTCCTTCCCTGCCGCCTCATAACACGGAGCTACTAAGCGATCAATATCAAGATATAACAGGTACCCTTTACCTTTTTGCTCCGATTTTTTAAATAATCCATCATTTAGTTTAACGGTTGTATCCATCCAATACTTCCTTTCTGTGTGAAGGTCTACTTTTAGTATGCTAGAGCTAGGTGAAAAAGAGAATACACCGAATTACAGAAAACATATCTTTTTTTTAGATTGATACATGCTATAATGAAAAACAAAAGGGGGCTGTTCTGTATGCATTCAGTAAACCTTCTCGGTTATCAGTTACCGCTCGTTCGTGAGGTTGGATATATGGAGGATAGTGAGGGAATCATGAGCCATCCAGATCGATTGATGCCAAACCTTCATGTCTTTCTGTTTGTTGAATCTGGTCAAATTGAGGTAATTGAAGATGATGTCCATTATCAAGTGAAAGCAGGGGGATATCTTTTTCTTAGGAAAGGAATAAAGCACTGGGGAGTTAACAACTACCTACCTAATACACACTGGTATTATATCCATTTTTATGACGGCCCTAACTCCGAACAACCTTTATCAGAATATCGGAACTTTCAAGCGACGTCATTCATGATGGAAGATGTGTATATGCAACAATTAACATTACCTAAACACGGGCTCGTCCAACAAACTGCTTTCTTCACGCTTCAATTGGATAAGATTACGGATCAGAGTCTCTACTCCGAAGAGTTCCGGCCACTAATATTATCACAATTAACTTATCAACTATTTCTTGACCTTTATCAATATTCTAAACAAGAAAATCATCACCCGCGACATGAGAGGATTGTTGCTCAAATTACTGCTTTCTGTCGGAATGCAGAAACTAAGCCGACTTCAAAAGAAATTAGCAATCATTTAAATAGAAATTACGCTTATATTTCAACGATTTTTCGCACAGAAACAGGAAAAAGTATTCGTCAATTTCAAAATGAGTTATTAATTGAACGTGCCATGAAACTATTGTCTAAAACAGAACTTAATGTCGCACAAGTAAGTGATCAACTTGGTTTTGCAAATCCATTTTATTTCAGTAGGGTTTTTAAAAAAGTCACTGGTATTAGTCCGTCAGCATATTTAGATCAACGGTACCAGAGTTAGTTTCCATTCAACTCACTTTGGCTAAAAATTTCTATACAAAGAAAGAGGACTCCATAACGGAATCCTCTTTCTTTGTATAGGCTTTAGTATACTCCGTAACCCCAGGAAGCACCAATTATAACTAATAAGATGAATAGTACCACAACTAGGGCAAAGCCTGAACCATAATGATAACCTGCACCCATCTTTATTCCCTCCTTTTAATCTTTTCACTTATAGAATATGTAACTCAACTCGAAGTGGAAGGGCAATAAAGAAAATTGGGTTATTATCATGTGAATAGTACACTTTCAAAACGATTGTTCTAAGACAAAAGATCATTTATTCGATAATACTTACCATTCTCGATATTTTTTACATCTTTTAATACATCAAAAAAAGCACCTGCAACAATCGCAGTATCTCTCAACATATCTTCTTCTTTAAATTTTTTAAATTGTTCAATTTCTTCAAACTGTTCTTTCGTAGCGGAACGAATATCACCTTGCATTTCTGTATCCATAATACTTGGATCAAGTAGGATCACCTTATGATTTGTTCCTAACGCTTTTTGTTCTAACGCAACTGTTTCTGTATAGCGATTAAGTCCTGCTTTCGATGCACCATATGCACTCCAACCAAACGTCGATCGGTCTGCTGCTCCTGAAGAAACATTCGCTATGATAACTTGTGTATTATTTTGGTTTGCTTCCTTTAACAATAAACTTGTTGTCATCATTGGAGCAATCGTATTTATTTGCATATGAGTTTGCACTTCTTCTAGTTTATGATTATTTGCTGTATCGATTGGGTTCACTGTGGCAGCATTATTAATTAAGTATACATAAGATGTTTTATTCGTGAAAACTTGTGTAGTTATTTTCGAAAAGGTATTTCTCAGTTGATCTACATCGGTTAAATCACAACAAAAGTGTTGGTAGGTAGTTCCCTCTTGACTTGCAAGTTCTTCTAATTCTTTGTTGACATGACGTGCAATACCAATTACGTTAACTTCATTAGCGAGAAAATTCTCAGCAATCGATGCCCCCAAACCTTTTGATGTTCCTGTAATAATTGCATAGTTCATTGACTTTCCTCCTCAACTAATTTGTGAGAATTTGCATCTTTATTCGTATTTCGCTTTGATAATCGCTTGTTCAAAAGCTCCAATGATGTCAGCACTATCCTCAATTCCAACAGAAATCCGTACAAGTCCTTCAGTGATTGCTAACTCTTCTTGTACCTCTATAGGCAATGCTCGGTGAGAGGTTGTTCTTGGATAAGAGACTGTAGTTTCTACACCTGCTAATGTCGGTACAATTTTCACCCAATCTAATGACCGAAAAAACTTTTCAATATCACATTTACCACTTAAATCAATCGAAACAATTGCTCCATTTCCTTTTTTGCTCGCATGTGTTGGGTAATATACTTTTGATACAGCCGGATGAGTGACGAAAGCATCTGCTAGAGCCTGTGCATTCTTCACTTGACGTTCCATTCGAACATCTAACGTCTTCAGCCCACGACAAGTTAACCAAGCCTCAAACGGACTTAATGTTGTCCCAATATTAACTACTTTTGTTTTTGCTTTTGCTAATAGATCTGCATCTCCAACAAGCACTCCAGCAGTAACGTCGCTGTGTCCTCCTAAGTATTTCGTTGCGCTATGAACAACTAAATCGATACCAGAATGATATGGTTGAAGTAAGTAAGGCGTGGCAAACGTATTATCAATCATCGTATAAAGGTTATTTTGTTTGGCAAGGTGAACGAGTTGCTCCATATTTTCAACACGTAGCAAAGGATTGGTTATTGATTCTGAATACAATAATTTCGTGTTTGTTTGTATTCCAGTTTTTATTGCCTCTTGATCTGTAAAGTCGATGAAACTTACTTCTATTCCGAAATTTGCGAGTTCCCGTGCAAATAATTCGTATGTACCTCCATAAATATCGGTGGACGCAATCACATGGTCCCCAGCTTTTGTAACAGATAGTATTCCAATTAAGATAGCAGATAATCCAGAAGAAGTAGCGATTCCTGCTGGAGCTTCTTCTAATTGTGCTACTGCACTACCTAGTTCATCTGTATTTGGATTTCCTACTCTTGAATATAGATAATCTTTTTCCCCTTGATAAAATCTTTCAATATCCTCTAGGTCGTTAAATTTAAACGCGGATGTTTGATAGATTGGTGTAACCTTACTAGCAATTTCCCCACTTGTCTTTGATGTAAAATGCACGGATTTTGTTGCAAATTTTTCTCCCATCACGAACGCCCCTTTTTCATATTAGCTGAAATGATAACAGTCTCTTTGTTCTCATTATAAGTGCCACTGCACATTTGGTTTGTCTATTCAAGCAAGCCAATCAGTAAAATTCCTTCTACTTTCTACTTTACCTTACTAACAAAAGAAAGTGCAAGCAAACCTGATCAGTTTTCAGATGTTTTCCACTTGCATAAGACTAATCGTTACAAAATTTATATATAGGCGATTTAAAAAATCCGCTTGCTTACTTCTTTTTAAAATATTTATTGAATGTTAACAAAAAAGTGTGTATATCCTCGTAAGGAAATACACACTTATCTCTATTATTCTGCTAAAGCTGTTTCTAATACGGAAATATTACGTTCCATTAAACTAAAATAATCTTCTCCAGCTTCGATATCTTCTTCTGTTAACACTTCTAGGTTGTGTAATTGCAAGGATTCTAATCCTGCCTCTTCTTGAATAACCGTAGCAACTCTCGGCTCAACATTTTGTTCGAATAATAAATACTGGATATCTAATTCTGCAACAGTTTCCATTATGTTTACAAGTTGTTGTTGAGAAGGTTCATCAGAAGGTGATAAACCAGTAATAGCAATTTGTTCAATCTCATAGTCACGTTCCCAATAACCGTATGCCGCATGAGTTACTAGAATTGATCTATTCTCAAACTGTTCAACCATGGAATGAAACTTACTATCTAACTCTTCTAATCGTTCCACTAAATCTACATAGTTCTCTTCAAAAACCTCTGCTTGCTCTGGCATCAACTCTACTAATGCCTCTTTAATATTTTCTGCTAGATCAATAGATAATGTTGGACTAATCCATACGTGCGGATCATAATCCCCGTGGCTATGTCCGTGATCATCATCGTCATGATCTTCGTCTTCATGATCATGGTCGTGATCATGGTGGTGATCTTCGTCTTCATGATCATGGTCGTGATCGTGGTGATGATCTTCGTCTTCATGATCGTGGTCGTGATCGTGGTGATGATCTTCGTCTTCATGATCGTGGTCGTGATCGTGGTGATGATCTTCGTCTTCATGATCGTGGTCGTGATCATGGTGGTGATCTTCGTCTTCATGATCGTGGTCGTGATCATGGTGGTGATCTTCGTCTTCATGATCGTGGTCGTGATCATGGTGGTGATCTTCGTCTTCATGATCGTGGCCATGACTATGATCATGTGAATAATCCATCATATCCAGACCCTCTGTTGCTTCAATGATCGTTACTGATTCATCTCCAATCGCCTCTCTAATTCTTGAGGCATATACTTCAAAATCATCACTAGTATAGATAAATAGATCTGATTCGGCAATGTCAACCATCATACGTGACGTTGGCTCGTATGTATGGGCATCAGCACCTGCTGGTAAAATAGAGGTAACATCCACAAGCTCACCACCGATTTCATTCGCAAAATACTCCAAAGGATACAAGGTTGTGTAAACCTCAAGTGGTGTTTGTTGCTCTTCTGTATTATTACCATCTACCTCATCTTCAGTCCCGCAAGCAACTAATAGAATTATAGATAACATAGTTAAAACAAGTAACCGTAAAGATAATTTCAATTTAACTTCCCCCTAACTTTTTATTCACTTCTAGAATTATATCGTAATGGTTACGTTTTGTAAATAGTAATTATTACGGTTTGTCTATTTTTTTCGGGCAATCTTTACTATTAGCAAAAGTATTGGCAGCAAGAATCCTGTAAGAATTGCATATACAAGATAAGTACTATTCATCAACTCAAAGTCATAGAAGATATTAGGTAAACTTGTTACGGCACTTACGAAGAGAAAATAAGCAATGGGAATGGTTACCGTCCGAAAATCTTTTAATCCTCCTAAATGTTTAATTGCTATGGCAATAAAGTAGAAATTAGTACATATCTTAAAAAAGATCGTAATAAACCATATAAACGCTACTAAACCTTCCACGCGTTCAAAGAATTCAGCAATACTAATATTTTGTCCCAAAAAGTAAATGGAGTAGATATGTCGTATGGTACCATCTACCCCGATAACTGCTATACAAGCAAAGGTAACAATAATCATACAGAAACCAGCGACTAAGCCCCCAATAAAAAACGCTTTTTTTGCTTGAGGGATATTATTCACACGATGAATAACTCCAAGTAAACAAAATAATTCTAAAAAAGTAATACCAATGACTGGAATGATACCAACAAAAGCACCTGCTACATTTGTTTGTAAAATTGGCTGAATGTTGTCTAATTGCGCTTCTGGCCAAACCAATCCAACTAGCAAAATCAAGCTAATAAGTGTAAATGGAAGGAAAATCTCAGACGCTCTGCCGATCACTTCAATCCCATAGCGTACACCAACCAAGCAAGTTAAGATAACTAGTAATACAATGGCTTCTGGTGGAGTGCCCATTAATATATGCAATCCAACAAATTGTCCAATGGACCAAAGGTTAGCGAACGTTGTAAAATAAGCAAAAAGCAAAGCAAAAAGAATAGATATAGAACCAAGCCATTTACCAAAATTATCATCAATGATGACAAACAAGCTACGCGTTTCTTCTTTAGAAAAAATTGCATTATATACAGCAATAACCAACAAACCGAAGATCGTAGCAAAAACAACAGTAATCCAACCATTTTCTTTTCCGTAAGTTGTTGCATGCGTTGGAATAAAAAGAATGGCAGTTCCTAATGTATTCATAAAAACTAAAATAAAAAATTGGTACGCACTAATTTTTTGATCCATGCCTATCCCCATTCACTAACTTTATTATTGATATTGAATCAACCAAGTAAAAAAAGGACCTCTAATTGGTTTAAATAGAAATTCAAAAAAAGCAACAAAATCTGGTGTAGGTAAATCACACATATATACAAACAGAAATATCGTTGCCAAAACCATAAATATCATAAATACCCAATTATCCTTTTTTGCTTGTTTTTGTTTAATCCGTTTATACTCCAAGTAAAAAACAATTACCGATACAATCATTAATAGAATAGTTGGAAAAAGCATCTCTATTCCTCCTGATTTTTCTTCTTAATGTCGTCCATAAAGGGATCGTGGATCATACCACTGTGACGAATATTCACAGTAGACTGCAACAATATATTTGTATTTAAAAAATGTGTTGTCCAATCTTTTTCCAATCGCTCCCAATCTCTTGGTAGTGATCTTCTCACTCTGTCTCCAAAACCAAATATATCTGCCTCAAGTTTTTTCGCTGCTTCTATTGTATTCTGCATAATCTCATTTAAATTTTCCTCAATCTTTTCTTCTATAGCTCTTAAATCTTCTTGTGTTTCTGTTGAAATATCACACGTAATTTCACCAAGATTCACAAGAAGATCTGCATGAATACGCATTGTTACTTGGTTCCCGTCCACTTTTGGGTACATCTTTACATCACTTCTAAAAACCTCAACGATAATTCTCCCATCATCGTCACAATCTACTCCACCAACTGTACTTGTTACGTTATCTGTAATATAATTAAATCCTTTACTTTCGTCCTCATTAAGCCACCCCACTAATTGATCGCCTTTAAATACACCGATTTCATTTATATAGAGTAACGCAAATGGTTCCGTTTTTTCTGCATTACTTTTGAATTTACCTAAATCTTCATCACCCAAAATATGAATCCCACTTAAAACAGCCTCTCTTCCTGGCGATAAAATTCCTTGCATGAGTTCATTCAACTCAACATCTCTGGTAGGTGCCCAATATTTTTCAGATGCTGCACTACTACTAGTTATTTTATTGGCTGATATTCTTTCTAATGGGGTAATAACACTGACAATATTTTTAGCGCTATAGTCTCTTGCAATTAATAAAATAAAATCCGCTCGAAATTCATGATCACGAACAAGGAAGTCTAACACTTTTCCTATCCCCTCTTTAGCAACTTCTTCGCTAATAACCACTACTTGAACATGACTTAAAAAAATTCTTCTGGGGGCAATTGTTGTCATTCTACGAAGTGCTTCAAAAATTGTTTTTCCTTCGGCTGTGTAAGTAGTCGTCGCCGTCCTTGTTGTATTCTCCGCACTACCAGCTATCTCCCCAGGATTAATTATCTGCACAGACAAGCGATAACCATCTTCAGATTTATCAACTCCGATTGCAGTAGCAATAATAATATCTGTTAATTCCGTTGCGCTCCAACAACCCGTTAACGGTAGAACAATTATGGTAATGATAAGTATGTATTTTCTACCTCTCATAAAGTCACCTTTTCTTTTTTTGAGCTTCTGGAAGGTTTAATTTACTCCTTGTGATATTTTTCTGACTAATTAGTCTAGGACGTGTTCTCTCCTTCCATAGTACCGATTGAACAAAAACATCTTTTTGATCGACCGCAATAAAAGGAGCTAATGGAGTGGTATATGGAATCCCAAAGGATCGTAAACTTACCAAGTGGAAAACCAGCAAAATAAGTCCAATAAAAATACCAAAAAAACCAAACGAAGCTGCTAATGCCATAAAACCAAAACGCAAGATTCGAACAGTTATTGCTAAGTTATAACTTGGAAAAACAAAGCTAGCTATGGCAGTCAAGGAAACGACGATAACCATCGCCGAAGAAACGATGCCAGCTTCTACTGCAGCCTGCCCTAAAACAAGTGCGCCTACAATGGAAATTGCTGATCCTACTGAACTAGGTAACCGAACTCCAGCTTCTCGTAATAATTCAAAGGTGATTTCCATGATTAATGCCTCAATAAATGCGGGAAAAGGAATTCCTTCTCTTTGAGCAGCAAGACCGACCAATAAGGTTGTCGGAACCATTTCCTGATGAAACATCGTCAGGGCAATATAACCTGCAGGTGTCATCATAGCTAAGAAAAAAGCAAAAGTTCTTAATAGACGTAACAATGTACCAATGTCACTTCTTTGATAATAATCTTCACTTGATTGCAAAAAGTCCGTAAACAAAGCGGGCACTAATAAGGTAAATGGGGAGCCATCTACAAAAATCGCAATCCTTCCTTCCAGCAACCCAGCAGCAATGGTATCGGGACGCTCTGTATTATTTATAGTAGGAAAAGGAGAATATTTCGCATCTTGAATTAATTGTTCGATATAGCCACTCTCTAAAATGGAATCAATCTCAATCCGAGACAATCTTTGGTCAACCTCTTTGACGATATCATCATTTACAATGCCATTGATATAAGCTATCGACACCTCAGTTTGCGTTTTTTCACCAATACAGTATTTTTTTACCCAAAGATTTGGATCTTTAATTCGCCTGCGCACCAATCCAATGTTTGTTCCGATTCGCTCAGTAAAACCTTCTTTTGGACCACGAATAATTTTTTGTGTTGTTACTTCCGGGACTCCGCGATCTTGACCTCCTCTTGTATTGGTGGCAAATGCTTTTGAATAACCCTCAATAAGGATAATCGTATCTCCAGATAATAAATTAGAAAATAGTTCTTTTAAATTCTCTATCTTGGTCAGATCTGATGTATTAATTGTTTCATTTTGTAAAAAATCATAGAGATCCTTTTCTGTTTTCCATGATGGATCTACTTTGCTCGGAAGATTCAATATACATCCTAATAAGTCATTTTGTAATGTATCTTTATCAACGAGAGCATCTATATAATAGAGTTGTACCTGAATTGGCTGTTGCTTATTTAGCAATATTTTTCTTGAAATAAAATCATCACTATTGCCAAGCATCTTACGAATAATTTCATCGTTTTCTCTTAGACTTGTGGAAATTTCCGCTTGATCGCTGATCGAAATGTTCTCAATAATTTTTTGTTTTTCTTCTGCTGTTCTTTTTTTTGATCGTAATCGCATTTTAAAATGTCTCCATTATCTTGTATTAAATGATAGTATCTTCTAAAATAAATTATCTATACGGTTAAATTAGGAAAGAATGGGGAATTTTTTTAGAGGCTTTCGATAAAGTTAAACTTCAATCAGTTAGGACACTAATTGTTGGCTCTATTCGGAAGGATACTTCAAGATAAAAAACAGCATCTCAGAATTGTTTATATTACAAACAATTCTGAGATGCTGAGTCTTGTTTTATCGACTTTTTACAAGTAAATTAACGGCTTCTTCTACTTGATCGGTTGGATCTTCTCCGTTCGCTTCGGCTTTTCTCACACATTCAACCAAATTAGAACTAACAATAACCCCCATGGTACGATCAATGGCCGTCCGAGCTGCTGACATTTGAGTGACAACATCTTTACAATCTTGATCTTCTTCCATCATTTTTAGAATCCCGCGTATTTGTCCTTCAATACGCTTCAATCTATTTTTGACTTGTGGACTATAATCCATCTCAATCCCTCCATAGAGAAAAGTTTGTTTAGAAAATCATAACTATTAATACTATACAAATTTTTCAAACCATTTTTTGCAACGACATGTCGAATTAACAATCGTATATCCTGCTATCTTATATTTTCTTTGCTTTAAAAACCGAATTCCCATATTTTTCTCAATAGTATCAGAAGCGATTACATATATTTTACGATTTGGAATTTGATGATGATGTCGTTTTAAGTACGCTACTGGTATGGGAATTGTATTTGCAATGTCCTCTTTTGCTGATATAGCATAATCACGTACATCCAACTTTACTTCTTCTTGATCTAACTTCATTTGATCTACACACGGAATCCCTCGAACAGGAACGTAGCGCATATAAAGAAAATACACAATCAAGACGGTAAAGATTATAGCAATGTATAACATAAAGAAACCTCCAACCTACGAACAAGTAAGTAAATTTTATACCCCATTGCGTATAATGTCAAATGATAACCCTTTTACTTTTCCTTACGAACAGATTGATAATAATCTACCAACGTGATTAATCCACGATCAAAATTCGCTAATGGAAAACTTTCATTTGGAGAATGCAAACGATCATCTGGCGTACCAAAACCCAACAATACAATTGGCATTTTATAAATAGAATCAATCCATTCCAATACAGGAATCGATCCGCCCATTCGAACATAAACCGCCTCTTTACCGAACCCTTTTTGATAACTTTCTGCCGCTTTTTTTATTAATGGGTGATTAGGATCGACTTTATAAGCTTTTGCTGATAATGGCTCTTTCTTTAGCTCCAGTTGAACACCAGCTGGAACATGTTTCTCTAAATGATCGATTAATCGATTTTGAATCGTCTCGGGATCTTGCCCAGGAACTAACCGACATGTCAGTTTTGCTGTAGCTTTTGAAGGAATGATCGTCTTTGTTCCTTCTCCTTGATAACCACCAAACATACCGTTTATTTCTAATGTTGGACGAGCCATCGTATGTTCAATAGCTGTATAACCTTTCTCTGAAATGGTTTGATCAACACCTGTTGTTTTCGGGTAATCTTCGACAGGAACTTCGCTCATTAGTATACGCTCCGATGCTAATAATGGTTCGACATCGTCATAAAAACCCTCAACTGTCACAACTTCTTCTTCATTTTTTAATGAAGCTAACAAATGCGCCATTGCCATTAATGGATTTCGCACCGCTCCGCCATAAAGACCTGAATGAAGATCGTTTTTTGGCCCATGAACGGTAAATTCAAGTCCTGTGAAACCTTTTAAGCCATATAAAATGGTTGGCTGATCATTGGAAACCATACCTGAATCAGAGATAATCGCAAAGTCAGCGGCAAACTGTTCCTTTTTTTCATCTAAAATGGAGTACAGGTTCTCGCTTCCTATTTCCTCTTCTCCTTCAATACAAAGCTTAACATTGATCGGGAGCTTTCCTTCTGTTCTCATAAATGCTTCAAATACTGCCAAATGCATAAACACTTGCCCTTTATCGTCACTAGTTCCCCGTGCATATAAACGATTTTCTCGAATTACGGGTTCAAATGGGGGACTTTCCCACAATTCTAATGGATCTGCGGGTTGAACATCATAATGCCCGTATACCAAAACTGTCGGCGCATCTTCACCTGCCCCCATCCATTCTGCATATACCAATGGGTGACCTTTCGTTGGTTGGATTTCTACTTTTTCAAAACCAATGTGACGAACATAGTTTGCCACAAAATCAGCCGCACGCTTTACATCTTCCTTATTTTGTTTATCTGTACTAATGCTAGGAATTTTCAAAAAATCAATCAAATGATTTATTTGTTCGTATCTATGGTCACGTAAATATTGCAAAACTGCATCACTCATCAGTGCCTTCCACCTTTCTAATTGTGTGTTCTGTAATTCTAAAGATATCATATATTCACATCATTTCCAATTTGTATGTACAAGAAAAAGCAGCTAGCATATCTTATGCCTAACTGCTTTTTTCTCATTTAGTTATTTGGGGTAGTTCTGTTATTTGTTCCGTCATACGTGTTCGTATTTCTGTTTGTTCGGTTGTTTGTGTTATTTGTACCAGGGAAAACTCGCTGAATCATTTCACCTATTTGTTCAAAAAAGCCTTCAACTGGTTGTCCACGATCTACATCATTTGCGTAGTTTGTCGACAAATTAACAAAGTCCGGATTAGATGATACGTATACGTTATCGATACGGTCAGATTCGTCTTTTACAACACGCGTAACTTCCCGTTCGATTTCATCAGACACCTGATCACTATTGCCGCCTGCATCACGACCTGCATTCAATTCTACAGCAACATAAGCATTACTTCCTGTCGTTAAGACGTATGCACGGTCAATATTGTCAACCTCTGAGCTAATCTTGCTTGCAATTTCATCTTCAAGATCATAATTCGTATTGGCTTGGTTGCCACCACGTGTTTGATTCATACCACCATCACGCGTTTGGTTCATACCACCTGGAGAAAGACCTGTATTGCCATCACGATCATTATGATTGTAACGACCCATATCAGGATCTGTAGTTTGTGTTCCCCTTGGGTACGTACCATCATAAGTCATTTGGTTACCATATCCTTGGTTCCAACCAGCATCACCATAACCATTTGGTGTACCTTGTTCTTGAGTGGTACGGTTTCTCATTGGTTGAACATTGTCGTTGAGATTGCCTTGGCCTACGTTATCATTTTGCATCCCACAAGCCGTTAGTGAACCCGCAGTTAATAAAATAACACTACATTTTTTCCAATCCATCTTAACTCCTCCTTTTTTAGAGTCGTTGATAGTATGTGGTGGTTACATAGAATTATCCCTTGAAAAAATCAGGAAAATTGGAATGATTGCGTAACGTGGAATGGAAATTCATCCAGTTATCTACGGGCTTTATTTTGGCTTACTTGGTCATAATAATACTGTCCTACTTGTTGTGAAGCTAAATTCTTTCTGATAAGGGAGTTTAGAAAAATGGGCATTCCAGATTATGATAAAGCATTGTATTTTACGATGTGGCAGCAATGGGATGATTTATTGGTTTTAATGGTTAGAACAAATGATGACTTTTTAGCAAAAAAAATCGAATCCTTTCTGCATGCTTTTCGTTATGGAAGAAATAAACAACAAGTAATCACTATGCACGAGGATTTACTTCATTATATTGACCATGCGATGAGTGCAGATCCTGTTGTTGTCATGTAAATAGCAATAAAGGAGTACTTCTATACGGGTACTCCTTTTTTACTATTCATAATCCAAATATTCGTAAAACCGCTCGATCGGGACAGCTAAACCAACTCTCCCGTATTCCTCATGATTTAAAGTCGCATATATGACAGCGATCACTTCACCTACCGAATTAATGATCGGACTTCCACTGTTCCCACGATAGACAGGCGCATCCAATAAGTAAACCTCCGTCGATAACCTTGTTTGGTTCGTCTCTCCAATTATTTTTCCCTCATTAGCAATACCATTAAATCGTAACGGGTTACCGATAAAAGTTACTGCTTGATCCCAATCGATTGCTTGATCTGTGTTTTCTTGAAGTGTTAGATGGGGAAGATTATTTTCATCAACTTTGATTAATGCTAAATCAACTGACTCATCACTTTCCACTACTTCCCCTTCAAACAAACCCTCATTAGGAAAAACAATGGTTACATGCTCGTTTCCTTCAATGACATGATGATTCGTAATAATATACCCATCATCGGAAATTGCAAATCCTGTTCCTTTACTGTTCCTAGTTTCCACCACGACAACTGCTTCTTTATAAGTTTGGATCTCATCATTGGCTGACAATCGAGCCGATGTTATAAGAAAATCAATCGCCGGAATGGAAAAGGTTTGCGGAATAATTGCTACAACATTCAGCATTAGCGTGCCCGCAATTATCCAAAATAACCAGCGTGGAAACGGTCGTTTTTTAGCTTCGGTTTTTTCTTCTTTTCTTGTTTTCGCTTTTTCTTCTTCGATAAGTTTTAGCATCGTTTCAGGATCTAATTCTTCATATAGATCTGTATCGATGATATCGTCATCATGTTTTTCTGACATTCGTACCACCTCAATTGAACTTGCTTGCATCTATTTTAACAAACAAAAAGGTAACGGTCATTTTCTTTCCCTTTCTATTTCCCAGGAAATATGTCGACACAGAGCGATAACTTTTTTTATAAAAGTTTGTTAAATTGTTTGACAATTATTACACCATTGAATATACTTAAGAATAGAAATTGTGGATAGCCTTTGCCAATGTTCATCGAATAAGGGCAGTGGAAGTCCAATGACTAACAAAATGTAATGAACACATACAATTAAATAAGAGCTTGGTTGCTTGCGTAATCACTTTTATTGTGCGTACAAAAGAGGCCAACGTTAATGGACATTCCCATTATACGTTGGCCTCTTTTTTTATAAGAAAAAATTTGGTTTTAAAGGAGAGAGATAAAATGAAAATAAATCGCTGGTTAGTAGTATTGGGAGCAGTTTTTGTTCAGGTGAATTTAGGGGCTGTTTATGCGTGGAGCTTATTTAATCAACCACTTGTCGATACGTTTGGGTGGGCACGAGAAGATGTAGTTGTTACTTTCTCGATAACCATTGCTGTTTCTGCATTGATGACGATTTTTGCAGGAAGACTTCAAGATAAAATTGGACCAAGATGGGTTGCAACTGCTGGTGGGGTTTTGTTAGGCATTGGACTACTTCTATCCAGTCAAGCAACGACCTTAACTGAAATCTATATTTACTATGGTATCATTGGTGGATCGGGAATTGGGATGACCTATGTATGCCCGTTATCCGCCTGTGTAAAATGGTTCCCTGATAAAAGAGGATTGATCAGCGGGATCGCTGTAGCAGGTTTCGGATTAGGAGGATTTATTTTCCAACCGATTATTCGTTTTCTCATTCAAAATTTTGGCGTGTCGAATACGTATTTCTATTTAGGCATTATCTATTTTGTTTTTGTAGTTGCCGGAGCTCAGTTATTACGTAATCCGCCTGCAGAGTTGGAAGTTGCTTCTTCATCACCAACGAGAAGAAACGAAGCTACTCAGTTCTCACCAACTGAAATGTTAAAAACGTATCCATTCTACTTATTATGGTTCATGTTCTTGTTTGGCAGTATGTCCGGCCTTATGGTGATCAGTTTTGCGGTAGATATTGGTGTCGATGTATTTCATTTAGATAGTGAACGTGCTGCAAATGCAATCTTAGTTATTGCTTTATTTAATGCAGCTGGTCGAATTGTCTGGGGGAGAATCTCTGATCGAATTGGTCGATTGAATACATTAATGTGTGTCTATGGGCTCACTGCGATTACGCTTCTCTACATGAGTCTTGGCATCATGAACTATCCGATGTTTCTAGCAACCACATCGATTATGGGATTTTGTTTTGGTGGTTACCTTGCATTATACCCTTCTGTTACTGCTGATTATTATGGAACCAAAAATTTAGGGATTAATTACGGATTGATGTATCAAGGCTATGGTATTTCAGCCTTTGTTGGAGCATTTCTCGTTAACTTACTTCCATTCCAAATTGCATTTATTGTTGCAGCAGTCTGCTGTATCGCTGCCATTATAATGGCGAAAATTATCGTACATCCAGTAAAAATGGAAAAAACAACGGTGCTTAGAAAAGAACTGGTTCAAGATTAAAGTTGACACTCTTACTTATTACCGATAAAATTTAGCATAATTACATTAGATAGAATAAGGTAGTAATCGGTATGAATGATGAGGTGGAATAATTGAGTAAATCAAAAGGGTTTATCGAGGCAGAAATCAGTAAAGCAGTTACCAGGTGGGAAAAAGAGTATCTTGGACGAGGTTCTGTTTCTGTAAAGACAGACATTTTACGAGATATGATTATCGTTTCACTTCAAGGTATCCTAACTCCTGCTGAATACGCTCTTTGTAAAACAAAAGAAGGAAGATCAACAATTAAAAGACTTCGTTCAGATCTCGTCGAAACTGGTTTTGATTTACTAAGAGAAAATATTTTAGATATCACTGGACAAAAAGTTTGTAGTTTTCATACAGATTTAAGCACAAAAACCGGTGAACGTTTAATTGTATTTAAACTCCCTTTAAATTATGAGGAAAGTTTTTTAACCCCAAACGAAGGAAAGCATGCACTTGAATAAAAGTGCATGCTTTTTTTTGCGAAAAAGCATAGTGAATTGTGATATAGTAAGAGACGATGCTAACTTATGTAACGTTTATTTTTTTGCCGTATCATTGATTATTTTCATTACTTTTTCTGTAGCATCTTGCCCTTGATATTTTTCCATATTCGCCTTTAGCAGTGGTGCTTGTTTGTTTAATTCCTCTAGCGATTCGATTAACGTATTAGGCGTCAACTTCTCTTCTTCTAGAACTTTTGCATATCCTTGCGCTTCAAAGGCATTTGCGTTTAGTATTTGATCTCCTCGACTTGCCTGACGAGACAATGGAATTAACAGCATTGGTTTTTGTAAAGCTAAAAATTCAAAAATAGAATTTGCACCTGCACGGGAGACAACAAAATCGGTTGCTGCCAACACATCGGGCAGCTCTTCGTTAATATATTCAAATTGTTTGTAACCCGGGATATTAATCGATGAATCTACGTTATTTTTTCCGCAAAGGTGAATAATTTGATACGTCTTCGTTAATGCTCGAACCTGTGAACGTACCGCTTCATTAATTTTCTGTGCCCCCGCGCTTCCACCCATAATCATTAACACTGGTTTTGTTGTAAGTAAATCAGCAAACAAGAGTCCTTTTCGCTTGTCTCCTTCAAAAAGCTCTGGCCTTACAACTGCACCAATCCAATTGGCCTTCTTATCAGGCAAATACTCCATCGTTTCTGGAAACGTAGCGAGAATTTTTTTCGCAAACGGCATGGCTAGTTTATTCGCTAAACCAGGTGTAATATCTGATTCATGAATAACTGCTGGCACATGACGCAACCTAGCGCCAATTAATACAGGGACAGAAACAAAACCACCTTTAGAAAAGATTACTTGCGGTTTTGTCTTTCCAAGAATTCGCAACGTCTGACCGATTCCTTTTATTACTTTAAATGGATCTTTAACATTCTCGATCGACATGTACCGACGTAATTTACCGGTAGAAATTGGATGATAAGTTACCTCATCTATCTGTTCAATCAATTCTCGTTCAATTCCTTGCTTTGAACCAATATAATCAATGGTCCACCCTTGTTCTTTAAGAAGTGGAATAATCGCTAAATTAACCATCACATGCCCCGCTGTTCCACCACCGGTTAGCACAATTTGCTTTCGTTTCATGACAAAACAACTCCTAAATAAAAAATCAAACACCTTAAAATCATTATTGCTCGCTTTTCTTTCATCCTATTCAAATTTTAGCACAATCATTAATGAAATGGGATCAATTTCATGATTTGTTAAGAATGAAATGATTGAGCGACTTTAATAAGATCTGATTTCGTCACTTGAGTTGTTACCTCTTCTGTATCAAAGATGCCTGAACGAAAAATTAACAAATAAGTTAATCCATCTTCTTTCCATAATAATGTTTTGGCAAAATCATTATCTGCATACGCGCCAGTAATGGATGAATCAATTTCGACAGCTTCTCCGTTAATCAGTTGATCTGTTTCACCATCAACAACCTGATAAATGAGAAGATCATTCTGCCTAGAGTAAAAGCTAATATCCATCGCCTCTTGATCTGTTCCAGTTAGATGGTACCGATCTGAAACGATAAATTCAACCGGAAACGGGACAAATTGTGGAATATTTGGGTCAAAGGATAAAGTCGCAATCGCTGCTTCAACATCGTCTCTTGGATAATCATAATAACCTTCTGGAATTTCTTCTATCGCTTGACACCCCACTAACAAAAATCCAATACAAAGAATAATCATCAAGTTTTTCAAGAAATTTGCCCCTCCTTGTCAGTTTATTTTGCTACAATCGTTAAGAAACTACAAAAAACGCAATAAAGTGAAACTTCAATCAGCAGGGGTTTTTAGGTATTCCCCCACTGATTGTTAGCCCTAAAGGATGACCTAAAGGCTCCTGAACCATTCGGGGTGCTAGCGTCCGTTACTCCTACTTAAACAACTTGATATTCTCGTTGTTTTAAAGTGGGAGTCTTACGGACGGTTGCTCCGGGACAAATTGTAAGCTTATTATCTAGTTTAACAAATAATCCCACTAATACAATAGACGAATTTTTACTTTTTTTTGTTACAGGATAAGATAAATTTTTCTGGTCTCATTTTATAATATAGTTAATATTACCTATTTCTAGTAATTGAAGTGATGAAGTGGAAGTTTCGATTCATTATTAGTCCGTGATAAAGCATGAATATATGATGGCAAACCTTGAAAAGGAAATGAGCGTAACGTTCAAAACATGAGAATACAAGTAAAACAAAGTTTACTCGCATTCAACCATTTAACTACTTAATTTGAAACCTCTTTTTCTAATGCTTCTCCTAAGAACTTTGCCAGTTCAAGCATCCCGTACTTGCCTGCTTTTGCTTCTGCATCAGCATTGTAGTTGGTGTTCGTATTAATATCATATGTGTATATTTCACCACTACTGTCAGTGATGAATTCAATCCCGGCAACATCAATACCAGATGCCATCAAAAACCTTTCGTATTGTTGAATAAGTTTAACATCAACATTTTCAATAATTTCAAACATTGATCTTGATCCTTGTTCTTCACCTACTGGACAGAATTGATCTTCTACACGGCATGCATCGGCTGGGCATAATTCAAACCCTTCGGAAGTATCCACACGAACAGCATAGACAAATTTACCACCAATAAATTCCGCTCTTGTTATAAACGCTTCAGGAGATTCAATGTATTCTTGAATTAAGGTAACTCCATCTACGGGCTCCTCAAAATCAGTACTTGAAATATAGCTTTCCAACCCTTCCACTGAATGAAATAACTGAACACCTAAGCCCTTACCAGCACGGTTATGTTTCGTGATAAAAGGTAGTTGATTTAGTTGTTTAGCCGCTTGAAGAATCTGTTCTCGACCAACAGCAGCAATTGTTTTCGGCGTTTTTATTCCACTAGCTTCTAGTCTTGTATATTGATGAATTTTACTTAACTCCAGTTGTAGGGCCCGACTTCCATTAAATACGGTCCGGTGATGTTGCTCAAGCCATGCCAGTACTCCTCCAGTAAGTTCGGGGGCAAAACGATGTCCCCTTGTATGAGAGGAGGCACTCATCCGATTATAGAAAATCCCTTCTGGGGGTTGAGTAGTTAAATCAATCAACCCTTGATCAAGATGCCATGTCTCAAATGGCAGTTTCAATTCCTCTAATCGTTTGGTTAAATGTTTCGTCCAATCATCATTTTCATGAATAATATGTATTTTTTTCATCCGATTCAACTCCTTAGTTACTTAATATATTTATCCCCAGTAAACCTACCATAAGACTCCCACTTCAGAAATTTAAGTAGAAGGAACAACCGTAGGATTCGGTGACCTTGTGATCATCCTTTAGGCTAACGATGGGGAAATACCTAAAAACCATCATAACACGAATAGAGATAGAAAATCTGATTGTAGAATGGGAAAAAGCCTTAACTAAAAAATGGTTCAGTTAAGGCGAATTCTTTTATTCTATTTCGGATCCCCTCAACTTTCACCTTATCAGTCTTCACTAAAAATAAGATGACCGAACCTTCCTAGAAAATATGGTACTAGAATAAATAACAACGTAATCAATAAGTTTAGTAAAGTTAACAAATGGATAACATACAAAATAGCCCATAGACTTAATGTTATTACTGATAAGATAAGCATCTCTTTTTTTAGTTTCACTTCGCCTACGCCCAATTGATACAGACCAAGTGGGTACAGCCCAAAACATAAGAATAACCAAGGATTTATCTTTTTCACACGAAACACCTCCTTATCTATGTACCTAGGACACACGACCAAGATAGCGACCCATCCTTTTATCGATTATGTTATGATTGATAACAAATAGTATTCCAGCAAGCACTATTCACCACTGATACTGTTTTGGATTTTCTAAATATATGTCTAACTCATTTTTGTATTTACGCCATTGAAAAAAATAAATACCCAAACAACTGTTGAATAAATGATACCAATTGCGGCCAAGATGGCTCCAGGTAACAACTTTTCGTATTTTTGGTCTATAATATTCAATATTAAATGGAGATATGGTGCAAGGGCAACCAACGTTGAGCAGATTGTCCAAGTTAACATTGGTTTATAAGCTTTCTTTATTTCCTTCAAGTCTTTCGCTTTCTGTTCTATCGTTACAAGAATGGTCATGATACATACCTCTCCATTTTTTCATCTTTCAGCAAATATCTTTTTTTCCATCGATCGCACAAAGAAAAAATAAGTGAGCAAAAAGTACCCAATGAAGAACATAACATCAAACACACTCTCAAAATAGGTGACGCTAAATCCCTCATAAGACACAAATAGAATTACGATTACACTCAGAAGCTCAAAAATATTATTTTTATCGTATTTTGTTAGTTTTAAATCCAGATTAAAGACTTCCTTCATTGAAAAATCCTTGTTCTGTGAAACCCGGACTCCTTTTATTATCATTAATCCAGTAATTAGGTATAACACTTCATCGTACCATTGAAAATAATAACAAATAATCGAAACGACCAATGATATAGCAAAAATCCTCATAGATTTCTCCCCTTTTATTCACAAAGTATATCCTCTACTACTCTCTTTTTCTCCTTCAGATATTTTCGATAAGCTAGATAGCTTTTCAAATTTTTTACGTTCATTAGCCATAAAAAGAATGTTAGAGGAAGTATGATTGCAACGATAATTAATACCTCTACTTCAAAAGGGGTTATAAAAATAGACCGTAAAGTGAGACCACACATCAGTGCTAACAACGAAAATAGTAAGAAAAATGGAATTACGATAGCGATCAGCCAGCGAAATACTTCTTTCTTCTTATAGTGGACCTTATATGGAGCATCAGTAGTAATCAATAATTTTTCTGAGAGATGGATATAAGATGCTTCTCTGCTAACGATAAAATATTTTGGTATTGCTCGAAACGTATTGCTAGCTCCATTAAATAATTCAAGCAATGCATATCCAATAAATATAAAGAATGGCAAACGATACGATTTGTTGTACAAAAGGAGATCATCATCATTTGCTTTATATTGATAACAATCATTCTCAATTTGAATATCGATGGTTTCCATACTAATCCTCGCTTTCCTTAGTCAGCTTTTTTTGTAAAAGAGCCATGAAATGATCGTCTAATTTACACCAGTTCATTCGGTAATAGAAAAAACGCGACCAAAAAATTGTGATGCATACAATGGTTGGCCCAGACAATAACGCTAACAGAAAAAGGTGCTCATAATTGTTCGTAACAATATTCATCAGTAATAAAACAAAAGGTATGAGCAAAACTATCGTTGCAGAAGATGGTATTATTACACTTGGTTTTTTCACTGTCATAAATACACTCTCCATATCCTTTTGTCCCTATAGTAAATATTGTATATTAATTTCTAAAATAAACAACAAAAAATGTGAATTATTTAGTAAAGGAAGCAGAAGAAATGAAGCAGGAGGAGGGGGCTTTTCATTGAAGATTCGTGAAAGCCTTGAATTATGTTCCAAAAAACAAAAACGAAGCAGGTCGCTAATAACTAGTAAACTGCTTCGTTTTTTTGATTATTTAATGCATGTTTGGAAATCCTTGTTGTTTGAGGACATCATAAACAATGATTGCTGCCGTGTTAGATAAGTTCAAGGAGCGGACTTTATCATTTATCGCCATATGAATGCGAAGGCAATAATCTTCTTTCCCTACTAACAACTCTCTTGGTATCCCATTCGTTTCTCGTCCAAAAACAAAAAACAATTCTTGACTGGAATCACTAAAATCATAATCTGTGTAATGTTTTGTACCAAAGTTTTCAATATAGTAAAACCTTGCTTGTGGATATTTTTCATACAACTCGTCTAATGAATCATGATAAAAAATCGTAACATCATGCCAATAGTCCAAACCAGCACGACGTAACATCTTATCATCGGTTGAAAAACCTAAAGGCCGAATCAGATGAAGTGTAGCATTCGTTGCTAAACAAGTACGAGCAATATTTCCCGTATTAGCCGGTATTTCTGGTTGATATAATACTACATGTAAGCTCAATGTGTTCACCTCGAAATTATAATAGCCTGATTATTATAGCATACTTGAGCTAATTCGGAAAAATTTATACTGACATTCTGGTGTCCATGCAAGCGAATCTTGATAATCCCAATAGCGATGTCGACTATTATTTGTATGGGCATTTACGAGTGGCATATGATTTCGATCTTTTTCCACAACAATCGCTGTATGGTCCCACCTTCCATCCCCTTCGAAATCATAGCAAATTACATCTCCCGCCAATAATTCTTTCGGTGACTCTAATTCTACACCTCTTAACCCTTTGGTGGAACCACTTAAGTACCAACGCATCGAATGTGCAACCGACCAACTAAAACTCCAGTCATCGTCTTGGTACCACCAACCTGTTGCACGATTCGGGTGGCCTCGCATTGGAGCTCCTCCTGCTCGTAAGCATTGAGACACAAAATTGGTACAATTATCATTTTCAAAATGGCGATATGCTGGGTTCACATCATTCCACCAACGTTCGGCATACCGAACTGATTCCCGTCGATCATACTCAAAGCGAACATCTTCCGTAACTGGGGTAAGTTCAATGATGTTTGACGTTTTCTGTTCACGCATTTCTTCCTTTGGAATTGGTTTTTCCTTATCTTTAATTAATTTACCTTTGTAAAAAACTGCTTGATGCAAACGCTCGTCTTCTTCTTGATAAAAATGGTCTTCTTGCTTTACCAAAAAGGAGACACCTAATACATATTCGACTTCTGTTTCTTGCTTGTTTATTTCTCTTTGACTAATCGTTTTTCCCACTCCGGTCATTCGAACGACTTTATTTCCGCGCTGTTCGTGGAACTGCTTTTTTTTCTGCGGCCAAGATTCTGCATCTTGATTACTACGATGATTGGTTAACTTCTCTTCCCAGAATTGAGCTAATGTATTCATCATATCCAAACTGATCCACTCCTTTATGATAACTTTATGAATCAAAGTATGTAAGCATGAAAGATGTGTGAAAATTGATGGGGGTTTTTTGTGACAAAGTGGATTTTCGATCAGTGGGGAGTTCAGGATTTACAATTTTAAAGGATCGTGAAAAGCCTCTGGATGCTAGCCTCCTTGATTCTTTTGTTGTTTTAAAGTGGGAGTGTACGGCTGCTTGCTTTGGTGGGGGGTGTGATTACTACGAGAGGATAAAGTGAAACTTCAATCAGTGGGGTTTTTTTAGGTTTTCCCGCACTGATTGTTAGTTGAACCATTCGGGGTGCTAGCGTCCGTTACTCCCACTTAAACAACTTGGTATTCTCGTTGTTTTGAAGTGGGAGTCTTACGGACGGTTGCTCCGGGATAAATGAAGGAAATAACATTATAGATTGTTAAGGTTAGGAAAATTTGTTAGCGGAAGTGTTTTTAAAACAAAAAAGCACCCCATAAGGTGTGCAGTTTTGTTATTTATTTTGAAAGGCCAAACCTTTATTCATCTCATTGATAACTTCTGGATCTGATTCTTTTTCTTTTGCCCTGACAATTGCAGGAAAGCCATCATCCGTTCCGATTTTCCCAATCGCCCACGCGGCAGTTCCGCGAATAACCGGTCGTGGATCTGTTTTCATTAAGCGGATCAATTCGTCAACAGCGCTTTCTTCTTTATAATGTGCCAAAGCGATAATTGCATTACGTTGAATCGGTTTTTTTCCACGCCAGGAACCTGCCATTGTACCGAATTGCTCTTTAAACTCCCGATTCGTAATAGAAAGGAGTGGTAACAATTTCGGTTTCACTAATTCTGGATCGGGCTCTAACTCTGGATGCAGATGAGTGTCTACTTGCTTATTTCTTGGGCAAACGAGTTGGCACGTATCAAAACCATATAATTGATTTCCCATTACTTCACGATATTCATCTGGCACAAACCCTTTTGTTTGTGTGACAAATGCAATACAGTTTTGTGCATTAAGTCGACCTGGCGCGACCAGTGCACCAGTAGGGCAGGAGTCAATACAAATGGTACAATCTCCACAGCTATCATCCACTGGTGTATCGGGAGGAAATGGAATGTTTGTAATCATCTCGCCTAAATACACATAAGAACCAAATTCCGGTGTAATAATAGCACAGTTTTTCCCACTAAATCCTATCCCTGCTCGCTCAGCAACGGCACGATCAGATAATTCACCCGTATCAACCATCGAACGATAATGAAAGCCTGAAATTTTTGTAGCGATAAAGGCAGAGAGTTTATCGAGTTTTTCATTCAGTACATGATGATAATCCATTCCCCATGATGCCCTGCAAAAATTCCCCCGCCGCTCCCCTTTTTTATTTTTCGGACGACTTTTCATCCGAGAAGGATAGGCAACTGCAATCGCGATGATTGACTGTGCGTCAGACAGCAACAATTCTGGTTCAGTCCGTTCTTCAATCGTTCCTTTTTCAAATCCTGACTGATAACCAGCTTCTTGTTGCAACTTTAAACGAGATTTCATTTCAGAAAATTCGTTCGCAGCCGCAAAACCAATTTTATCAATACCAATCTTCTTGCTATATTCAATAATCTCTTGTTTTAATTCTTCATACGCCATTGCGAGAAGCCTCCTTTCTGTTGAGGGTGTGGTGGGTCTTGAGTTGCGTGCATTTTTTTATTCATTCGTGTTCTTCGGGATTTGTTCGCATCTTTTCTCATTTATTCGCATTCTCCGGGATTTGTTCGCATCTTTTCTCATTTATTCGCATTCTCCGGGATTTGTTCGCATCTTTTCTGATTTATTCGCATTCTCCGCAATTTGTTCGCATCTTTTCTGATTTATTCGCATTCTCCATGATTTGTTCGCATCTTTTCTGATTTATTCGCATTCTCTGCGATTTGTTCGCATCTTTTTCGATTTATTCGCATTCTCCATGATTTGTTCGCATCTTTTCCAATTTGTTCGCATTCTCTATGATTTGTTCGCATCTTTTTCGATTTGTTCGCATTCTCCATGATTTGTTCGCATCTTTTCTGATTTATTCGCATTCTCTGTGATTTGTTCGCATCTTTTTCAATTTATTCGCATTCTCTACGATTTACGTGCATTATACTGACTATAGAATATTCAGACCACAAATAACCTCTTAATGTTTACTTTCATATAAAAAACGCAACACTTCGTTGTTCATCAACGAAATACTGCGTTGCACACAATTTTTGGAGCGGGTGAAGGGAATCGAACCCTCATCATCAGCTTGGAAGGCTGAGGTTTTACCACTAAACTACACCCGCATTTAAAACAACTTTTTCTATTACTCTTCTCACGCATTGGTGTCCCTGCATCTACCAGCTTATTCATCGATGAGTATGCTTCGGGACAACTCGATGTTTTTTCGATGATGCTTTTGCTCGTGGCTGAGGTTTTACCACTAAACTACACCCGCATTTTCTCACTTAACCATGCCACTAGACTTGCAAATTCTGTCGAAAATCTGTTTCTTTAAGTCATGTTTTTTATTATAACAATCGTTACGCGGTATTGCAACCTGATATTAAATTTTTTTGTCAAATAAAGTGAAACTTCAATCAGTGGGGGTTTTTGGGTATTCACCCACTGATTGTTAGTTGAACCATTCGGGGTGCTAGCGTCCGTTACTCCCACTTAAACAACTTGGTATTCTCGTTGTTTTGAAGTGGGAGTCTTACGGACGGTTGCTCCGGGATAAAACCGAATTTATTTACTTAAATGTTTAATAATGAAACAACAGGGTATTTTAATAGTAAAATAAAGGAGTGATATTAATGTTTTGGACAATAATTGGGATTATATTACTTGCTTGGTTGTTAGGTTTGATCTTCGAGATTGCTGGCGGGTTAATCCATATTCTACTTGTTATCGCACTGATCGTGTTTATTGCCAGAATGATTCAAGCACCTCGACGATGACTTCATGAATTACACATAGATAAGCTGCAGCTACATTCTGAAAAGTAGCTGCAGTTTTATTATAGTAACCCTATTGTTTTCAACCATGTTTGAGCCATCAAGTAATTTCCTGCATTATTCATATGTACACCATCTATTGTTAGTGGATAGGTTGCATTGGATTGTAAATATTCTAAAAATGCTTGGTGAGTTGGAACGACAGGTAAATCAAACAGATTTGCAATTTTGTGGACAACATTCACATAAGCTTTTAATTTTTCGTTTCCTAGCGAATCAATATGTTCCTCAATAATTGTTGGCTCCATAAGTATTATCTTTGCTTCGGTATGTTCTCGTGTCTTTTGGATTAATTCAAGATAAATCTTTTCAAATTGATCGGGTAACACTTGTTCGATACTAGCGTCATTATCCAACTGACGCCAAACATCATTGATACCAATCGAGATGGACAAAAGATTCGGCTGCAAATCAAGCACATCTTCTTGCCAACGAGCAGCTAGATCTGTAATTCTATTTCCTCCAATCCCTTGGTTTATAATCTCAGGAAAATGATTTGGATTTGTTACTAACAAATGATCGTGAATCAATCGCACATAGTTATTTCCTAGATTTTCTGAATCCTCAAATCTCCCCCACTCCGTTATACTATCCCCTATAAATACGATTCGCTTCTTACTCATATTAGTTCCCTCCTCCTTATATACTACTATTCTTCATTATGCCATATTCATAAAAGAAATTCATACAGAAAAACCATAACAAGACGTTATGGTTTGACTAAGTAATTACAGATCTCGATAATCGCTTTATTCTTTCCGGTATTTTTTGCTTGATACAGTACTTCATCCGCCTTGTTGATGATTTGCTGTGCATCGAAGTTTTTGCAAGTAGGAATAATAATCCCAATACTTGATCCTAAAGAGAACTGATAACTATCTACCTGCCATGGTTGGGCGATAACACCTTCAATTCGCTTCACAACCCGTTCCACATTCCTTGCATCATCGACTTCTGGTAATAAGATCATAAATTCATCCCCGCCCATCCGTGCAACAGTATCCATTTCACGAACAGCAGACTTTAATCGTTGACCAAATTCAATAATTACTTTATCCCCAGTATCATGACCATACTGATCATTTATTTTTTTAAAATCATCTAGATCAAGCATCATTACAGCAAAATTGTTATGTTGTTTGCGTTCGTGTGCTGCGATCACTTGATCCAACCGATCGTGAAACAAACGTCGATTCGGTAAATTCGTCAAATAATCATGATAAGCAAATTGTCTTAATTGCTCTTCATGCTGCTTACGTTCTTCAATATCTCGAGCAACAACGACAATATGTTTGAAATGTTTATTTTTTGTAAAAATAGGTTGCGCTCGTAATTCAAACCATTTTTCTTTACCATTTATATCATTAAAACGCACTTCAATCGAGTGTGTATTTGCCTTTTGATACGTTTCTAATAATTCCTTGATCAACTGATGATCTTGTTGATCTACAATATCCAATAATTTTTTATTAAATAAAGCATTCGGATCATAGCCTAACACCTTTTGATGCGAGGGAGATAAATAAACAAATTGCCCTCTTTCATCAATCAATTGTATGAGATCCGAAGAGTTTTCTGCGATAAGACGAAATCTTTCTTCACTAGCCATCAGCGCTTCCTTGGCAAATTGTTCAGCGGTCATGTCTTTCATAATCGCATAAACACCACGAATTTCTTGTTCTAACATCATCGGAGTTAGCTTAATTTGCAAAACAGCTTCTGTGTCGTCTGACATCGATACTTCAGTATCAACAATACTAGACGTACCACCCAACGTTTGCTGAAAGGCTTGTTTCACCTTTGATAAACGCTTTGGTTTTAGAATATCTAAAAAGGCCATCCCCCGAAAATTCTCTTCTGGTTGGTTCATCAAGCGATTAAAGGCTTGATTCGCTCGTAAAATTTTCCCTTGTAAATCTAAATAGATTATGGAATCGGAATTTTCCGCAAAAAGTGACTTATACCTCAGGCGACTTAGTTTCAGCCGGTGATTACTTAGATCTTTCTCACGTTCCGTTTCTTTAAACGCGGTAATATCACGAGTCAGTGCGATAATTCGTACGACCTTCTCATCTTCAAATTGTGGGGTTAACGTTGTTTCGCTAACTTTTTTTGTTTCTTGTTTAATTATATAATCATCTTGATAAGTAATCGGTTCTCTTAACTCAATCACTGTCCGGTATTTTTCATAGAGTACAGCTGTTACTTGGAGTGAATTTACCTCAGCAATTTCTTTACCAATTACATCTTCTGATAAACCTAATTCTTCCATGGCAACTTTATTCAAGTAATCATAATAAAACAATTGTTGATCTTCACTTACACGCATGACAAAAATCATATCTTGAATACCATTTAAAATCGCTTGATAATCTACCTTGTTCTTGTTCATGCGTCCTCACTCCTTTATTATGTCTTCAAAAAGCAATACTTGGAAGTGTGCTCTTTGATTTAGTATCTTCATCGATACAAGAGCAATTCAACGATGTAATATGATTTGAATACTTTCATTAATTGTAAAAAATTCATCAACGTTGATTATAACATTACTCAAGCATTTCATATAGGGGAAAAAGAAAAAAACAGCGAGCTTTTTCCATCTATTGCTCGCTGCTCTATTCTATTCTATGATTTTTTTATCCATCTATGATAAATAACTTTAACTATTTCCATCATAACTACTGCTGCAATCGCAAGTCCTGTTGCGATAAACCATTGTTGAAAGCCAAATACTTCTGGAATATAGAACACTTCTCGTAAAAATGGTAGCAATGTTACGCTGTATAAGCCAAAGCAAACTGCAACTGCTATTAATACATATTTATTACTAAACATCCCTACTCCGATAGCTGTCTGGGTATTGGAACGAGCTGCGAATGTCTGTAACGTTCTCGACAAGATTAACGTTGTAAACGCCATTGCCACACTCATTTCTACTGAATGTTGCAAACCAATCAGATGTGATAAAATAACAGCAATCCCAATGATCGATCCCCTGGTAATTACAGATCGTAACGTCTCTCCAGCAAAAATTCCTTCATCAATATTTCGAGGCGCTCTGTTCATCACGTCTGGTTCTGATTTTTCCATCCCTAACGCAATCGCTGGAAGGGAATCATTGACCAAGTTGATAAATAACAGTTGCAATGCAGTGAACGGATTCGGTAATCCTAGTAACACGGCAAACAGAATCGCAATAATTGCGCCTAAGTTACCAGAGAATAAGTAAGCAATTGCTTTTTTTATATTGTCAAAAACGGTACGACCAACTTCCACGGCATTTACAATCGATACAAAATTGTCATCCGTTAAAATCATCGCTGCAGCATCTTTACTAACATCCGTACCACTTCCCATGGCAATTCCGATATCTGCTTGTTTTAACGCCGGCGCATCGTTAACTCCATCTCCCGTCATGGCTGAAATGTGGTTTTTATTTTGCCATGCTTTCACAATTCGAATTTTATTTTCTGGCGATACACGAGCATATACGGCAATGCTTGCGAGCTTGTCCATTAATTCTACCTCGGACATGTTATCTAACTCTTGTCCGGTTACCGCAATATCGTCCTCGGTCATTAACCCAATATTTTTACCAATCGCTTGGGCTGTTGTTTTATGGTCACCTGTAATCATCACTGTCTTGATTCCTGCCGCTTTTGTTTCTTTCACCGCATGATAGACCGCTTCCCGAGGTGGATCCATCATGGCCATCAAACCGACTAATACAATATCTTGCTCATCTTCTACGGTTAAAGTAGTTGTAGAAGGATTCATTTTTTTATAACCGAAAGCTAACACACGTAATGCTTGTTGGGAAAAACCTTCGTTTGCTGTTTGTAACTTTGTTTTCCAATCGTCGTTAAACGGTTCTTCCTGGCCATTAATTAGAATTTGTTTGGCACGTCCAAACATTACATCTGGTCCACCTTTGATTAACATCAATTTTTCATTATTTATATCATTTAAGGTCGACATTAATTTTCGATCAGAATCAAAAGAGATCTCTGCGATACGCTTATAAGTGTTTCGTAATTCTTGATAAGGTTGGTTGTTTTTATCCGCATAATGTATAAGTGCAAGTTCGGTTGGATCACCAACTTCTTTTCCGGCATGATCAACATAAGAGTCATTACACAATACTGCGATATTTACCAATAAACGCTCCGATTGATTCCATGATTCGGGTTGTTCTGGTAATGCATCTTCCGCTTGTCCTGGGATGAAATATTTCGTTACGGTCATCTTGTTTTGCGTCAATGTTCCTGTTTTATCGGTACAGATCACACTCGTTGAACCTAATGTTTCTACCGCTGGAAGCTTTCGAATGATCGCATGTTGCTTCGCCATTTTATTCGTTCCTACCGATAAAACAATCGTTACAATCGATTGCAATGCTTCAGGAATCGCGGCTACCGCGACCGCTACGGCAAACATGAGTGCTTGTAACAATTCGGTTGTTAGGTCTGTTGGCCCTTCCCCTAACCAAATACGTGCAGCCTGGACAGCAAAAATAGCTATAGATAAAAAGAGAATTCCGATGCCTAATTTTTTACTGAATTTATCAAGTTTTCGTTGTAATGGTGTTAATTTTTGTTCTGCAGATGCTAGCATATCGGCAATTTTTCCAATTTCAGTCTTTGCACCCGTATCGGTTACGACAAATGTAGCACGACCATTCGTTACGAGTGCACTGCTGAAGACCATATTGGTACGATCTCCAAGTGGGAGCTCTTCCGATAGTTCCTGTGGAGTTTTTTCAACCACGGTCGATTCACCTGTTAGCATCCCTTCATTCACTTTCAATGAAGCACTTTCCAAAATACGGCCATCAGCTGGAATAAAGTCACCAGCTTCTAAGAAAACAATATCACCAGGTACGAGTTCACGAGCGGGAATCGTCTTTTTCTCTCCTCCACGAATCACTTTCGCTTCAGGTGCAGACATTTTCCGAAGCGCATCGAGCGAACTCTCGGCTTTTTTCGTTTGCACAACACTGATCACTGCATTCATGATAAGTACGATAATAATAACAATGGTTTCGATATATTCACCAAGTAACAGCTGAACTATTGCAGCTACTAACAAAACAATCACCATGGCATCTTTAAAAGAATCCAATAGTAACTGCCATGTAGAAAGTTTATCTCCTTCTTTTAACTCATTAAAGCCTTTCTCTTCTTGGTATACTTTCACTTGTTGTTCCGTGAGTCCGGTGTCTTTAGTTAGCAGTTGCTTCAATACTGCTTCTTTTGCCTGTCGATAAAATTCCATTCCTTCTCCATCTCCTGTCTGACTCTAAACCTACATATAGTTTTAACCAATTTCTCATATTGCAATCAGATTCATGCTGATCGTTTTAGGAGCCACTTTTTTATACAAAAAAAGACCCTTACCTATTTATTCTGGGTTCAGAAAAAATAGGTAAAGGTCTTGCTAACAACATGCGTTGCCAATAATGCCGGAGAAAAAAATTCTCGTAATGACGACATCATTGTAAGAGCTACTCCCCTTTAAATATTAACCTAAGCATACGCCTGTCTTAGGCGAATGTCAAGGGGAATAGATCCTTCGACAAATTTCGGGCGGTGCCTGTCACCCGAGCAGTTGTAAAATCCCTTGATGTTGGTTCATGGCCTGAGCAAGCATCATTTGTGAAGCTTGGCCTAAGATATTATGTTTCGTAAAATTCATGATTTCTTTTGCCATATCAACATCTCGTATCCGTGATTCAGCAGCTACTAAGTTCTCGGAAGAAGTACTTAAATTATTGATTGTATGGTATAACCGATTCTGTGTTGCGCCAAGCTTAGATCGTTCGGTAGATACTTTTGAAATTGCCGCATCAAAGCGTTGAATTGCTTCATTGGCTCCTTCTTGTGTTAGCAAATCAAGCGGAGCTCCATCTTCCATAATACCTAATGCCTCTGCACGCATATCGCCAATCGTAATCGCAAGGGACTGACCTGCATTGGCTCCTATTTGCAATCGTTGATTAGTAAAGCTACCATCTAACAGAGACTTTTTATTGAATTCAGTACGATTTCCGTTTTGGGTTAATTCATCGGTTAACAAAGTAATCTCTTGTTGGATCGCTAGTCGGTCATTTTCACTGTACGTTCCATTAGCAGCTTGAACAGATAATTCACGCATTCGTTGTAATATAGCATGGGTCTCATTTAATGCACCTTCTGCTGTTTGAAGTAAAGAGATTCCATCTTGCGCATTGCGCTCCGCCATTCGAAGACCCGAGATTTGCGCCCTCATTTTTTCTGAGATCGCCAAACCAGCTGCATCATCAGCCGCGCGATTGATTCTCAAGCCTGAAGACAATCGCTCTAAAGAGAGCTGAGCATTGGCATAATTATTAACAAGAAAACGATAAGTAAACATAGCCCCGATATTATGATTGATTCGCATAACACTCAACTCCCTTTTTATTTGCGTGGAATTTTTGGACAACAACTGGTGGTTGGAAAGCCCTTCAACCTGTTTATTTAGATACAATCCAATTTTGGTATCAAAAAAGCGGTTTAACAATTTTGTTACTCATTGCCAAACCACTTTCTAAAGACATACTATTTTCCGTGTTCATTTGAGGTTATTATACCAAGATTTAGATGTACTTGTCACGATAAATTTTTGGCAAAAACCATGTCATGAAACCCCTACGCTTTTACGTCAATCGCTTGTCCTAAATGCGGATGTGCGACTTGATCTAGCATCTCAATCAAACCATCTGCTTGTGCTTCTGATTGATCCATTACCTTATTCATTACACCTAACGATGCCTGTTGGTGTACTTGAGCCTGGCTCATTGACATTGATAAACGTGCAATATCCATTGAAGTCACCTCTATTCATTCCTGCTTCCCCTATTCTAACATAGTCCCAACGACATTTCCTCTACACTCCCCAAGTTACTCGCTATCACATCGAATCGATTCTGAATATTCCAGTTTTCTTTTCCTGTTATGCGAATCCCATAATACGAAACTCGTGTCACTGGCTAAAGAGTAGAAAAAAATAGGAAACATATATTTTCACTGAACGCCGTTTAATTAATCAGAATTCATAAATACAGTGCCTCAATCAAACCATTTACATCCACCTTTACAATGTCATGATGGTGAGGGGGACAAGAAAAATGATATTGCTTAATACTATCGAGAAAATAAACTCACCCGCAAATTTCTTTTAATACCTTTACAACATCGAATAAATCAAAATCAGACATTTGTGGAAACAAAGGTAAGGTTATAATGCTTTCATAAAGTTCCTCTGCGACTGGACAAAGTCCTTTTTTATAACCAAGTTTTTGATAGTAAGGATGCCAGTATGCTGGAATATAATGGACATGCACACCAATATTGGCTGCTCTTAACTTATCAAACACTTCACGCCTTGTGAAAAGTTCTCCTTTCCATTGTATAACGTATAAATGCCAACCCGAGTTAGCATTATGATTTTGGTTCGGTAACTTAATATTGGAGAAATTAGCTAATAAATCATTATATAAGTTTGCAAGTTCTGTTCTCCTCGAAATAAATTGGTCCAACTTATCTAGCTGACTATATCCTAATGCAGCTGATAAATCTGTCATTCGATAATTATAACCCAATTCGTGCATTTCATAATACCATGGAGCTTGATCAGTTGCTGGTGATGTGCCATGTGTGCGAAATATTTTCAATTTATGGTAGTAATCTCGATCATCGGTTACAATCACACCACCTTCTCCCGTTGTAATTGGTTTAACAGGATGAAAACTAAACATTGTCATATCTGCAAGCGTTCCAACTTTACGTCCTTTGTATGTGGCTCCTAGTGAATGAGCCCCATCTTCAATTACAATTAAATTTTTTTTCTTAGCTAGAGCGCTAATCGCATCCATTTCAGCTGGCTGTCCGGTGTAATCAACAGCTATAATAGCTTTCGTCTGTTCTGTTATGTTTTTTTCGATTTGAATCGGGTCAATATTGTAGGTTTTGGGATCTATATCAGCAAAAACCGGCTTGCCTCCACAATACAAAACCACATTTGAAGTGGCTACGAAGGTCATAGGTGTCGTAATAACTTCATCCCCTTGTTTGATGCCTGCTGCAAAGCAAGCCCCATGTAATGCCGCGGTGCCACTTGAGAAAGCAACGGCATAGCGAGCACCTACGTAGTTAGCTACTTTCTCTTCAAATTTCATTACTTTTGGACCTTGAGTTATAAAAGGCGAGCGTAAAATCTTAACAACTGCTTCAATATCTTCTTCATCAATCCATTGCTGACCATACGATAAGTATTCACTTCTTTGATTCATAATATCAACTCAATTCACTAAACTAAATGTCCTTCTTTAATCCATTCCTCTGTTTTCTGAATTCCTTTTAACAGGCTGAATTTGGGTGACCAATTTAACAGTTTCGTTGCTTTCTCATAGTTACATAGTAACTTCTGAATTTCACTCTGTGGATGGATATGATCAACATGCTCTATAGGTACTTTTTGATCAGCTATTATTTTAGCAAGTTCATTAATGCTCACATCTTGTCCTAACCCAGCATTTAATATTTGACCATTTACTTTATCTGATAACCCTGCCCTTATAACAAAATCTGCACAATCCTCAACGAAAAGCAAATCTCTAGTTTGGGTCCCATCTCCATAAATCTGAATAGATTCTCCATTTAATTTCTTTTTAATGAAAATAGCTACTACACCACCTTCACCACCAGTTTTTTGGAACGGTCCATATGTATTAAACGGACGTACTACCACAACTGGTAGGTTATAAGCGTAGTAATAAGATAATACTATGTTCTCAGCTGCTATTTTTGAACCGGCATACGGAGAAGCGGGTTTAAGCGGATGATCTTCGGTAATTCCATTTTTATCAAAACAACGATCATACACCATACACGTGCTCATAAACACAACTTTTACTGAATGTTTACGACACTGCTCCATTATATAAAAAGTACCAACCGTATCATTATCAAATGTTTGCCTTGGATGATCGATAGAATCCTGTATATTTATACTTGCCCCTAAGTGATAGCAGAGTTCAAAAGCTCCTTCATTATAAATCTCATCAAGTAAATGCTCATTTTTGATATCCCCTAACAAAAAAGTAAAAGCTTCATTTTCTTCAAACTCTGTTATATTATTTAATTGCCCATTAGATAAGTCATCTAGTACCGTTACATTATGCTGTTTATTTAATAATTGTTTAACGACCCATCGACCAATAAACCCCGCTCCACCTGTTACAAGTATATTCATTATTCAATCCCCTTTCATTAGTAATTCAAACGTTAAAGGTTCTCCCTTTTTTGCTGATCGTACAACTTCTTTACCGATAATTAACTCATAATATTTAGTTGGTAAACCTAGTCCTGGTCGAATAGCTTTTACATTTTCTTCACCTAGTTTATCACCTTTGTTTATATCTTTAGAAATATACAATGAACGACGATGTTTTAATGATTCGTATTCATCTGTAACAGGACCGTAATTCACTTCTCCAAGGCTTTGCCGTGCTCTGGTTGTCTCGAGCTTTAATTGTTTTAACTCAGAGGGCTCCATAGAAAAAGCAGCATCAACACCACCATCAGCTCGTGATAAGGTAAAATGTTTTTCAATAACTGACGCACCTAGAGCAACACTAGCAACAGCGACTCCAACACCCATCGTATGATCAGACAAGCCAACTTGACAGTTAAATAACTGCTTCATGTGAGGCATTGTTCGCAAATTTGTGTTTACTGGCGATGCAGGATACGTACTTGTACATGTTAATAAAATGAGATCTTTACAGCCTTCTGCTCGTGCTACACGAACAGCTTCGTCTAATTCTGAAGCTGTGGCCATGCCAGTTGATAGGATCACAGGCTTTCCAGTCCGGGCTACTCTCTTAATTAAGGGAATATCAACATTCTCAAACGAAGCAATTTTATAGGCTGGCGCATCAAGTTGCTCTAGAAAGTCTACCGCTGACTGATCAAAAGGGGAACTAAAAGCAATAATACCAAGTTCTTTACACTTATTAAAAATCACTTCATGCCATTCCCAAGGTGTATACGCTTGTTGATATAGCTGATATAGTGAGTTACCTTGCCAAAGGCTATTTGGATCTTCAATGAAAAAGTCCCCTTCATTTATATCTAATGTCATCGTATCAGCCGTGTATGTTTGAAGCTTTATCGCATCTGCCCCTGCTTTGGCAGCTGCTTCTACGATTGCTAGCGCTCGCTCTAATGATTGATTATGATTACCAGACATTTCAGCAATAATAAATGGTTCATGTTGCTCACTAATTAACCGATTAGCAATCTTTAACGTCATTTCTCCATCTCCTTTTCAACTAATTAAAGCAATAATTTCTTCTGCTACTACACATTTATGCTGATCTATTTGATTAATAAAATGTACTAGTTTTTCTCGGATTTTCTTAAGGTCGTCTAAATTTACAGTAAGTCGATTAATTAACTCATAGTAATCTTGAACGTTAACATTGTGATGCCAGCCTAAATTAATAACAAACGGTTTATCAGTAGCATCGTTTACAGCCCGAGATTGATTATCAGCTACAATCGTCACAACTGAAGGTAAGCCTAGATAGCATCGTTCCCACATAGACACGCCACCAGCTCCAAAGGCTAAGTCAGCTTTAGCAATAAGTGTAGCCATGTAATTTATATTATAATGAAGATTTGCGTTTATTTCTGAACATAGCTGCTTAATTCGAGCGACATTAATATAATTTGATCCAACAACGACATCAATGATAAATTTATCAACCATCGAATATTTCTTTAAAGCTGTCAATACTTTTTCCGTTTCGTTAGTTGGATCAGCCCCCCCATAGCATATCAATAGGCGTTCGATCGATTCATTTTTCCTTAAATTACGGTTGACATTGTTAAACTCAGGACGTAGCAACAAATATTTTGGGCCTAAAAGCTGGCGACATGAAGCTGGAACTAGATCTTTATATCTAGAACGATAATCCTTATAGTAATTTTGATCAAGTAAAAGATCACAATTGTGCTTGCGATTTGCTAGATCATCGATAACCATTAATTTTTCAACAAGTGGTTTTACTTTATTTTGCCATTGCACCGATAGCTGGTGATGATCAACGATAAGCAAATCAACTTTTCGGTTGATTTCCCTTAGCACAGATACCGTTTGCTCTGCATCTAATTCTTGACCTTGAGATATCATACATTCGATAAAATAAACGGAATATTGTCGCCTAATTTCTGCTTCCATGTTTCCCTTTTGTTTATTGATAATGAAATGTATCTCTGCCCCTTTTTGTTTTAGTTGTTCAGCTAACGTTAAGCAACGTTGAACGTGTCCAGATCCAATCTGGTTTGACGCATCAACTCTAAAGAAAATTTGCATTTTAATCCCCTAACTTATCGTACAGGTTTTTGCTTTACATGTGCGTTAATGCTTGCAACTTTAGGGTTTGCAAGCAAGAATGCCACTACCTCTTCACTACTTACATATTTATTTGTCGTACATTGCCGAGTGATTTGCTCAACCATTTGGTAATCTTCGATTGTATCTACAGTTACTCTAAGTTCAGGGTGACATAAATAGGATGGGGCTTGTACAGTCTTGTATTTAAATTGTTCAGGATACTCATAGCCATAATAGGTTACATGTTCTCGATGCCTTTCCTGATGACCATGTTTAAAAATATAGGATAATGCACGATAAGAGAATAGTTCTACATTGAACCCTCTTACAAGTTCTCCAGCCAATTTTATGTAATCAAAACGATTATGATCCATCTCAGCTAAGAGCTTTGTCGCGAGATGATAATCAACAAAAGGACAGTCGGCCGTTACACGTATGATAACATCAGCAGGATACTGCTTCGCACAGTTGTAATAACGAGCAAGAACATCGTGCTCAGATCCTCGAAAATATGAAATGCCATTGTGCTTACACCAGTCTTGAACCTGGTCATCAGCTGGTTGGTCAGATGTAGCAACCACAACAGTATCTATTTGTTCAATCATTTGGCAACGTGACACAACATAATCCAATATTGAAGAATCACCGAGCGGTTTTAATATTTTACCAGGTAAACGTGATGATCCCATTCGCGCTTGAATAATGACTGTTGTTTTCATTGTTGATCATCTCCCATTCCCACAAAATAATCTTGTGCATAACGCATTAAAGACAAATTCTTATCAGTTTTCTTAAAAAGTGAAGGAGTAATTTTTTGATCAAAGATCGACTCCAAAAAAAACCAGTAAAAACTATCCAACCCCGCAGCTATGCTTAAAGTTGATGCCCCACCAAATCTAGCATTACATTCAATAAAATGGATGTTACCATCTTCTGTCACAATTGCCTGTAATACAACATGACCATATAAGCTAAGAACCTGTACCAAATCAATTGCTTGCTGTTCAAGCTCACGATGCTCAACAATCGTTGTTATTTGAGATTCACCATTCTCAATAAAATCTCGGCTCCTCACAATAACACCAACTACTTCTCCCTGCTTATTTACATACAAATCAATACTAAATTCTTCACCGATATAATAAGGTTGGAAGATAGGTTGCTTTAGCTTTTTAGCAAAGGCAACAGCTTGTACACGATTTAAGCCTAAAGCAAGTTGGGTTGATCCTGAACCAAAACGTTCTTTAACAACATAAGATTTGGCATGAAGGGAATCAATATTTAACGTTGTCTCAATCACAGGTAAGTGATAATCTTTCAATTTTTGAAAAAAAGTAAACTTATCTAATGTTGTATGAATCACTGCTTGGTTCGAAACCATCACAGAAATTCCAGACTTTTCGAGTTGCTTCTGATATGAAGCAAAATAGGCCAACTCTCCATCACGAGTAGGTATAATCAATGTAATATGATTTTCTTTGCAGTAAGTAAGGATTGACTGAATTTCCATTCCTTCCAGAAATGGTACTTTCCAAAAAACGTCAACAAAAAACTTACCTATGACTTTATCATTGGCATCTGCACCAAATAATTGAGCATTTGGATTAATACGAGTTAATGCCTTTTTGACTGCTTGTAACAACGGAACTTTTTTTGAAATGCTCATTACTAACACATTCATGACCCTTCACTACCCGTCTATTAGTTCTAATAATGAATAAATTTGTCGATCAGCTTGATATAGTGGAGGGACATTTGAATTCATATGATCTCCATGATCACGGATAATCCTTACTGTTTCAAGACCAAGCTTTTTCGCTGTGATAAAATCTAGATTTGGATTATCCCCTACATATATGGCTTCTTGAGCTGTAATCTGCAGAATTTCTAATGCTTTTAAATAAGGGGTAGGACTTGGTTTCCAAAAGGCTTGACCCCCTAAGTCATCTGCAACTACAATAGCATCGATGTAGCTTGTTAACTTTAATGCTTTTACCTTATTCCACTGCATCACTGACAGACCATTTGTAACGAGTCCCAATGGAACACCTCTTTCAATCTGATTGTTTAAAAAGGCAACAGCATCATCATATAACGTAATGGAAGGCAGGTGTGTTCGATACAATTGAACAAGTTGGTGAATATCAACCTGTTCAATAGAAAAAAAACTACAGACTAAATCAAAAACTTTTCCCCGTCCATGTTCCATCCATATTTCAATCATTTTCTTGTAAATGACTAAGTGATCTTGTTGCTTAGCCTCAGCTGCTAAAAAGTTTGCAACTACAGCAAAACCAGATTTAACATAATCATGCTCACAATATAGCGTGTCATCAAGATCTAAAATAATTGTTTTCTCTTTCATTGAAATCCCCACTCTTATAGTGCTGAGCCACTGTAATTTGTTCTCGAAGTAATCTTTCAGTTATTCTTAAATCAGATAATCGATCCTCTATTAAACATGTTAAATTATACTTCGCATCGATATAGTTAGGCTCCTTTGCTAATATTTGATTAAGCTCAGGAAAAGCTTGATCTCGCTCTTTGGTACGCAGTGTGCGAATGACTATATAATTATTTTTTATCGCCAAATTATTTGAGCTCTTTCTTAATTTATTAAAAATAATTAAACTATCATCTAATTGGTTTTGTTTATAATAACAAACTGCTAGCATGAAGAAACCTTCTATAGTTAAATCATTCTTTTCCAAGAGGCTAATGGCTTGATTATAATCTTCACGCCACATGTAAGCCGCAGCAGTCGCTTCATAGACTATTATTTTTGGATGGTTATTTAGTAAAGCGAGCTTTAGTCTCTCCAGATCAAGTCGTTTTAGCACCTCTGCTATTGAATGCTGTGCTTTACCGGTATCTCCTGACAAATTATTAGGATGAATACGATAAAGCGTAAGCTTTTCATACACGATATTAAATTTATACCCTTTTAAAAATAAACGTAGAAACAGCTCAAAATCTTCTGCACTTGGTAAGCTTGAATCAAAAAAAACATCATCTGTTTTTCTTAACATAACAAGGCTTGACCAAAAATGGTTCCTCTTTAACATCTCAGTAACAATATTTTGATTGGTGAGGTATGCTGGATAACTTTTTATATTATTTAAAGGTTGATTGTTATGATCAATCATCAAACATTCATTAAAGACCAGATCATAGCCCTTTAACCCTTGATAAAGCGCCTCAATACGATTGGGACCTTGCACATCATCACTATCTGCAAGCATAAGGATATCTGTCGTACTTTGCTTAATTCCAGTATTACGTGCTTCTGCTGCCCCTCTATTATTAGCATGTTTAATTAATTTTAATTTGCTTGGATATGTATCGACATAGTTTTGTACAATATCGGTTGTTCGATCCTTACTCCCGTCATCTACAATGATAAGTTCAAAATCTTGAAATGTTTGGTTTAATATACTATCAATCGCTTGTGATATAAATGTTTCATTATTATAAGTAGGCATAATAACTGATATAGTAGTCATAAACATCCCCTAAAATTAATGGATTATAATAAAATCTTGATTATTTTTTAGGCCCATTTGTTCGAGCTGTATCCTGATTTCATAAGAATAAATGGAAGCAATAACAATGAAATCTCGATTAGTTATGCGATTAGGATTAAAGATCGAGTATTGCTTAATCTTATTATTCCATTTAGCTGAATTGTTATCAAGAAAACCCGCTACCACTATATCATTTTTATTAAGCACATTTAAGACATGCTCACCTAAGGAGCCTGCACCAAATATAAATAGATTCTCCCGATTGTGCATTAATCTAGGAAGTAAACGACGAATCTGTTCTGAGTCGTAAGAAGGGATAAATAATTGATTCATATAATGAATTGCGCGCTGATTTCTCTGATAGATCTGTTGCATTAAAGTGTCTAAATCTCCTAAACTCTTGCTACTTAATTCAGTGTCTGATAAGAACATAGATTGCCAATCTCGAATAAACTGATCAATGTCAGGATGTTTTTCTTTTAAATAGAGATAGGCCAGTTCATGTTTGCGACGCTTTACTAAAAATTCTTGTTCATCCTTTACTAAATCATGATAAATAATTGGTAAAGGTGAATATATTTGTTTTCGTTTATCTGGCTCTATTTTTAGCAATCTAACGGCCAACTCCATGCCGCCATGGCCATAGCGAATTTGATCGTCCCAACCACCGACCTGGAAAAAACTTTTAGCTAAAAATAGCGCATTACCTTCTAAATTCACATACGCAGGAAAATGGTTATTACCCAAATAATAAACAGTTTGTCTTGCATTAAGCGGATTATCTGTTTTGGCTAAATAAACACCACGAATACTAATGACTTCATATGCTTGGATAAGCTCTTTATATGCCTTTATAAGCTCACAATCAGGAATACCATCATCTTCAAGAAATATTAGATACGGGGCCTTTGAAAAAGTAGCTCCCACATTTCGCGCCAAATAAGCACCCGTATTTTGATTTAAACGTATATATGTGTCGATGTAGGGTTTTAAAGCATCAAATTCATCTATTTCCCCACCATTATCAACAAAAATAATTTCAAAAGATTGAGATTGTTTTTGTTGATTGAGTTCTCTTAAATTTATTAATGTATCTGGATGAAGTCGATATGAGATGATCACAACTGAAAAGAGTGGGTTTTGAATATCGCCTAGATATTTGACGTATTCAAAATATTGCTCGTATATTTCCAGTTTATTAGTCCAGTTTATCTGAGTTAATGCTTCTTTTAGACACATAAGTTTACTCCTTTCAGAACGCTATCCAATGATGGTTTTAAAATTCTTATTTTTAGCCCATTTGAGCTCTACTAATTGATTAACAATCTGGTAACTCCAACTTGAAGCTATGAGAATAAAGTAGTCATCTGTTAATTGAGTTACTGGGACAATTGGCTTATCAAAAAGATATTGGTAATGAATTGAACTGTTATTGTCGACAAAGCAGTCAATTTCAAGACCGTACCGTTTTAAGATCGTAAACGTGGTTCTCCCTTTTAAACCTGCTCCAAAAATAGCTATTTTTTTCAATGTGGATAGCGATTGAAAAAAATCGATATCATTTAAAAAGACTTTACCATCCATATATTTATGTATAGCCGTTTTATGTTGCTCTTTTATAAACTGGCAAATTTCGAGGTAACGTTCTTGACTTTTTTTATCTTTTTGCCAAGATAATGTTTCGTTAAGTGTATGATACTCGCCTATATATTGCCCCCACTTCGAATCAAACTTCTCCCAATCAGAATATTTTTCTTTTAATTTAGTAAAAGAGGAGCGTTGCTTTTGCCTCTTCAATTCAAGCTGCTGCTCACTTATAGCATAGTCATGATAAATAATACTAATAGGGGAATAAATTTGTTTGCTCAAAGTAGGGTATTTATTTAGAATTCTAATGGCTAGTTCTTTTCCTTCTCCACCATAAAGAAGTTGATCATTCCAACCACCCACTTCAAAGAATTCATTTGCTGAGTATGAAGCATTTCCTTCAATGTCACAATAACGCGCATGAGGATCATCCCCTAAATAATACCAGTCCTGCCGTTCATTCCATTCATTGTTACTGATAGGTAAACAAACACCCCTTACTGAGATAAGTGAATAACGTTGATGGGTGATTATATGTGATTCGATTAAATGTTGATCAGGGATGGCATCATCTTCGAGAAATAATAAAATTGGAGCTTGAGCGAATAAAGCGCCAATATTTCTGGCGATGCATGCACCTGTATTGGTATTCAAGCGAATATATGTATCAATATACGGCATTAACGGATCAAAGCTATGCTCTGGGGCACCATTGTCGACAAAAATCACTTCAAAATCACTAGTATTTCGTTGACTCTCCAAAGCACGTAAATTCTCGATCGTAAGCGGATGAACCCGCCATGAGATAACAACGACTGATATTTTAGGCTTTTGTCTCATATGGATGTTTATATTTCCAACAAAATAACGGGAATAATTCCTATATTTGTACTCCCAGCCTTTATCGATCAATCGTTCTTTTAAACATTTCATTGTTCCATTCACCTCAAATCATTGGTTTAGTGAACATAAATAACGATCAATTTCGCTCCAAACGCGTAAACTGGATTGATTATCATTATATTTATGGATAAGTTTCGTTAACTCCTTTCTTTTTATTTCATAATCGTCGTTTCCTAGGAGATGATAACTAATTTCCGCCTTCAAGTTAGAATAATTGTTTACTTTAGGACCTACTGTAAAATAATCATATGGTTCAACTAAGAATCCCCTGTTTTTTTCATATTCCTTTTTATCTGGTTGAACGAAAATTGTAGGGGTGTCTAATAATAAAAGGTCAAAATAGACCGAAGAGTAGTCAGTAATTAACAAATCTGTTGCTCCAAGTACCTCATATAAATGGATACGTTGATTAATTAATAATTCGTCATTCAATAAGTTAATACGATCATGTTCAAAAATAGTTAAGTCTTTAAACTTGTTATATTCAAATGGATGTAGTTTAACGAATAAATAGGTATTATGTTCTTCGAGAAAAGCACCTAGGTCTTGTTCATCAACAAACATATCAAAGAGTTGATCCCAATTCGATTGTGTTTCGACATGTTGATCCTGCCCTTTTCTCCACGTAGGTAAATAAACAATAACGTTACCATCACCTATATTTGTATTTGTAATGTAGGATAACTTTTCTCTACAATCATCATTAAATAAAAAATCATTTCTCGGCATACCAGTTAGTTTATAGCGATTTGCTTCACTCGGGTAACAGCTATTAAAACATGTCGAATGTAATTCAGAGTATGACATAACTAAGTCTGTATAGCGTGCCTTTAGCATATCCTGATAGCTTTGCCCGGAGAACTGATGATTCAACATTGCCCCTTTTTTTTTGAATGAGAAGCCATGCCATAGTTCTATATTAATATGGTGTTCATCATATATCCCTCTATGATTAGATGAACAGATAACATCATACTTAGCTAGTTGATGATAATCCTCATGTTCAATCAAATCAACCTTATACTTATCTTTTATATATGATGGCATATTCTTATATAGTGCCCATCCATTTTGGTTAGAAAAGTTATAATTAAGTAAGGCAATACTTAAAGAGGTTTGATCTTTTACGGGCTTTTTGGTAATAGTATTTGTTCCTTTACGGTATAAATCAGATAGTTGAGAAAGATGTGCCTGATAGTCAAATGGGATAATTTTATTTAATGGTACACCTAACTTAACAAGCTGTTCCGTAATTGGGATAATAGATAAGCTCGCCACTATCACAAAATCATATGTATTATCCAAAATTCGATCAGGTGAGAAAACATTATAACCATGAAATAACTGTGATTGCTTGTCTTTGTCATTATCAACAAAAAAAAGGATTTTGGTTTGATTTCCCCTTACTCTTTCTAAAAATATTTCTCCGTTTTTACCTGCACCAAAAACAATTATTTCTTTCATAGTATCATTCCATCCATTTGTTTTAGCTAGATCAATAGCATGTTGATGAAGAAAAATGATCAATAAATTCTTGATTATGAATAAAATATTCTATATTGGCACGGATTTTTTCATCCGACCATTGCCACCAAGCAATAGCATTTAATTCTTTAATGTGTTGTTGATTAAAGCGATACTTTAAAATTTCAGCTGGGACACCGCCTACAATAGCGTAATCAGGTACATCTTTTGTAACCACAGCACCTGCTCCAATAATGGCACCATTCCCAATTTTTATTGATGGTAACAATAAAACATGCTTACCAATCCATACATCGTGACCAATTTTTATTTTTTGATTATTTGTTGCTACATGATTGACCGAAGCCTCTTCATTCAGTAGTGGCGGAACCCTCTCATTACCATGGATAAGTGTGTTATAAAAAAAGGGGTGTGTGCTTATAAATTCAGTCGGATGATTAGGACCGGCTATCTCAACAGTATCACTTATTGAACAGAAAGAACCAATAGACTCTATTAATGTAGAGTTCTCTTGGCAAAGCCTTTGACAGCCATAACTATATTTGCCTACTCGAACACCGTTAATCACTCTTTCTTTTCTTGTCGCTTCATCAGGTTCGACTTTAAGGAGCGCACAGAAATGGGTATGCTCTTCTAGCTGATAAATGTTTATCAGCTGTTCTGTAATCTCTGTATAGTAGGAGCTAGCAATTAAAATAAAAATATCGTCTTTATTTTCAGTTAGTATATAATCGGGCCTGTTTATTTTCTTGTCAAAAAGCTTCTTATCCCAACGCTGCTGGTTGTTATCCAAATAGTATTGAATAGATAAACCGAATTGACCGAGAATTGGAACAAGTTGCTTACTACATTGACCTGTACCAAAAACAACTAGCTTTTTATTTACTAATTGACCATAACGTTCGCTGATATTATGTGTTAGTATTTTAGTTATTGACATTTGGGATCACCTTACCTTTTTGAGCATGGTAAGTTTTATAATCTTTAATTGTATCAATCTCATACCAAAGACTACTATCTATTTCAAGAGGATAGACTTCTATATTTTCCTGTACTAGCTGATTAATGAGCTCATGCCAAATGACCTTACTTTTGTACAGTTTACATATATAGTTGTATAGTATTTGACGTGTATTTTCACCTTTTACCAACAGTAAGCCAGCGGACACACCATCAGCCTTATTTAAGTCAAGGACTTTCGCTACCCGCTCAACTTGCTTATCTCTAATGATTAACTTCACTTCATCATTCTCATATATGTTTTTTTTGCTGTAGAATAAACTTGTACTAACACATTTATCTAATTGTTCAAAAACAGCATCATCATATAGTGTATCGCCATTTATGATGACACAGTCGTTCAGCAGTACATTCTTTTTAATTGACCATAATGATGAGATAGGACCAAATTCACTATACATTACATTGAAAGCTGTACTGATCTTTATCCCCTGAATTTTTTTTAGATAGTCAACAACAATTGGTGCTTTATAGCCAGTAATAACGACTATTTCTTCAAAAAGACCTGATTTTTTTGCACAGTTAATGTTATATTCTAATATGGTCGTGCCTTTTTGATCTATTGTCATTAATGGCTTGGGCAGATCTCTTGTTAAACTCTTTAAACGACTACCTTTTCCAGCAGCTAGAATAAATAATTTCATAGCTATGTACAGCCCCCAACTTTATAAGCGTCAAATTAATTTTTCCTCTTTTAACCAGGTTCGCAAAGTTTCTTGCTCAATTGTTGGTTGTTCAAATGGTTGTGTAACCTTAATCATAGCTGGTTTAAAAGACAGAGGCTTCGCATGAAGAGATGGATAAAGCATATACATATGTTCTAACTCTGTCGCAACTTTAGCCTCATCCTCAGTCATTAATTCCTCATATCTTTTTTCACCTGGTCTAATACCAATTTCTCTAATCTTTATTTCTTCTTTTATGTGATATTTTTTTGTTACTAAATCAATCATAACTTGAACCAAGTCGTTAAGCTTTACGATAGGCATTTTCAGAACAAATACCTCTCCACCTTTTGCCAATTGATTAGCTTGAAGTATGAGTTCAACGGCTTGAGTAGGCGTCATCATATATCTAATCATATTTAAATCAGTTACAGTGAGCATTTGTTTATCAAGGATCTGTTGCTTAAATAAAGGTATGACTGATCCCCTAGAACCCATGACGTTCCCAAATCGAACAGAAGAAAAAATCGTCCTTTTGCTACCTTTCTGGTTTTCTGCTGCCGACATAAGCCTCTCTGCCGTGAGCTTTGTTGCCCCATAAACATTGGTGGGGGAAATTGCTTTATCAGTACTTGTAAATATAACCTTTTCTACACCAGCACGTAATGCTGTTTGAATGACATTCTGAGTGCCGGTAATATTTGTCTGAACTGCTTCAAAAGGATTATATTCACAGGCTGAGACATGCTTCATAGCCGCTAAATGAAATACATAATCAATATTCTCCATAGCCATTAATAATCGTTTCTCATCTCTTATATCTCCGATCAAATATCGGATATTGTCGAAATTGGCCATTTCTTGTTGAAGCTCAAATTGCTTATATTCATCTCGACTAAAAATTCGTATTACTTTTGGTTGATATTCAATTAATACACTGAGTAATTTTTTACCTATTGTCCCTGTACCACCCAATATTAATATGGATTTATTTTGATATAAATTCAAAGTGATCACCTATATCTTTCAAAAGTGAATTTTTTATACGATCCAGCTGTTTTTGAATAAAGAGTTCCTCAAGAACTCGGTGCCCACCCTGCTTCAAGCGATGCAAATGAATATTATCATGTCCTTCCAGCCTTGAAGCATGAAATTGATCAAGCTCATTATCTTCAGCATAGTAAATATCAATAAGTTTTTTTTCCTTATTTGTCAATAATACTTTTAAATCAGGTAGCTCTTCCATAATATTAATCTCTAATTCTTCTTGCCATCTATTATCATCGTATGTTTTTTTATTCCGCTCATCTAAAAAGGTTGGCGGGGCAAAAGCAATAATCTGATTTACTTCTTTTAGATTTAATCCGTACCTAATTGCTGCATAGCCTCCTGTGGATGCTCCTGCTAGGATGATTTTTTTAGCATTGGATCGTTTAATCAATTTTTTTAGATAGTAAGACATTTTATTGCTTTCATCTATATCGGATATGCCTTTTAGACCAGATTGAAACGCTGATTGTTTTAAGTCTCTCAAAAAAACTATCTTATAACCAGAAAACACTTCACCAAAAAAGGCGTTAATTGGCATTCCTAATCCACCAAACAAACCCGAAAATACAATTACTAATCGGTCATTTCTTTCAGTAAAATCAATAACTGCACTCTTACTTTTATCATTTAAGTAATGGTTAAGGAACTTTTTATTATTAGAATTAATCGATATTTCTGCTGATTGATTTAAATCTTTGATATGATTAAGCTTATATTGATAAGTAATGATTGTTTTGCTTATTGCGTTTACCAATGGTTCAACTGCTTCTTCTAAATAACGTTTGATACTATCTGATGTTGATAAGTCGCTATTTGCTATAGTTCTTGAAAGTTGATGAGATTCATTAACAACAATAGGATTAATTAAATATTGATATGCCTTTTGCTCAAACAACATCTGTAACCGTTGTTGAATTTCAGCAAAAAAAGCTGTGGTTTGTTTCCTGGAATCAAACTTGTTTAGTTGCTTATATATTCTATCCAATTGCTCTTCATGCAACAGAAATACTTTTTTAAAATTCTTAATAGTTTCGTTAAAATCTTGTCTATTTAAACTTCTAGATCGGAAACTCGATATTATTTCTTCTTGTTTATCTAAAGTGCTTAATTCATTTTCAACAAGATCAGCATTTTTATAAGGGATTCCCTCAATTTTAGCACCATAAAGTGATAAGTTAACAACACTAAAATTTTCATATTGTTTAACTGTTTCTTCAATATATTGCTTCATAACTTTAAAGCTTTTATTTGTTTCGACTAATTGACCTTTATTATTCTCTATATGCTCCATTTGCATCTTATGTTTCGCTAGCAGTTTCCCACTTTTATTCGTAGGATATACTGCTTTTGCTTGATATTGATCACCAATAAAGCACAAATCTTGACCAATTAAGAAGACTTCATTAACCCCTAATTTATACAGAAGATCGAGGGTAACAGCTGTAACAGTCGGGGCATCGTTGACGATATCTTCCGGATTAATTGTACTAAGATAAGAAGAGATATAGTCTTTAGACATAATCATATGAGCCTTGGGCCCCTTATACTCCTTAACAATTTTAGGATGAATTGTTGTACCAAATATTAAAGGAACATCTAATGCTAAGGCAGGTTGCATATTCTTATAATTACCTTCTCCAGGATCGTATGATGTAACAAAGTCTGGTTTAATATGATTGTTAACCAAAAAATTAATACTTGTTCCAGCAGCAATTATTAAGGCTTTCTTTTCTTCACTGACTCGTTTAAGGAAGGCAATATGATGTTCAAGTGATGGTCCAGAAGCAACTAAAATCACTTGTTTATCGGCAAACTGTTGTTTATATGACATGATGTTGTCGGTGCTTTGGATCATAGCAAGGTTCTCTAACGCATTGAACAGCCATAAGTCACCAAAGGTATTATGCGATTTAAGCATTGATTGATAATCAATAAACATTTTCTTGAATAATTGCATGATATAATGATATTCGTCTTTATATAACGTCTGATACTTAGGGATGTGTAGGAATTTCCAATTGTTATCAAACTTATCTAAAATTCGTTTAAAAAAAGAAGATATCTCTACTTCACGATAACCGATGATAAGGTCATCAATATTTTTAATGAATCCAGGTTTGTCTAGAAGTGAAAAAAAAGCAAGTACCGTATGAGGATTAGGTTCAATAATATGAAATCTAACCTTAGGAAACTTGTTATAAAGTGCTTGAAGATGATAGCCTAATCCTAAGCCAAATAAAATAATATGATTAGGTTCGGACTCAATTGTTGATACCCATCGTTCCACTTCTTCAATTGGGTTAAACTTACTATATAAATTAACTATTTTACCGTCATGAACTTGTGATAAAATCATCTTATTAATTTTTTTTGCTTTAGTGATCTGGACATTGCTAACCTCTAAATTAATCTCATCCAATTGTTTAGCAACCTGAGAGGAAAATAGCTTTGCATGTTTTAGTGCTAGTTGTTTAGAAATTTGATTCATTGTTTCATTCCAACTCCAATGATAAAAGTTCTTTTTTGTATCGTTCCATCCAAGGTAACCACTCATATTTCAACAAATCTGCACAGTCTGTTGTATCATGTAATTCTAATGTCTCCATAAGTTCTTTTAACATATCAACGTGGTTTTCTAGTAATTTATCAAAATTAAGATTAATTGCTACATTTAATAGATACTCAATACCTTCAATTAAATCATGTAATACGTCTGTTAAGTTCATATTCTCTTCAGAGGTATATAGCCTATCAATTACACTTGGTAAATTCTTTTCAATCTGAATAACATAGTCTAGGGTAGTATCTTTCATTTCTTTTAACACAACAAGTAAATCTTCTGTATGCAATTCTAGTCGTGCGTCCGTATTCGCATTAATCTTTATATCATCTAACCAGTCCCCAGTGACCTTGTTGCCATTTAACACGTAATTACTTGTAATAATAAGTTGTTGATTCACTATCCACCCTTCTATATTTTGGATAATAGAATCTATATCTTTTGAATCTGTTATTAATTGTTGATTTATGTATACCTTCATTTTTATCACCTCACTTATATTATCGGCAATACTGCTGTATTCTTAATTATATCAAACAAATTATCACAAACAAAAGTACTTCATCATAATCATAGAAAAAAGCCATCTGTTTTCAGATGACTTTTTCTGATACTACAATTATTGTAATAATTGTAATACACCTTGAGGTGTTTGGTTAGCTTGTGCCAACATAGATTGAGACGCTTGAGTAAGGATGTTATTCTTCGTGAATTCCATCATTTCTTTCGCCATATCTACGTCACGAATACGTGATTCAGCAGCTGTTAAGTTTTCTTGAGAAGCACCTAAGTTGTTGATAGTGTGCTCAAGACGATTTTGAATTGCACCCAAAGCTGAACGTTGTTCAGAAACAGATGTTATTGCTGCATCAATTGCATCTAAAGCGTCATTAAATTCAGTTTCTTGATACTCACCGGCAGCATCAACAAAATTAGTAACATCAATATCTGCAGCAGCAAGGCCTAATCCCGTTGTACTCATATCATCAATGTTAACTTCTAATGTTTGGTCTGTATTAGCACCAATTTGGAACACTAAGTTTGTTGTAGAGAATGAACCACTTAATAATGTTTTACCGTTAAATTCTGTACGAGTAGAGATTCCATCTATCTCTTCTAATAATGCATCAATCTCATCTTGAATTGCTTGAAGGTCATCAGGTTCTTGTGTACCTGTGTTACCAGCTTGAACAGTTAGTTCACGCATACGTTGAAGAATCGCATGAGTTTCCGTTAATGCACCTTCAGCTGTTTGGATTAAAGAAATACCATCTTGTGAATTTTTTTGTGCCATTTCCAAACCACGGATTTGACCACGCATTTTTTCAGAGATTGCAAGACCAGCTGCGTCATCTCCTGCACGGTTAATACGAAGACCTGAAGATAATTTTTCTAATGAACTTTGAACACCATTTTGGTTACCTGATAGTTGGCGGTGTGTGTTTAACGCCGCGATATTGTGATTAATTCTCACGATAAATTCCTCCTTGAGTGTTTATAATTTCCACATCCATGTGGGTAAATAATCAAACTAAAGCGGCCGTCTTTAGTCTGAGTTAGCTTTACATAGTTAATATCGGACTGTGGAACGAAATGTTAAACAAATTTTTCACTTTTCTTTTAAAAAATTTATTAAATCGACTTGATTCTCTGTTGCTTGACTATTTGCTTGTTGAATATCTAAGTAGATTTCCTTTCGATGGATCTCAATATGCTTTGGTGCCGAAATACCTAACTTGATTTGATCACCCTCGATACCAACCACTTTCACTTCAATCTCATTACCAATTTGAATCGATTCATTTAGCTTTCGTGTTAGTACTAACATATTAACCCTCCTGGTCTTTCACAGGTAGTAATGGCGCTCTGGTTGAGTAGCTTGAATTATTAGTAATGAATTGCTTAGCATATTTCTTTTCATGATTCACGATAATCGGTGCTTGCAAATTAACCGTACTTGTTTCAAACGGATCTTTTAATGTTAAAATGACGAATACACTCACTTGTTCTTCCGCTTCAATTTGTAACAATTCTAATGTTGCTTCATCCAATTCAAGTTCATAGTCGGGATGAAATGCATAGGGATTTGTGACGATAAAAGCAACATTTGTTCTTGTTGTTGACTGTAGAACTTGAAAGGTTGGATTTTCTGGTAAATCCATCAGCACAAAGGCTGTTTCATCTTGAAACCCTGGAATTCCCTGTGGAAATTGAATCGTTTGTTTTTGATCAATGGTAACGTCTCCAAAATATTTTGTTTGAATGTTCATGATTCACCCTTCTTTATATAGACATTTCGAACTGAAATCCTCTAAAGTATAGATTTTCAAAATCAATGTGTAAATCTGCTTCTTGCCTTATCCCAGTCTCTGCATAGCCTGGTTGGTATTGAATAACCGGTTTATTCGGTCGATTGTTTATAATTGGAGCATTTGCTCGGACATCAATATGGACATCACTTGGCTGATAGTCAATATCGACTGCAAATGGAGATGGAACCCACCCGATATTGAATTGTTTTTCCGGACGATTGGCATTATTTACTGCTTGCCTTAGTAATGGATCTCCTCCATTTTCAATTTTCATCTGTTCCGTTCCTTCTCGCACTCGTCGAGAAATACCTTGCATGACTTTTTGATATCCTTGACGTGTAGCATCTTCATGCAATTGTTTCGCAGTTCGCAAACCCATATCATGCCAAGCTTTTGACTGATCAATCGTTAACCTGGACGGTGTCGTACGAATCGTTATTTCTGCTTTTGGTTGTAGAATTTCTTGATCCGCTTTTGGTTGTTGGATTGTCTGGGTAGCGTTTTGGGTTTGAATCGAAATTAATGCAGGTTGTGATTCCATCCGAATTTGTGGTAATCGCATGATTTTCCCTCCTAACTCTAATCCCCTAATTTACAAAAAAGCTTGTCACACTTCTGTGACAAGTCTTTTCACTGCAGCATAATCGCGTGAATACGACCAACTGCACTAACTTTTTTAACGTAAAAAGTCCAGTAAAGTTGGTTGTAAAATACGCGCACCTGCACTTAGCGAAGCTCGATGGATCGCTTCTTGTGTAGTTAAATTAATAATAATTTCTTCTAATTCTGCATCTTCATTATTGGACATCATGTCTTTCGCTGTAACTTCTTGGGAAGCTAAACGATTTTCAATCAGTTCAATACGATTCATACGTGCACCAATATCTGCACGTTCGTTTACCACTTGATTTGTATGGCCTTGAATGACTTCAATATGCTGTGAGAGTTCGGCATCTGGTATATCTTCATCACGTAATGCTGCGGCAAAAGCTTGTAAATCATCAAACAAATCTTGACTAAATACAGCAGTAGGATTTGTGTTTACTTTTAATCTTGTCCCTGCACTTACCTCAACAAAAACATCATTCTCATTATCAGAGACGGTATATGTTCCATCGTCATTTTTCGTAATTGGATACATAGGGTTTCCTTCTGGATCAAGGGTACCGTTTGTATTGGTTCCATTAAAAATAAACTTGTTGTTTACTTTAGTGTTACCCACTTCAGCTAAATTCTCAATCAATTGGTCAACTTCTTTGGCAATACTTTCTCGTTCGGTGTTTTCATAAGTACCATTGCTCGCTTGGACAGCAAGTTCATTTAAACGATGAAGAACCTGGGTTGTTTCATGTAGCGCGTCATCAGAGTTATCTAACCAGTTATGCACTTCGCCAATATTTCGTCGATATTGTTCCACATTCGAAACTTGTGAGCGATAACTCATGCCTTTCATCGCCACCACGGGGTCTTCAGAAGGTCTTGTGATTTTTTTACCAGTTGATAGCTGATTCATGTACTTATTTAAGTTACCATAACTGTTACTAACGTTGCGAAGCATATTATTAGAAAGCATACTTTGTGATATTCGCATTTAGCTAACCTACCTTCCTACTAATCCCATTCGATTGATGATTTGATCTAACATCTCATCAACGGAAGTCATGCTTCTAGCAGCTGCATTGTAAGCATGTTGGAATTTGATTAAATTCGTCATTTCTTCATCTAATGATACCGCACTTGTTGACGCGCGATTTTCTTCCACTTGTTGACGTAGCACAGCGGAGTTATCTTTCATACGATTTGCCTCTTGTGCGGCAACCCCCATGTTTCCAATCACCGACTGATAATAACTTTTAACAGACGTTCGATTTCCTAAGCCAACATTTTGGTTGTTGAGCACGTCTGCTAAATCGTTCGCATTGCTTCCATCACCACTGTCACCATTTTGACTAGCGGCAATCAAATTGGGATTATTTACAATGGCTGGATTAACTACAATAGAACCGGTTGGATCATCCGTATCAAAGATGAAAAACGGAATACCTTCTTCTCCTTCTAGATCAACACCAGCAGTGTGAACCTCATTAAATGCGTTCGCATAGGCAGTGATCATCTCATCCAAGCTATCACGCATTGCATTAAACTGTCCTACAATTTCACCATCTGCATCGATAAATCCACTCATTTCCATTAAGCCTCTTAAATTACCATTGGTGTTAAAATCACTTGGAGCAATTTCAATTGTGGTTCCATTTGCATCAGTAAAAGTGAACTGCTCAACATTATTTTCATCCGTGTAACTAATGCTCAAATGATTTACGCTATGCGTAGCACCATCTACTAACGTAACTTCTTGCCCAACGTTATTTAGCGTTACCGTAGCTATACCCTCTGCAACCGGACTCGGTTGACCACTGCTCTTCTGATAACTCACACTTATATCTGCTATATTAGATAAACGATCGATTAGGCGATCACGCTCATCATATAAATCATTGGGTACTTGTCCATGTGGCTCAATCCCTCCGATTTCTCGATTCACATTATTGATTTGATCAATGATAGAATTCATTTCAGTTGTAGTTACATCGATTTGGTTTTTGAGATCTCCACGCACGTCTTCCAATGAACTAGCGATATATTGAAAAGAATCAGCCACAGCTTGCCCACGTTGACTTACGACCGCACGAGTACCTGCATCATCTGGATTCACCCCTAAGTCTTGTAACGAATTAAAGAACTGCTCTAGAGAAAAAGCTAACCCTTCTTCTGTTGGTTCGTTCATAATACCTTCCAATTGTCGTAACGCAGTGGCTTTTGTATCAAAATAACTGTGCTTACTATTTTCTTTTCGGTACTGCACATCAAGAAATTGATCTCGAATTCTTTGAATGGATCCTGGTTGTACACCACTTCCAACACTTGATTTTGTTCCTCCAGGAAATCTGGTCGGAGCAAGTGAAGATACTTGTTCAAAATTCACTCGTTGGCGTGTATACCCTTCTGTATTTGCATTTGATATGTTATGTGATGTTGTGTACAGTGCTGTTTGTTGAGCATTCAATGCTCTTTTTGCAACTTCTAGCCCTTGAAATGTTGACACAATGTTCAACCTCCTAAAAATCGTTATGCCTTCGAATCAAAAACGGAGCGCTTGTTTTCACTCGTTTGTTTTTGTTTATTACCGTAATTAATGTTTTGGATCGATGGTGCGAGCATTTCGATATTCATTTTGACAAATTGTAACGATTGCTCGGTCAGTTGTTGATTCAATGCTTCTTGTTGTTTCAATTGAACAAGTGTTTCAGCTAACGAAGTTGTTACTTCCTCAAGTGCCAGATTTTCTTGTTCATTGGGTAAATGCTCTAATAAAAAAGTTACCGTTGTCGCTTCTGGATCAAAATTATGATCGGTTGCCCACTGTCTTATTTTCGATAACCGTTGTGCTTCGACTTGATTTACTGCTTGTATATGTTTTTGTTCTTTTTTTAATAATTTTTGGAGCTCTTCAGTATCCCCTTTTTTCAATACCTCTGTTTTTGACAAGGAGAGTTGAAGAAGGCTTTGATGAAGTTGTGCTAATTGATCCAGTGATGCAATAATTCCTGCGATGGACATCTTCAGGTTTCCTCCTTTTTTCGTTAAGAAAGTATCGATTAAGGGTAACTATTTTGCTTTTTTATTGAGGAATGAGACATGAACATTCCGACCAAAAGACGAAGGTTACGCCAGCTTATAGCGAAGCATAACCTTACAATTGTTGTTTGTCTTGGAGAAATAGTCCGTAAAACTCCACTTTATCGATTCCTATAGTAACGAGCATGTTCAATTACTTGTTCCAAAAACGCAACATCTTTGCAGCGATCTTACCCGCATCGATTTGGTATTTACCAGATTCGACTCGTTGTTTGATTGCCTCTACACGTGCTTCTCGTTGCGGTTGCACTTGTTGTGTTTCTTGCATTTTTTTTGCTTGGTCTGAAATTTGCAGCTGATCCGCTTTTGATTGTTCTTTTATCCGCTCGGGTGACTGTTTATGAACCTGCTTTTGATATGCATTAACTTTGGTATGATTAGGACCATGAATTTTCAAGACCGATCACCTTCCTTCTTATCCGCTTACGCATTGTTACTATTTTTATCGGTAGGTTATTGTAAATGTTTAATTATTTTTTGCCTTTATCTACAGCAAAATACGTTTTATTCGCCTGTTCTTCTTTCTTACGTTTTAACTCTTCTCGCTCACTATGGATTTCTAGATCCGTTGCTAACCCCGATGAACAACTTCCACAAAGTTTTCCTTCCTTAATCGGACTGCCACATTTATCACACGGATAAGTCAAATTCGGGAATTGTGAAGCACGAAGTCGATTTTCTTTAACAAATTTAATAATCAAGTCTTCTTCTACACCTGTTCCTTCATAAATTTCTGGTATGGTTGCTTGACGATTAATTCGCTTTTTCATAAATTCATAAACAAGTTGAAACTTCTTTTCTTCTTCTTTAAAACAATCCTGACAAACGTTTCTTGTTGTTTTTACATATAATTTCCCGCAATTGGAGCAATTGTCGAGTTCACCCACGAGAATCCCACCCTTTCGATTCTATCCTACTATTATAGCATATATATCGACACGTTTCTCTAGATGTGAATAGTTATTTTCCCCTTATCTGGCAAGGGTGTAACTGCAAATTTGCTCACACCCTGCTTGTTGAATGAGAGTCGCTGCATGACGTAATGTTGTACCTGTCGTGTAGATATCATCAATCAAGATGACAGATTTGGCTTCTGCTGGGAGTTCACGATTAAGAGTAAAAGGATTTTTCATCATGATGCGTTGTTTTCGATTTTTCTTTGACTGCTTTTCCCCTTCTGTTCGTGTGAGTATGTTTAAGCTTGGATACGGAAGTAATTGTGCTAGAGCTTCTGCTTGGTTGAAAGCTCGATGTTTTAGGCGTTCGGAACTGAGAGGGATTGGAACAAGGTAGGTAGGTTTGGGTGGTTTTGGAAAGTACTGTTTGAACTTTTCTTGAAAGTTTATGGTGAAAAGTTGGTATAACTGATAATCACCTCTATACTTCCAACGTGCAACGATTGATTTTATAAAATCATCGTAGTGATATACCGAACGGTTATAGAGGATGAGATTTTTCATTCGATGATTTGCTTGCCAACGACTGCAATCAGAACAGATTTTTTGTGCGGAGTGTTGTTCTCTTCCACATATCGAGCAAGTTGGATCATGGATGAGAGACATTTTTTCTGAGCAAGTCGAGCAGCAATTGGATAGTCGGTCAGGCAAGATGAAATTACTCCAGGTAATCTCTGGAACAATAATTTGATTACAAGATAGACAGTGCATAAGAGCCTCCTTTTGCTTGTTGTGATTTATGATTTTTCTCGATTGATTACACATGCTTTTTTATTCATTTGTTTGATCACACGTATGGCAGCCAACATTGCTTCTGTTTTTCCCTGATGAAAAAATATCACTTCACCCGTCGGATCATTCGGGCTACGACCTGCTCGTCCAGCAATTTGCACAAGTGCCGCTTCATCAAATACATCGTGCCCCGCATCGATCACCGCTACATCAACAGAAGGAAACGTTACACCTCTTTCCAAAATCGTTGTCGTAAGGAGGGTGTCAATTTGTTTGTTACGAAATTGTTGAACTTTTTCGGTTCGATCAGGATCATTTGCATGAACGGATGTAACGGTTTGTTGTGGTAAGTTTTTTTGAAGAGGTTCGGTTAGATGATTGGCTTGTGCTATCGTTGGAACAAAAATTAGAACTTGTCGATTTGGATTGCTTCGTTGATGATACCAGCCCCAAAATATCGTAGGAAGCTTTGCACGTGTTAAACTTCGAGCTAATTGGGCTGTCATTTTCAGCCGAGGTACTGGCAGAGGTTGTCCATGATAACGAACAGGAACAAAGATCGTGGCAAGTTCGCCTTTGTTGCTGCGCTTCTTCAGATTTTTTCTTGGTGTAGCTGTTAGGTACAACATAGTGGCGTTTTTTTTAACGGAGCGATTTGTTACGAATGGTAGGCGCTGATCGGCATGAAAAGGAAAGGCGTCTATTTCATCAATAATCATAATATCAAACGCCTGCTGATATCTTAACAATTGATGGGTAGTTGTGATCGTAAGTTGTGCTGTGTCATGATTATTGCCGCTTCCTCCATGCAAGGCAACAAGTGTTGTGTTCGGAAATGCTTGCTGAAACCGTGGATAAAGTTCGCGAACAACATCTGCACGTGGAGTAGCTAGACAAACACGTTTTCCGGCTTGAATAGCATGGGCAATACCAGCAAACAGCATTTCTGTTTTTCCAGCCCCACACACAGCCCAAATGAGTAATTCTTTTTCTTTTGCTTGGATCGCTTGCACAATTCTTTCAGCAGCTCTTTGTTGGACATGGGTGAGTTCACCCGACCATTGGCAGGGGTCTGCTTGGGAAGGCCATTTGGCAGGAGGACCTGTCCATATATATAAAGGTTCGCAAGTCATCACGCGCCCCATCTCGATACAGTTTCGACAATAGTGGTGTGTTTGCTTGCATGCTTGGCAAGGGATTATTCCGAGGAGATGTTTTTTGTTATTTCCACAGCGGCGGCATTGAAGTTGGGAGGAATAACGTTTCTGGATAAAAGCAGACAGTCGTTGGAATTTCTTTTCGTTGCGGAGTTGTAGAAATGTGATCTCATCTAAGCTGATTTCTGATCGGAGAAGCAGGCGGCCATCGTATCGATTAGCATATTTGTTCATATTTCCCACCCGAATTTTTCAGTTGCAAGGTTGACTAGTTTGCTTGCAGCGGCATAGGCAAGCATGATAATAATCGGCAAAACAAAAATAAATGCAAAAAAATTTGGAATCGAGTGAATCGGTATACGAAATAACGAGACCAAATGGTTTAACACATCCAATAACAAACGAAAGAAAAAGTACGCGAGGGGGATTTTCACAAGCAAGAGAGCAATATCTTTCAAAAGACTTTTCATTAATCAGCACTCCTTGGATTGAAGGATGGTAAGTATTTACTTTTATTATACTATGGAGAGGTTTGAATAACGAGGAGTTTTTTCATTTTTTTATAGACGGCCGGGGTTGCTAAGAGTCTCGGATGTTATGGCCGCGTTCTCAGGGATTTGCGTGCATCTTTTCATATTTGCGTGCATGCTCACGAGTTTACGTGCATTTTTTCCGATTTGCGTGCATTCTACGAGTTTTACGTGCATCTTTTCCAATTTGCTCGCGTTCTCCACTCCATCCCTCTTCTCTACCAATTAAAAAACTCCACCAAAGTGGAGTTTTTTCCTATCAACTTATTTTGCGTACCAACCAAGTCCTAGTGATCCTTCGCCTAGGTGTGTGCCGATTACTGCGCCAAAATAGCTTGTACTAATTTCGGCGTTTGGATAATTGCGTTCTAGTTCGCTTACGATTGCTTTTGCCTCGTCTGGGCAGTTCGCATGAATAACGACTGCGCGAATTGGCTTTCCTGTTTTCGCGTCCTCATCAAATAATGAAATTAATCGTTTGATAGCTTTCTTCTGGGTACGAATTTTTTCAAAAGGAACGATCTTTGTGTCTACAAAATGAAGCAACGGCTTCACTTGTAACATACTTCCTACCAATGCCTGTGCTCCACTTAAACGTCCGCCACGGTGTAGATGAGTTAAATCATCAACAAGGAAATAAGCTCGCATTGATTGCTTCATTTCTTTTAGACGGGCAAGAATAGTAGAAGGTGTTGCGCCTTCTTGAGCTAATTTAGCTGCTTCTAGTACGTAGAAACCTTGAGGCATACAGCTAATTTCTGAGTCAAACACATGGACATCGATATCGTCCACCATTGATCCAGCTGTCTGCATTGATTGATATGTTCCACTTATACCACTAGACAAGTGTATCGATACAACGGCATCGTACTCTTTTGAAAGTTGTTCTAATTTTTCAGTCATATAACCGATGGAAGGTTGAGATGTTTTGGGTAACTCCTTCGCATCTCGTACTAGTGGGTAAAAATCACTTGCAGGCAAATCTATTTCTTCTTCGTAAGATCTATCACCAAATACGACACTTAATGGCACCATCTCGATCTGTAATTCTTTTCTAAGCTCTTCAGGCAAGTACGCTGTGCTATCTGTCATTATCGCTACTTTCATGTGTTATATCCGTACCTTTCTTTTACTACTCGATTTTAAAAATATAAGATAATTGCGATGCATATAAAAAAATAATATGCACTTGTTCTTCCATTTTACCTAATTCCACGTGAAATTAATAGTCTTTCACTAAAGTAATTGTAAATACTCCCGATTAATCAACTTATCCCATAAATTTAATATTCAATTGTCATTTTCTTTTAGTGTCCACAGAAACAAAAAAACAATCCAGCACTTCTGCTAGATTGTTTGATTCAAATCAAATTACTTCTACCCAACCATTACGAATGGCTTGAACCACTGCTTGTGTACGATCATTTACATTCATTTTTTGTAGTATATTACTAACATGATTTTTCACCGTCTTCTCACTAATAAACAATGTTTCGGAGATACCACGATTACTTTTTCCATCTGCAAGCAATTGCAGAACTTCACATTCTCTACGCGTTAGCAAATGGAGTGGTTTACGATGCTCAATATCTTCCAACCCACCATCCTTCACTTCACTTAACCGTTGAAATTCTTTTACAAGATTGTGCGTTACTTTTGGATGTAAGTATGCACCACCATCACTAACAATTTTAATCGCGTCAATTAACGCTTCCGAATCCATTTCTTTTAACAAGTAACCTTGTGCACCTGATTTTAATGCATGGGTTACATAATTCTCATCATCATGAATAGACAAAATAATAACGTGGACATCTGGATATGCATGAAATATTTTTTTCGTAGCTTGTACACCATTAATATGTGGCATATTTATATCCATTAACACGACATCAGGTTTATACTTTTGAACCAATTCAATAGCTTGATCCCCGTCACTACCCTCAGCTACTACATCAAAACTTTTTTCAAAGTCAAGTATTCTTCTGACACCTTCACGAAATAGCACATGATCATCAATTAATATTATTTTTTTCGTCATACTATTTTTCTCCTCCCAACATCTTCTTATATCTATCTAGTTAATGTCTTTTTAGAATCCACCATTTGCTGTTCTTATTATCGTCATCCTTTTTATAATTATAAAGAGGTAATTGGGACTACATAATTTCACTTATTTCATAAAATATGTATCTTTTTGCGCTAGCTAACTTTATTATACAATAGTTTGAATCATTTATCACAAAATCAGGTAAAATATCTGTGAAAAATGTCACTAAAAAAGTGGCACCTATTCCACTGCCCGTTTTTTTAGTTTTTGTGCTGAACATTGTATCATAAATCTATTCCTATTTTTTTAACTTTCTGGTGATTCATTTAATGGTATTTTAATATAAATAACCGTACCATCTCCGATAACAGATTTAATCTCAAGATCGCCTTCTAACATCTCTACTCGTTCCCGCATTCCGATTAAACCAAAGGATTTATCTTTTTCAATTTCTTGGTCAAAACCAATGCCGTCATCTTTGACTCTTGCTGATACAAATTCTTTTGTTATCGTTAGGTTTACCGTAATAAGTTTAGGTTTGGCATGTTTTATTGCGTTTTGAACAGCTTCTTGTATTAAGCGAAAAAGGGCAACTTCATATTTACTATCTAATTCATGAAATTTGCCTTTTTCTATAAAAGGAATATCGATTTGGTTATACTCTTCCAAATTAGCTAAATACTTTCGAATTGTCGGGACAAGACCTAGATCATCAAGTGCCATTGGGCGCAAATCATAAATAATACGACGCACTTCATAAAGGGAAGAACGAACCATTGATCGAACACTTTTCATCTCTTTAATTGCCTCTTCAGGACTTCGTTCACGAAACGTTCGGTCCACGAGATCAGATCGTAACAAGATATTCGCTAACATCTGTGCAGGTCCGTCATGAATTTCTCGTGATAATTTTCTCCGTTCCTCTTCTTGGGCTTCAATAATGCGCAAACCAAAGTGTTGCTTTTGGTGGGCATCTTGAATAATATCGCTCACCTTTTTAAAATCTTCGGTTAAATAATTTAACACTACCGATACTTTACTAACTAGACCACTTGCCCGCTCAATCATCTGTTGCAAAACTTTTAGACGTCTTTCAATATAATCACGCCGATGACGCAAAGATTTCTCGCGTTCTTGCTTCATTTTTAGCTCACTTTGCAATTCATGTGTTTTTTCATAAGCATCACGTATTTCTGCTTCTGAGTATTTATCAAAATTCTCACTAACCGTAGCTAGTCGATTTCGGCTCAACTTCTCTTTGTGCTCCAATATATCCGATTGAGAAATAAGTTCTTCAACTTCTTTCTTAATCACCACTAATTGTTCTGATAACAAGGAATATTCTTCTCGAGATTCTTCGGTAATCTGATAAATTTCATCTTTACTATTCTTCACGGTCTCGACCATTTCATCGATGATTTTATCTAATGCTTTGTCGTCTGTTTTTTTCATCTCTATCACCTATCCCATGCTTAGATAGTTCTATAATAGCATATTGTCATCTTAATTGCCGTTTTGATTTTTTCATCATATAATAAGGAACAGAGGGAGGTTTGTTCGTTATGCTTTCAAGTTATTATACAGTTAATTTGTCTGGTCAGGACGAAGTGGAAATTCAAAAGTCTCGCTTCATTGGCCATGTGAAACGTGTAGAAACAGAAGAAGAAGCACAAGCTTTTATTCAATCGGTTAAAAAAGCCCATGCTTCTGCTACTCATAATTGTTCTGCCTATTTAATTGGCGAACACGATCAGATCCAAAAAGCAAACGATGATGGGGAACCAAGTGGAACGGCTGGTGTACCTATACTTGAAGTTTTAAAAAAACGGCAGTTAAAAGATACTGCTGTCGTGGTTACAAGATATTTTGGCGGAATTAAATTGGGGGCTGGTGGGCTAATACGTGCGTATTCCAGTACAACCTCCCAAGCTATTGACACAACCGGAATTGTAAATAGAAAGTTAATGAAGCAACTGGAACTTACAGTAGCTTATCCACTGCTTGGAAAAATAGAAAACGAACTGCGTAATGCTAACTATCTAATCGAAGCAATCGATTATTTAGATCAAGTAACTTTTCATGTCCTTGTAGAAATAGATCATGTTGAAAAGTTTAAAGATTGGATTGTTGACTTAACAAGCGATCAAGTTGTGATAAAAGAAACAGAGGAAAAATACATAGAATCATCCGCCACGTAAAGTTATCGAGTTTTTCGAGATTTTTTCCAAGCCAACCAAAGATAGATCACAATAACTGCTAACAGAGCACCAAATGCATCTAACACAACATCTCCCCAATAAGCTGTTCGATTTGGGGTGAAACCTTGGTGCCATTCATCAAGTCCGGCATAAGTAACCGTACTTACAAACGCCCAGGCGAGATTTAATTTCCCCCAATGCGGGAATGTTTTTCTAAATGCATAATAAAATAAGCAAGCAAGTACAAAAAACACGGCAACATGTGCGCCCTTTCTTATAAAAAATTCAATAAAGCGTAACAAACCTAAATTCGCAACACTAATTTCTGTTTGATGATAGGTGAAAGCAATATTTTCGACTGCTAGCTCTAGAAAAGTAAAGTCAAAGCGATTTTGCAATAATGGTTTTAGATCTTGATTTTGATAAGGTTGTGATGAGGAATAAAAAATTAGTCCCATCCATCCAATCGGAAACAGCCAGTAACGAATTTTTCTCAAAATAACATCTCCTACTCTATGGAAATTGTTGTGAATGTGGTATGATTTAATTAAAGATATTAACCTTATCGCTAGTTATATCTCTATATATTATCATAAAGTGAAACTTCAATCAGTGGGGAGTTTTTAGGTATTCCCCCACTGATTGTTAGCCCTAAAGGATGACCTAAAGGCCCTTGAACCATTCGGGGTGCTAGCGTCCGTTACTCCCACTTAATCAACTTGATATTCTCGTTGTTTTGAAGTGGGAGTCTTACGGACGGTTGCTCCGGGATAAAAATATTACGAATAATCTATCAAATGGAAATCTGTTTAACAAAACGAGGAGGTTCATTCATGAAAAAGATTGCTATCGTCTTTATTTTGATCGGGATTGCTTTTCTGTCTGTTGGTGGTTATCAATATTTTCGACTTCAGGCTATGGAAAAGGAGAGCTACATAGCAGCACAAGAATTAATTGAAAATTCTCCACAAAGAAATAAAGATGCGAAAAATGCAGAACTTGCTGCCTTTGAACCGGAGCAAGGTGATATTATTGGTATATTAGAAATGGAAAGTATTGATGGCTCTTTCCCAATCGTCGAAGGTACTGACGATGAGGATCTAGACAAAGGCGTTGGGCATTTTATCAATTCCGCCTTCCCAGGGGAAAATGATCAAATTGTCTTGTCCGGTCACCGTGATACTGTTTTTCGACGTTTAGGAGAAGTAGAGATTGGTGATACCTTTACACTGAAACTACCTTATGGAGATTTCACCTATGAAATGGTAGACTACAAAATTGTCGACAAAGATGATCGAACGGTTATTACATCAACCGCACCAAATGAAGAATTGATTCTTACTACTTGTTATCCGTTTTCTTTTGTCGGAAGTGCACCCGAACGTTATGTTGTCTATGCAGTGCCTGTCGAAGGAGAGGTAAGTGATGAAAAAGAAAGTACGAATGATTAAATCTCCCCTAGCTTATAGTCTTTTGCTATTGCTGGTTATCTTCTTAACTGCTTGCTCAGAGGATGAAGAAATAAAACCCGAAGATCGCTTTATTGATTATGTCGATCATTGGCATGAACAAGATTTTGATGCCATGTACCAATTAATTAGTGCATCAAGTCAAGAAGACTACTCTACTGAAGATTTTATCGATCGTTACCAAAAAATATATCAAGATTTAGAAATAACTGATTTAAATATTTCGTATCAGCTACCAGATGATGAGGATCAAGAAGAACCATCAACAGTTTTTGCCATCGAAGTTACGAAAAATTCGATTGCTGGTGAAATCACTTTTACATCAGAGATTATCTTAGTCGAGCAAATAAATGAAGAAGATGAGCAAAGTGATTGGTTTATCGAATGGCATCCCGGCCTTATTTTCCCTGCATTACGTGAAGGGGCCGAAATTGCTGTTGAACGTTCTGAACCAGCACGAGGAGAGATTTTCGATCGAAACGGGAACGGTCTTGCTGTCAATGAAATCGTATACAATGTTGGTGTTCAACCCGGTCTTTTCGAAGATCGCGAAACAGAAATGGAAGAGTTAGCCACTTTATTGGAGATGGACATCGCCAGTATTGAACGGGAACTTTCTGCTGGTTGGGTTACCGATGACGTTTTTGTTCCATTGAAAAAAGTTCCTACCCATGATCAAGAACTAATTGATCAAATCTTCTCCCTTCCATCCGTAATCAAACAAGATGTAACCGCTCGTGCGTATCCTTATGAAGACGCAATGGCACACGTGATTGGCTATACTAGTGGGATTACTGCGGAAGAATTAGAGCAACAAGAACCAGGAGTTTATCATCAAAATGATGTGATTGGCAAGCGAGGTTTGGAACAATTATTCGAATCAAGATTACGTGGAACGCGCGGAACACGTATTGTTGCTGTATCAGATAACAGTCGAACGACAATTGCTGAGCAAGAAGCTGTTGATGGTGAAGATATCACGGTGACTTTAGATGCTGACATACAAACAGCACTGTTTAACAGTTATGAAGAAGATGCCGGTACTGCTGTTGCAATTAACCCAAAAACCGGAGAGACATTAGCACTAGTTTCCAGTCCAGCGTTTAACCCGCATACTTTCGCTTATGGAATTAGTCAAACGAATTGGCAAGCATTGCAAGAAGATGAGCAAAATCCATTATTAAATCGATTCGCTGCAACATTTTCACCCGGTTCAACAATAAAACCGATCACTGGAGCAATTGGTTTGACTAATGATGGAATTGATTTAGATGAAGGAATTGAAATCAATGGATTGACATGGGCAAAAGAAGGTTGGGGGAACTACGAAGTTCGGCGTGTATCAGAATCTTCAGGTCCAGTAGATTTAAGGGATGCCTTAGTTCGCTCAGATAATATATACTTTGCCCAAAAAATGGTGGAATTAGGCCAGGAAGCTTTTGTCACTGGATTAGAAGCATTCGGATTTGGCGATACCTTACCGTTTACATACCCAATCCCAGCTAGCACTGTTTCTAATGACGGTTCAATTGATCGAGAAATTTTATTAGCTGACTCCGCATATGGTCAGGGTGAAATCCTTATGAGTGCACTTCATCTGGCTGTTGCTTATACACCGTTTTTAAATAATGGTGCGATGATTCAACCCGTTCTCGAAGTAAATGAACCGACTGGTACATTTATCGCCGATGGGCTTGTAGAAACGGAACATGCGAGTTATATTCGTGAAGCATTGCGTCAAGCAGTTATCGCTCCAAACGGAACGGCACGCGCGGCGAACACCGATACAGTTGAACTCGCTGGTAAAACAGGTACTGCCGAATTAAAACAATCACTAACAGACGAAGGCGCACAGGAAAACGGTTGGTTTGTTGCCTATCCTAGTGAGGAAGATATCCTCGTAGCAATGATGGTTGAGCACGTACAAGATAAAGGTGGAAGTGGTTATGTTGCTGGCAAAACAGCTTCCTTTTTTGAACAAATCAGATAGGTCGTATTTAAAAAATAGGTAATGAAACTTCAATCAGTGGGGGTTTTTAGATATTCTCCCACTGATTGTTAGTCTTAAAGGAAGACCTAAGGGCCTTAAAGCCTTCGGGGTGCTAGCGTCCGTTACCTCCACGTAAACAACTTGATATTCTCGTTGTTTTGAAGTGAGAGTCTTATGGATGGTTGCTCCGGGATAAAAAAGACCTGATCAATTCTATGATCAGGTCTTTTTTTCTTAAGTGAATCTTCACCACTGTCTTCATTTTTCATCTTCGCCAATTGGTGAGTTTCTTTAGATAAGGATTTCGTAATCTGCTTGTTCTCTTAATGTCTCAATGCGTTCTGCCATTAAACGTTGAGATTCATTTTGCTCAAGTTGTGTTTCAAGCTCTGGACGAATTTCTTCTAATTCTGGTAAATCATCCATTTGCTCCTCTAGCTGTGCGTAAAACTCCTTGATATCTTCTTCAGACACCTCAATATCAGGGAATTCTTGATTCGCATATTGTTGCTGTATCAACTGATAACTTAATTCGCGACGAAAGGTTTCTTCTGTGTGAGCATGATTCTCAAGTGCTTGTTCATATTCTTCTTCTGAAGGATATGTTTCTTTCGTATGTGCTATTAATTGATCGATTTCTTCCTCTGAAGCAGTGATCCCTTTATCTAAGGCATCTTGAATTAACACAGCTTCTGAAATTAGGAAGTTAATCGCCTGTTCACGAATCAAATCTAAATCTTCAACATCTCCTCCTTGTTGAAGAAAATAATTCTTCACATCAAGATAAGAGATGTTATATTGTTCACCAAGTATTTCTTCCCCGTTAACAATAGCCACTACTTCATCATCAGCTAGAAGTTCGTCTTCTGATGCAAGTTCAAATGGCTCTTCTTCATCTGGCACTTGATCGTCAATTGCGCCTAAATCAGGATCTGAGACTTCACCTTCGTCTTGAGTTTCATCTTCCTCTCCACCACAAGCGGTTAAAACAACACCAAGAACTATAACTAAAAGTAACATCATTAATTTTTTCATAAAAAATACCCCATTCCTTAAAAATTAGCTTTTCTTTTAATTTATTCTTTACAGTTTTTTATGACTTAATCAAAAACACTGTTTCTCTATTGAAACATGTTTGAGATAAACATTCAACCAAAACGATAACCTTAAATGAAAGCGTTTAATTTCCAACAGGTAAAATATTCAGTAATCCATTCCTAAAACCCTTACCTAGTAATTGATAGTAGACACAAACAGTGCAGTAAGCAATCTACCTTCTTTATCTTTAATGATGTTTACGTGAGGATGGAGGATCTAAAAGTACTGTAACTTCTTTAAGGCGGTTTTTTCGCCTAGGTTCAGGGCAGGAAATGCGCCTAACCTCATCGAAACGACCACTTTCACTTAGGTTAAACCCTAAAAAGAGCTTCAACCTCATCGAAACGACCACTTTCACTTAGGTTGACCCCAAAAAAGTGCTCTAACCTCGTCAAAACACTTACATACCTAGATTCGCTAATGAACAGTTTATAGATACTATACGTTAGTTCACTAGGAAAAAATAAAGAGTGGCTACTCTTTTGAGTACCACCCTTCTTAAAAAGTGCTATTTCTATCCTGATGTATAATTTAAACGAGTTTAGGTAGCACTCGCGTTTCTTCTGTCATTTCAGATTGACATAGTGGACATGCTGGTTCAGTATCAAATGAATAGTCTGCCCGCATCCACCCTGCACATTCTTCGCTGTTACAAGACCAGACAACTGTCTCTACCTCTTCGACCGGTTCTCTTTTGTTGTTATAGTAAGCCATAAAACTCATCCCCTTTCTTGGGTATTACCTTCTATTATACGCTTCTTTTAATAAAAATACAAAAAAGCTTTAGATTTTAACCATTCTCCAACACAGCAACCATGGGCTTATTAAAAAAAATACCTTTTTATTGAAATAAAATAGTTCTTTTGCCCGATGAAATTACCTGTTGAATATTTTATAATGAAAACGGTTACAATTTTAAAATATATATCTCCCTAAGTTACCTGGATTCTTAATAATTCACGTACATAGCTGAGATATCGTATTTTTTTCAAATTAGATTGTCCCCCTTATTGGCACTCAACTACGGTAGTTGAGTGTTCTTTTTTTTGAAAAAATAAAGCACTCCATTTTCCGAATACAATAAAAATATGATATGCTCTAAACAAAGTTAAACTTCAGTGTGGGGGTTGGGTTTCCACACTGAATGTTAGTTGAACCATTCGGGGTGCTAGCGCCCGTTACTACCACTGAAATACCTTTGACTTTTATTGTATTGAAGTGAGAGTACTACGGACTGTTGCTCCGGGCAAATCAAAAAAATGGGGTGAATCAATGAAATATCGTAAAATTGGAAATACAAATTTGGACGTTTCTGTCATTGGAGTTGGGACTTGGCAATTTGGTGGTGAATGGGGAAAAGATTTTACCCAAAATGAAGTGGATGCTATTTTAAATCAAGCAAAACAAGAAGGAATCAATCTGCTAGATACAGCCGAATGCTATGGTGACCATCTATCGGAAAAATTCATTGGTGATTATTTAAATCGTCACCAACGTGAGGATTGGATCGTTGCAACCAAATTCGGTCATCATTTTCATGGTTACTTAGAGCGGACAAGACATGTTGATGCAGCCGATGTATTGAAGCAATTAGATCGTTCGTTAAAAGCTTTACAAACCGATTATATTGATTTATATCAATCTCACTCTCTATCAGATGAAGAGTTCAAAAATGATGATTTGTGGACAATGCTCGATAAACAAAAACAAGCTGGTAAAATTCGTCATATTGGTTTATCTCTTCAAAACAATCCAAGTGTTATGCAAACAAAAACAGCGAAATCAGTTGGAGCTACTGCCTTGCAAATTGTTTATAATCGTTTAACCCAAGAACCCGAAGAAGAAGTTTTTCCGATTGCACAAGCAGAAAATTTAGGCGTACTAGCTCGAGTGCCTTTAGCAAGTGGCTACTTAAGTGGGAAATATAAGCCTGGTACAAGTTTCGCTAATGCTGACGTTCGTTCCAAACATAATGAGAAGGAAACAAATGAAAAACTTAAACTTGTTGAAAAAATTGCGGAAACTGAAGTTCCTCAAGGTGTTGATATGGCAACATGGGCACTAGCTTGGTGTCTGCAACATCCTGCTGTTACTACTGTTATCCCTGGATGTAAAAACCCAGACCAAGTAACCAAGAATGCTGCTGCGGCCGACTTATCGATCGTTTCTGATCAACATCCTCAGCATGTGAATGAATCATACTAAGCAGCACCATTTTAATAAGCGGTTGGGAAGATGATATCACCTACATCTCACCAACCGCTTTTTTCTATCGTCAAGACTATTTCCCATAACTAATATTTCTTTTTCTTCTATTTAAATAGTCGTGCCGCTTCAACTGCTTTTTGCCAGCCTTGATATAACTCTTCTCGCCGATCCTCATTCATCTGTGACGCAAAGGCCATATCTTTCTTCCAGTGATGTGCAATCTCCTCTTTGTCTTTCCAATATCCAACAGCTAAACCTGCTAAATAAGCAGCACCAAGAGCCGTTGTTTCATTAATAACCGGACGCTCAACAGGTACACCTAACAAATCACTCTGAAACTGCATCAAGAAATCATTCTTTACTGCTCCACCATCCACACGCAAAGTCTTTACATCAATGTTTGCATCCGTAGTCATCGCATTTAGTACATCTTTTGTTTGATAAGCAATCGACTCCAACGTAGCACGGATGAAATGTTCTTTTGTCGTTCCTCTTGTCAGACCAAACATTGCGCCTCTAGCTTCACTATCCCAATACGGTGTACCTAGCCCAACGAATGCCGGAACAAAATAAACACCATCCGTTGATAGAACACGATTCGCATAAAGCTCACTATGCGATGCTGTTTTTAACATTCTCAAACCATCACGAAGCCACTGTACAGCTGAACCAGCAACAAAAATACTCCCTTCCAATGCGTAGGTAACCTTTCCATCAAGTCCCCAAGCAATCGTTGTTAGCAAGCCATGTTTCGATTCAACTGCTTTTTCCCCTGTATGCATCAACATAAAACAGCCGGTACCATATGTGTTTTTTACCATGCCTTTTTCGTAACAAGCTTGTCCAAATAGCGCTGCTTGTTGATCACCAGCAACACCACCGATCGGCACTTCTTCTCCAAAGAAATGGTGAGAAATCGTTTTTCCATAGATTTCTGATGAAGAGCGAACATTTGGCAACATACTCTTAGGAACTGTTAACAAATCTAACAATTCATCATCCCAAACTAATTCATGAATATTATACAGCATGGTCCGAGAAGCATTTGAATAATCCGTCACATGAGCCTTGCCCCCCGTTAGTTTATAAATTAACCACGTATCTATGGTACCAAAAAGTAAGTTACCTTGTTTTGCTCTTTCTCTAGCACCAGGCACATGATCCAATATCCATTTAATCTTTGTCCCAGAAAAATAAGGATCAATCAATAAACCTGTTTTGGAACGAATCCTTTCCAGATGACCAGCGTCTCTTAACTCTCGACAAATAGCTTCTGTTTGCCTTGATTGCCAAACTACTGCATGGTGAATAGGTTTACCTGTCTGCTTATCCCAAACAACTGCTGTTTCCCGTTGATTCGTAATTCCGATACCTGCGACTTGTTTGGCAGAAATATCTGCTTTACGCAGAACATCCGTCATACAAGCAAGAACAGAAGTCCATATTTCATTTGCATCGTGCTCAACCCACCCTGGTTGTGGGAAAAACTGTTCAAATTCATGTTGTGCTTTTGCAACTACTTGACCTTCTTGATTAAACAAAAAAGCTCGGGAACTTGTTGTTCCTTGGTCAATAGATAGCATATATTGCTTCACTTTAATCTACTCCTTTTAAGAAAAACATCATATTCAAATTGATATATTATAACTTCACACCATAAGAATTATCAGTAGAGAAATAAAATCCTTTAAATTTTGTTATCCCCTATATAACTGATATAAAATGATGATTACTTTCGTCTTTTTTTTATAACAAAAAAAATACCTGCACCATTATTATTGGACAAATTAAACATTTGTGCAATATTAATGGTACAGGTCAATACTTGCGAAGGGATGCAGCTCGCTTGCTACTCTTATATCTTAACTGATAATGAAAGCGTTATCAATAGTTTTTTTACTTTTTTTCATATTTTTTTACCATTTACTAAAAAAATCACCAAACACCTAGAAGATCAATCGAATATATAGATCATTTTGTTATTTTAACGTTATAATATTGCCTTTTCTGTATTATTCAGCGATAATAATCTTGATTAGACAAATTTTTCAGTTATTTTCGGAAAAAAATCATGTTATGATAAAAATATGGCGCTATTAAACACTGCGATTTCACTCATTCAGCAAATCCCAACTTCCCCAACTGAAGTAAAACAAATTACACTGTTTTTTGAAAATCTTAAAAGGAAGTGATTCAATGCAACAAAATGAAGCAAAAATTAGCAACGTAACCTTAAACAACGATGTAGAATACTTAAACGCTATATTAGACCAAGTATTATTACATGAAGGTGGAGACGAACTACTTAATACGGTTAAACATTTCCGCTCCCTATCAAAAGCATTACGGGAAGACGATCGTCCTAGTAATTTCGATCAATTAAATCAAGAAATCAACAAACTTGAGCCACCATTACGTGAAAAAGTAATTCGTGCCTTCTCTGTCAACCTGCAACTGTACAACATTGCTGAACAAAATTACCGTAGTCGCCGAAGAAGAGAATATCAAATGCAAGATGACTCAATCATCCAAACACGATCTTTAGAAGATGGCGTCAATCAGCTATTTCAACAAAACATAACAGCAGAACAAGTGGAAGAAGCGTTGGGTAACTTGTCACTAGAATTAGTCATAACTGCACACCCAACAGAAGCGACTCGACGTACCATGTTACGTATCCATCAACGAGTTGCAGACTTACTTAAAGAATGGGAATTTGCTTATACGCGCTATAACAAGAAAGTCATTCAAGAAATGATCGAAAATGAAATCACAATCTTATGGCAAACAGCTGAAATCCGGGAAAAGAAGCCATCCGTTATGAAAGAAGTTTCAAATGGTTTATATTTCTTTGACAAAGTTTTATTTGATGTATTACCAGTGGTACATCAAGATCTAGAAGATTTACTTTATGAAAAATACAATAAAAAAATTCACGTACCATCCTTTTTGCGCTTTGGTTCTTGGATAGGCGGAGACCGTGATGGTAACCCAAACGTAAAAGCGAAGACAACTTATAATACCTTAAAAGAACACCGTAAATTAGTACTTAGTAAATACAAGGGATCCCTTGATCAATTAAAAGAAAAATTAAGTCAGTCCACCAAAAAAGTAACAGTTAGTGATGAGTTGTTAGAATCAATTGCTGCTGACCAAGTCGAACTTAACTATAAAGGCTGGCATAAACAAGATGAAGTATATCGTGTCAAGTTAGGTCTAATGTTACGTCGATTGAATTTAACGGAACTTGATGATGAATTGAGTTATAAAGATGCACATGCTTTACTAGACGATTTGCATCTTATTCAAGATAGTCTAGATAAGCATCATCCAACGAATCATCCAATCAAATTACTTCGTGAAATCATTCGACAAGTAGAAATTTTTGGTTTCCATCTAGCAACACTAGATATCCGAAATCACAGTGGTGAACACGAAAGTACCTTAACCGAGATCTTGCGTCAAGTCGGAATTGCTGATGATTATCGATCATTAGAAGAAGAGGATAAATTAGAACTTCTAATTAAAATTCTTGAAGATCCTCGCCCATTAATTTCTATTTATGATGAATTCTCCGACGAAACTCAGGAAATGATTCGTACTTTTAGAACCATTAAAAAAGCAAAAGATACGTTCGGTGAACGAGCAATTGAAGTTTACTTAATTAGTATGACCACTTCAGTTAGTGATCTTCTTGAAGTACTTGTACTAGCAAAGGAAGTAGGTTTATATCGCGTTTATCCAGATGGACGAGTACAAAGTCGTCTTCACGTAGCTCCACTACTAGAAACTATCGAAGATTTACAATTTGGACCAACTATTATTAAACGTTTATTTGATATTCCATTGTACCGTAAGCACCTTGAAGCACGCGGAGATTTACAAGAGATTATGCTTGGGTATTCAGACAGTAGTAAAGATGGTGGAAATATAACTGCTAACTGGGAGCTTTATAAGACTCAAGATGAAATTCATTCCATTGCATCATCTTATGGAGTGAAACTTAAGTACTTCCACGGACGTGGTGGTTCACTCGGACGTGGCGGTGGCCCATTATATTCTAGTCTATTGTCTCAACCACCAGTTACACTTGGAGACGGCGTAAAAATTACCGAGCAAGGAGAAGTATTATCTTCTCGCTACTTACTTCCTGACATTGCTTATCGTAGTTTAGAACAAGCAACCAGTGTTCTATTAACTTCTATTGCCGGTATCACTCAGTCACCAGAACAAAAAGAAATGCCTACAAAAAAAGCAAGAGAAGTAATGGCAAGTATTTCGGAAGTAGCCTTAAAGAAATACCAAGATCTAATCTTCCATGATGATGGATTCTTGAAATATTTTAACCAAGCTACACCACTAAATGAACTAGGTGCCTTAAACATTGGTTCCCGACCGATGAAGCGTAAAGGTAGCGATCGATTTGAAGATTTACGTGCTATTCCTTGGGTGTTCGCATGGACACAAAGTCGTCAGCTTTTACCTGCATGGTATGCTGCTGGAACTGGACTACAAAGTTATCTCAAAGAAACTAACGATATTGATTTATTAAGGTCCATGTATAAAAATTGGCCGTTCTTCCAAGCAACGATCAATAATTTACAAATGGCATTAACAAAAGCTGATTTAGAAATCGCTGAAGTTTATACAAAAATGTTAGACGATCAAACAATTAGTGACCGTATCTTCACCTTAATAAAGGAAGAATATGCAAGAACAAAAGAAGTTGTTTTACAAATCGCTGACCAAAAAGAATTAATGGATCACCAAGTGAACATCAAAGAATCTGTTCGTTTACGTAATCCATTAGTAGACCCATTAAATTTAATTCAAGTAGTATTAATTTCTCAACTTCGTAAAGATGAAGAAGAAGATCTTACGAATAAATTATTAGAAGAAGTACTGTTAACTATTAACGGTATTGCTGCTGGGTTAAGAAACACAGGTTGATAATGTGAAACCACCCTTTTAGACTGCCTTAGAAAAGCAAAGCTATTAGGGTGGTTTCCTTTTACTAACATCCAAAAACCTTTCTCACAAAGGCACCTAAGAGTAACAAAACTATAAAGTGAAACTTCAATCAGTGGGGGTTTTTAGTTATTCTCCCAATGATTGTTAGCCATAAAGGATGACCTAAAGGCCCTTGAACCATTCGGGGTGCTAGCGTCCGTTACTCCCACTTAAACAACTTGCTTTTCTCGTTATTTTGAAGTGGGAGTCTTACGGATGGCTGCTCTGGGATAAACATTATGCTTCTCCGTAATTAATAATACAAAACAAGAATTCGCGGATTTTTTACATAGAAATGCACTTTTCTCTGTTTTATCGATGGAATCTTACTCCAACTCTTAATATTTCTCATCATAACTCACCATTCGACAAAAAAACAGTTTTTCTACCGGTTTACAAATTATTCAATTTTAGTTACACTTAGGGAGAATAAGTTTTTAACAAGGTGGTGTAAACAATAACTTCTTCTAGGGTTAACTCAACTTATCAAAATATCAATCAGTGTGAAAGTACAGATAAACAAATAGAACAGCTCAGACACAAAATGTATAAACGATACCAAGAAACAAAAGATTTACAAGAAGTTGTCGCTGTTTCTCAAGAATTAGATAAACTGCTAAATCAGTATTCTTATACGAAAACCTCTTAAGTAAATGGAAAAAACTTCATGTCTAGATATCTTCAAATTTTCTTCTGGTAAAAAAAAGTGTAATAGCTGGTTTTAGACTAATCTAATAAGCAAATTTATCAAGAGTTTCTCCCAATTATGCCTTGGAGAAATCTCTTTTTTTGTTCGGGTTGATTGTTTTTGATTGAGTTGTGATAATTAATGAATGTATTTGAATGAAAATGATTGATTTTTGGAAGCGTTTCATTTATGATAAGAGTATGAAGTTAATAGCCGTGAATTCATACATTCATCGTGGCTTCTTATTATAACTAATTATCAACAAGTGGAACGTATTGAATTTGCACTTGCTAAGACTTCACACTACTCTTATAGGAGGTTTATTATGAAGGTAACCGATTTACTAAAAAAAGAAACTATTACATTGGAGCTTCGTTCAAGCACGAAAGCGACGGTTATTGACGAGCTTATTACGACTTTGGATCAAGCCGGACGCCTTACTAACAAAACTACTTTTAAACAAGATATTTTAAAAAGAGAAAACCACACATCTACTGGTATTGGTGAAGGCATTGCCATTCCACATGCAAAGTCTCCCGCGGTAAAAACGCCATCTATCGTTTTTGGTCGTTCTAAAAATGGGATAGATTATGACTCATTAGACGGTAAACCTAGTCACTTATTTTTTATGATTGCAGCATCTGAAGGTGCTAATAATGAACACTTAGACACACTAGCTCGTTTATCAAGTATGTTGATGGATCCTGCTTTTCGTGAAACATTATTAAACGCTTCATCAAAAGAACAAATTATTGATGCAATTAACCGAAAGGAGCAAGAGAAAATGGCTGAAGATGCACCGACAAACCAAACGCAAGGCAAAAAGATTCTTGCCGTAACAGCTTGTCCTACAGGAATTGCTCACACATTCATGGCTGCTGATGCTTTAAAAGCGAAAGCAAAAGAATTAGGCATCGATATGAAAGTAGAAACACGTGGTTCTGGTGGTGCCAAGAATGTTTTAACTGAAGCTGAAATTAAAGAAGCAGACGCTATTATCATTGCAGCAGATACTAAAGTGGACATGGACCGTTTTCAAGGAAAACCTGTGATTGAAACAGGTGTTACGGATGGAATCAGACGCCCAGATGCTTTGATTGAACGTGCATTAAGTAGCAATGCACCTATTTACAGCGGTTCGGGCACAAACCGAGAAAGTTCATCCGAAAAATCCGGCCAGAAAAATGCTTTTTATCGACATTTAATGAACGGTGTATCACACATGCTTCCATTTGTTGTGGGTGGTGGTATTTTAATTGCTCTCGGATTTTTGTTTGGAATTGAAGCACACGTTCCCGATCACCCTGATTACCACCCATTTGCTGAAGCATTGAATACCATTGGTGGAGGTAATGCATTTGGACTTATGATTCCAGTGCTTGCTGGTTTTATCGCTATGAGCATTGCTGATCGGCCTGGTCTCGCACCTGGTATGGTTGGTGGATTTATGGCTGCACAAGGTGACTCTGGTTTCCTAGGTGGTTTAATTGCTGGTTTCTTAGCTGGATATCTTGTAGTTTTATTGAAAAAGATGTTTGCTAATATTCCCCAATCGTTGGATGGGATTAAAACGATCTTAATTTATCCATTACTCGGTATACTTATTACTGGATTACTAATGTTCTATGTTATTGAAATACCGGTTGGCGCATTTAATACTGCTTTGGGCAGCTGGTTACAAGGTATGGGAACAACGAACGCAGTATTACTTGGCTTAATTCTTGGTGGTATGATGGCTATCGATATGGGTGGCCCGATAAATAAAGCAGCATACACATTTGGTATTGCAATGATCGCGGAAGGATTTTTAACACCGCATGCTGCAATTATGGCAGGTGGTATGGTGCCACCATTAGGGATCGCATTAGCTACATTCATGTTTAGAAACAAATTTACTCGTGAAGAAAAAGATGCAGGTGTATCAAATATTGTTATGGGTCTTTCTTTTATCACGGAAGGTGCCATTCCGTTTGCTGCAGCTGATCCTGGTCGAGTTATTCCTTCAGTAGTAACAGGTTCTGCAGTTGCAGGTGCGTTATCGATGCTATTCAATATTGGTCTACCTGCTCCACACGGTGGGTTATTCGTTATCGGTTTAGTCGAAGGAAGTGGATGGTTGTATTTACTAGCAATCCTCATTGGTGCTATCGTAACAGCACTAATGCTTGGTGGATTGAAGAAATCAAAAATTTAAGGAAGAACAGTCATACAGACTACTCGAAAAAGATGCTCATGTAATATGGAGCATCTTTTTCTATTATTAACTCGTTGATAATAACTGAATTTCTATAGACTGTGAGGTGTGAATCTAGGTTTAAGTAGGCGTTTCAGCTAAATTGTAGCTCTTTTCAGAGTTTAACCTAGGCGAAAGTGGCCGTTTCGACGAGGTTGTAGCTCTTTTTAGGGCTCAACCTAGGCGAAAGTCGCCGTTTCGACGAGGTTGTAGCTCTTTTCAAGGCTTAACCTAGGCGAAAGTCGCCGTTTCGACGAGGTTGTAGCTCTTTTTAGGGTTCAACCTAGGCGAAAGTCGCCGTTTCGACGAGGTTGTAGCTCTTTTTAGGGTTTTACCTAGGCGAAAGTCGCCGTTTCGACGAGGTTGTAGCTCTTTTTAGGGCTCAACCTAGGCGAAAGTCGCCGTTTCGACGAGGTTGTAGCTCTTTTCAGGGTTTAACCTAGGCGAAAGTCGGCGTTTCGACGAGGTTGTAGCTCTTTTTAGGGTTTTACCTAGGCGAAAGTCGGCGTTTCGACGAGGTTGTAGCTCTTTTTAGGGCTCAACCTAGGCGAAAGTCGGCGTTTCGACGAGGTTGTAGCTCTTTTTAGGGCTCAACCTAGGCGAAAGTCGCCGTTTCGACGAGGTTGTAGCTCTTTTCAAGGTTTAACCTAGGCGAAAGTCGCCGTTTCGACGAGGTTGTAGCTCTTTTTAGGGTTTTACCTAGGCGAAAGTCGCCGTTTCGACGAGGTTGTAGCTCTTTTTAGGGCTTAACCTAGGCGAAAGTCGCCGTTTCGACGAGGTTGTAGCTCTTTTTAGGGCTTAACCTAGGCGAAAGTCGCCGTTTCGACGAGGTTGTAGCTCTTTTTAGGGTTTAACCTAGGTGAAAGTCGGCGTTTCGACGAGGTTGTAGCTCTTTTTAGGGCTTAACCTAGGCGAAAGTCGGCGTTTCGACGAGGTTGTAGCTCTTTTTAGGGCTTAACCTAGGCGAAAGTCGGCGTTTCGATGAGGTTAGGTGCATTTTCTGCCCTCAACCTAAGGGAGAGCAGCAATCTTGACAAGGTTAGCGTTAATTCCTGCCCTGAACCTAGGGGAAAAACCCGCCTTAAAGAAGTTACAGTATTTTTTGATGCCCATCCTCACGTAAACATCATTAAAGTGAGAAGAAAAATCATTTACTAAGCTGTCTGGTGTCAACTCCGAATGTGTCACATTCAACGCACTATCAAAAAGTTGCTAGATATAATCTCTTCTCAACGAGAGAATGATAGATTATGATACAATCTAAGTAGATAATCATTTTTATTGAATTGGGGGGGTTACGTTTACCATGTCTTGTCCAAACTGCACCATAAGCGCACAAGAAATTGTATTTGATTTTAGCAAACATAATCAAAATAATTTCATTGCAATCGTTAGCAATCATTTAGAACGACAACATATACAAGTAAAAGTGAAAGGTCAGCATCTACACGTTAACGAACAAGGAGCGATGGATTTACATGATTTCTGTGTTCATCATAGCGAGATGGAGAACATCTCTTTCCGAATTGGAGAGCAACCTTGGCGCACTTTAGTTGAATTTGAGCAATATAGTAAATCTGCATGGATTGACCACGTAATTCAAGAAGAAAGAATCATCAATCACTTTCAACCAATTGTCACTGCTGAAAAAATCATTTACGGTTATGAGCTACTCGCTCGATTCATTGATCAAACTGGGGAAATGATTTATCCGGATGTGATTTTTTCTGCCGCCAAGCAACGGGGGCGTTTATTTGCATTGGATCGTCTTTGTCGTCTTACTGCTGTAAAAAATACCGCCCAAATTGATCCAACAAAAAAAGCTTTTATCAACTTTATCCCTACTGCTATTTATGAACCAGAGTTCTGTTTGCGCTCTACCATTAACTTAGCCAATCAATTAAATGTAACCACCGCTCAACTCGTATTTGAAGTAGTAGAAACGGAGCAAGTAGAAGATGTCAACCACCTAAAAAGAATATTAAACTATTATCAATTACACGGATTTCATTATGCATTAGATGATGTAGGTGAAGGATATAGTACGATTGAAATGTTAACAGACATTTCTCCAGATTACATGAAGCTTGACCGGAAATATGTTAATCGCGTCGTACATAATAATGACAAAAAAGCTGCCGCCATTCGCTTCTTAAATAAAGCGAAGGAAATTGGTGCAACTCCTCTGGCAGAAGGTGTGGAGACAGAGGAAGATTTTCTTTGGTTGAAACAAAATGGATACCAATTATTTCAAGGATATTTGTTCGGAAAACCGAAAGAAAGACCAATCAAACAAGACGAGATTAACTAAACTTATCTCGTCTTGTTTTCAATATGTCTTCTAAACAGAACTATGTCTACTTTCCCTCTATCCCTCAGCAACAATCTCTCTTCAAAACAACGAGAAGATCAAAATTGCTAACGTGGGGATAATGAACGCTAACACTAGGAAACCTTCAAAGGATCTTTAAGTCATCCTTTAGGTATAGCAATCAATAGAGGAAATCCGAAAAACTCCCACTGATTAAAGTTTCACTTTATCTACATAATAGTTTTTGCTCAATAATATCTGCTTGTAATTCAATAGTATCGACTTTTGCAACATGAATGATTTCATCTAGAGCTTTATGATTCTTAATCCATGTTTCGATCTCATTATCATATCCCGATAGGTATTCTGGATGATAGCGCACGTCTTTATTTCCCTCGAATATGGCCACATAGAAAATGTTTGATTCAACAATATCTTGAAAAAAGTGACTACCGTATGATAATTCTGGAACAAACCCTTTGCTAACAGAAGCAACTTCACAAATCACATCCACATGTTGAATTTCACTAAAATGTACAGGAACACCTAATGATGGAGTGGACGTACCCCATCTTCCTGGCCCCACTAACATAACCTGCTCTTTCTTTAAGGCACGCGTTATTGTTCCTACTTGTCTAGCTACTGTATACTTTTCTTGTTCAGAACAAGCAGCATATTTCTCAATATCAATCGAGATAATATAATCTAATGGTAACCGAACATTCCCCCCCATAAAGTTACCTTCTGTTTGCAAGTAGCAAGGTTCGTTAGATGCAATTTTCTCGATGGTTACGGACTGCCCTAAGCCTCTAGTCTGCAGTGGTCGGCATTGAACTAAATTCACCTGAAAATCATCTTTATTCTTAAAATTTGCTGTAAATTCGATATCAACTGGATAATCGTAAACTTTCGAAATGGTCGCTAACGCTTCTTTCATTATTTTTGGAAAATGAGATTGTTTTAAAAGCTGTTTAAAATTCAACACATGTGGTGTAGGAATACCATGATAACCCAACTCTTTTAAGCGGCGGTCTGCTTCTAAATCAACACTTGCAAATAGTTGTTTATCCAAATCATCAATCTCTTGTATTGCCTGATCTAATTTAATGCTTAAAAGTTCATTCTCCTTAATTGATAGTACATCTACCCCTTGTTGTGCAAATTTCTTTTGATCCTCCGCATACATTAACTGTTCTCGACTAGGGTCATCTAGTGTTACGATCCGAGCATAATCATCTACGGTTCGATCAACTGCTCTCGTTCCTAAACCGAACACTAAACGCAACATTCCAGCATTCATATCCACGCTTTGATCCCAGACATAAAGATTCGATGAATTACCAACACCTGCAGTATGTGGAAAGAAATACTCCCCATAATGATCTCCTGAAACACGTTGCACCAAAATGGCCATCTGTTCATCTTTTTCAAACAAACCACGATTCATTCGGTAATCTAATGCTTCTTTGTTCATTGTACTAGCATATACTTGACGGATCGCTTGAACAAACGCTTGGTAACGTTCCTCTGGAGTACCTTGATTCACACAAAATACACTTTCATACTTTCCTGCAAAAGCATTACCAAAGTTATCTTCTAACAAAGAACTAGAACGTACTATAATTGGTGATTGACCAAAATACTCAAGCATTTGCATAAATTGCTCACGTACATTAGCAGGAAATGAACCGGCTAATAATTTTTCACGCAAATCTTCTGCATAATGATAATAACCCGCTTTCGTTTTTTGTTTTACTCTTTGTTTCCACCAGCCATTCTGAACGATATAGGTATAAAAGATATCAGAACCGATAAAAAATGAATCATGTGCTTCAATATATCTACGAAAACGATCATCTGGATCCTTAGCTAATATCTTTCTAGCTAACAACATTCCAACACTTTTTCCACCAATAAAGCCAGTACCAACTTCCCTACTAGCTATTTGCAAAATGTCTTCTAAATCAAAATACTGCTCACATAGGTCAATCATTCGGGATTGTTCGCCTAACAATAATTTAATTAACTTCTTTTTTGTATTCTCTTGCACTGTTTTATCCTTGGTCAAATCTTCACGTGCTTGAGCAAACAGAGAATCCCAATAATCTGGACGTTCTTCCATTCGGTTGATATTAGCAAATAAGTTTGCTGCTTCAGAACTAGCTGTAATACTTTTGACTTCATCTCCCGTAATTAAATGTGGAAAAAACATTGTTGGTGAGTAGCGTTCCCACACCTTCAATGGATGAATATAATTGTCATCTTTAACTTGATAAAGGTCGAGTAATACTTGCGTTGTCTCACGAATTCGTGCAATCGTAGAGTACGTATGCACATTTCTGGTTAAGGCGAAATAGGCAATCGTGTCTAATTCATATAAATATGGACAACAAACGCGAAAGAAGTTCCCAATCATTAAGTCAGAACACCAACTCGACAATAAATCGGTCAAACGATCAAAAACGTAAAATGCCTTTTTTCCTTCTTTTTCGATTAAACGGTGGATTTCCGTTGCAAAGCTTTCAAAACCATTTTCTGCGTTCACGTGATAAATGGTAATACTACCAACATCTTTAGATAACAGGGGTTCGTGATTGCCAAAACGGATATAAATAACTTTTCTCTCATCTTGTAACGATTGTTTGACAAACGGATCAACTACTTCTTGATAACTTTTTATATCATCAACCTGCCAGACAACGTTGTCTCCTAACCTCAACCCATCAATTGTTTGGTCAAACCCATGGATACCTGTAGAAATTTTTAATCCTGCTGACACAACGTCACCGTCCTCTTTTCTGTGCTCTTACTTTCACTATAACTTTTTTTCTTCTATCTTTCTATATCGTTTTTCGAACAAAACAATCACCTAATAAGTGTTGGACATAGATATAGTAAAATATAACGATGAGTAAGTAAAACGGCTGAATAATTGCTGTGAAAAGCTATTCTTTATTTTAGAGATTAGATAAAGTGAAACTTCAATCAGTGGGGGTTTTTAGGTATCCCCCATTGATTGTTAGCCCTAAAGAGTGACCTAAAGGCCCTTGAACCATTCGGGATGCTAGCGTCCGTTACTCCCACTTAAACAACTTGATGTTCTCGTTGTTTTGAAGTGGGAGTCTTACGGACGGTTGCTCCGGGATAAAAAGAAGAACAATAACCTTCGTAAAGATTACTGCTCTTTCCAACCAAACTAATCTTGAAATACATTCAGTGATTTTAGTGCATTTCCTTCAAAATCAAACAAACCTTGATTTGCCCAATGATTACCTCGATTTGCGATATCATTAGCGTATTTCATGCCCGATTCACTCGCCCAACTCGTATGCTTTACCGGTAACCAAGCAGGTTCCCAATATACTATACCAAGTGATTGATAATTTGTTCCATTGGCATTCTTTACTACTTCGATCAAATCTTCTAGAAATGCTGTTTGCCCTTCTACTGTTTGCGAGTATCCTGTTTTTTCAGCTAAAGCTTTGGTGAAGATATTTTCACTTCCAACCGAAGATTGTTCAGTAAATCCGTATGCAGTCTCCACTACGAGAAGATCCTTATCATACCTTTCGCCAAGCTGCTTTAGATTTACTGCTAGCGCTTGCAAATCACCGTGCCAATAAGGATAGTATGATAAACCAATAATATCATAATCAAGCTCGCGTTTCGTGATTTCATCAAACCACTTTCGATATAAATCATCAGCTCCACCAAAATCCAAATGTATAATAATTTTAGCTGAACATACTTCACGTGTAGCACGTACACCTGCCTTTAATAGTCCTACTAATGCATCATATTGCATCTTCCTCGTTTCTTCATCAACCGTTTCAAATTTTCTTTCTTCTGCAATATAATAGGGTGTTTTCCCGTCTGGCCATAACATGCCATTGGTAATCTCATTCCCGATCTGAATATACTCTGGCAATAAATCATTCGCTTCACATGTTTGTAATACTTCTTTTGTATAAAGATATACTTGTTCTTCTAACGCTTTTCCAGATATACTCCGCCATTTTTTCGGTTTGGTTTGTTTCTTTGGATCCACCCAAAAATCGCTATAATGAAGATTAAGCATAAAGGCCATCCCTACGTCTTTCGCTCGTTTTGCTAACGCTAACGTTGTCTTTAGATCGTTCGTGCCACCTAAATAAGGATCTCCATTCTCATCATAAGGATCTACCCACAATTTCAATCGAACGGTATTTATTCCTTTATTTTTTACAATTCGAAAAAAATCTTGCTTCTCACCATCTACATAAAACCCACCACCTAACAATTCCACCTCATTTAAAGTAGAAACATCAACACCCTTTACTTCTATTTGCTCCATTATTTTCATCCTCTCTGTTTTTCCCCTTATATCTTATCGATTTACAATTATCTTTACTTGTTTAAAAAAACGGTCGTAATCTTATGATCGATTACGACTGTTTTTTTACTTTCATTATTTTTTTACAAAAGTATGAACTCGTTCCATTACTTCTGCTTCAATTGCAGTTAATTTTTCTTTTGTACTTTGTTCTGCATCTCCGGTTACACCGAAATAGAATTTCACTTTTGGCTCTGTGCCTGATGGGCGTAAACAGAACCATGAACCATCAGATAATGTATACTTTAATACATTTGATTTTGGTAATATTATTGTTTCCATCTTGCTTTCTTGTAATACTTCCCGTCGACTAGACTGATAATCTTCAATGACAACTACTTGTTTACCAGCAACTTTAACGGGAGGCTGTTCACGGAAATCAATTAGTAATTGATTAATTTGTTCTGCTCCCTCTTTCCCTTTTAAGGTAAGAGATTGCAAACTCTCATAATAATACCCATAGGTCTCAAAAATACCTTGCAGTCCTTGATAGAGTGTTTTCCCTTGATTTTTGTATGCGGCAGCCACTTCTGCAATGAGCATACATGCTTGGACAGCATCTTTATCACGAACAAATTCACCAATTAAATAGCCATAGCTTTCTTCATAGCCAAATAAAAAGCTGTGTTCCTTTGTAGACTCAAACTCTTTGATTTTCTCCCCAATAAATTTAAATCCTGTTAACGTATCGATTGTTTTTAGCCCATGCTTCTCAGCTATGTCCCGACCAATTTCAGATGTAACAATTGTTTTTAGAACGGTTGCATTTTCTTTTAATGTTCCGTTCTGTTTTTTCGCTGTAATTAAATAATCGAGTAATAATGCACCTACTTGATTTCCTGTTAATACCTGATATTTCCCTTTTTCATTCTTGACTGCTACTCCGACACGATCTGCGTCTGGATCAGTTGCAAGTAAAATATCGGCACCAATTTTTTCTCCTTGAGCAATCGCTAACGTGAAGGCTTCATGCTCTTCTGGATTTGGAGATTCTACCGTTGAGAAATTCGGATCTGGTAACTCTTGTTCTGGCACGACTTCTACGTGTGTAAAACCCATTTCTTCTAAACTTTTACGAACAGGAATGTTTCCAGTACCGTGCAATGGGGTGAAAACGATCTTGAAATCATCTGCAACCGCTTTAATTTGCTCTGGTTGAACAATAATTTTCTTCAATTGGTTTTGGTAGGCTTGGTCAACTTGCTCTCCGATCATTGTAATAAGTCCTTGTTCTTTTAATTCTGCTTCATTTCCAACTTCAACAGTGAGCTCATTCTCCACTTCGTTAACTTTTTGAATAATGCTCTCTGCTGCTTCTAGCGGCACTTGTCCACCATCATTTCCATATACTTTAAAGCCATTATACTCTGGCGGGTTATGGCTGGCAGTAACCATAATGCCACTATAGGCATGTAAATAACGTACAGCAAACGATAGTTCTGGTGTCGATCTTAAAGATTCAAAAACATATGCTTGAATACCATTATTAGCAAGTGTTTTTGCCGCCTCCATCGCAAACAGAGGAGATTTAAAGCGAGAATCGTAAGCAATAGCTACTCCGCGTTTCTTCGCATCTTCTCCCTGCTCACTAATATAATGAGCTAATCCTTCTGCTGCTTTTCGAATCGTATAGATATTCATTCGGTTCGAGCCCGGACCGAGTACCCCGCGCATACCACCTGTTCCAAATTCTAATTCTTTGTAAAAACTGTCCTCTAACGATTTTTCATTCTTTGCTAACTCGGTTAACTGTCCTCTTAACTCTTCATCGAGATCGTGAAAATTGTTCCATTTTTCATATGTAGTTTTCCATGTCATTGCATCTGCCTCCGCTTCCTAATTCATGATTCATGTATTGTGTAAAAATTAAATATCAATCCATTACCAATTATACCAAAAATACATTCACTCGTCTTTTTATATTCCAAAAAATTGCTGACCTTTCGGTAAAACAATCTTTAGGTATCCGTATCTTTCAATTAAAAAAAGTAGCATTTACACAGAAGCAACTGTCTTGTTTTTCAAAGAAAAGAAGACGGCTTCCTAAACGGAAAACCATCTTCACTTTTTATTTTACTTTTTTTAGTATTGCTATACCATAACTACTTAATGTTAACGTATTTTTCACAGCAACGTTATCGAGCATATTCTCATAATTTTGATCATCTAACTGAATCACACGCGCTTGATCAGCAAAGTTCATTAGAAAAATATATTCGTTTTGCTCATCTTCCCGTTTGTGAACAGAGACGCCATCAGGAATATCTGTATCAATGACACGCTTAACTCCCGTTTCATCAATTAATTTTTTGTAGAAAGCACGGTGAAAGTCTAACTCATTGCGAGAAGCTATATAATATGCTTTTCCTTTACCAAGCTGATTCATCGTCAATGCCGGACGGCCAGCGTAGAAGTCTGTTTCGTAAGTTGCTAGTGCCTCTGCTCCTTCTAAATGAATCAAGTCACATAATTCACGAGCCTCAAATTCACCAGAAATACCAAGCAAATTATTATCCAATAACTTTACGGCATTCTTTTGTCCGTCATTTAATCCATCAATTTCTTCTGACCAAATTCCTAATGTTTTGCGTAACGGCCCTGGGAAACCATTCAGGAAACAAAGATCCGTATCATTTACAATTCCTGACCAATACGTACTGACAAAAGTACCGCCCGCTTTGACAAATGCTTCGATTTTTTCCCCAACACCTTCTCGAACCATATAAAGCATTGGTGCTATAACTAATTTATACTTACTCAAATCACGATCCATGCTAATGACATCAACCGGAATTCCTTGCTCCCAAAATGCCTGATAATGTTCTTTAATCGTTTGTTCATAATGAACACCTTTGTTCCGTGGTCCTTGCGCATCTTTAATCGCCCAACGATTTTCTGTATCAAAAATTAGTGCCACTTCTGGTTGAACGCTTGATCCAGTTACTTCACTTAATACACTTAGTGCCTCACCAACATCTTTTACCTCTTTAAAGACACGAGTATTCTCATGTCCAACGTGGTCAACCACTGCGCCGTGAAACTTCTCACTTGATCCACGACTTTTTCTCCATTGGAAATATTGAACAGAATCTGATCCATGAGCTATCGCTTGTAAAGAAGAAAGAACATGCATGCCTGGTTTTTTTAATTTACTGATCGATTGCCAGTTCGTTAAACTTGGGGTACTTTCCATTAACAAAAATGGTTTACCGTCTTTCAATGAACGGAACATATCGTGGTTTAGCGCTGTCCATGCCGCAACATCACGATCGTCGTCAGTGAAATGCCAAGTTGGATATGCATCCCATGAAACTACATCCAAATCATCCGCAAATTTATCATAATTTAACCCTTCAAATAATTCCATGAAGTTTGCTGTTGCAGGAATATCTGGATTTTTTTCTTTTAACGGTTTCATTTCATGACGATAAAAATCTAATGTTTGATCTGTAACAAAACGTTTCCAATCCAAATTCAATCCATGCACCATGGTTTCACCATGAGGAGCAGGAGATTCTACTTGTGACCAACTGGTATACGTATGACTCCAAAATGTTGTCCACCATGCGTGATTCAGGTTATCTAATGTCTTATATTTTGCTTTCACCCAGTTCCGAAATGCCTCTTGGCAATAGTTACAGTGGCACTCGCCGCCATACTCATTGGATACGTGCCAACCAACAACACCTGGATGATCAGCATAGCGTTCTGCTAACTTCTCATTCATGATCGTAATTTTTTCTCGATAAACTGGTGAGGTAAAGCAATGATTATGACGCATTCCGTGTAGATTACGAACGCGATTCGCTTCCACGCGAAGTACTTCTGGATACTTCTCTGACATCCACGCAGGACGTGCCCCGCTTGGAGTTGCCAAAAAAACATATATGTCGTTTTCATATAGTCGATCGAGCAAATTATCCATCCATTCAAAGGTGAAAACACCCTCTTCTGGTTCTAGCTTTGCCCATGAAAAAATACCAACTGACATTACATTACATTTCGCTAGCTTCATTAAGCGAATGTCTTCTTCTAACACCTCTGGATAATCCGCCCACTGTTCGGGATTGTAATCTGCCCCGTGTAACATATGCGGAACTTTTTCACTTAAAGGTTTAAACATCTCTATTCATCCTAACTATAATTAATTATCTTTTACGTTAAAAATTTGACGATTGTCAGCTACTACTCTTTTGTTCCACCTGAGGTTAATCCCGAAATCAAGAAACGTTGTAAAAACACATAAATAACAGCAACTGGAACTGCAATTAAAATAGATCCGGCAGCAAATCTTGTAAAGTTATTGGAGAACTGATCATTGATAAAGTTATACAATCCTAAAGCCAATGTATAATTTCTAGGACTTCTTAAAATAATCGACGGTAAAATAAAGTCGAATAATGGTTGCATAAAGTTAAATAATGCTACTACCGCTAAAATTGGTTTCGCAAGTGGTAAAATGATGCGGAAGAACACGGTAAAGTGTCCAGCACCATCAATTCTAGCAGCTTCATCTAATCCTCGTGGAATCGTATCTAAATAGCCTTTTACTAACCAAGCATTAAATGGAATTTGACCACCAACATACACTAAAACCAATCCTGTAAGGGAGTCTAATAATCCAACTAGATTTAGCAAGATATAAATGGCTACCATCGCCATTAATACGGGGAACATTTGTAAAATTAAGAATGTGTATAACCCTGATTTTCTTCCTACAAACTCATATCGAGAAAACGCATAGGCAGTAAACGTTGTTATGGTCACGGATAAAAGTACGGACATACTCGATACAATCATACTATTACGATACCAAAGCAAGTAGTTACTTCGTTCATCAGTAAATAACCATCGATAATGTGTTAAGGACCAATTCTCTGGGATGATCGTTGACGAGTATAAACTTCTCCCTTCATTTAGGGACATACCCACAGCCCATAGGAGAGGATAAATAATGATAACTGCCATAAACGCAAAAACTAAATAGATTCCGAGTAGCTCTAGTCTTGATCTTGTTTTCGCCTGCATTATAATTTCCCCTCCTCTTTAAATGCTGCCGTTCTTCTAAACTGGAAGATCGCAAATATTGATACCATCAGACCAATGATTAAGGAAATGGCAGCAGCCATATTATAATTGTTAGTGTCAAAAGTTAGCTTATATACCCATGATATTAGAATGTCAGTACCCCCTGCATTTTGTCCTTGAACAGCAGGTCCCCCTTCATTAAACAGGTAGATAATATTAAAGTTATTAAAGTTTGTTGTATATTGAATAATTAGCAGTGGTGCGGTCGCAAACAATACGTGCGGTAAAGTAATAAACCGGAATTTTTGCCATCTTGAAGCACCATCGATATCGGCAGCTTCATACCAATCATTTGAGATACTTTGCAAGACTCCTGAGAATAATGCAAAAACAAATGGATAACCTAACCAAGTTTGAATGAAGATTAACACCATTCTCGTAAACGTAGGATCGGTTAACCATGGAACTTCTAATCCAAATAGAGGCATCATAATATCTCGATTTATTGCGCCAAACTCATCATTAAACATAGCGGCAAAGATTAAAATTGTCACAAACCCGGGTACCGCCCATGGTAAGATTAAGATCGTACGAATAAGTTTTTTAAACTTCACTCGGACATCATTTACTAAGACAGCTAAAAATAAACCAAGGGTAATTTGGAATGTTGTAGCCACTACAGTCCATACAATTGTCCAAGAGAATACACTAACGAACGTATTTCTCCAAAGGTTATTCGTGAAAAGATTTGTAAAATTGGAAAACCCTACCCACTCTACCAGATGACGTGGCGGAGAATTGTATAGGTTATAATTCGTAAAGGCTAAAGATATTGCAAACATTAGTGGAAATACTACTGCGAATATTAGTAACAATAAACCTGGTGTTGTTAACAAATAGGGAAAGGTTTTATCATAACCTGCTTTTAAAGACTCTTTGAACGTTGGGGGAATCCAACCATCCAAAATTGCTTGAGCTTGTTTCTTTGCATCTCTTACATTGTAAATATAGAATACCGCGGCAAACACAATTAAAATAATAGACAATAGTCCGTAGACTAATAAAAATATCGAGTGGTCTACTCCTGGTATTTCTCCTAGCGTAAAAATCCCCCAAAGACCTAGACCAATAAATTCACCAAATGTAATGATAAACGCAATTTCAAATAGTGCGAAAAGAATCCCTTTAAAATAGCGTCTATTGTAAATTTGTCCAAGTCCAGCAAATAATATCGACAATGCCATTGCGACCGTAGGGTTCGGCTTATGTGCTTTTATTTTATTTATTCGATCATTTAACTGCTTTGCTTCAGACATAACATCCACCTCTTTCTTTCCTTTTTAAACAGAACATATAACAAGCGAGTACCTTTCTATACCGAATGCTTAACCAAATGTTGATACCCTTCTATCAAGCATTTTGCTAAGTTTCCGAAGGGCAAAGTGTTAAATATTTCTTATGAATTATCAATTGCTTCTTTCCTTTTTATATAGGTACATTTCCATTCGTGTTATCTTTATTTTCTTAAAAAATCAGAGTGGGAAAATTCTCCCACTCTTCATCATTTCTTATTGTCCGCCTTGAAGCTCGATCTTATCTTTAATGTTTTGAACCGCTTCTTCTAGAACTTCCTCAACGTCATTCCCGTTTACGATCAGTTCAATCGCCTCATCCATATCCCAAACAGGAGACATTTGTGGAATGTTTGGCATCGGCGTACCGAACTCAACTTGTTCTGTATAACCAGCATAAATTGGGTCATCGATTGTGTCTAAGATATCTGGACGTGGTGGTAACTCACCTGTGATATCATAGTAATACTGAGAGTTCTCATCATTGGTCAAGAATTTCGCTAAATCTTCTGCCCATTCTTGATTATTGGAATAAAAAGATACTAACCATGATTTAACACCTACGAATGATGGTGCAGGTTCATTGTTTATGACCGGAAGTGGTGCTGTACCTAAATCATCACCTAATGCTTCACGGAAATGTGGTAAGTTCCATGGTCCACTAACAACCATTGCCGCTCTACCTTCGATGAATAGTCCATCAAGTACGTCTGGAGTAATTGTTCTAGGCATCGCACCTTCTGTAATAAAGCTTTGATACATTTCCATTCCTTCAATTGCACCTTCACTATCTAACCCAATATCATCTGGATCATATACACCATCTTCTTCAGCAAATACGTATCCACCATATCCATTAATAAATGAATATAAGTAATAGAACTCTGGTGTGATTAAGAAACCATACATATCACTATCCTCTGCTCTTATGTCTAATGACATATCTAGAACATCCTCAATAGTTTCTGGTACTTCATCCAATAGACTTCTATTGTAATAAGCAAAGTATGTTTCAATTGCTACTGGAGCACCATAGATGTCTCCCTCATAAGTGAATGCATCAATCGCAGCATCACTAAAATCTGCTAATTCTTCATCTGTATAGCTAAAAGGAACAGCTAATCCTTGTACTACTGCATCCCCTAATCTATCTTGTGGTTGGAAAAACAAATCGGGACCAGTTCCACCAGGACCTGCTAATGCTAATTCTTCCAACTGATCGGGCATAGCAATTCTTTCTAAGACAATTTCAATACCTGTTTCTTCCGTATAACGATCAAACTGTTCTTGATGAACATCTTCTGCAATATCTTCATCATTTATCCAGACCACTAATTCATCTGGCTTTTCTGGCATTTCGCCTTCTGCACGGTCTTCATCTTCTACAACTTCTTCTCGATCTGGTGCACATGCTGCTATAAATAATAGACTTGCTACCAGTAACAATAAGCCGATCGTTCTTTTCTTCAACGTTAACATGAAGTTAACCTCCCCTTAATTAATTAATTTAACTAACCTTACACTTTTCATTATAAAGCGTTTACACCGATATTTATATATCAAAATATTCTTGTCTACTTTCATAATATTAAACTTCCCCTTCAAATGAATGATTATTCAAATGAAGATCTCGATATTGCTTTGGTGTTATCCCCTCTCTCTTTTTAAATGTAGACACAAAATGACTAACCCCATTGAAACCGACTTTTTGGGAGAGATCTTTTAACGTCAAGTCTGGATCTGTTAATAGCAGTCGTTTCGCTTCCCGAATCCGGAGCTGAACCAGAAAGGAATAGGGGCTCATCCCAAATGTATCATGAAAAAGCTTGTTTAAATGTTGGGAACTAACATCTGCTTTCTTGGAGATTTCATGTAATCCGATATTTTCTGGATACACTTGTTCTAACCACTCAACAATATAACGAATCTTTTCAAATGATTGCAATGTGGATAAGCGATTATTCAATTTCCCATATTTTTTTAACAACATTAAAAAAGTATATAAATATGTAGAAAGATCATATCCCATTAAATTAGTCTGTACATTGTCCTCTAAATTATGAAAGATTTTATTAATATGACGGTAAAATAAAGAAACTTCACTTTCTTCATAAACTGCAGAAAAGTTCATATTCAATGCTGATAGGATCGAATCAATGGCAGCTCCACTAAATGTTAAGTAAAAGGTTGACCATTCGGATGTTTTTTTATAATTGGGATGATACATATGAGGAGTATATGGTGTTAACAGAATCCCTTGTCCTTGCTTTAGTACATATTTTTCACTAGCAAACTCAAGCACTCCTTCTCCCTCTATGGTTTGAAGCCAATGATAATAAGGATATCCTTCCGGGCGATTAAAATCTAATTCTTGTGGATTATAACCAATACTATCTATATAAAGTGGTAGCGTTTTGTCAGGTGAGAAAGTATAACGAATTTTTTCATTCACTCTGTCTTCATCCTTTCCATTTTGAGGGTCTATTCATAATTTTTCATGATGATTCATGTATGGACTACTAACTATAATATAGCATAGTTCCTCTATTCGACGTTAGGGATAAATCTAACGAAGTAATGGTACTGTACTGTTCAAGTAGTTTTACTCATATAATGGATTTTTTAATTTGCTTTTTGATACTACCAACTTAAAAGTAATTCGAACAAGGTTTTCAAAGGATTATACTCATGTTCAGCCTATTCTTCATCGTAAACACCTCATTCAAATACTAGTGAACCTAGCATTATTGTCGTTAATGTTTTACAATGTTATTATAGAAGCAAGATAGTAAAAGGAGCGATAATAGTTGTCAACAACAAATAATCTTAGTGAAGAAATGAAAATTTTTAGTTTAAGTTCAAATAAGCCATTGGCAAAAGAAATTGCCGACAATATTGGGATCGAATTGGGTGATTGTTCAGTCCAAACATTTAGTGATGGAGAAGTTCAAATTAATATTGAAGAAAGTGTACGTGGATTTGATACCTATGTTATTCAATCCACTTGTGACCCTAGTGATCAGCACATAATGGAACTGTTAATTATGTTAGATGCGTTAAAAAGAGCGTCTGCGAAAACAATTAATGTTGTCATTCCATACTACGGGTATGCCAGACAAGACCGAAAAAGCAAAGCTCGTGAACCCATTACTGCAAAACTTATTGCTGACCTTATTGAAAAAGCAGGCGCAACACGAGTGATGTCTATTGACCTTCATGCTACTCAAACCCAAGGATTTTATAATATTCCTGTTGATCAACTAGTCGGTATTCCGATGTTATCAACCTATTTCTCTGACAAGAAATTAGAGGATGTTGTTGTGGTAGCTCCCGATCATGGTAGTGTAAAACGCGCTCGTCAATTTGCAGATCGCGTACATGCTCCTATTGCAATTCTTGATCGACGAGGCCCACGCGATATTGATCCTTTACAGCTTGCGGTTGTTGGTGATATTGAAGGAAAAACAGCAATTCTTATTGATGATATTGTTGACACAGGAAGACGTGTATCGACTGGCGCCCAAGCACTCATAGATAATGGAGCAAAGGAAGTTTATGCTGCTTGCACGCACCCAGTTTTATCCGGGATTGCTACGAGTAAGATTAACGCTTCACCAATTAAAGAAATGGTTGTAACCAACACCATCGTTATACCTGATGACAAACAAAGTGACAAAATTATTCAGTTAAGTACTGCACCACTCTTTAGTGAAGCTATCATGCGCGTGCATTACGACAAACCTGTTAGTCCATTGTTTGAATCGTAAAATAATTACGCTTTGCTTGTGACTTATTCTAGATTACTTCGTGAAGTTGTCTAGTTTTGGACCTCTGAGATGTACATGGTTATATTTACACATAAAAGTTGCTCACAACTCATCATTTTATCATTAACTAAGCACCAAAAAACTCTAGCGCAGTCTTCCTGTGCTAGAGTTTTTGGTTTATTTCTTAATAGAATAATTCTTCTAAAGCTCTGTGATAATAATCGTTAATCATCTCAGTAAGATCAGCTGCAATGTCGTGTGCATTAACAGTACCATCGATTGCCGCTTGCTCAACATCACCATATTCTCCACCGAAGTAAACTTCATCTAAGAATGTAGAGAATCCTGGTGCAGCTGCCCCACCTAATGGAATTGGATGTGTAGCTCTTTCTAAGAAGTCATCATAATAATGACCTTCAGGAAGCAATGTACGTAATTCATCCCAAATATCTTGGTCTTTAATTAATGGTAATCCATCTGGATGTGGGAACATCGGACGTCCATCTTCATGCTCTAAAGTTTTGAAAGCGTCTAACTTAGCTTCCCAACCTTCACGACTCCAACCCATGAATTTCATTAATTCATAAGCTTCACGTGGGTGGTCTGTTGCAGCAGAGATTGACGCAAAGTCAATAAATGCCGGTTTGTTTAATGTTTCTGCATTTTCGCCTCTTGGAACTGTGTAAGGAACCCATTTGATTCCTTTTTCAGTAAATGTATCTGTTCCAAATAAGTCAACTGTCCACCAAGCATCTAATTGCATTGCTACACGACCAGTTTCAGCTGCCCATAGTAAACGGTCACCGAATGCAGCTTCTGCTTCATCTGTATCAAAGAATGGTACGTGATTTCCGTTACGAACAAGCTCTGCATGTTGCATAACTGCATCTGCCCATTCGCCAGTTAGATCATAAGACTCGCCATCCCAACCAAATTCACCAAAAGAATCACCACGAACAATTGGTGCCATTGTAACTAATTTAGTGAATGTGTTGTAACCAAAAATACCTTGCTCAGGAATCGTCATTTCTTCAATTAACTCAATCATTTCTGTATATGTCCAATCTGGAGACGGCATATCAACGTTTTGTGCTTCAAATAAGTTTTCATCTAAGAAGATCGTGTATGGCAAGTAAGCTGCTGCTGCTGCCATTTTTCGTTCCCCGTCAAAATAACCCATATCGTAAGCAGTATCTAAAAGATTATCATTATCAGGGTCATTTTCAAAGTACTCGGTAAAGTCACCTAACCACATGTTACGAATTGGAACGTCAACATTACCCATATACCAGAATACATCAGGTAGATCACCTGTACTTGCTAAGTTCGTTAAATGGTCATTCCAACCATCTTGCTCTAATTGAACAATGTCAACTGTAATATTGGGGTACATCTCCATGAATGCATCAGCTAAATGGAACTGTAAATCATGACTAGTCCAAGCTGCATACGTTAGTGTGATTTCTTCCTCTGTCAGTGGATCCAGACCCGCAGGTTCGTCATCACCATTTGTATCATTTTCTGATGTGTTATTACCATCATTATTACTTGGAGTTGTCGTGTCATCTTCATTGTTACACCCTACAACCAACAACATTAAAACTAAAATCGCCGACAAGATACTAATCATTGCTTTTCTCGTCATTTTTCTTTCCCCCATTTCTTTTGATTGAATTAAATTATTATATTACGGTGATTATTCACCGGTAATACCAGTACTATCGACACTTTCTACGAAGTATCTTTGTAAAAAGAAGTAAACAATCAACAATGGTAAAATACTAATTACCGTACCTGCCATTTTTATTCCTTCATTGATTCGGTTAGGACTTGCGTCAGTTACTGGATACATTTGTTCATAATTCGATTCAAATTGTTGTAACTGAATTAAGACTGTTGTTATATCGGTAGATGAACTTGTTAGATATAACGTTGTTAAATAGGTCTCATTCCAATACCATACAAATGAGAATAAAAACGACACGATAAACGCTGGAACAGCCATCGGAACTGCAATTCGAAAGAAACTCACCAATTGATTAGCGCCATCAACTTCAGCTGCTTCATATAAAGACTTCGGTGTTTGGCGGAAAAACTGGTAAAAGATCAGGATAAAGATGGTACTATTTAACCCTTGACCTAGTAAGGCCGGAAAGGTAAATGCATTTAGAGACCCTGTCAAGCCAAGTTCACTGAACAATCGATAGGTTGGCATCATTAAGATTTGCGGTGGGATAATGAAGCTAAAAATCATTAATCCAAACCAAAGCTTTTTCAAAGGAAACTCAAATCGAGAAAAACCATAACCTACCAAGGACGAAACCACTACCTGAAGTACTGTTGGTGCAAACGCGATCATAAAACTTCCGGTTAGTGCTGCTCGTATATTCAGTACAGAATATGCCTGTGAATAGTTATCCAGATACAGTGAAGATGGTATCCAATTAATTGCTTGATCAAGTAAGTCGTTTAAAGACTTCATACTGGTAATAAACATAAACAGTACAGGGTATAGATAGACAAAACCAATCGATAAAAGTAAGGTATAGATCACTAGTTTTAGTAAGAAACCTTTCCGATCATTAAAGCCGAGAAGGAATCGATTCATTTTCACTTTTATTAACCGGAATTTTTGACTAGCGGTTAATGAGTTGTTTCGCAAAACTCCTACAAAATTGTTTGCGTTTTTTACAGCCATAGATATCCTCCTCTCTTAAAATGCTCGCTTCGATTTCTTTTCACGAAAGGCTAAGAAAATAACGAGTAGCATGAGACCAATGATTACCGAATACATCCACGCCATTGCAGATGCAAACCCGTATCCACGTGTTGCGTTAAACATATTAACATAGATCAAATTGATGATCGGGTTTTGACCACTATTAGCTAATGCTACTAACGTATACACCATATTAATGAGAATAATCGGTTTAATCGTTGGCAATGTTATTTTCCAAAAGCACTCCCAATTTGATCCACCATCAATTTTCGCTGCCTCGTAAAGACTTGGATTGATCTTTTGTAATACAGCTAGAAAAATTAGAATTTGAACACCGGAATACCATAGAATAGTAATAATCTGACTGAACAAATCACTAATGGTTGTCGCGATCCACATTGGGAAGATTGATGTTAATATCCCGACAATGACATCTTGGTTTACCATCGGTATCGAAGTGGCCCCTTGTTCTAACAATTGATCAATTACAGGACCACTTGCTACGATTACTGGTAAAAAGAAGACGGTTCGGAACGCACCCTTGAATTTCACCTCTTGATTCAAAAGCATAGCGATAATAAGCGCAAAGACAACAATTACTGGAACACGTAATAAAGTATCTAAAGCAAATCTAACTAACTCTTCAATGAAGAACATATCTTGTAACCACACATTTAGATAATTATTAAAACCTACATATACAAATCGTAAACCGTGTGGTGTAATCCGCATATCATTTAAACTGAAGTAAAAGGATTGAATCATTGGCCATAATACTAGTAATAAAAATCCTATTATCCAAGGTAGGATAAATGTATAACCATATATTGTTTCTCTTTTTACTTTAAATTTCATTGGGTGTTCACCACCTTATAAGATAGCGCTTCAATTAAATGACCTTCCCTAGAGATCGGTTGTTCTTGATAGTTAACAAAAACTTCAACGCCATTATCATAGGTCACTTTCGTTACGCCACCTTGTCGATCATAACCGACAATGAAAGCCCCTGCTGTTTGATTATGAACCGCTTCGAGTTCACGGTAATACTCTTGAATCATCTCTTCATAACGCTCATATTGAGAACTATAGATATAAGATGAATTTGTATTAATTAAATCTGCTGGACTTTCGTGTGTAATCAAGAAAGATGGATTAAGTCCTTGCTCAACCAATTGCAAGAAAAATCGTTCTTGATTCGCCTGGAAGTTAGCATACTCGGCATACAATGGCATTATTCCACTTAAGGTTAATGCAATGAATGGAATATCTTCATCAACAAATACGTAATCAGACGAACTGATTGGTAAGTCAATAATCGCTTCTGTTTGATTCCAAAGATACGAGAATGGTTGTTCTAGTAATAAATGAAAGTTCTCATTATATTGTTGAATTAGTGGCTCGTAGTAATTCTTTGTCGTAATACGGTCAAATTCACGATTACCTTCACTATAAGAGAAGAGTTCATTTGATATACCACTAATTAATAGATTCTCAATATCATTTCTTTCGTATTGATTAATCATCGTTTCCATAATGTTGACTGTTGATCTAGGGTGTAGCCAATTAAATTCTCGATAAACATTTCCATAGATTTCTTCTCTATGTGTTCTTCTGTTGTATTTTCTCATTAAACGATGTGTGGTGTTCCCCAACTCTTCCATGTTAATTCTTAAAGCATCATGATAGAGAAATAGATCAACACCATTTGCTGCGACACCGTCAATTAGTTCATTGATATCCATTCCGTCTTGCAAGATGGATTCAGGATTAAAGGAACGTATTGGTAAACCACCATAAGGTCCTTTATTATTCCAACCTTTGTAAATAGAAAGAATATTATTGGCGCCTTTTGCTTGAATATCAGTCAAGATATCATATGCCTGACTAAAAGTTGTCATTGGTACGTCTTTTTTGAAGATTAGACCTTGTTCAACTTCAGCCCCTAGCAAGTCTATCCGAACATTGAAGTCGTCTTCATTTACCGTTATCAAATCGTTATCTAGTAGATAATCGCGATAGCTAGCAGCTAACCCCATGTAATTCGCGTTATCTTCTGTTACAAAATTGAAATGAACTTTAATATCAAAATCATTTAAATTTCTTTGGCGTACAACCATTGTCCCGGTATCTCCACTAGTTGGTTGGCTGTACACTTGACGATAAATAAATTTAGTAGTGATCCAGTTATAAGGAAGAATCGCGCCATTTGGATAAGCTTCAATTCTTGCACTATACTGTCCTTCTTCTACAATTCCTAAGAAACCAATCTCATTGTCCGTGTGTACCATTCCAAATACTGGTGCTAAAATATTTTCTGGATCATTAAAAGGATTTCTATTATTAAATAGTGATAGTACAAACGGGTCATCAAGACCAGTATTGGCACCATAAATCATTACTGAATATGGTTGTCTAAACTTACCATCTTTATCATCTAAATGAATAAGCGCTCCAGATCCATCAGGGATAAACATATACCCATCTCGTTCACCCAAAAGTGTGTGTCCCATGAACGGATAAACATAGAAACTACCCACTTTATATGTGTCACTATCTTCAACAATAGAATCTTTCGGTATATCAACAGTAATTCCTTGTTCAGTTAACGTTACATGTAAATCAAAGCCAATTTCTAATTCTGCATACATGATACTCGCTACGAAACCGTCATCTGTTTTCGTTACCTCTTTCGTATGCTCTTCCGAATACATGTCTGCACGAGAAGTAACTAGGTTTCTACCCGTAATGTACTCTAAAACAACTCCTGATTGCATGAAATTCGTCCATGATTGATTACCACCAATCGGATCTTCCACTGTCGAGTACATTAGTGCTCCGGTATTTTTATCTCGCAAAATAAGTGATAAATTTTCTTCTTTTAAATACATCTCCAATTGATCGTTCTCATGAAAGAAAACATGATCTCTAATTTCTTCTTGCGTTTGATCGATGAACATCGGAAGATCCTCTAATTCTTCTAACTCATCTTCATCGATTTCTACCATATCAGGTTCATCTTCGATTGGTGGTAAGCCATCATCTGTTTCGTCGTCTTCATCCTCACCAGGAAGATCAACCGGAGGTACACCAGGATCTGAGATATCAAGGTCCCCATCATCTTGACTGAAAGATACGTAGACAAAACCACCGATAATAGCTATGAATAGGACGAGTTTGATAACGGTCTTTATTTTAACCATTCCCAATGCGATACACCCCCTCATTCACAACAGCAACTACAAATTGAATCATCTGCACGATCAATACGTAAACGATAAAGATAAACAATACTGTAATTAAAATCATGAATAATGTTAAGAAAATAATTTTAAATGTTTCTCTCACTGTGTAATCATTGATCTCTTTAATCATGATAAAGATCAATATCGCTACCCAAGCGTAAATAATAGTATTAGCTAGTTGTAATAAATACGCCTCATTATACGTTAAGAAATTGCTGATAAAGACAAGAAACGGTTTAACGATAAAATAGGGAGCAAATGAGTAAATGAAGCCAATATAGATATGACGGAATTTACCTTCTCCTTCATTAATTGTACAAATTAGATAGTTGGATACAATGACTAAAGCAAAAACACTAAAGAACATTGCTATATCTGTGCCTAAAGTATACTGACCATCTCTCACATATAAGAAAATAAATCCTGAGAAATATTTTTCTGCTATAAAGATGGCAAACAGAATGAATAACCAAAAACTAGCAGATAACATACTTCCTTTATTTTCATACTGTATACTATAGTACGTATTTAGTGGGTGTTTAATAATGTTCTTAATAAATGCTATATCATGAATAAGCTTTAGATTGTACTTTTCATTCGCTTTACTACTAAAGCGTTTCCAATAAGCTTTCTTACGTTCTACGATTTTCACTACTTTTAGTAGTACTAGAAATCCAACAATGATAAACAATACAGAAATTATATTTTCACGCATCCATACGTTACGAACTTCCCAAAAAGCATCAGAATATCCATCTCTGTATTTTGCCTGTCGAAATGAGGCTAAAGCCTCATCATAATCTTCTTCTCTAAAGTAAGCTTCTCCTATACCAAGGTAAGCAAAATCAAACAAACTGTTCAATCGAATTACTTCTTCCCAAGGTTCCTTACTCGCTTCATAATCCCCATCTTGATATAACTCTAAAGATTGGTGAACTAGTTCGGCAAACTCAGTTTTTTGGAAGACTTGAATTTGGTTTCGATCACGATCAAGTGCATACAAACGATCTTGCCCATCTGTTGCAATGGCTGCTAGACGGCGAAATAAACCAACTCGTTGACGTCCATCATCTTGACCTCCAAATACAAAAAGTAAATTCCCTTCACTTGTATATTCATAGATAAACCCTCGTTCACTCGCAACAAAGATGTTATCAAGAGAACCTATCTCAACAGATGTAAGAAAGTTATCCGCAACTCTTGTATCCAAAATGTTTTGTCCAGCTACATTTAATTTTCGAATTGCTTCTACATTTTCACCTTGAGAAACCGAGTAAACAAGACCTCGCTCATCAATATTTAAGTTAGTCGCCGTTGACGGAACAATGTCAATCATTCGACTTAATTGTTCTTCGGTAAAGATTGCTCGACGAAACCTTGTCATTAATGTTACCGATGTTGCATTTGGAGCAAAGTACCCAAGGAATTGCCCTGTGTTTGCATTAATCTGAATGATTCCGTTCGGATTACCACGTGAAATAATATAGATGTTATCCCTTCGGTCAACGGCAACTTTTTCTGGAATAAAGTTTGCATTTTCTCCAAATAAAATACTATCTGGTTTTCCAAATTCTTGTAACAACTCACCTTCTAAACTGTAAACAAATATTCGCATGGCTAGTTCGTCTGCTACATAGATCTTATCGTCATGAGAAAGGAACAATCCTGTTGGTTTTGTTAGATCATCTTCCCCAATTGTTCGAATGAAATTTCCGTCTCTATCACCTACTAAGATGCGACGATTACCGGTATCAGCAATATAGATATTACCGTCACTACCAATTTTTATGTCTTCTGCTTGTAAGAATAATTCATCATCAAACCTTACAATCGTATCTGTAACTGTATAAGCCGTCTGGGTTTCTACGTATCTACCATAGCCGTCTTCTGTAAAGGTTCGATACGCAGTATTTGCTTCTATCACATTCAGATTCGATCCAAAAAAGATAATCGAAGCTGTAATGATTAGAAGTAACTTATTTATTCTTTTCATGATTCCACCTACTTTAATCCCGAGTGTGCCATCGTATTCATTACTTTACTCTGTAAGATAATGAAAAGAATTAAATTTGGAACGAACATGATTAAGGAAGCGACGGCAGCCATTCCTTGACCAACTACTACATTTGTTTGTGCTGCTAGTGTGTTCATGAAAAATGCAAGTGTTCGCATGTTTTCACTTGTTGTATAAAGTGTTGATGTTTCGAGATCATTCCATACTAATTGAAACGCTAGTATCGCAGCTGTTGCAATTGCCGGTTTAATTAGTGGAAGGATAATCGTCCAGTAAATTTTTAGATCATTTGCTCCATCGATAACCGCTGCTTCGATCAATGAATCTGGAATCTGATCCATGAACTGCTTTACCAAAAATAATCCAACTGGCATAGCTACGAGCGGTAAAATATGAGCAAAGAATGTATCCTCAATTCCGATTGCCGATACTGTTAAAAATCGTGGAATCATTACTGCAATTGGAACAAACATTAATGCAACATTATTTATTTCTAATAAAACACGCTTTGCTTTGAATTGTTTTTTTGAAAGTGCGTATCCTGCCATTGTTGATAGAAGGATAGATAAAAACACAACAACAATTGTTACGAATATACTATTAAATAAGTATCGACTCATCGGAATCCCAGATGCTTCAGCTAATTGAAATAAATTTTCAAAGTTTTCAAGCGTTGGGTTTTGCACAAAGAACCTTGGCGGGAATGCATATAACTCATCCAAAGGCTTAAATGCATGATTGAAAATAAAAACAATTGGCAAAGCCATAAAAACGGAAAATGGTATGAGAAAAAGGTAAAATTTTATTTGACTTCGATGAAATTTTTTCGGGTTTATCCCACTACTTTTAAAAGCCATCTCATCCTTCCTTTCTTAAGTTTCACTAAACAGCTTCTTCGAAATATAAGAGAAGAGATATATGATGAGTAGCAACACTACTGATAATGCCGCTGCATATCCCATTTCAAATCGAATAAAACCATAATCCTCTACGTGGTTAACCATCAATTGACCTGCATAGGATGGTGTTGGATTCGCACCGGTAAGTTGTACTCCGATTGCTCCGGCTGCGAATGTACTAACAATAGACATTACAGCTCCAAACAACATCTGTGGTTTCATTGATGGAATCGTAATATAGATTAACTCTTGGAATCTATTCTTAATACCATCAATTGCTCCAGCTTCATAGAGTGTTTCGTCAACGTTTAACACACCCGACATCATTGCGAGGAAACCGACGCCCATACTACTCCACAATGCAACGATAATCATAATCAAGAGAATAAATCTTGTATCTTGTAACCATACGACAGGCTCGCTAATGAAACCTAACTGCATGAAGATACTGTTTACATAGCCTGCTTGGTTACCACTAAACATCACTCGCCACACAACCGCCATGGCAATACCTGCTGTCATTGATGGCGAATAGAAAATCAAAGCAAAAATCGTTCTTGGTCCTCGAGTTAACTGAGCTAACGTCCAGGCCAGCAGGAAGGCCAAAATGTACCCTCCTGGACCAACAATTACTGCAAACAGTATTGTATTTGGTAATACGTACTGCATAAAGATCTCATCTTGTGTTAAAAGATTGATATAGTTTAGAAAACCAACAAAATCCGGTGATTCAATCGTGTTGAAGTTTGTAAATGACAAGGAAATTGCCATCAAAACCGGAACGATGATAAAAAGCGTAAACAATAGGATATACGGTAGTAAAAAAAGATACGGATTCTTTTTATCTGAGTTCATAGCCTAGTCCTCCGTTATTCTTCAAAATTATATTCTGGATTTGGATATGGCTCAATAATCTCACCATTTCGCATAAATCCAAACTCCTCAAGCTTACGGTCTGTTTCACGATTGACACGTTTACTTGCTAAGTCAATTGCAGTTCGTAAGTTCTCTCCATCCAACACAATCGCATTATATGCGTTACTCAACTCGCGTTCGAGCATGTAGCTACCTGGTACACGTGGTACTTCAGCAATCCATTCAGATTGTTCAAGAATCACATTTTTATGACTATTCAACCATGGTAATTCGTTATAAGCTTCTAAGTTTGCTGTGTTCCACATATATTCACGACCGTAAGTTGTTTGCAGAATGTTTCCGAACGCGACTTGAACTTCCGTACTAGACCACCATTTCATGAACTCCCATGATTCCTCTGTCTTCTCTGTATCGCTAAACATGATATTACTTTCTGCACCTCCGGTAGACCACCTTTCAACTTCGCCAGCTTCATTTTCAACACCTGGAACTAAGGCGATATCCCAAGAGTTTGCGATCTCAGGAGCGGCATTAAGAATCAGATTATACATATAGTAATCTGAAATTCCGATTGGTAACGAACCATCCCGAAATTGTTGGTAGAAACTTGGAACATCATACGGAACATTATAAATCGTAAATAAATCTGTTAATGTTCTCATACCGTCAATTGTTGCATTGTCATTTAACATAGTTCGATGAATGTTCTCTCCATATAACTGGCCGCCACTCTGATAAATTAATGGCATTGTACCCGCAAAGATTTTCATACCTGGCATACCTGCAGTCGGATAGAAAAAGTTCATCCCAAGTCGCTGCAACTCTGGTAGATACGTTCGAACTTCATCGATTGTATTTGGAACTTCAAGTCCAAGGTTTTCTAAAATATCTTCACGATAGAACATAATCCAGAAGTTCATTGTATCAGGAAAAGCGTAAACACCATTTTGTACAGTTCCTGGAACTAACATGCCTGGCGCAAAATTTTGTGCTGTTTCTTCGTAATCATCAAACGCTGATAAATCTTGTAACGCGCCACGAATAGCAATTTCAAACGGTAATGCATAGTTAACACCTAATGCAACGTCTGGCGCTTCATCCGCTGCGTTTGCTAAGATCAATTTGTTTTGATCAGGCATAAGCGACAAATCAACATTGATTCCGGTTTGTGCAGTAAAATCTTCATCAATAAGTCGTTGCATGATTTCTACATATTGACGAGGTCTATTTACCCAGACTTGTAAGTTTTCTTCATTAACGTTACTTGTTGCATAATCTTGAGCGCCAAATGACCTTAGTAATCGCACAGTGCGCGCCCATGTTCTTTGCAAGAAATTCGCTGTACTAGGAATATCCTGCTCGCTTTGATAGAAGTAAAACCTATCAATAGCTACTCCATTGTCATTAATGTCTTGTAGTAAGTTACCTAAGTATGCAGTAACAGAGTTGGTGCCTGTTGAAAGCTCGTTCTTTCTACGCGCTAATCGATTTGGTTGGTCTGCCAAACTACGCAATTGTTGCTCGGCAATGGTAAGCCCTGAAAAAGCACCAACTTCATTACGATTCGGATTAAACGCTTTCATAGATTCATAAATATCTTCCATCTCATCTGCCCATGAGATTAGTAAATCAATTACTCCTGGAATATATCTCTCCACATCGATATCTCTGTGACGATCAACATCTGGACCAACCAAATTGGTCAACTCCAATGATAATGTTTGGACCTCCGTGATCAAACGTTCAATTTGTTCAATTGCTTCTTTAACTGGCTCTATTGTTATTTGATAGCTAATCGTGTTTGTTCCTGCTTCCAGATAAATCGGAATTTTTTCTCCAGCATCATCGATAAATGTATGATGTTCAAAACTGGAAACATACGGGAATGGATGGTTATTAAATGACTCGAAAGGTATTTCATCGTTAATTTTAATGTTCATAAAGACTGGAAAATCCGCTTTTGCTCTTTGTTGATAGTGTAGACCTAAATAATAATAACCTGCTTCTTCAACCTCTACCTCGTACATAATTTTGTGTCCAGGATATCGGAAAGAATCACGATCAATGTGATTAAGAACACGATTTTCTGGATTATATGGGATTAAATCCACGTTATAAGACGCATTCGCTCGTATAGAAGAGTTATTTCTGTACACCAATTCATTTGCAGCCTCTACTTCAATAAATTGATTACCTGATACTTGTAAGGACTCATGTTGCGGAAAGCTTATTGGAGGAGCAAGTTCAATTGTCCGTATAAGTAAGTTCCCTTCCGTAATCGTCAGTTCAATTTCGTTTTCCCCTTGTTCTAATTCAACTAATAGGGGGACGCTATCTCGATAGCTTGAATCAATAATATATTTCGTTTGCCATGTATCAACTTTTAATGGTTGGGGGATAACCTCATTGCCAAATTTATCAATTTGGATCTCATCTGGATTTTCCCATAGACTTTCAAAAATTAAATTTCGCATTTCATAGAAAGGGAAACTACCATTCACCCGCATCTCTACTTGCGTTGGTAACACATTTTGACCATAAATTAGATATTCATAACCAATTTGATAATAACCTGTTTCTGGTGCTTCTATTACAAAACTCACAACTTCATCTTGATCCGCATAAATGACTGTTTCTCCATCGTGTGTACGGATTGCATCTGATTGCACGCCATTCATGTCTTCAATCCTCACAACATTCCCCGAGAAATGTTTGTCTTCTGTACCTCTAATGTAATTACTATACCGGTCAGTAAGAATGTTATCGTCTTCATCGACAAGATCATCTACGGTTAGTGATTCATCATATTCTACTTCAACAGAATCATCTGTCGTAGATTCTTCAGCTAGTATACTTACATTAAAAAAAGGTGAGACAATCAATAATAAGATCATAATTCCTAGTATGAACTTACTTAACTTAACAGGTAGCATTATAATCACCCCAAAACGTTTCATTGTATGTTGATAACTTGACGATTACAACTATTACACTTGCGAATCAAATTATCCTCTAATCACTTATAAATATATACGTATATGTAAGCGTTGTCAACAACAAATTAGTGAATCAAAAAAATTTTTTTGCTTTTAATTAACCTTTTTGTTAATCTGTACTTAACATTACTTCTTTGCATAGCATAAATTATTATTGTTTATTCTATCTTTAAGCAACCCTATCCCATTGAATGTGAGGTAAAGTATTATGCAGTTAGAAATTGATAAAGAATCATTACCTGTCTATGAAGCGTTAGCAAGCGATGTACGATTACGTATTATTCAGCTGTTATCAAAAAACAAAATGAATTTGAAACAAATAGCAGATACTCTCGAATTAAGTAGTCCGATTGTATCTAAGCATGTAGAGAAATTAGAACAGGCCGGGATTATTCGCACAGAGAAAATCCCCGGAAAATCTGGCTTACAGCGTGTTTCTTTTCTAAAAGTTGAACATATGGAGATCAACTTTCCAAAAAAGATTCAAGATTCTTATGCTATTCATGAGACATCCGTACCAATTGGTCATTATACAGATTATGATGTCCTACCAACTTGTGGCCTTGCTTCCTCTAAAGAATTTATTGGCATACTCGATCAACCCAAATACTTCATGGCACCACAACGTGTAGATGCAGGAATTCTATGGTTCACGCAAGGGTTTGTTGAATATAAACTACCAAACTATTTAAATCCAGATGAGCAGCTACATCAAATTGACATTAGTTTTGAGATTGGATCCGAGTTTCCATTAGCGAACTCAGAATGGCCCTCTGAAATAAGCTTTTCATTAAATGGTCATGAGATGGGTTCATGGATAAGCCCTGGGGATTTTGCTGACAAACGCGGAAAAATGACGCCAGATTGGTGGCCAAGTAAACTGAATCAATACGGACTTTTAAAAACATTACAAATTACTTCTGCAGGAACTTATATTGATGGAGACCAAATCTCAGATCTCACAATCAATGATCTAGATGTTTCAATCGATGGCTGGACACTACGGATTGAAGTGAGAGAAGACGCAAAACACGTAGGTGGGGTAACGTTATTTGGGAAAAAATTCGGTAATCATGAGCAAGACATCATTTTCAAATTATATTATATCTAAAAAAAAGTAACGAGATCGTTGGGGGATGTGTATAACCCTATCGATCTCGTTATGTTTTGACTGGAAAAACTACTCTTGTTCACATATTCACAACTTATTCGTACAAGATCCTTAAAAAATTCACTTTTACCTTAATACGTAAATATAATCAATAATTTCTGAAGGATTTCCTGAGTGTTGTTCGTGAATTGGGTTAAAAAAAGATTTTAATTTTAATCCCAATCACTACTAAAATAATTATTCGGAAAATCCCAGTCGATAGAGCCAAACTTAAGCAGCGAGGTATTTATAAAAATCTGTCACTGCTTAAAACCATTTGAATTTCTTAATGTTATGAAGGTAGCTTACGAATAAAAGATTCACTTTATTCTAACTCTTCTAATAGAATCCGGATACCTTCTTCACTTAATATGACCTTACCATCACAAAACACATAATTATCATCACTTGTTTCCCCGGTGATCACGCATTCCTTTTTCGGTTTAAATTTCCGTAAAATAATTCGATTTCGTTCTGTGAATATTTCTAGTGGGTCCTTTGTTGCAATATCAAGTGAAGTTCTTAATTCTTTTGGTAAAACAATTCTACCCAGATGATCCGTCTTTCGAACAATACCTGTACTTTTCATGATATGCATTACTCCCTACTATAGTTCATTTACTGCTAGCATAACACAGTAAGTTGATTTTGTAAGCTTTTAAAAATGAAAATTTTACCTACCCTTAATCGGTTCATCTATTTAACATACAACCATTACTTTACAATGAGAACGTGTCTTTACAAATATAATCAGTTTACTATGTTTTCGTTGCGACAAAGCTCGAACCTACTTACAAGTTGAGGTATTAAATTGAAATTTCGTAAAGTGCTCCTCATTTGAGGAGCACTTGTTTTGGTTAATGAAAGTTATAGTTAGTTAAAATCGGTTGCCTATGTTCCATTTGATCGGTAAAGTATTCATATAGGGAAACTCCTAAGAAGGAACCAGAAATATTGTATACATTTTCATAACCAAGATTTTGCAAGGCGGCGACCATATTATAACTCCGTTGTGCTGACCTACAATGTAAATAAATTGGTCGATCGGTCGGAATTTCAGCCAAACGTTGCCTGAACTGACTTAACGGAATATTGATTGCATTATGAAAATGTCCCTTATCATATTCACTTTTTTCACGTCCATCTAAGATAAAAGCATTTTGTTCGACAAGATCTCTTACCTCTGAAACCTTCACTTGCCTTACGTATCCATTTAAGACATTTAATCCAACCAATGCTGCCACATTCACAACATCCTTAGCAGTCCCAAAAACTGGTGAGTAGCACAATTCTAATTCTTTGAGATCATCAAGTGTACCATTCATTGTAATCATCGTTGCAATCACATCAATGCGCTTATCTGCATTTCCTTTTCCAATCGCTTGAGCACCCAAGATTCTTCCGGTTGGCACTTCAAATAACAACTTAAAATGTAATGGATTACTGTCAGGCATAATTCCAACGATGTCAGGTGGAATCACATAAACAAAATCATAATGAATATTCGCTGCTTTAGCAGTTTTTTCATTAATGCCAGTTACTGCCGCATTTAAGTTAAACATTTTAATAGCTGATGATCCAATTACTCCGGTATTCCGGTGTGGAATATTGTACATATGATCCGCTGCCGCGCGTGCTTGTCGTTGTGCTGGTCCTGCTAGAGCAAGACGTGTCTTTTGTCCCGTAATCTTATGATGCACTTCAATGGCATCCCCAACAGCATAAATGTTTTTATTAGACGTTAAATAGTTATGATCTACCTTAATACCACCCGTTTCCCCTATCTCAAGTCCTGCCTCTTGAGCAAGTGTTGTCTCAGGGCGAACACCAATCGCCATCACAACCGCTTGTGCAGAAACTTTTTTTTCGGATTGCAACACAATCGCATTCTCTTCTACTGCTTCAATCCCATCATTTAATACTATATCCATGCCTTGACCGATCATTTCTTTGTGCAAAATTTGAATCATATCATGATCAAATGGTGCCATTACTTGACTCTGTGCTTCTACAATCGTAACTTTTTTTCCTGCATGTACTAAATTCTCTGCAACTTCCAAACCAATGAAACCACCACCAATAACGGCGATCTCCTCAATATGTTCTTGTTGTACGTGTCGGTTTAATTTTTCAATATCAAGTACATTTCGAACAGTGAAAACATGATTCTTGTCTACCCCTTTTAATGGTGGTACAATCGGATTTGCTCCTGGAGAAAGAACTAATTTATCGTAGCTTTCCTGATAGATATTATCATTTTGCAAATCCTTTATTGTTATCGTCTTATCTTCTGGATTAACCGCAACGACTTCACTAGATGTTCTTGCTTCAATCTTGTATTGTTTTTCAAACTTGATTGGATTCATTAATACGAGTGTTTCACTATTTTCAATCGCACCACTTAAGTGATATGGTAACGCACAATTGGAAAAAGAAACGTGCGGACCACGCTCAAACATGATAATTTCTGCCTGTTCATCAAGGCGACGCACTCTTGCGGCAACAGAAGCACCACCCGCTACACCACCAACAATTAGTATTCTTTTGCTCATCTATGTTTCCTCCTGGATTGAACTTTTTATCATTATGGACTTATAATACCATTAGGGGTATTTGTTTTCAAGTCAAAAAGACCTCTTCCTATTTTGGAGAAGTCTTTTTAGATTATTTTTTGGCAAGATGGACTTTTAACTTTTTCCCTTTAATTGTTGTTTGTTTCATGGCTTCTAGAACGAGCATGCCTTTACCATTAAGAATTTCTACATAAGAATGCCCATCTTCAATTGTTATAATGCCAATATCATTGGCATCAACGCCCTCCACACTAGTAATGGTACCAACAAAATCTCCGGCACGAATCTTTTTCTTCTTGCCCCCATTAAAATAGAGTTTTGTAATTGCTCGGTTTAATGTCTCACTCGGATCTTTCTTCAAGTTTGGTTTGGTATGAATTTTTTTATCAAAATCAACTCGATGAGATTCTACCTCATCTCTACTTGGAGCTGTAACTTTGTCTATGGATACTCCAATGTATGATTCAATTTCGGTTAGATATGGAACTTCGTTTGGTGTAACAAACGTAATTGCCTTGCCTGTCCGACCTGCACGACCAGTTCGGCCAATTCGATGAACATAACTTTCCTTCTCTAGTGGAATATCATAATTAACAACAAGCGGAACATTATCGACATCAATCCCACGTGCAGCAACATCTGTGGCAATAAAATAACGAAATACTCCTTTTTTGAAATCATGCATCACATCAAAGCGATCTTCTTGGATCATTCCACCATGAATTTTATCACAAGGAAGGCCTTGTCGATCAAGTTGTTCCATTAACTCATCCACTCGCGCTTGTGTCCGACAAAAAATCATACAGCTATCTGGATTCTCCATAATCAGGACATCTTTTAGTTGAGTTAATTTATTCATTTGTTCTACTTCCATCACTTGGTGGGTGATTTTTTTTGCCACTATTCCTTTGCTTGCAACCTTTACCTTCGTCGGATGATTCATATACTGATCTGCGAGTGCAACGATTTCATCTGGCATCGTAGCAGAAAAAATACTTGTCACTCGCTCTGTTGGAAGTTTTTCAATGATAGAAGATACTTGATCAATAAATCCCATTTTCAGCATTTCATCTGCTTCATCAATAATAAGGTAGTTAATTTTTTCGACAGGAAATGTTTCTTTCTCTAGGTGATCGAGTACTCTCCCTGGTGTTCCAATTACAACATGACTTTTTTGTTTTAATGCTTGTTTTTGTTTAACAAATGATGATTTTCCATAAATCGTTGTCGCTTTGATTCGTTTATATCTGCCGATGTTTGTGAAATCTTCAGCCACTTGTTGTGCTAATTCTCTGGTTGGTGTTAATACAAGTGCTTGCGGTTTATTCTCAACCCACTCAACATTTTCACAAAGTGGAATCGCGAAAGACGCTGTTTTCCCGCTACCTGTTTGTGCTTGAACGATCAAATCGCTTTTATTCATCAGATAAGGAATCACTTTTTGCTGAACTTCGGTTGGAGCTTTGTAATGCAAGTGATCTAGCGCTCTTAGAATTTCCGGACTTAATTGATAGTGTTCAAAAACTGTATTCATGTATGAATTCTCCTAATGTGTGTCTTTATCTTTTTCAGTATACCACGCTAAGAACAGATCATGTCTAAAACGATCGATGAAAAAACTTCAATCAGTGAGGATTTTAGATTTCACCCCACTAATTGATATTTCTAAAGGACAAGTAAACTATTTTTAATTATATCGACGATTTGAAGTTGCGTATGAGAGGTAGCTAACTTTCGACTTTGCGTGCATTCTTCGGATTTTGCGTGCATCTTTTCAGATTTACGTGCATTCTTCGGGATTTGCGTGCATCTTTTCCGATTTGCGTGCGTTCTTCGGGATTTGCGTTCATCTTTTCCGATTTGCGTGCATTCTCCGGGATTTGCGTGCATCTTTTCAAATTTACGTGCATTCTTCGAGATTTGCGTGCATCTTTTCGTGTTTACGTGCATTCTCCGGGATTTGCGTGCATCTTTTCAGATTTGCGTGCATTCTCCGGGATTTGCGTGCATCTTTTCAGATTTGCGTGCATTCTTCGTGATTTGCGTGCATCTTTTCAGATTTGCGTGCATTCTCCGGGATTTGCGTGCATCTTTTCAGATTTGCGTGCATCTTTTCAGATTTACGTGCATTCTCCGGGATTTGCGTGCATCTTTTCGACTTTGCGTGCATTCTTCGCGGTTTGTTCGCATCTTTTCCGATTTATTCGCATTCTTCGCGATTTGTTCGCATCTTTTCGGATTTGTTCGCATTCTCCGCGATTTGTTCGCATCTTTTCCGATTTATTCGCATTCTACGCGATTTGTTCGCATCTTTTCGGATTTGTTCGCATTCTTCGCGATTTGTTCGCATCTTCTCGGATTTGTTCGCATTCTCCGCGATTTGTTCGCATTCTCCGCAGTTTGTTCGCATCTTTTCCGATTTATTCGCATTCTACGCGGTTTGCTCGCGACTTTTCACTTTTGCTCGCGTTCTCCAAGAGTAGATAGATTCTCTTCTTTACAGAAAAAAAGCCTAGCTTTGCTTTCATCAGCAAAACTAGACTTCTGAAAAATTAACGAAATGAATAAATTCCGTCACCTATCTTAATATTTCTTCCTTTTAATTGTTCATTATCAGTACTAAATTCAATCACCTGCAATCGATTTTCACTTCCTACTTGAAAAACAAAGGCATGTTTATCTGTTTTAACTGCGCTAGATTCATCAGTAATTATCGTCTCAAGCGCTAGGTCAAATAATTCTGCCCAATGTTCTGCAACCGCTTGTGGCTGTTCCACATGAAAAATCGCTCGCTCCATCACGACATTCCCAGCTGGATGTTCTTGAATAATCCCCGTTTCCTTTAATTGTGCTTCACGCTCTTCATCCGATCCATTCCACTGAATCACAAACGGATAAGGCAAGCCTTGGTAATCTCCAGGGATTGTCATCATCTTCCACTCAATTAGATTTCCTTTTGCATCATTTCTTTTACCAGCCATAATCGGTGTTGCTTCAATGCCATGTTCAGTTAGCCGTTCTCGCACCGCTTCAATATCATCTGTACGTAATGCTAATCGACTTAGCACTTCTTCTTCGGGTAAATGTTTGACTGCATCTTTTACGACATCGTTCGGATCGCCGATTGACTCTGCAAGTTCACGATCTTCTAATGCCAAAAATTCAAGATATGTTAACCCAAAATAACTTAATACATTGTATGTTCCCCACTGTTTATGAGAACCACCTTCAAAAGCGATTAGCCCATTGCTCACAAAAACATCCTTAGCCGCAGTCAAATCATTCACATAATGAACGACATGATCCCATTTGATTTTTGCCATACCGATTCACTCCCCTTTCAATTATTCCCCAAGTTCTGTTGTTCTTTGCACCGCTTTTAAAACACTACGCTGTAACCCCGCAGCGAAATCAGAACTATTTAATTCATGCAATGCATTAATACCAACACCGCCAGCAGAATTATTAATATCTAATAACTGCCGTGGATGTTTGCCTGTTCGTTTTAACATTTCAACTGCTCCAACTAAGTTTTCCAATGTCACTTGCCATGCTTGCTCGCGAGGAAGACCTGCCAGAACACCCGCATCTGCCAAAGATTCAATAAAATAATACACATAATTCGGACCAGCCACTCCAAAGCCAGTAAAGATATCTATCAATGACTCATCTACATACATCACTTTTCCAAAACCATTGATAAAAAAGTCCACTTGTTCTTGAGTTGCATGTTCGTTAAGTGCGACACCACTGTAGCCAAGCCCTGTGTCTGTTAATGTATTTGGAATCACCCGCACGATTGCACGATCTTTTCCTAAGTATTCACTGAATTTTTCAAGTGTTACACCTGCAACAATAGATACAATTACTGCTTCTGGTTTACTATTTTGTTGAATGATTTTACCCACCTGTGCTAAATCATCTTGAGGACGAACACCAATGACGATAATATCGGCTTTTCTCAAAAAATCACGCTGGTCTTGCCCAGTTTCAATATGATATGTCTCTGTTAAGTATGTATTTCTGGATTCAACAATATCTGTTACAGTTACTTCACTATTGTTTACCGTTTCGTTAGTGAGGATCGCTCGGATCATTGCTTCAGACATTTGTCCGCCACCAATAAAATGAATATGCTTGTTAGCCATGAGATCTACTCCTTTTATTTTTTATGTAAAGAAGCAGGTGGGAAAGGATTCCCTATCCCTGCTTCGATTGTCTTTGTCATTTATGTCTTATCTTTCTTCCCATGCATACGGTAAAATGAAACCATCATATTTTGATTGGTTCGTGATATATTCTTCAAATTCTTCCGATTCATAAGCAGCCTTTAATGCTTGCGCCCATTCTGTATCTACGTCTTCTTCGCGAACAGTTACAATGATACGGTGTTCTTCTGGAGTATTTTCAATTGCTAACCCATCAGCAATTCTCATACCTGCATCAGCAATATAGTTACCGTTAATAATTCCAAAGTCTACGTCTTCTAATGAAACTAGAATTTGTGCTGGATCTAATACTTGAAAATCAATATCATAAGCAGCAGGTGAAACACTGCTTAAACTAAAGTCCGTTGTACCAGCATCTTCAGCTACAGTAACCCATCCTAAATCTTCTAAAATTCGTACAGCACGCTCTTGGTTTACAGGGTCATTTGGTAGTGCTACCGTTGAACCGTCTTGAACGGCGTCTAACGAGTCATGACGAACAGAGTGTAAACTTTGTGGTGCTCCTGGTGCGAATGTTAATCGTACCATATCCATATCTAATTCATCATTGATTGCTTCCATATAGGCAGTACTTTGAAATACACTAGAATCAATCGAACCTTCATCCATAGCAGGATTCACTTGCATATTTTGTGATAAAATACGGATGTCAACATCAAATCCTTGTTCTTCTAGGATTGGTAAAATACCTTCACGGAACTGTTCCTCATAAGTCCCTACACCAAAACCTGCTACAAATGACGTTTCATCTCCATCTGTATCTCCTTGATCTCCACAAGCTGCTAATACCAATACTCCCGCTAATACTAAGATCATCATTAATTTTTTCATTTTTCTATCCCCTTTTTTTATATTTTCTCTTTTATGATGGAGCGACTCCCATTTCAAAACAACAAAAAAATGAAAGTTGTTTCGGTGAGAGTAGCTCTCGATTCCACCGCGAAGGCTTAACTAACAATCAGTGGAGGAATATCTAGCAACCCTTACTGATTGCAATTCCACTTCATTTTACACTGTTGCGTAATGTAAATAACGCTTCTTCTGTTGCATCTACGGCAACTGCACAATTTGGTACAAGCAAAAACGGCTCATCTTTTGTTGCTTGTAACGCTTTCTTTGCTTGCTTTTCGATCACTGCTGGATCTGAGTCTTTGAAAATATGATGATCGACGCCGCCGACCTTCGTTTTTTGAAGGGAAATCGTTAGATCTGGATTTCCTTCCGCTTCGGTATCCCAACTAATACCCTCGACTGGATAATCATCAAAACGCGCTGGATCCGCATGTGGTCCACAAGTGTGCAAAATACGACCTTTTTTAATCGCATCAAGTACGATCATATCGTATGGTCGAGAAAATTCATCAAATGTTGCCAAATCAAACAATTTCGGATGCGCTGTTCCTGTTGTTGCATAGAAAAGTCCATTCACACCAGCCTTATCCAATTCAACGATATATGCCGCCATTGTGGTAGCAATTTGATGGAGTGCTCGATGAACACCTGCCCGATCTTCTTGTAATAATGTAGAAAAAACGACAGGATCTTCACTTCCATACATCGTCTGATCATGATAGGAAGAGTTGCCCGTTAAAAACATCAAGATGGTTAACGGTGAGAATAAGGTTTGAATAATTGGCGTATCCGGCAATCCTTGACGAATCAATCGAACAGCCTCCACTTGCTCCTGTAATGGCGCTGAATGGTTTACATCCACCTGTTCAATCTTCGGTAAATCTTTTGCTGAAGAAACCACTGCATGTGTCTGTCTCGGGAAAACCCAGCGATAATCGGTAAAGTCATACGTATTACCAAAAGCTTCTGCTAAATACGTTGCTCGTGGATTTATTTTTATCCAATCCCAATCATATTTCTGCGCAAATTCAACGGTCGCTTCAGCTAGATCAGTAGCGGTTTGTTCCTTTTCCAAAAAGTGATGCCAACCACTCACAATTGGGCGATCTGCTTCTTTCCCTGCTAATAATGCTTCAAATCGTTTTTGTTTATTCCATGTCATCAAATAGACCTCCATTAGTTACGACGTATCATGCGTGCAAGTTTGTTTCCTGTTGATTGGATTACTTGGACAATAATGATTAGAATTACGACAGTGGAGAACATTGCAAAAGAATCAAAACGTTGATAACCATAGACAATGGCTATGTTACCAACACCACCCGCACCAACTACACCTGCCATTGCAGAAGCACCGATCAATGAAATCGTTGCTGTGGTTAGTGATAAAATCAATGACGCAAATGCTTCTGGTAAAATGAAATGCCAAATTACTTGAAACGGCGTTGCTCCCATTGATTCAGCAGCTTCAATAATTCCAGGGCCTACTTCCAACAAAGAATTTTCCACTAAACGTGCAATGAATGGGGTAATAAAAATAATTAATGGAACAATAGCCGCGTTATTACCAATCGATGTCCCAACAATGGAACGTGTAAATGGAATCAAGGCAACGATTAATATAATAAACGGAACCGAACGAATGGTGTTAATGATAGGGTTTAAGATCATATACACAATAGGAAAAGGTATAATTCCACCAGGCCTTGTAACAACAATTAATATCCCGAATATTGCTCCAAAAATCGTACCTATTAGCAGTGACATACCAACCATATAAAACGACTCACCAATAGCCTCAACAAACTGATTTAACGTAATATTTGTATCAAACATTAGACAGTAACCTCCTCATACCGAACATTTTGTTCCTCTAAGAACTGCCATGCTGCTCTTTTATCTGATTCTTTCCCCTCAATTTGTAGATACCAGATTGCTAGGGTTGTATCTTGTATTTCAGTCATGTTCGTAAAAACTACACTCACATCCAAGTGAAACTTATTAATTAGCGATTGAAGTACTGGTTCGGTTGCATGATCGCCAACCATCTCTAATTTTGTTAGTGTAGTAACTTCTCGCACCGCTAATTTCCGCTTAATATTTTCTGGAATCTCTGTTCGGACAACGGTTTGAACAAAGTTTTTTGAAGTAGCATGTTTCGGATGACCAAATACATCCAAAACAGAGCCTTGCTCAATAATTTCGCCTTCTTCCATGACAGCAACTTTATTGCAAACTTTTTGAATCACGGACATTTCATGAGTGATTAACATGATTGTAATGCCATATTCATTGTTTACTTTTTTTAACAAGTCTAAAATCGACTGTGTTGTTTGTGGGTCCAAAGCAGATGTCGCCTCGTCACACAATAATATTTTCGGTTTAGACGCTAACGCGCGGGCAATTCCTACTCGTTGTTTCTGTCCCCCTGACAATTCGTTAGGATAACTGTTTGCTTTATCTGATAAACCAACAAACGCCAATAATTCAGTAACCCGTTCTTTTGTTTCTTTTTTCCCTTTTTTCGAAAGAATCAACGGCATTGCAACATTTTGATAAATCGTCTTTGATTCTAGTAAATTAAAATGTTGAAAAATCATACCGATATCTTTCTTAATTTGTCGTAATTCATGGGCCGAACGATCTGCCAATAGTTGTCCGTCAACAATCACTTTGCCACTCGTCGGTCTTTCTAAATAGTTCACCAACCGAACAAGCGTACTTTTTCCTGCACCACTATAACCAATGACTCCAAATATATCCCCCTTGTCTACTTGAAGGCTTACACCTTTTAATGCTGTTGTTTCAACATTCTTTCGTAAGTAGACTTTATGAATATCTTCTAATATAATCATCAGGGTCTCCCTCCCCTTACTGTGCTTTTTATCTATAGGTTTTTAATCCTTACCTGTTTAATCGGAATAGTACGTATTATAATAAAGCAAAAAGTAAAAATACGCAAGTTTTTTCAACCGAAAAACTGCCTATTTTTACTTTGCTACCGTTATATTCTGCTAGTTTTTTTCACAACATATAAAGAGAAACTTCTCTCCGTTAGCGATTTGATCCTCACTGAAGTTTCTCCCTAAAACCTAAACCTTTTAAAACCGGAAGTTGTTAACACCATTAACGCTACTTATCCCTCGATAACAACTAGAATTCCACGTATAGGAACACTGAATAAAGATTATCTAATGAAAACTATTCTCCCCAAACTTCCTTCGCAATAGAAACAACATGTTTTAGTTTATTCCACTGATCTTCTTCTGTTACTTTATTTCCATGGTGTGTCGAGGCGAATCCACATTGTGGACTTAAACACAATTGTTCTAATGGGACGTACTGCGTAGCTTCTTCAATTCGCGCTTTTACTAATGATTTATCTTCTAATTCTGGACGTTTAGACGTAATCAACCCAAGAACAACTTTAGCTCCACCATTTGGAATATGTTTTAGTGGTTCAAAATCTCCAGAACGATCATCATCATACTCTAAGAAAAATCCGTCTACTTTTTCTTTGGCAAAAATGGTAGGTGCAATGAACCCATAGCTTCCACCGAATGCGTAGGTAGATTGGTAGTTCCCCCGACATATATGTGTAGTAACGATAAGGTCGTCTGGTTTTCCTTCTAGCACTTCATTAATAACACGTAGAGCCAATTGAATAAGGTACTCACGTTTGTACGGTCCGCGATCAAAATCAATCTCAGGCGAAGATAATGCTGCTAAATAAACATCATCAATTTGCAAGTAACGAACGCCAGCATCATAAAAAGCCTGAATCGCATCTCGGTATGCTTGGATAATATCTTTTGCGTATGATTCGTAATCTGGATAAATATCTGAATTAATAATATCTCCATGAAACAACTGATTTGGACTTGGAATAGTTTGTTTGGCAACCGCACGACCATCCACAATCGCATGAAATTCTTTATAATCTTTTATAAATGGATGATCTTCATTGAATGAAATTTTCCCAATGTTTCGTACATCATAAGGTTCTGTTTCCACACCTTCGAAAAAATATCCATGTTCTGGTACATAGCCTTCAAACCCATTTAAATTTTCTAGAAAATCAATATGCCACCAATCGCGACGAAATTCCCCGTCTGTTACCACTTTTAAACCCACTTCAATTTGTTTATCCACAATCCGATTAATCTCTTCTGTTTCAATTTCGCGACGTTCTACTAAACTAATATCGCCGTTTTTATAATCCAATCTTGCTTTCTTTAATCGTTCTGGTCTTAATAAACTGCCTACATGATCTGCATAAAATGGCCCAACCTGTGTTTTTTTTGTCATAATAATTTCCTCCACATTCTCTTATTATTGTTTTATTGTAAGATTTCTAGACTTTGTACTAAATCTGCAATAATATCTTCGACTTGTTCAATTCCTACTGAAAATCGTAGCAACCGATTATCAATTCCGCGACTAATTCGCTCCGATTCTGGAATATCAGCATGGGTTTGTGTAGTTGGGTATGTAATAAAACTTTCTACACCACCTAAACTTTCTGCAAAGGTGATTAGTTGTAAATTTGCTAAAAAATTCTCTACCCAGTTTCCATCCTTTAATCGAAAAGATAGCATTCCACCTTTACCTGGATATAACACCGATTCTATTCGGTCATCTTGTTCTAGAAAAGCAACGATTGCTTGTGCATTTTTTTCGTGTTGCCGCATGCGTAATGGTAAAGTTTTTAATCCACGAATTACAAGCCATGCATCAAAAGGATCAAGGACAGCTCCAATATCATTATGCAGTGAAGCCAATTTGGCTGTTAATTGCTCTCCTTTTGCAATCACCAATCCTGCTAATACATCATTGTGTCCACCTAAATACTTTGTTGCACTGTGAATCACAATATCTGCGCCTAGTTTGATTGGTTGTTGAAGATACGGTGTATAAAATGTATTGTCGACAATGAACAGTAAATTGTGTTTCTTGGCTAATTCTGCATAACTTGCAAGATCAATTTCCTCCAACAATGGATTGGTTGGAGATTCTACGAGAATTGCTTTCGTATGAGAAGTGATCGATCGGATTACTTCTTCTTTTACTTGAAAATTCGCATAAGTCGTTCGAATCTGATAGGTTTCTTGAAAATGGTCAAGCAACCGGTATGTTCCTCCGTAGACATCAAAAGGAACAATCAAGTGATCACCCGTTTTGAACAACGACAAAATGAGTTGAATGGCAGCCATCCCTGAACTACAGGCAAAACCTTGATCGCCTAATTCTAATTCGGCTATCCCTTCTTCTAAAATAGTACGAGTAGGATTTTTCGTCCTCGTATAATCATAACCAGTCGATTGTCCTAAACTTGAGTGTTGATATGCAGTAGATAAATAGATTGGCGGACTAACCGCGCCTGTCTTTTCATCCGAGCGATTACCTAATTGTGCTAATGTCGTTTCTATATGCTTGTCAACCATTGGCAACCTCCTCACCGTGAAATTACTTAATTCATTAATATCTTCTTCGGCTATCCTTCTATATGAAAGAGCCATTTTTTAACGCGGTAACTCTGCAGAGATTTACACAAAGAATAGAAAAAAAGACCTCCTAAGAAGAAGGTCTTTTGTCTATAACAAAAACATTCTTCTTATCTTCTAGACATTGGATGTCTGTTTGGAATTAGCACCGTACCTTGCGAATAAGGTGGTTGCTGAGACATCACAGGGCCAATCCCTCCGTCTCTCTGGATAAGAATAAATAATATAGAATTTTTCGAAAAATCTAACTTGTTGCAAGTTTAATACATTATAGCGTACATTGCAACTATTTTTTTCAAAAGAATAAAAGAAAATATTAAGGTTTAATTTCTCCCTTAATGTTTGTTCGTTCATGGAAACATCTTTCATTTTCTTGTTGTTTTGAAGTGAAAGTTTTACGGACAGTTGCTCCAAGATGAAAATTCAACTTCTTCATTTCAACACCTATTTAGCGGATAGTTTTCAAAGCACCGCCCCATGCTAACAATTGATCTAGCATGATGTTCGCATTATCGGCATGGTAATCTGCTGGTTTAAAGACAGAGAAGTTTTCAAAGTCCGTCATTAAGGAGAAGGTTACCGCAGTCCGTACATCAGCAACTTGTAGTTCCCCTAAGATTAAGCGTAAGTTTTCATGAGCTCGTGTACCACCTAAACTACCATACCCTACAAATCCAGCCGCTTTATTATTTAGTTCTGGGTTTAAATAATCAATCGCATTTTTCAACGCGCCACCAACTGCATGATTATACTCTGGCGCAATAAAGATGTATCCATCAAATGAAGCCATTTTTTCTTTCCAACTTGTAACAGTTTCCTCTACTTTTGCTTGCTCAGATTCGCTTACCGGAGCCCCCAGTAAAGGCAGGTTATAATCTGCCAGGTCAACTATTTCATATTCTGCATCTGCACGATTTTTTGCAAAATCATACATCCATTGACCTACAGCCTCACCATTTCTTCCTTCTCTTACACTACCTATAACAATACCTATTTTTAACATATAAATTCCTCCCTTTCATAATATCTCAACTTCAAGATATTTTTATTATATCTAATTTCTTGTCGTATTTCTAGTAATATGCTTATGTTTTCAAAAAATAAGTTACCTTAAACTGATAACCTACATTATCCTATGCATTGTATATTAGCTAATGAATCTTCCAGCTTTCTTTATTTCCACATTTGCTTCTTTAAGTGCACGATGAATCGCTTTTGCTAAAGCAATTGCCGTGGAATTGTCTCCATGAATACAAATAGTATCTGCGTTTATGGGGATTAGTTTTTCCGTCGACAGCACTCGTTGGTTCAGCACCATTTGCATTACTTGTCGAATGGCTTGACGTTGATCTGTAATTAATGCATTTTCTACCATTCGAGAAGTCAGAAGACCGTCTGCTTGATACGTTCGATCAGAAAAGACTTCACTTGCTGTTCGTAAACCAATTCGTTTACCTGCTTCCACAAGTGCACTATTGGCCAAGCCGAAAAAAATCAATTCTGGATTCACATGATAGACTGCTTCGGCGATCGCTTCTGCTAAGCTACTATCTTTTGCTGCCATATTATAAAGCGCACCATGTGGCTTAACATGTTGCATCTTGCCACCAACAGCTTTTACAAATCCATCAAGCGCTCCGATTTGATAAACAACCAGTTGATAGGCTTCTTTGGGTGTAACAGCCATGTTTCTACGACCAAACCCGACTAAGTCTTGAAAGCCAGGGTGGGCTCCAATAGCCACATCATTTTCTAAAGCCAATTCAACCGTTCGTTGCATCGTCGCAGGATCACCTGCATGAAAACCACAGGCGATATTAGCCGAAGTAATGTAAGGTAATATTTCTTTATCTGTTGTGGTTTGATATGCACCAAACCCTTCTCCCATATCACAATTCAAATCAATTGTTGGCATCGTTTCACCTCCATTATTTTTGGAGTTCTTCAGAAGAAACTCGTTTACTTTCAACGGTAACTTCTTAACTGCACCCCAACCAATAGTTGTTTCATTTCTCGTTCTTGTTTAATAAGCAGTTGTTCTGCTTCTTTATGTGTGATCCAAGTAAAATCGATCATGTCACCTGGTTTTTTCTGTGCCAATCTTGAAAGATCAACCGTTGCTACTTCCGCAATTTTCGGGTAACCACCGGTTGTTTGACTATCAGCCATTAAGACGATTGGATTTCCGTCTGAAGGGACTTGAACCGTGCCAAATCGGACCGCTTCAGAGATCATTTCTTGTGATTTTAGTTGGCTAAGTTTATTTCCATCTAGCCTATAACCCATCCGATTAGAAGCTGCGGTAATACGAAACTGTTTGTTTACTAATGACGCTTGGCTTTCTTTTGTAAACCAATCAAACTGTCTACCTTTCATAACACGGATCGGGTAAGTATTATCTATCTTAGAAACTCGTCCCACCGACCAATCCGCTTGATAAAAATCGTCTATTTGATTTGCTTGGTTTCGCAAATGGGAGATGGTGTGCTTCGTGTGTTCACTATATTTCCTTATGTAGAGTATATCCTCTGCTACTAAGCTACGACCATGATAGCCACCTAACTTAGCGCGAAGATCAGTAGACCGACTGTTCATTACCTTTGGGACGTTAATACCACCACCAATTGCAAGATAAGCCCGACAGCCTCTTTTCATTCTATCGAAATGAATGATACTTCCCTTTTTTAAGAAAATCGGACGATTGTTGGCAATAGGTTTGCCAAAAATCGTCGGAGATAGGTCTGCACCAGTTATCGCGACGAGGGCGTCTTCTTGAACTTCTATAATCGGTCCCATTAAAGTCATCTCAAGCGTAGCATTTGATTCGTTGTTTCCTACCAACCAATTAGCAATACGATGCGCGTTTCTATCCATCGCACCGCTACTAACCACACCATGGTGCCTGTAACCAGTTCTTCCTAAATCCTGTACAGTTGTTAATAAACCTGGTTTGATTATTTTCAGCATAATTTTGCCTCCAAATGATCATATACTTCTTTTGTCACCGATTTGAATTTTATTTTATCACCTGTTTGTAATAGTGTCGGTTCAGGATCATTCGGCTGAAATAGTTCCAACGGCGTTCTTCCAATCACTTGCCAGCCACCAGGTGATTCAATCGAATAAACTCCTGTTTGTTCACCTGCAATGCCTACAGAACGAGCAGGGGTTACCGAGCGTGGGGTTGTTTTTCGGGGTGTTGCAATCCTTTTAGGCAGTCCACCAATATAAGGAAATCCGGGCGCAAAACCGATCATGTACACCGTATATTCTCCTGCTGTATGGAATGATATAACCTCTTCGATCGTTAAATGATTATGTTCCGCTACAATCGAAATGTCAGGGCCATATTCTCCACCATATAAGACTGGAATTTCTATCGTTCGCTGCTTTTTTGTTTCCAATACTGCAATCTGTTGAATTTGTTCCTCGATGATGTTTGCTACAATATGATAGGGAGATTTGAATGGATTCGCTTCTATTTCCAACACTTGAACTGGATCATAAATTACGGTGATCGATGTAAATGCCGGGATATACTCAATGATCCAAGCGTGATCCATGCTATCTAGACATGTGACAACATGTTGTACAATATCATGTGTAGCTAAATCGATTGTATTGCCTAGCTCAATTAGAATCGATTGATCTCCCATGGGTGATAATTTATATTCCATCAATTTACCTCAATTCATTATTAAAAGGTTGGGATTAGATTTCGGATAATAATACCATTGGTTAATTTTATCATTATCTTCTAGGGAAATTCAAAATTTATGAGTTGCACATGAGCCTTTTACTCTTACGAATGATTGATGTGATTGGTATTTGTCTCTGCATTTTCCGATTATCTGCTTGTATTTGCTATAATTTAGTTGATGTTATTGAAAAAGAATCGAGATGAGCTTGCGAACCAATGAAAAACTCCCATGACTATGCTAAATAGAAAAACCCCCCGTTCTACATATATATGTAGAACGGGGGTTTCTAAGTTAAACTCATACAGCTTTTTTGTCCCCACCGTTATTCTCATCTTCTCCTTCTACGCGCACTGCTTCTTTATCCAAAGATTTAAAAAATGGGTAGTAAACTACTAATGAGACAACCAAAAGTACTGCTTGAAGGATAGCGACACGCCAACCACCTTCTAAAAATCCACTAATAAAGATAGGAGTGCCAAGTGGAACACCTATTCCTCTTAATGGAGGAACAAGCCCAACAAATGTTGCAATCATCGCAACAATACTTACAGCTAATGGTGCTAAAATTAATGGAAGTAAAAGTTTCATGTTTAGTACTAAAGGAACACCAAACATTATAGGCTCATTTATACCAGTAATACCAGGAACAATCGCTAACTTACCTAATGTTTTATATCGTTTGGATTTAGCTCTTAATAGTAAGACTGCTAAGCCTACTGTAGCACCTGTACCGCCAAGTGCTGTATAAACCATAAAGAACGACCCGCCTGGTATCATATGAGGTAACTCTGTACCAGCTTGATAAGCTGCTAAATTTTCTAAACGGAGACCAACCCAGATCGGCATCATAACACTCATTACAACAATTGTACCATGAATTCCAAAGAACCATAATAAGCTCATCGCAAACACTACAATCAAGTATGCCCACCAGTTCCCACTTAAATTTACTAATGGTGCTTGAACAAGTGTATAAATAAATTCATGAACATCCCCATAAGGAGTAAGTTCAAATAATCCACGTACAATTAACATAAGAATAATTGCAGCAAATGCCGGCGTTAGCGCAGCAAAAGACTTTTCAATGGTTGGCGGCACACCTTTTGGCATTTTAATATAATACCCTTTAGACAATATTAACGTACTTAACCTTCCTACTAGAACAGCCACAAAAATAGCGACAAACAAACCGGTAGCTCCGAGCCATTCATAACTCAATGCCATCGTTTCCCCATCATCTAGGATACCTAATGGCGTTACAATTAAGAAACTCATTAGTGCTACAACACCAGCTGAAAAGGAATCACCTTTAAATTGGCTGGCAGTTTTATAAGCAATTGCAAAAACCGCATAAATTGCCAGTAAGTCAATCGTTATAGCTGGCGGAATTGATGTTAACGCTTTCAATCCGGTGTTTTCTAAAAATGTTTGGTATGCGGGGATGTTAATTGTATCAATTAATGTAAAAATTGCCCCCCCAAGGATAATCGGTAGAACGGATGCTAATCCATTAGAAACGCTATTCACATAACGATTTTTTTGTATAGCTGAAGCAAATTTTTGAACTTTAACTCGCATTGTTCCTTCCTTACTCATAAGATTACCTCCTATTAGTCATTGATTAAATCTAATGCTACCGTTAATACTTTTTCTCCGTTCATCATGCCATAGTCCATCATATCGATTGTTGCCACAGGAACTTCGTTGTTGACCAGTTGTTTTACTTCCCCTTCAATATGACCCATTTGTGGCCCAAGTAATATTACATCTGTCGGTAAGTTTTCGCTAATCTTTCCTTCACTGCATGCATCGATAAACACATCTTCCCCTTGACTAGCAGCTGCTTCTTTCATTTTTTCTACTAACATACTTGTTGAAAAGCCACCTGCACACGCTAGTAAAATTCTTTTTGTCATCGTTGTTCGCTCCCTCTCCATTGGTTTTCTAATTGGACTCTATGCTTAATTTCTTCAATTAACTCAACAGCAAGTTCTTTAACTGTCAAGGCGTTCATTAAATGATCTTGGGCGTGCACCATTAACAAACTAATTTCTGTTTTTTCTCCACGAATCTCTGCTTGAATTAATTTGGTTTGTACTTGATGGGCTTTATTCAAGCTGTCTTTTGCTTGCTCGATTAATTGCTCCGCTTCTTCTAGTTGCCCCTCCCTAGCAGTGCGAATTGCGCGAATACAATTCGATCGTGCATCACCACCATTCGTAATAATCTGCATAATTTCCTGTTCCAGTTTCATTGTTATCCCTCCACACTTAGATCAGCACTTCTAGCTCAGCCATAAATTGTCGAAAGTTTTTCGTTTGAATCAATCGTTGCCGTAAATGATCATTATCCATTAATCGTAAAAGTAGACGACTCAATTCCTTATGCAAAAACAGATGTCCCGATTTTAAATTAATGAGAAAGATTATTTGGATGGACCTTCCTTGGTACTCCATCGGTTCATCACAAATAGTTACACTTACACTATCCTTAATCGCATCTAATTTCATCGCATGTGGACCAGCAACTCCATTTCGATATACAGTAGTAAATTTTTCTTCCCTCTCTAATACCGATTTAGGAAAACCTTGCACCGCATACCCTGCGTCCACTAGTTCCTGCGCCCTTTTATTCAATAACTCAAGATAGTTGTCTTTACATGATGTACGATGAAAGATATCTTCATGAAACAAATCTTTCAAACCAGTAATCGAAGAAGTATTCGATTTCTTGTGTTTAATTTGAAACGACACAATATCTTTAATGCGTCGCATCTCCTCTTCGTCAATCCATTCTCTAATATGAATGATTGGCACATTACAGAAGGTGGATTCCATCGGCACAGTACTTAAAAATAAGTCGGGCGGATCATTTTTGTATTGTTTAAAGTTATTGATTGATGCGGTGACAATGTATGCATTGGAAAAAATATTTTCTAGATTCAATCGAAGTAATTCGGCGCTTCCACCACCTGTTGTGCAAATAACAACTATTCGTTTATACTTACCTAATGATAAGCTCTTAATTCGCTCTAAGTGGGCTGCGAAATGAAGCGCCACATAGCCCATCTCATCTCGAGACATCTGATAACCATATTGCTTTTCTACTAATTCACTAAAGCGAAAAGCAATAACGAATACGTTAGCATACTTACTATAAATTTCTTCAACCAATGGATTTTCCAATTGCATATTGTAATAGAGTCGCTTCATTAATGGCAACATATGAAACAATAGGTCATTCCGAAGTACTTGGTCATTTTCAAAATAAGTGGAAAATTCATTATCTAGTTTTTTCAATATTAACTTTAATTGTTTTTCAACTTTTTGTTTTTCTTCATCATTAATATTACCTACAGACGTTTTCCCTTCAATATGCGCAGACAGAAACATTGCTTCACTGCTTGGTAACTTGATCTCATATTTTCCATGAATCCATTCAATTATTTTGTTTGCCACTTGATAATAAACCTTACTTGGCTTTACTTTAAGGTGCTGATAAGAAGAAACAAAATTATTTCGCAATGCTCGAAAAATAAGAATTCTAATATGTCGAACCACATTTTCAAAAGCGACATCATTCATTTTCAACTCATTCGCTTGTAAAGCATCATGAACAATCGTACGTAGTTCATCGAGATCAAATAAGTCACGAAACTCTTTAAACTCTTGAATAGGTGTTAAATAGTAGTCTGTTAATACATATTTAGAAAATGCTCTTCGATAATCACTCTCTTCTCCAACTATCCGCAGCCCATAGTGTGCTTTCTTCTCCAACGTTAGATCAGAATCTTGTAATATTTTCGTTACTTTTTTTAAATCTTTAATAATAGTATTTCTGCTAACTTCGATACTATTAGCGATTTGATCAATCGTGATAAAATCTTCCACCTGCAATAAATAAGCAATAATCATGTTGATTCGTTGTTCTTGGTTGTAAACATCTCGATCTAAATTCTCGTTTTGATTCCTAAATTGTTCAAAACTTGATTGGTTTTTAACATGAAGTACGTAACCTTGCCCTCGAATTAATTCAATTTGAAAACCGGATTTTTCCCCCTCTTTATTGGAATCTCGGACAATATTTCGTATGGTGCTCTCTGATAAGTTCATTTTTTTTGCTAGAACTGTTTTGCTTACCGGTCGATCATGTTTCTCTAGAATCTCTAATAATATGAGCGTCCTCATGTTCTTCCACCTTCTTTGATACAGCTGTATATCAGATAATTATCTTATAAACTCATTGTATAGGGGTTTTACGAAGAATTAAAGAGCAATGTTTAACAACTCGGGTGCAAAAAAATGGTTGAATATAAAGCGCTTACATATATCTTTGTACATGCACTGAAAGCTAGAGAAGTGTATTCGATCCTTTTTAAGAAAAGGGAAGATGAACAGTATATGAAGAAAACATGGTGGTGACAAGCGTATGTTTGTCACCACCATGCCTCACTGTAAATAAGAGGGGAATCGAGTATACTCCGTTTCGTTCTAGGTTTACTAAATGTTCTTTCTTAATTAAGATGACAAGAAGCACCGTACATATTTTCGATCATATTTCTAAAGATAAAGCCGCCCTTTGGAATAAGGGATCATGATTGATAAGCTCTTGATATTCCTTCGATTTTTTATTTAGAGAAACACAGATGATAAAACGGAGCCAGTAATATAAGGCATTATCGATAGAAGTATTAGGTATTTTCATTAATTCTAAATAATGTACATCATGACGGCTTTGACGATTTTGATCATGATAGAGGGAATATTTAGTGTGGAAATCGGTGGACTCTTGAAGTAGATTAAATGTTAGTAGATTAATTTGAACAACTTTTTGTGTGTTGTATCTCTTTGATTGTTCTGCAATTTGACATTGATCCATGGATGAGCGATAGTACAATGAACGTTTATGGTAAAATTCAGGGGTGCGAATTTGCATGTTTACAGTGATTAACTCCTTAGAGGCTGTCCTAAAACGCCAGTTCCAGACGTTTGATTGAATAGGAAATGAACAAAATTTTTCTACAATAGTTACTATCTGCTGCTCTTTTGGACATTCAAGAGCAGCATTTAAGAATGCTAGCAATATTTCCTCATCATTAAATAGTGTATGACAAATCGTTTCTATATGATTATCCAGACATTTGTGTTCGCATATCATTTTAAACCTCATCTCCTGTTTTTGGTTAGCATAGCATGCTGATCCTGAATAGTCGAAACAGAAAATAAGGATTATGTAAGTTGAAAAGATCGGTATTTTTTTCATACCGAGTTACGCTTTTTTAGATTTCACTGAGTTACATAAGGTTAAATTACAAAAATAGTCATACGGAGAACTTTTTTATAGAATTAGATTCGTTAAGAATTGTAGTCGAAATCTGAAATGAAGCAGTCATATTTTTTTATGACGTGTAAGTGTAGATAGCTGGTTAATAACGTAGCAACTGGAGCGGGATGGATTGGCTATCTCAGTTCCGAAAAGTAATCGACCGACAAATTTATATGCTTCATTTCCTAGACCAATAAGACAAAACGAGAAACCCAGCGGTTCTTTAAGAGCTTCTACAAAGCGTCTGAATGGCACTCCAGTTACAGACGGTCGCTTTCCATAAGATCAAAAAACCAGATGCTGTTTAGCACCTGGTCTCTGCTTCTTGTTTAATAATTTTCTTGTTTTGCTGGGAACCAATGCTTTGTGCGATTAGCAATTTTGACCAGCATCAACATAACAGGAACCTCAACAATAATACCAACAATTACTGCCAAAGCTACTGGAGATGTAACTCCAAATAAAGCAATCGCAACAGCTACGGATAATTCAAAGAAATTCGATGCACCAATCATCCCTGCAGGTGCCGCTACACTATGCGTTAATTTCAATTTCTTTGCTGCTAAATATGCAAGGAAAAAGATAAAAAATGTTTGAATCGTTAACGGAACCGCAATGAAAGCGATATGAAGCGTATTGTCTAAAATAGTATCTCCTTGGAAGGAAAATATGATAACTAGTGTTAAAAGTAATCCTGCAATCGTTGTATTATTAAATTTAGGTAAGAATTTATTTTCAAAATAATCGACACCTTTTCGGTTCACTAACATAACTCGTGTTAAGATACCAGCCGCAAGTGGAATGACGACAAATAATACAATGGATAAAATTAACGTATCCCAAGGAACTACTACCCCACTAACACCTAATAAAAATGCAACTATCGGTGTATAAGCAATTAAAATAATTAAATCGTTCGTAGCAACTTGAACTACCGTATATGCCGGATTTCCTTTGGTTAGATGACTCCAAACAAACACCATCGCTGTACATGGTGCAGCACCTAAAATAACTGCTCCCGCTAAATATTCTTGTGCTAAATCTGGTGTAATCCAATGCCTGAAAACAACAAAGAAGAAAAATGCAGCAATCCCATACATCGTAAATGGTTTTATCAACCAATTGACTACCCAAGTAATGTATAGACCTTTTCGATCTTTACTAACATTTTTCACACTAGTAAAGTTTACTTTCATCATCATTGGATAAATCATAATCCAAATTAAAATAGCAATTGGAATCGAAACTTCTGCATATTCAAATCCCCCTAAAAAGTCAGGAATAGCTGGTAAATAGCGTCCGATCAACACACCTACTACCATGCAAATAAGTACCCAAACCGTTAAATACCTTTCAAAAAAACTGATACCTGTTAATTTTTCTTTACTCAATGATTTAGCCTCCTTCAATCTTCTTAGATCACAATGGATCTCTGCTTCGTCATTTATTCACCAGTTTCAGCAAATCGTTTGATTCTTGCTTCAATTTCATCACGAACTCGTTGGAAAAATGCCCATTTCTCTTCTTCAGAACCTTCCGCTTTTGCAGGATCATCAAACCCCCAGTGTTCTCTCTTTACATTTGGAGGGGTAACCGGACATTTGTCTTTGGCATCACCACATAAAGTAACCGCTAATGTTGCTTGATTTAATATTTCTGGATCAATAATTTCTGATTCTTGATTCGAGATGTCTACACCTACCTCAGCCATCGCTTTCACAGCCTTTGGATTTAAACCGTGAGCTTCGATGCCTGCGCTTTTCACGATCCACTCGTCTGATAGATAATTCTTTCCCCATCCTTCAGCCATTTGACTTCTACATGAATTGCCCGTGCATAAAAAATAAATAATTTTTTTTGACATGTTGTTTGCTCCTTTTTTTTAAAATTTTATAAGTGCGTTACATTAACAGCAAGTAATTCTTCCGCCCTTAGCCGCTAGTTCTGTTAATTTATCTGCTTGGCTAGGTACTTCGGACAAAAGGTGTTGAAGAAAAGGATAGCTTTCACTTGCTGTATTTAATGAATAAAAAATCCACTGCCCTTTTCGTTCTTCATGAATCAAACCATTGTCTCGTAATTTTCGTAGATGTTGACTAATCGCTGGTTGACTCATCTGAAAAATTTCTACAAACTCACAAACACAGCACTGATCTTCTTCCAACAACTTAACCATTGTCATTCGTGTTTTATCACCTAATAATTTACATATAGTTGCTGCCTGATTGATCGTAAACATTGTTTTTTCCATAATCAGATCCTCCCAAAATACCTCTTAATATTATTATATAATTATTTACTTATATATTCAATTCCATTGAACTATTTTTACATAGATTTAACAATAGACTTGCATTATTCCTTACTTCCCTCCATAATTATGAAATAGCAAGAAGCTAAGCTAGGAGGATTAACGGACATGGGAGAAACACATAAATTTTCATTTGGTGAAGAAATTGCAAACTCGATTACTCACGGTATTGGATTTCTATTAAGTATAGTCGGGCTTATTGTATTAATTGTGTTTGCCTCCTTTGAAGGAACGGCTTGGCATATCGTTAGCTTTACTATATTCGGTGTAACGATGGTTCTACTTTATACATCGTCGACATTATTACATAGCCTTCCACCAGGAAAAGCAAAAAATGTTTTTGAAATTCTCGATCACTCGTCGATCTATTTTTTCATAGCTGGTAGCTACACGCCTTATTTGCTCGTAGTTGTACGTGGTGGATTGGGCTGGACACTCTTTGGTATCGTTTGGGGGCTAGCTATCGGTGGAACAATCTTTAAAATTTTCTTCGTAAAACGATTTGTTTTTTTGTCTACATTATTATATGTATTTATGGGATGGTTAATCGTTTTCACGTGGACACCAATGACAGAGGCAGTCGCACCTGAAGGTGTTCGGTTACTCGTTATCGGAGGAGTGCTATACACATTCGGAGCTGTTTTTTATGTATGGCGAGGGTTTAAATATCATCATATGGTTTGGCATCTATTCGTTTTAGCTGGTACCATTGCACATTTTTTTAGTGTGCTTCTTTATGTTTTACCAGTTAAGTAAAGGGACACCTTAATCAGTATAGGTTTTATTTTTGAAGTTGCTCTAGGGTGTAAGAAAGGGATAAGGAGAGGCATGACCCTGCTCACACTTATCCCTATTACTGTTCATCCAGCTCCAACGTCCCATAATGAAACAAAGAGGTTTTTCTTCTATGTTGGGTGAATCCTAGTTTTGTAAACCGGTCACTTTTCCAATGATCTTTTAAAACCACTCGTTTCCTCGCTACTCTTTTTGCCTCTGCAATAATCTCTATTGTTATATCATTGCTTGATGCTTGGTTTCGGATTGAATTCATCCCACTTGAAGTATTGATTGGAGCAGAAAACATTGGGTCAAAATAGACAATATCAACCGAATTTGTTTTGGCTTTCTTTAAAAAGGAGTAATGATCGTCACGGATCACTTCTATTCTTCTCATCGCCTGGTCAAACAGTTGATTCCCACTAACATGAGATGCTAATCCTTGTTTTGCTAATAGATGCAATACATCATTGTACTCAATCCCAATAACTGATCCCGCTGAACCCACCGCGATGCTTGCAATAATACTATCAGAAGCTAGCCCCAACGTGCAGTCTAAGAAGGACATCCCCTCTCTTAATTGAGCAGTCTCGATTAGAGGTTCTTTTTCTCCATTAAATATCCGCTTGGCTCGAACCATTGCTAAATTGGGATGAAAAAAGAGCTTTGATTCATCATTTATAGGAGAAATGAATACCCGATCTTTTCCTACGACAACTACATCCGTTTGATAATGTGCTTTTAATTGTTCCACGGACACACCATTTCTTTCTTTGTAAGGTAAATCAAACGTATGAGATAGTTCTTTTGCTTTTGACAGCAAATCACTTGTAGTTCGGCTAGCTGTAGTAATGATCATTTTTGTTCCTATCTACTCGTCTCATGTTTCGGAGTGAGTTTTCCTTTCTGCAAATGGTATTCCACTATAGAAAGGTCTAATTTATTCCCAATCGATTGCAATTCTTTTGCTTCTTGAACCGTAACAATGGATAATACGGAGCCACCGGTAGAACCAAGACGACCTGTACGGCCAGAACGATGTAAATACTGATCCACACTCCGAGGAACGTCCAATTGTATTACATGCTGTAACTGCTTTAAATCTAGTCCACGTGCTGCTACGTCTGTCGCTAACATTAACTGTATCTCATCTTTGCTAAAAAGACGGATTGCTTTTTCACGATCCTGTTTTTTCACATCACTATGCAACATCGCTACAGATAACCCACGATACTCTAGCTTTTCTGCTATTACAGTCAAATTACCAATATCCCGGAAGAACACAAGCGCTTTCCATTCATGATTACGAGTAAGCTTCCTTAATAAATCTGCCTTTTCTCGTGCTTCACAAACAACGTACCCGTGATTGACAGGTGGTGTACCTGCTTCGTTGCGATTAACTTGAACATGAACCGGACTTTTCATCCAATCTTCAGCTTCTTTAGCAAATTGATTGGAAATCGTAGCAGAAAAAAGAACGATTTGGCGCTCGCTTGGTGTACTTTTGATAATATCTGAAAGATTATCTCTATGTTCTGGAACAAAAAGTTGGTCCGCTTCATCTAAGACAATACTTTCGACTTGATGCATCTTTAATTTCTTTTGTTTGATTAATTCAAAGACTCTTCCTGGTGTACCTACAATCAACTGTGGTTTTTTCTTTAGTTTTTCTAGTTGCCGTTTTACGTTTGCTCCCCCAATTAATGTCGTCGCACCAATCGAACTGCCACTTGTCCATAGTTGTACTTCGCGATAAATTTGCATCACTAACTCGTGAGAAGATGCTAAAATCAACACTTGTAGCTGTTTTTTATTTGGATCTATTTTTTCTATCAAGGGAAGTAAATAAGCTAACGTTTTTCCGCTCCCAGTAGGAGAAACTGCGATCAGATCGTTACCCTCACTGATCTCAGGAATTGCTTTATTTTGTATCGCTGTTGGTTCACTAAATCCTTGTTCTTTCCAAGTTTGTTGCATAAATGGCTGTAATCGATCAATAATCATAAACGTCTTACTCCTTTAATCCTTCTAGAGGGTTTGCGTTTAGTATAGCATAGAATGGTTGGAGACTTGAAACTGTCTTAGTTAGTTGGATGAGTGATTTCTGAATTTGCGTGCGACTTTTCCGATTTGCGTGCGAACTTTTCGATTTGCGTTACAAATGACTCACCAGCCTTCACTCCATCGCACACGCCCA
>NZ_JAPRAT010000030.1 GCF_026805325.1 Natronobacillus azotifigens
AGTTGTGCCTAAAGAGAAAGTCGAAGAAATAATTGGTGCTAAAATTGGTTAAGAAGTACAGCACTAAAAAAACAAAATACGTAGGGGTTTATCAAGACTTACAGACTAAAAAGTATGGTTACAGAGTAAAGCTAGGAACTGATCGTTCAACGGGGAAATCTATTCATGAACACCGTAGAGGTTTTAGAACAGCTAGTGAAGCAAATGAAGCTCGCACAACAGCTTTAAAGAAGAAACAAGATTTAGGAGCTTTGTCTAATACTAATATGACCTATGATATGTTTATGGAAAGGTATTATATCCCGGAATATAGAAATAGTGTAGAATCTTCTACGTGGAGGTCTAGAGAAAGGATACTGCAAAAATTAAAAGAGAGGTTTGGTAATAAAAAGCCACGTGATATATCTACTCTTGATATATTAGATTTTAAAAATGAATTGTTAGAGACCTTCTCTCAGAACTATGCTCGTTTAATATTTGGGATGTTCTCTCGAACATTAAAACATGCGAAAAAGCACGGTTTGATTAAAGAAAACTTAGTAGAAATTGTTAACGGTATTCCTAAGAAAAAAACTGAAGTCACCTATTGGACGAAAGAAGAATTAGAAAAAGTAATTCAAACTTTTAATTTAAAAGATTTTTATGAACACATGTCCTTTGTAATGATATTTTTATATTATATGACTGGAATGCGAGTCAATGAGGCTACCGCATTATACTGGTCGGAAAATGTAGACTTTGAAAACAAACAAATTAGGGTGTGGCATAATCTAGATTTTAAAAGCGGGAAAGATTGGAACAGAAAGACTAAAATGAAAACAGAAGCTGGTCGCAGAATTATCTCTATTGATGATGACACTGTTAAAATACTTAAAGATTGGCAAAGTAGACAAAAAGAAATAGGCAACTATGATTTTGTTATTTCTTACACAGGAGAGCCATTAGGTAAATCGACTATCGGCAGAATAATTAAACGTCACGGAAAACTTGCAGGAGTTACACCAATCAGTCCTAAGGGATTACGCCACTCACATGCTAGTCTGCTTATTAATTCTGGTGTTAATCCTTTAGTTGTTCAAAAGCGATTAGGTCACTCTGATATTCAAATAACACTTGGAGTATATTCTCACCTGTATCCTACTGTTGATAGAGAGGTTGCTGATCAATTAAATGGGCAGGTTAAAATTCAAACATCTGATATAACTTTAACGAATTGGAATGGTAATCAACATGTGAAACCACCAAAAAATAAGAATAAAGGTGAGTAGTTACTATGAATCCTATTGTTGTTTTCTCGCATAAACCTTCTGTTGGATTATTAAATATCGATACTATGGAATTGTTGTGGTTGCAAAGAGTACAAGAAAAACATGCGATTTTTTCAAGGATAGAATCTGGTTTTGATTACTATTACCTAAATGATATATTAATCATTCCAGACCCTCGAAAAACAATTCCTTGCCTTGAAAAAGCGTTCTATCTAGGGGATTTAAAAGTTGATTGTGAAGGAGAATATATCCTTTTCTTTAACTTCAAACTCATTGAAAATATTATCTTCGCTGAATCGTTATCTTTACCTTCTTATAAATTCATAAAGGATAATATCAGAAGTGAGCGTTAACAAAATGAGCGTTTAAATTTAGATGGTTACCAAAAAGGGTACCAAAAACAAAAAACAAAGCCTAAGACACTGATATACCAATGTCTAGGCTCTCGTTTTATACTATTCCCACTCAATCGTCGCCGGTGGCTTGCTCGTCACATCATACACGACGCGGTTAACGTGGTCGACTTCATTGACAATACGGGTTGAGATCTTCTCTAGTACATCCCATGGGATTCTTGCCCAATCGGAAGTCATTCCATCAATCGATGTTACTGCTCGGATACCGATCGTGTGATCATACGTACGTGCATCGCCCATTACACCAACACTACGAATGTCAGGTAACACGGTGAAGTATTGCCATATATCACGATCTAGTCCTGCTAATTGAATTTCTTCACGCAAAATCGCATCAGATTCGCGAACGATTTCTACTTTTTCTTCTGTTACTTCACCAAGTACTCGAATTCCTAAACCAGGTCCTGGGAATGGTTGACGCCAAACAACTGCTTCTGGCACACCTAATTCTAAACCGAGTGCTCGTACTTCGTCTTTAAATAACGTATTTAACGGCTCTAACAATTCGAACTGCATATCTTCCGGTAATCCACCCACATTGTGGTGAGATTTAATCGTTTGTGCTGTCTCTGTTCCACTTTCCACAATATCGGTGTATAGCGTTCCTTGAGCAAGAAAATCCATTTCCTTCAATTTCTCCGCCTCGTCATCAAAAACATAAATAAATTCATTCCCAATGATTTTACGCTTTTGTTCTGGATCACTAACGCCTTTGAGTTTGCTCATGAATCGTTCTTTCGCATCGACACGAATGATATTCATTTTGAAGCCATCACGGAATGTCTCCATAACCATATCACCTTCATATTTACGCAACAAACCATGATCAACAAAAATACAAGTTAATTGATCGCCAATTGCTTTATGAATCAATGCTGCTACTACGGAAGAATCAACCCCTCCACTTAACGCGCATAACACTTTACGATCACCAACTAATTCACGGATCTTCTCCACTTCTTGATCAACAAAATTAGCCATCGTCCAATCACCAGTACACTCGCTAATATCAAAAACAAATTGCTTCAGCAAATCATTCCCATAAATCGTATTGCGTACTTCTGGGTGGAACTGTACGGCATAAATTCCCTTTTCTTTATTACTCATCGCAGCGATTGGCGTAGATGGATTGGTAGCTTCGACAACAAAATCTGCTGGTGCTTCTATTACTTTATCGCTATGACTCATCCAAACGGTTTGTTCATGAGGTGTACCGGTAAACAAACGCGCACCTTCTGTCACCTTGATATCCGCTTTTCCATATTCACGTTGACTCGAGCGCTCAACTTTCCCGCCAAAATGTTGGGTAATTAATTGCATCCCATAACAAATCCCTAAAATCGGAATACCTAAATCAAAGATCGCTTCATTCACTCGGAAACTATTTTCCCCATAAACACTGTGTGGACCTCCAGAAAGAATAATTCCTTTAGGATTTATTTTTTTGATTTCCTCGATAGAAATTCGGTGTGAATGTAGCTCGCTATATACACCAAACTCACGAATTCGTCTTGTGATTAATTGATTGTACTGACTACCATAATCTAATACGAGAATCATTTCATTGTCTACTTGCATGTGGTCAACTCCCCTTATCTCTGTGTGCCTTGGATCTCTCTTAGTAATTAAAAAAATGAAATTCTACCTTTATTATGATACAAAGGCAGAATTTCATGATCACTTTTTATTCTGCCTCCATAGTCGAAACATTTGTGGTGTCTCGCTAGAAACTCTCGAACCATATTATCAAGAATATATAGAGGTTATTCATTCATATTTATCTTATTCTATCAGTGGCTTTACACCTGGTCAAGATCATACCTGGTATATTATCTTTTTCCATAAATCATAAAGCGTTTGATCTTGTACAACAGCTAAATCATTTCGATATAAAACACGTTGATAAAGCATGGTTAATTCATGCATATCTCTTGAATCTAACTGCTTATCCACTTGAAGCGCAAAATTCTGTAACGTCTGATCACGTTGACGTTTCATTCCCTTTACTGCTAAGAAACGCAACAAATAATGATAAGCACGTTCTAATTGCTTTGGATTTTTAAAGGTTGGAAACTTCCAGATTAACAAACGTTTTAACAACCGATAACGGGTGAGATAACCAACAACAAGCAATCCAACAGCAAGAATAGTGACAATCATCCAAATTACTGATGAGTTGAATGATCCATTTCCTCCTATCATTACTTCCCCTGTTTCCTCTTCCGCTTCTTCTTCTTCTTGATCCTCTCGTTCTTCCTGTTCTTCTTGCTCCTCTTCTTCTAACACTGGTGGTTCCTCAGAGTCGTCCGTCTCTTGATCATCATTGTTTTCTCCAATAACATCTTCTCCAGCAAAACCAATCGTCGGCTCAAACGGAACCCAACCAATTCCAGGAAAATATACTTCTACCCAAGAGTGCGCATTATTGTTTGTTATTTCATAAAGATAACGATACTCCGAATCTGTTGATAAGTTCTCGATCACTTCTCCTCCAGTAAAACCTTTTACCCATCGCGCCGGAATATCTAAGGACCGTAATAAAACGATCATCGAGGTAGAGAAGTTATCACAATAGCCCGCTTGTGTATCAAATAGAAATTGATCAACATAGTCTTGATGTTCACCAGGAATCGGAACATTCGTCGTTTCATAAGTAAAGTTATTTTCCGAAAAATAATTCTCGATCGCATAGACCTGATCATAACGGGTTTCTTCTCCTGCAGTAATTTGTTCCGCTAAATCATTCACTCGTTCTGGAAGTGTGTCAGGTAGCTGTAAATAATAAAATTGTACCATCTCTGGATCATCACCTGTTGCATTACGCAATTGATCCGGAGAGAAATCTGGATAATCATAACTGATTTCGAAAGCTTCATAAAGACTATTTTCCGATCTAAACTCTGGTTCAACAATTCCACTGTCTATATCATAAGAATAATAATAAGCTTCTGGATGATCTACAAAGAAAGTGCCATACGGATAGACCAGTCGATCAAAACTCACATCAGATTGATACTCGACTGTTGCATCAAGCGTTGTAACATCATCCCAGATAAACAAGTCTAAATCCAACCATCCATCTACCTGTGTATGATATTGATCGTTGGTCGTGCGGGTCCAACCTTTACCGGTATAGAAGTTCTTTGTTTCAATACGCCAATAATGCCGTTTCGATGCTTCTGCTTGAAAAACAGGCGTATCATCTTGTGCAAAAGAACCTCCCAGAATCGAGTCATCTTCTCCATAGCCAACTTTTCGTTCACCTTCTTGACTACCTTCCCTAATTTGCTCAGCTGCACTTGTCAAAAAGGGAACAGGATCTGGCCAGACCGGATCTGCTTTTGGCGCATGATATCCTAGAAAAACAAAGAGCGCAAGCATAATAACACTTGGCAAAAATATTCCTTCAAACCACTTGTGAACGCTTGGTAACAATTCAGCTTTTTCCAACCGTTTCACATAACTCGCAATAGAAAACAGTAACAGCGAAATCACGAACATGCGAATAATGGCATGATTGGCTTCATATACCGTGAATGTATCCATTACGGTTACAAAAACAAAAGTGGCTACAATAAATAGAAAAACACGCTTCATGATATAGAACCAAAAATACAGCAAATAACTAATTAGCCAAATTAAAACCAATAACATCAATGTTCGAAAAAATGGCGTGAGTTGTTGCCAATTTTGTCCCATGAGCATGGAACCATTAAACGATAGCTCACTCCAGACCGTTTGAAACCATTCTGATGTTCCAATTGTTGCTGTAACATAAGTACGGTCAAGTACTAGAATTAATCCAATCAATTTGACAGGAAATGAAATGATTGGCCTTTGCATCATGGTAATGAGAAAACAAAGCCCAGCATACACAAGGTATAACTCAAGATCATATGAATCAGCAATAAAAGCAAGTGGTCGAATCCATTCTAAAAATAAAAAGAAACTTCCAACGTAAAGAAACAATCCTAACAAGATCTCATTTCGATCTTTTTGCCTTTCCCTTTGCTTTCGTTTCCTCCTCATAATTTCACCGCCAATCTCTCTTGCTTTAATAAATGCTCATTTAGCACGACTACTTGAATGCCATACTGTGTGAGTTGGTGGGCAACCTGCTCATTTTCCGTCGTGATCGATCGAGCAGGCTTGGTCAAAAATAAAAGTAGTTTTTTACTTCTTTCTTGCAATTGTTTGTATACTTTTATCGAAGCTTCCGTTAGGTCGGATACACACATTAACACGAGCGTATCGGGTGATATTTTCCCTAGATTCGCTTGTAAGGTCGGTTCAAACAAACAAGAAGCATCTGGTTGAATGTTGGTGAAATATGCTGTTCGCATTTGATTGTGACTTCCGGTTTGCGCCGGAAAGTATTTTACTTTCCCACTTAGTCCGAACACTCCTACTTTTATTCCTTGTTTTTGTAAACGTTCGATCAGACCGGTTACCAGCGATACATTGATTTCAAATGCAGCAAGATTCGCTGTTGCTTGAGCACTCGCATCCAAAATGACTAACACTTCTGCTAACTGCTCTTTATCAAATTCTTTCGTCATTAATTTTTCTGATCTAGCGGTTGTTTTCCAATCAATCCAAGAAAATCGATCACCAGGCAAATATTCACGAACACTTGTTACAACATTTGCTCGCTCTGTATCCAGCATAGAAGAGGACTGTTTTCCTTCTGCATGTCTATTATTTGATTTCAACATCGTAATCTCTTTCACAAATGGAGCAACAGACAAAGTAGATTCCGCAAAATGAGTAAATTTCTTTGTCACAAACCCAAACATATCTCCCGTTTCAATTGTAACTGAACGAAACGTATGAATTCCTCTTGGTAGATCATTCAACTGATATTGATAAACTAGTTCGCGCCTAAAAATGGGATACTGCACCTGCTTTTTCACACGTTTCATTTTCAAAAAATTAGGTGTTAAAAGATAGCTGACAATTTGTTTGTCCACAAACCGATAATGGAATGATTCCGAAAAGTTATCTTCAACAATCAGATATGGTAATGGAACCGGTATTTTTCGTTTTAAATAGATGGTTACCGTTACTGACCCACCTGCTTTGTTCGTGGTATCAGATAATACGCGCTCGATTTGCCAATCAGAAATTGGGTAGAACAATAAGAGTAACAAGTATACAAGAACCGGAATAAATGCATATAACAAAAACCAACTAACAAATCCACCCTGAAACATCGCGTAAGCAAAGAGAATAGCAAAAATGATAACGAGCTGGATTAGCTTGTTAGCCGTTTTCACGTACCGAATCATTCTGCATATTCCTTACGTGTTGGTACTGGTATATCCTTCAATATATTTGCTATTAATTGTTCGCTATTTTTATCCGCAAATTTTGCTTCCGGCGTCAATATTATTCGGTGGGCAAGTACAAAGGGAGCTAAGTACTTGATATCGTCTGGAACAACATAGTCACGATTATGAATCAACGCATAAGCTTTTGCCGCTTTCATTAGTGCGATTGCTCCACGAGGGCTTACCCCTAGGTAAACATCCGAAGTCTTCCGCGTTTGGCGAACCAATTGGACGATGTATTGTTGAACAATCGGATCAATAAACACATCATTCACTTGTTTCTGTAGTGCGATTAGATCCTCTCGTTCTAAAACAGCTTCTAAATCTTCAATCGGATGAGTTCCTTCCATTTGCATTAGCATTTGCGCTTCTTCAGCTTCGGTCGGATAACCCATTCGTAATTTTAGTAGAAATCGATCAAGTTGCGCTTCAGGCAGCGGATACGTTCCTTCATATTCAATAGGATTCTGTGTTGCCATCACAAAGAATGGTTGATCAATCTGAACAGTCTCTCCATCAACCGTTACACTGTTTTCCTCCATTGCTTCTAATAGCGCGGATTGTGTTTTCGGTGAGGTTCGATTCACCTCATCAGCTAGCACAATATCTCCAATGATTGGTCCTTTTCTAAATTCAAATTGTTGGGTATGCGGATGATAAATGGATACACCAGTTACATCAGAGGGGAGTAAATCTGGGGTAAACTGAATACGATGAAATGAACAGTGCAAGGATTTTGCTAACGCTCGAACTAGCATCGTCTTTCCCACTCCTGGAACATCCTCTAATAAGACGTGACCTTTAGCAAGTAACGCTACTAAACTCAATTTTGTTACATCTTCTTTCCCAACGATTACACGGTTTATGTTTTCCATTACCCGAGCAATCATTGGTTGATAATTAATGGTTTGATTTATCATGACTGTCACCTTCCTGTTATCTAGAAGTTTAATAGTTTATTCTATCTATTATACTATATTTTTTCTTGTAAAAAAGAAACAATTCCAGAAAAATAACAGTAACAATTTATCTTTTTTTGAAAGGTTGAAAAATATCGATATGTGTTCTTTCATCATAGTGGTCGACAGCATTTTTGCTTTGCATGATTTCGATCATTACTTTAATGATTTCAGCGAATTACCAGTAATATCAAATCCTGCATTAGTTGGCGCACTTACCGATGCAAAGAATCTGACTTATCGTAGATTGATTCGTGAAGTTACCTAGTTTTTGGCGCTCAAAGCTGGGCGTGGGTTATTCTGTTCCCGAAAAGTTAGCCACAGCTAAATGGATTCCATTATTTCCTATACAACAAAAAACTCAATTCATCATTTAGACGAATTGAGCTTTCTTATTATTTATCGTATTTAAATTTCTCAATATTCTCTTGCATCATCTCCGCTAATTCCGATAATGATGAGCTAGATTCTGCGATTTCATGCATGGAATTGGTTTGCTCTGTTACAGAAGCTGATGCTTGTTCTGTACTTGCTGCATTTTCCTCCGAAATAGCAGATAAGTTATGGAGAACCTCTACAATATTCTGGCTGGTTTCTTTCATGATCGAACCAGATTCGGTAAGTCCTTTCACAATTTCTTTCATTTCTTCAATTTTAACTGCAATACCTGTAAATTGATTGCTCGTTTCTTGTACAATCACCATCTGATCATTCATATTTTCATCCACAATATCAATTGCTCCAACAGCTTCTTTACTTTTACTTGCTAATTCATTAATCACCGAAACAATTTCATTCGTAAAACGATTCGATTGTTCTGCTAGTTTACGTACTTCATCCGCTACAACAGCAAAACCTTGTCCAGCTTCTCCCGCACGTGCGGCCTCAATTGCCGCATTAAGTGCAAGTAAATTTGTTTGCTCTGCGATATCGCCAATCATCTGACTAGCTTTTGCAATCTTATCTACACTTTCATTTGTTAAATGAATAATACTTTTCACTTCATTCGAAGACGCAACAGATTGCTCCGATTTTTTATTCAATTGATCCATCTGAACAAGACCTTGATCCTTCAACGTTGTAACTGCTTCTGTTGACTGTTTCATTTTCTCAACTTGTGCTTGCTCGTCTTCAATCTTCGTGCTCAAATCTTGCATATACTCGACACCTTTTTCTGTGTCATTCGCTTGTTCACTCGCACCGTTTGAAATATCTTCAATAACTTTTGACACTTCGATAGCCGTATTAGCAGATTGCTCACTCGTTGCGGTCAACTCCTCAGAAGCTGCAGATATTTGTTCTGCCACTTCACCATTCTTCTGAATAAGATTCATTAAGTTAACCCGCATCGCTTCACTTGCACGAGCAATTTCGCCCACCTCGTCTTTCTTGTTCATGATCTTCATGAATTTATTATTATCTTTCGTATTTGTCAAATCATAATTAGCGATTCGATTTAACTCTGTTGTCACCAGGTTAATCGGTTTAGCAATAGAATTACTAATCAGATAAGTCACGATAACTGCTAGAATAATAGCGATAACTGTTACAAAGATAATAAAATAATTTAATACATGTAAATCTTCGAAAACCTCTGCTCGATCTACTTCAATCATAAAAATCCATTCCGTACCTTCAATTGGAGCATAACCTACATATGTACGTTCCCCATCAAATGTATGCTCCCCAACACCTATGTGACCATGAACCATTTCTGTTTCAAACAATATTAATAGTTCATCTACACTAGTGTCCTGCATTTCTCCCTCTTCACCTTCCATTTCGCCATACTCTTCATAGGTAGCAAATAGGTTAAATTGCATCGGGATTAGAATCGGCTCAGAATGCGCCTGGAAAGTACCCTCATGATCGATAACTGCAGATCTCCCTGTTTCGCCAAAAGTAATTGAATTTACAACATCACTAAAAGGTAGTGCTTCTTTTAAACCATAAAGTATACCTGTTACTGTGTTGCCTTCATAAACAGGAGTAGCTACAATAATAAATGGTTCTTCATACTCCTCAAATACAAATACGTTTGACACAGCTGATTCCCCATTAACTGCTGTCTGAAAGAAATCATCGAGTGCGATATTCATTTCACTCCTACTTTGATCAAACATGATTCCATTTCCATTCAAATCAGCAAAACCAAAAGCAAAATGATCTGTTCGCTCTGCCTGCCCTTCAAAATAGGTTACTTTCTCTTCCCAGTCCGAATCATCTGTTACGATATCTAATCCGGCTAAAGTTTCCATGTAGTGCTTTTCATTGTTTAATTGTGATTCGACAAATTTAGCACCCTCGTCTGCAATGTTTTTAAATGTCTCTTCTGCAAAACTATTGATCGCACCACCAGCTCCAAGCATCGAAAGTGCACCTAAACCTACTGACACAAAAAGAACAAGTAGTGTAAATAAAATAATCATTTTCATTTTTAACGTTCTCAGTTTCATATAATCCCCCTCTTAGTAAACAACTTCACATTATCTTTTTGTGAGTATAAGTTGTATATCGACATAGTTCGACGCTGTTTAATAAGTACTTTTTGCCTTAATTGTCATTGCTTTAAAAGAATTTTTCTTGTTTTTTTAAAAACCTATCTATAATCAGATTGGTAACGATAACAATTTTTTTCGTCATAAAAAAAAACCTAAAACTCATCATAAGTCTTAGGGATTTTTACTCATTTAAATGGCCACCAATTGTATTTTCCAATCCATTTGAACATAATAGGTACAAATAATGGCAACAGTATTAATGTATAAAATACAATGCCTGCAATTGCGATTGTACTGATTTGCATTAAACTTAGTACTCCTGCCGGATATAAGGAAGCAAATGTCCCTCCTAAAATGACCCCCGCAGATAAGACAGTATTCCCCACTTTTTTCATTACATCAAGAATAATTTCTGAATAGTTTCCTTCCTCTTGTTGCTCTTGGTGTTCTTTTAATTCGTCTGTTAATCTGCCGAGTAAGAAAATAGAATAATCGACACCTAGAGCCATTAACAGGACAAAACCAAAAAATGGTGTTGCCCACATCACTCCAGCATAACCAAGCCAATCAACAAAGATAATCTCTGTAATCGCCATCGCGCTATAATACGTAAGGACAAGAGAAATCAATACATAAACAGGAATGATCAATGATTTAAACAAGATAACTAAAGCGAGAAATATCCCGATCAACATAACCGTTGCAGTAAACAGAAAATCTTCATTAGAAACATCGCGTAAATCCCGGTTATTGCTCGATAAACCATCAATAGCAAATGGCGCATCCTCTAAGAAAGTATCTCGTAGCGTAAAGGCAGTAACTTCTTCTATTTCATCGAGAAGGTCAAATGCCTCATCACTGTAGGGATTCACATCGAGTTCAACTTCTAAATAGGCCACACGTTTTTCTTCAGGGGTAGTGTATTGTTCCCACACTTGCTCAAATTCTTCTGATTCAATAATTTCCTCTAAAAATAACACCCCAACTAATGGATGATCAGATTGATCGACCATCTCCCCTAATAAATCTACAGCCTCTATTAAGCCAGAAGCTATTTCCTCTGTTCCTTCTTCCATCTCCGTTAAACCATCAATCAACAAGTAAAGCATCTCACGCATCATATCCGTGTTTTGCGTGAACTCTTCTAGACCCGTTTGGATGTCCGATAAACCAGATCCTACTTCTGAAAATCCTAATACTGCTTCATCTAAACCGCTAATCGCTTCACCAATTCCCTCATAAATTTCCTCTGTTCCTTCGTTCATTTCCGATAATCCAGCCAATAATTGCTCATATGCCTCACTAAATTGACTGATTTGCTCCTGAATAGCAGCATCTTCAGCTAAAAATTCTGACAAACCTTCTTGAAGTGTTGTTAACCCGACTATCATTTCCTCTAGCTGGACTGGAATTTCTGTCGGTTCTATCTCTCCTTCAAGATCAGCAAACAATTCAGTGATGTCAGTAAAACGGTCGAACATGGACCTTAACTGCTCTAGTTCCTCTAAAATGTTGGTTTGAAAATTACCCAATTCGTCTTGCAAGTCAATGATAGTTTCAGCACTTGCCTCTAATTGTTCGTTTAATGATGCAATAAAATTAGCCAAACCTAGCAAGGCATCACCAGTTGTATTTGCATCTGGTAAAATTTCCTCAAACCAATTTTCAGGAAGCTGTTCCAAGAGTTCCGCCAAAATAGATTCATCCGTATCAAGCATTTCGGATGGATCATTTGCAAGGGTTCGCAACACAGATTCAAATTCTGTCAACGTGTTTGTCACTTCTAACATGCTCGTTGCCAGCTCATTTATTGGATCGCTGAAAACGGATATATCTTCGACGACTTCTTGAATCTGTGCAAGCGACTCATCAATTTCTTCTTCATTTTGTAAAAAGAAATCGATCATCTCTTGGTCAAATACCTCACTATCTAACAAATCAACTGAATCTACAGCATCTACAATCGCTTGAAATTCTTCTAAGCCATCAATCATTGTAGTTAGTCCGTCATTCATTTCTTCCAGTTGATCAAACAATTCCATTATTCCTTGCTCCGCTTGATCCAGTTCATCATGATAACCTTCTAACTCCGATATAATTTCCTGTTGACCAACCGCGATTTCTTCAAGTCCATCTTGCCCTTCAGAAAGCCCGTCTTGTATTTCTTCTAAACCCGCAACTCCTTCGTCAACACCATCTCTTAATTGCTCCACACCATCAATTAGCTCAAGCATGGCCTCTTCTACATCATCGAATTCACTCTCGCCTTCCTCAAGCTCATTAATCATTTCTTGTTGACCCTCTGATAATTCTTCCAAACCATCAATCGCTTCCCGAAGACCAGATTGTAGTTCTTCTGCCAGGGAAGGTACCTTTGCTTCTTCTACTACTGAACCAGTTGGGCGACTAACCGTTCGAACATCGTCTACCCGATCAATCTTTGCTAAATTCATACTGACATATTCTAAATAGGGAATAGCTCGCACATCTTGCCACGTTTCATTTTCACTTTCGATAACTAAGGTAGAAAAAAATAAATTCCCTTCCCCAAAGGCATCGTCAATTAACTGATACGCTTTTACAGAATCATAAGACTGATCAATTTCCTCTAAATTATCAAACGAACGTTCATTGTTGTATGTTAATAACAAAGGAATCGTTGCTACGAGAATGATAAAGAGTGCATATTTTGTTTTATACAATGCAAAATAGCCCAATTTTCCCCATAACCAATTGTTTGGCTTTTTCTCTCTTGATTGCATCGGCCAAAAAATTCTATTACCAAACACAAAAAACAGAAATGGATACAGCATCCACATGGCTACAATCACAAACAAAACACTAAATGCTACCCCAGCCGCGGATTGATATAACTCAAAATTCGCTAACCCGATTGCAGCAAAGCCGATAAAGCCCGTCATGGCACTATACAAAATGGAATTCCTTGCACCTTTCATCGTTTGTTTCATTGCTTGATAGCCATCCGAAGTATTACCTGCTTCTTCTTGAAATCGTTGCATGATTAGAATGCAATAATCAGTCCCAACTCCAAAGACAACCACCAAGATAAACACTTCCGTGAATTGAGAAACCGGAAAACCAAATCGATCAATTAAAATTGCTACAAAAGAGACAGACAATACATAGACCGTCCCTAACATAACTAATGGAATAAACGGGGCAACAGGTGATCGAAATACAATTGCCAATACCAAAAACACTAAAATAACCGTAATTATTGTTGAACGATTTAAGCCTTCTTCCGTAGAAATAAGCACATCTTCATTTATCACAATCTCACCCGTTTGATAATGAGGCACCTCATCTACAGCAGTCGCATCTTGAATCGTGCTTCTTAACTCTGGATACTCGTGGGATTCAATCTCAAGCTGAATAACTGCTACGATTAAATCTTCGTCCTCACTTAATAGGCGCTCCTCTGTTTCCTCACTATCAAAAGGAGTAATCACATCATGAATTTCCAGCTCATCCTTTTCTTTGAGTTCTTCGAGTCGATCCTCTATCGCCTCTTTTTGATCTTCAGTAAAAGAACGATTTTCTTCCTGATGATATACGATGATAATTTCATTGCCCGTAAAACCACCATCATCAGCAATTAACTCATCGACTACTTGGGAGGGATACCCATCTGGAGCACTTGGTGTTCCCTCTTCCCGAACAAACTCACTAATGTCAGGAGAAAAGATATATAGCATCGTAACAAGAACGATCCAAATGACAGGGTTTATATGTAAACCTTTGATTCCTTTTGATTGACGCTTTTCATTTTTAGCCATATTTTCCTCCTACACGGAATGATTGAGTTCCTAAAAATAGCAATATAAAAAGACTTTAACCGTTTTTCATCGAAATGAAACCAGTAAAGTCTTCTATTGTTTTCTCTAATAATTACTATTTTATTTATTTTCAGAGGATAAATACTTATTTCTGCCTACCAAAAATATGTGAGCGAAGTTGAAATTCTAAACCTTACGGCAAAACATCCATTGGGTCTCGTAATTCGCCACGATAATACACTTCGAAATCCAGGTGAATACCAGTCGATCTTCCTGTTGTACCCATTATCCCTATAATGTCACCTTGATTTACCTGTTGACCAACAGTTACATGTATACTCTCCAAGTGTGCATATTGTGTTGTGTAGCCATTTTGATGATCAATCTCTATGGTATTTCCGTAGCCATTTATCCACCCTGAAAAACTGACAATACCACCATCCGCTGCCAGGATGGAATAATCATCTGGTCTAGCTATGTCTATACCTTTGTGAAAGCTCCCCCAACGCGGACCCTGATATGATGTAATAACACCGCCAATTGTAGGCCAGATAAAGTTACTGTCTCTATTTTGAGCAGGGGCATTTGATGGTCGCGTTGCATTTCTTTGAGAAGCATTACCATGTTCCGGCCCATCATAATTGGTCCTCTCTTGAGAAAATTGAGCTATTTCTTCTTCCTCGATTTTCTCCTGTTCCAGTTTTTCTTGTTCTGCTTGTAACTGATCCAACGTAATTTGATTAGCTTCCAATTCATTCTCCAGCACTTTTTCCACTTGCTCTATTTCGTCAATTTGTTTTGCTAACTTAACATTTTCTCTTTCTAAATCGATTAATTGCTTTTCTAATTGCGTTTGTTGCGCCGTTATTTTTTCTTTTAGATAAATTTGCTCTTTCAAATCTACCTTCTGTGCTTGTTGAATATTTTGATCTTGCTCCATAATCGTTGTAACTGCAGTTAAATTCGAAATGAAATCCAAGAAATTTTCAGCGTTCAGCAACACCTCAAAGTAACCCCAATTGATATCATTTCGTTGCATCGAACGAAGTCGATTACTCATTATTTCCTCTCGTTTTCCGATGCGCTCTTCCAATTCACTCCTATCTTCATTTAATTGAGCTAATTCTTCTTCAGTTTCGGTTATTTCTCGTTCTGCTTTTTCTATACCTTGTTGAATTTGACCAAGTTCTTTATCTTTTTCAAGTAATTGAGCATTCTTCTGCAGCAATTCTTCTGAAATACGTTCTGTTTCACGATTAAGTTCTGCTATTTCTCCTTGGTTTTCTTCAATTTTATCTGCAACACTTGCCTTCACTTCTCCTTTCATTTCATTGGGAAGTATTACGATGATCAAAACAATCAAGATTAAAATAAGTATCAAACGGTATCGCAATGCTTTATTCACTATTTCATCCTCCTCTAAAACTAACCCTTTCCTTTTCTATATCAAAGATTATTTGAGAAGTATGAAGATTTTGTGCATAATTCATAACAATACGATTACAACTTTATTGCTTTACTATTGCTGGATTTAGTTAGCTAACAAACTAATTACCTTCTTTTATATAATGAACTTCATACATGTTCACGTTCATTCCAATAATGTATTCAGGCTTTTCTTTACCTTTATGATTACGATGGCCTTGAAGGTGGACGTCGCTTTTCTCCCAATTTTTCCAATCTTCTTGTGAACGCCAACGAATCATCATAACAACTTCTTCATGATTCTTTGCACGCTTATTCACCATTACTGTTCGGTCAATAAGGCCCTCAAATTGATCAATAGGGCTCTCTTTTGAGAAACGCTCGATAACTTTATCACTATTTCCTTTTGTCACTTCAATTGTTCTTGTTTGAATAAACATCAAATCTCCACCTCAGCATTCGATTTTTTCATTTAGCTAAACTATAATCGATAATGATAATCATTGTCAATTATTGTTGTCTAAAAAATTAAATATCCATATCACTTTCATGCACTGTATGAGTTATATATGAGAGAGTTTCTATAAAATGTGGGGTGTGAATCTAGGTTTAAGTAGGCGTTTCAGCAAGGTTGCAGCCCTTTTTAGGGTTTAACCTAGGCGAAAGTAGGCGTTTCGACGAGGTTGTAGTTCTTTTTAGGGTTTAACCTAGGTGAAAGTGGGTGTTTCGACGAGGTTGCAGCCCTTTTTAGGGTTTAACCTAGGCAAATATGGCCGTTTCGACGAGGTTGTAGTTCTTTTTAGGGTTTAACCTAGGCGAATGTGGCCGTTTCGACGAGGTTGCAGCCCTTTTTAGGGTTTAGCCTAGGCGAATGTGGGCGCTTCGACGAGGTTGCAGCCCTTTTTAGGGTTTAGCCTAGGTGAAAGTGGGCTTTTCGACGAGGTTGCAGCTCTTTTTATGGTTTAACCTAGGCGAAAGAGGTCGTTTCGACGAGGTTGCAGCTCTTTTTTATGGTTTAACCTAGGCGAAAGAGGCCGTTTCGACGAGGTTGCAGCCCTTTTTAGGGTTTAACCTAGGCGAATGTGGCCGTTTCGACGAGGTTGCAGCCCTTTTTACGGTTTAACCTAAGTGAAAGTGGGTGTTTCGACGAGGATGGTGCCATTTTATGCCCTCAACCTAAGCAAGATTAGCAATCTTGACGAGGTTAGCGTTATCTCCTGCCCTGAACCTAGGGGAAAAACCCGCCTTAAAGAAGTTACAGTATTTTTTGATGCCCACCCTCACGTAAACATCATTAAAGTGAGAAGAAAAATCATTTACCTCACTATTTGTGTCTACTACCAATAGCAAGCAAAAAACACCTAAACTCTTTCTTTCATTAAAAGCAAAGAAAGGTTTAGGTGTTGATATATGATCAGGTAATTGAATCCGCTCGGTTTTCATCTAAATAACTCTCATATTGTTCGTGCTTTTCATTCACACCAATATAATTACCTTCACTATCTGTTAATAAAAATCCGTCAATCGCTTCCGGGCCGTTTGACAACTCTCCTGAATCATAATACATATCTTGATACGATTTTTCTGTATCCATAAAATCAGATGGTGTTTCAGATGATCCATATTGACTTACTGCCTGCCATGCATCTTCGGTATCAAAAATCGTTGAATTATCATTATTCGTTTGGGTAATGTCTGCGCCGATCACATCTTCTTCCACCGGACGGGTTTTGTCAATATTTTTCTCTGCATGCTCTACGCAGCGCAGTGTTGCAGGAACCGCTTCTAGACGATCATAAGAAATCTCGTTTCCACAAACTTCGCAAGTCCCGTACTTTTGATCGTTAATCGCCTCAAGTGCTTTATTTATATTTTTCAACTCTTCTTCTGCGTGTTCATTCAGTGCAATATCCTTTTCACGCTCATATAACTCCGTTGCTGTATCTCCTGGGTGGTTATCATAGTTCGACAACTCCCCAACGGATTCTCGAGCATGAGCAACTTCCATACCGAAGTGACCTTCTAGATGTGCACGTAATTCACTCTTTCGCTCCAATAGTAACGATTTACATGTAGACAGCTGTTTTTTATTTAACATTGGTTTGTCTGCCTCCTATAATCTTTTTTTTGAGGCATTTTTATTATAACCACTTCCGAACAGTCCACCCGATTTATTAATTACCAATTGCATTCTGTATAATTGGTGCTTGTCATGTACATAGTAAAAAGACAATTCCCCACCCAATTGTGATAGGAATTGTCTCTCGTTTTATTCGGTACGTAATGCAATAACTGGATCTTTTTTCGCGGCCATACGCGCTGGAATGACACCGGCAATTAGCGTTAATAACATACTACCTGCAATAAGCAAAACAGCTGGAACTACGGGCAAGCTTGCAACATTTGATATATCTGTGAGTGCATAAATGAATGAATTGATTGGGATAATCAATAAGTAAGACAAACTCACACCGATGAAACCTGCAACAAATCCAACAAGTAGCGTCTCGGCATTAAATACACGTGAAATATCTTTTTTTCGAGCACCTACACTACGTAAAATACCAATTTCTTTTGTTCGCTCAATTACGGACACGTAGGTAATAATTCCAATCATGATCGTTGAAACAATAAGGGATATCGCCGCAAAACCAACAAGCACGTAGGTTACGGTATTAATCATATTGTTCATAATTCCACTGATCATTTCTGCTAAATCAGTATAAACGATCTGATTTTCCTCATCAAGCCCTTCGTTGTATGCATCCAAATATTCTTTAATCTCATCTTTTGCAGCAAAGTTAACCGGATAAATGTCAATGCCTGTAGGAGTGGTAATTGCACCTAACCGCATCAAAGCAGCTTCTTTTGCCTGGTCATCAGAAAATGGTGCACTTGTTAATACATCTACGTCTGCTTCTTCCTGTGCAACTGCAATTGCCGAATCTTGCGCATTTTCCACAATCATTTCTGTTAAACTCGAAGGATGAATAAATCCTTGGGAAAAGTAGCTGGTAGCCGCATCATCTTTTTCACGCAGTATACCTGTGATAGTTAAAGGTACAGCATCATCTCCTTCGTATAGCTCTCGATAATCAGTTGGATTTGCAGGTGTAAAAAAACCGCTATCATCTTGTACGTAATAAGCATCGTTCGGGATAACTTTTAACATTGTTTCTCCAATGAAATCTGTTACATCATAGGTTGTTTCCTCTGAATCAATACCGAGCTTTTCAAAAAAACGATCACTGATACGATGATAAGAATCGACTACAATCGCCACTTCATTTTCATTTTCAGGTAGCCTACTGTCTTCACCGATCAGATCATACAAGTCGAGAATGAAATCTTGATCGTCCGGCATCTCTTGCCAATCATCATTGCCGTTAGACATTCCTGGCATACCAGATCTAGCTGAAGTATTGAACTTTACGACATGATCTTCTCCTTCAGCTAATAGATTTACCTCGACTCCTCTTGAATATGCGATGTTACTAACCGCATTGGGTAACTCCTCTTCCAATTGATTCACATAATCGAGAAATTCATCTGTGAATGTGTTCGTATGCATGGTCATATTTTCATTTCGGACATGACGATAAATTACAGTATCATCTGGATATTCTTCCAATTGTTCATCATTTTCATTCGGTGGTCCAGTTTCCGTATAGTCAACGACTTGTTCACTCGTGTCAATCATTAGTGGGAAATTGGCTAAAGTATCTGTTTGCATTTCTTCCAACTGATTAGACAGTCCGTTTGATAAGGCTAACACGAGTGCTACCCCGATGATACCAATACTACCTGCAAAAGCAGTTAAAATGGTTCGACCTTTTTTGGTTAATAAATTCTTGAAAGATAACAAGGTTGCAGTCGATAATGCCATTGATGTTTTGTTACGTTTTTTCTTTTTCTTAGGGATTGGTTGTTCGTTTGTCACTTCTTCAATCGGGTTACTGTCCTCTTGGATCTCACCATCAAGGAACCGAATCACCCGATTACTGTACGTATCCGCTAAGTCTTCATTATGTGTAACCATAATTACCAGTCGAGTTTCTGCAATTTTTTTCAATATATCCATAACCTGTAGGCTTGTCTGCGAATCTAACGCACCCGTTGGCTCATCTGCTAAAATAATATCTGGATTATTTACCAACGCTCGAGCAATGGCAACTCGCTGCATTTGCCCTCCAGATAACTGACTTGGCTTCTTCTTTATGTGATCTTCCAATCCAACTTCAGTCAGCGCTTGCTTCGCTCGTTCTTTTCTTTCCGAACTCGATACTCCGGATAATGTCATTGCGATCTCAACATTTTGAAGGACGGACTGATGCCCAATTAAGTTGTAATTTTGAAAAACGAAACCAATCGACCGATTTCGATACGCATCCCAATCCGCATGTTTGAAATATTTTGTTGATTGATCATTAATAAGTAAGTCACCTGAATCATATTGATCCAAGCCACCAATAATGTTCAATAACGTTGTCTTCCCTGATCCAGATTGACCTAAAATAGACACAAATTCATTTTTTCTAAATTCAAGTGAAATACCTTTTAACACATTTAAATAAGCATTCCCTGTTCGGTATGACTTACTGATATTTACTAATTTTAATTTTGCCAAAAAATCTATCCCTTCAGCCAAGTTGGCACCTTCCTGACTTAGGAGGTGAATCGGCTTTTTATGTTTATCATACAATATCATGCAAAGCTAGGTGAAAACACTGATCATTTTCATTACCTTAACTCAACGTCGACAATGATCTAACTAGATTTTTTATTTCATTACATTGTATCAAAGTTAAGTAAAAAACAAAAAATGAAAACTGTTTAGATACGTGTCAATATTTTCATCATATATATTTCTAATCCTCTATATGAAATAAGACCTCCAATATAATGGAAGTCTAGTTAATTATATTTACTTTAATAAATCCTTTTCCTTTAGTAGTGGTTCATTCGTGATTTCCATATAAAAGGGGCTAAAGAGTATACCAATTATACCTAGAACAATGATCGCAGTAAAGACAGTAGCTGCAGAGATTATGTTTAAAATCCCTAAAAGAAACGGCGAAAAAATAATACAAAGTAAAAATTGGTTCCTCTTTATCGTTTTTCTAGTTGGGTATTGCCTCTGAAGACAATGTGGACATGTCACAGCGGGATTTACAGTAAAACTTTTTTTAAAGACCTGAAACCAACTCCAGTCTTTTTTACAACTTTGGCAAGTTGCCATCCTATTACCTCCTAATGATCAAAATGTATTCGTTCCCTATTCATTAAAATAATAGTCGGTTGTATATTTTTATTTCATTAAGTATAGCATACACTTTAATCCTATTGTATTATATTATATTTCCTTTTTTCTTTTTTTCTAAATGGAATGATTTCTTCAGCCAAAAAAGACTAATTCAATAACGAATTAGCCTTCCTATTACAATAGATTCGATTCAAATCATTGATTATTAGGGTCATATTGCCAAATCTTTCTCAATTTCTTTTCGTTTCAACTCTCTACGCAAGATTTTTCCACTTATTTTTGTTTTCGGTAGTTCTTCAATGACTTCAATTTCTCGTGGTGCTGCATGGGCAGCTAGTTTCCCACGAACAAATAAACGAATTTCTTCCAATAAAGCATCCGATTGTTTTATCCCGACTCGCAATGTAATAAATGCTTTCACTAATTCTCCGCGGATTGGATCGGGTTTCCCGATTACCCCCGCTTCTGCTACTGCAGGGTGCTCGATCAAGGTGCTTTCCACTTCAAACGGACCAATTCTTTCCCCAGAGGAATTGATCATATCATCATTTCTTCCTTGAAAAAATACATACCCAACCGTATCCTGATAAGCCAAATCACCAGAAATGTACCAGCCCTCGTATTTGAAGTAACTATTATATTTCCCTTTATTGCCCCAAATTTCTTTCATCAATCCCGGCCAACTCGTTTTGATTGCTAATTGGCCTACCGACATTGGTGGCAAAAGATTTCCTTCTTCATCTAATATTCCAACTTCAATGCCAGGAAAAGCTCTACCCATTGAACCTGGTTTAATGGGTTCGGAAGGCAGATTAACAATCAAGTGACCTCCCGTTTCTGTCATCCACCACGTATCGTGAATTCGAACACCTAGATGATCCCAAGCCCAATGGATCACTTCTGGATTGAGTGGTTCCCCAACACTTAACACATGTCTTAATGAAGATAGATCATACTCTTTGTGAAGATCTCCTTCTGACATCAGCATCCGAAATGCTGTTGGTGCACTATACCAGGTCGTTACTTGAAGCGATTCAATTAATTGATACCACTCCTCTGCACGAAAACGTCCACCTTGAATAACGATCGTTGCACGGTTAACCCATGGGGCGAATAATCCATAAACACTTCCGGTTACCCAACCTGGATGAGAGGTACACCAATAGACATCGTTTTCTTGAATGTCCAGTACCCATTTTCCTGTCTGAAAATGGTGAATGATCGAGCGATGCGCGTGAAGGACGCCTTTTGGTTTTCCCGTAGAACCACTCGTATAATGAATTAACAAACCATCTTCCGGATCAACCCATTCTACCAACGTTTCTTGAAAATTCTCATAAGGTCTTGCTTCCATATCCTCGACATATAATATCCTCTCTAATGTAGGAATAGCTCGTCGATTTACGCGCTGACCAAGCGTGTTATCGGTAATTAATAACTTCCCTTCGCAGTCATTGATTCGATCAGTAATCGCTTCATCCATAAAGCCTTCAAATAGCGGCCCTGCAATCGCCCCTATTTTGATTACTGCTAAGATCGCACTATAGCACTCTGGATTTTTTGGTAAAAAAATAAAGACGCGATCTCCTTTTTTTATCCCAATTCCTTTTAAAATTTGTGCATAATGATCGGTTTTCTCTTTCACTTGTTGAAAAGTTAGAGAGTATCTTTCCTCTCCATTTATATAATGTAGTGCTGTTTTTTCTCCATACCCCTCGGCAACATGTCGATCAATTGCTTCATAAGCCGCGTTCATCTTGTTTGTTTTTCCAAAATGTAAGTGCTGAGCAACATCATCCCAAGTAAACGTTGCTTTTGTCTCTGAATAACTGGATAAATTATATGCTCCACCTACTGGTGATAGTTTAACAGACATGAACCAATCCCCCTTAAGTAATCGAACGCGCTCGATCTAGATTTAAGCTTTCGAGAATATCTGCTTTATATCTCGCCAGCTCTTCACTTCCCCGTTTTCGAGGCCTTTGTTCTGTAAGTGTTATTTCACGATCAATCTCCCCTGGCTGTCCCCGCAAAATGACAATCCGATCACACAAATACGTCGCTTCATCTATATCATGTGTGACTAGCACAACCGTTGATTGATACGTTTTCCAAACATCCAAGAGCAAATCTTGTAATTGCATTTTTGTAAATGCATCCAAGGCACTAAAAGGCTCATCTAGCAAAAGAATTTCCGGGGACGTGACAAGCGCTCGGGCAATTGCAACCCGTTGTGCCATCCCTCCAGAAAGCTGACGAGGATATAGTTTTTCTTTTCCTTCCAGCCCTACATCAGCGATATATTCTTTTGCTCGCTTTTGTTTATCCGCATGCTCTCCTTTTAAGCCAAAAATGACATTATCAAGGACCGTAAGCCAAGGTAAGAGCCTTGGTTCTTGAAAAATAAACCCTGTCGTATCGTGAACTTCCTTGGCAGTATTTCCATTTATCTCAATCTCACCTTCATACCCATCATCGAGTCCAGAAATAGCTCGTAAGATAGTACTTTTTCCACAACCACTTGTTCCTAGCAAGCCGACAATTTCTCCTGGTTGAACAGAGAGGCTGATATTTCTGACAGCTGAAGCGCCAGCGAAGGTTCGACTAACATTTCGTAAAGTTAAACTCATTCTATTTTCCTCCCATTACGTTTTCGCAAATCGATCTTGCCAATACAAGGAACGCGCTTCAAGTATTTTTAGTAGCCAATCGGTTGATTTTCCAATAAAAGCAAACAGGATAATGCTAGCAATGATCGTTTCTGGTGATAACGTATTTTGACCTAAAACAAGCAAGTATCCAAGACCTTGACTAGCGCCCATTAATTCTGCCGCCACAACGAACATCCAACCAAGCCCTAACCCGCTTCGCACACCAACGAAAAACGATGGCAACGAAGCAGGAAGAATAATCCGTCTTACTTGTTGAAGAGGTGTTAGCTTATACATTTTTCCTACCTCGATTAATTTACGATCAACACCCAAGATCCCGCTAACTAAATTTAAATAGACTGGGAAAAATACCCCAACAGCAATCATGGTAATTTTCGATGATTCACCAATCCCCATCCACAAAATAAACAAGGGAACCCATGCCAAGGATGGAATCGAACGAAATGCTTGAATAATCGGATCAAAGATGTGTTCTGCTTTTTGATAAAACCCTACCAATGAGCCCAATAAAACAGCAGCGATAGTACCGAATAAAAAGCCAGCAAATACACGATAAACGGTAATACTTATATGCTCCCATAGTGCACCAGTTGCCGCCATATCAAGGATCGCGGAAAAAACTGCACTCGGAGCAGGAAGTTGGTAAGCAGGGAAAACACCTTGGCGGCTAAGAAATTCCCAAAGAATAAACAATAGAACAGGTAAAATGCTTCCCAACAAAACAACCTCTGTTTGTTTTTTCTTCTTTTTGTTTCGCTCTTTCTTTTTTGTATGTTCTCGAATATATACACCTGTTAATTCTCCAGTACTTTTCGCCATGTTCTTCCCTCCCTACTTAATCAATCGTTTCTTCAGCAAATGAGCCATTTATTAAATCATCAACTAGTTCTTCGATATTGGCATCTGCATCAATTACATCACCCTCTTGAAGGATTTTGCCTGATTCAATAATTGCTTCACGATGTACATCTCCTGGTATTGGTTGCGAAAAATCATTTCGTTGTAATTGAATTTTTGCAACTTCCACATCAATTCCAGCTTCTTCTGCTAATAATTCAGCAGCTTCCTCTGGATTATCTAAGATCCATTTTCTTGCTTTTTCATATACTTCAATGACACGATTCACGTATTCAGGATATTTGTCGGCAAATGCTTCTCTTACATTCAGAAATCCATACGTATTAAAATCAATATTTCGGTAGAATAATTCTCCGCCCGCTTCTAATTCCACTCGTGCCATGTGCGGATCAAGCCCAGCCCATGCATCTACTTGATTAGAAGTCAATGCGGAAGCACCATCTCCATGTTGCAAATTGATGATTTCCACTTCACTCGCATCAATACCTTCCGCAGCTAAGGAGCGTAGTAAGAAGATATATGGATCCGTACCAATTGTTGCTGCAACACGTTTTCCTTTTAGATCTTCCAGTGTTTCTATCCCTGAATCATGGTTCGTGACAAGCGCTGTCCATTCTGGTTGGGAATAAATATAAACATTTTGAATCGGTGATCCGTTTGATTTTGAAATAAGCGCTGCTGCACCAGCGGTCGAACCAAAATCAACACTGTTACTATTTAAGAACTCTAAAGCTCGATTACTCCCTTGACTTAGTACCCATTCAATCTCGATTCCTTCTTCCTCAAACACTTCTTCCGCCCAACCAAATTTTCGTAAAACAAGACTTGTCGGTGAATAATACGCATAATCTAACCGGATTTCATCTGGTTGTGACTCTCCACCTGTAGCAGATGCACATCCCGCAACAACCACCAACAACGCGATTACAGATAATAAAAGTAAACTTCTCACATCAATCAACGGTATTTTTTTCATTTTTCTTTCCCCCATCCCATATTTTTTGTCTAACGATCCCCTAAATTAAATCTCACATGCATACGTTACAATGCTTCCTCGCAAACGTTGTGCTTCTTTATACGTACAACGATTATGAATAACCTCTAAACCTGCTTCACTAGCAATCGACGCAGCCTCTGGTGAAACGACCCCTTCTTGAAGCCAAAATACTTTTGCATTCACTTCAATCGCTTCTTTAGCCACACCAATCGCAGCTTCTGGCGTTCTGAATACTTGAACGATATCAATTGGTTCTGGTATGCTCGCTAAATCCGGATAAACCTTTTCCCCTAAAATCTCTGTTTCCCTTGGGTTTACCGGAATTATTTTATAACCAAGTCGTTGCATTTTTCTTGCTAGACGATAACTAGGTCTAGCTTCTTTACCACTTAAACCAACCACGGCGATATTTTTCTGGCGCGTTTGTTCTTTTCCATCTACAGTAATTCGCTCATACGGTGAATTTAAGGACCACTTAATAACCCCTTCATCATTAATCACGATTTCTTTTTTCTCGTCACTACCAATGTTTGTTGCTTTAACGAGCGCCTGGTTCAAATCTTGGATAATGTCATCAAGTGACTCAACGCCAACAGATAGTCGAACCAATTCTTCCTTCACGCCTGTTTCTTCCAATTTTTCTTTCGATAATTGTTGGTGTGTTGTGGAAGCTGGGTGAATAATTAACGATTTCGCATCCCCAACATTCGCAACATGTGACCATAACGAGACATTATCAATCAACTTACGTCCAGCATCACGACCACCTTTAATTCCAAAAACAATGATGGAACCAAAGCCATTCTTCAATACTTTCTTTGCCAATTGGTGAGACGAGTGACTTTCCAATCCAGGATAATCCACCCATTCAACTGCCGGATGATTCTCGAGATAGTTTGCTAGTTTTACAGCATTTTCATTATGACGCTGGACACGTAAATGCAATGTCTCCAGCCCTTGAATTAATTGAAAGGCGTTATATGGACTTAACGCAGCACCGAAGTCTCGCAATAGTTGCACGCGAACCTTCGTACTAAATGCTAACGTTCCAAAATCTAACGCATAACGAATGCCGTTGTAACTTGGATCTGGTGTAGTGAAGGTTGGGAACTTCTCAGAATTCCAATTAAATCTTCCACCATCAACAATCACACCACCAATCGTTGTCCCATGACCACCAATCCACTTTGTAGCAGAATGCACGACAATGTCAGCACCTAGCTCAATTGGTTTACAAACATATGGTGTAGCAAACGTATTATCGATGATTAAAGGAACACCAGCTTGATGCGCAATATCTGACACACGCTCTACATCAAAAACGTGTAAATTAGGATTTCCGATAATTTCTCCAAAAACGGCTTTCGTTTTCTCCGTGATTGCTTCTTTGAAATTTTCTGGGTCTGTTGGATCAACAAATTTTACGTTAATTCCATACCGTGGTAATGTTGTCGCGAACAAGTTATATGTCCCACCGTAAAGATTAATCCCTGCAACTATTTCATCGCCTGCACTAGCCACATTTAGAATAGATAAGGTAATCGCAGACATCCCTGATGATGTCGCAACAGCAGCAACACCGTCTTCAAGTAAAGCAATTCTTTTTTCAAAAACATCTACCGTTGGATTGCCAATTCTTGAATAAATATTACCTGGTTCATCTAAAGCAAATAATCGCTCTGCATGTTCTGTATCGTGAAATACGTAAGAAGTTGTTTGATAGATTGGTACTGCCCGTGAACCTGTTGTTGGATCTGGTGATTGCCCACCGTGTAGTGCCACTGTTTCGATATCATAGGTTGTGTTTCGTTCGTTACTCATTATAAATTCCTCCTTTTTAGTGAAAAAAATCCTCTTCGTTTAAGAAGAGGATGTTATGTATAACTTCTCTTCTTATCTTTCAGAATAAATCTGCTGGAATTAGCACCTTTTAAGTAAAACTTAAGGTTGCTGGGTATCATCGGGCCAGTCCCTCTACCTCTCTTGATAAGAAATATTTAGTTTTTAGTGATTAGCTGAAAACAAAAACCCCTCCTTCACCTGAAGATGAAAGAAGGGGTTGAATTAACCGGTATTCATTCATCATTCAAAGCGATTAGCTTTGCTGGTAGGGGCACCTTACTTGTTGTAGGTTGCCGTGGAGTCATTAAGCCAGTTCTTTCGTCCACTCTTTATAAATTTAATTGTTGTACTGATTATAACACATTATTCCTATCTGTCTAGTATGTTTTTTATTTTTTTCAAAATTCATTTCATTTGAAAAACCCTTCTTCCATCGAAAGATGAAAGAAGGGTTAATTAACCGGTATTCATTCATCATTCAAAGCAAATATGCTTTGCTGGTAGGGGCACCTTACTTAGTGTAGGTTGCCGTGGAGTCGTTAAGCCAGTTCTTTCGTCCACTCTTTATAAAGTAAAACTTCAATCAGTGGGGATTTTGGGTATTCCCCACTGATTGTTAGTTGAACCATTCGGGGTGCTAGCGTCCGTTACTCCCACTTATAGAACTTTGATTTTCTCAATAGTTTGAAGTGGGAGTCTTACGGACGGTTGCTCCAGGATAAATATTTTTTTATTGTGTTGATTATAGCAACAGATTGTTTTCCTGTCTAGCAATTTTTTTGAATTTTTTCATAATTCATTTTTTTCTTGAGTGATGATCTAGAAACAGGCAAGCGGGCTTTAGTAACCTTCTTCTTAAGTGAAGTATTCCACTTCGGCTTTCGGAAATAACTTAGGAATTGTCGTTAAAAAAAGTTCCTTCATTTCCTCTTGTTCTTGATCTGTGTAAACATATTTCCATATGCCATAGCGTCCCCACTTTGTTTTTCGCTTCGATTCATCTAACTCTAATTTGGACATCGGATAATTTTTTTGAATAACCTTTTTTGCTGGTTTGGTAAACCGATGTTGAATCAGTTCAAAAGTTAGATTTTCTTTTGCCTTGGGTGGCAACACCTGAGCTACGTGTTCTAACATCGTGAGATAGCCCTCTCGCCAACCTTCGTGCAGATAAATTGGCGCAATAATAAAACCGAGCGGGTAATCCGCTTCTGCAATTTTCGCTGCAGCTTCCAATCGTTCTTTAAGACGTGAGGTTCCTGGTTCAAAATATTTAATCACGTAATCCGCGTTAATGCTAAAGCGAAACCTAGTCCTGCCTTGGTGATCAGCATCAAGAAGATGATCAATGTGCGCGAATTTTGTAACGAAACGTAGCAATCCGTGTTCCGATCGACCAAAATATTCAATGGCATCTTTTAACGTATGCGTAAGATGATCAATCCCTACAATATCAGAGGTACATGAGGCTTCAAAACGTGTGATTTCAGGCGCGCGTTCCGCCATGTATGCTTCTGCTGCATCAAAAATTTCTTCCGTATTCACATATGTACGGATATACGGCTTACTTCCCATCGTAGTTTGTAAATAACAATAATGACAATGCCCCATACAACCAGTCGCAAATGGAATCGCATATTCAGCAGAAGGTTTTGATGTATCAAATTTCAAGGTTTTTCTTAATCCCACTACCAAAGTTGACTTGGCCACACGATATTTTTGGAAGTCATTGTCGCCTGGTAAATTGCGGACTTGATTGTGTGACGTTGTCTCCCTAATTTCTACATCCATTTTTGAGAACTTATCATATAACGTTTTTCCTAATGGATAACCCATCGCTTTTGGCTCAAAATAAACAAGTTGAGGTACAAATGGTTTAACCATAATACGTTTCTCCATCCTCGGCTGTTCCAAATGCTTGTTCAAACGCCATTTCTGCTTCAGATTCAGATGTGTAAACAGCCACTTCATCCGTCAATGGATAATACGTTTCATAAATAAACAGTGCCAGCTCACCAGGACGATCTGGGTTCTGCACCACTGCTGCTTCTTGAACATTCGCTGCTCCTTGCACGTGAGGATTGCGAATAATAACATAAACTATATCCCCAGGTTGATAGATCAAATCATTCATTTCCATCTTTTCTCACCTCTTTACTGTTTGCAGTTAGTGTGAGTTAAACGCGGGGAAATTATTTATCATTGCGCTATATATTTGGCGGGGATATATTCATGCTTAGTAAAGGTGCAACCCTGTTCGGATGGAAAACTGTGGAACTGGTCAACTATTGATTTATTTATTTCTCATCTTTCTTTTCTATCTTTGTTACTTTGTGATTAACTGTTACTGAAGGCCCTCATGACCAGTGTGGACTTTATTTGAATCTTACAGAGAAATAAAAAAACCTTCCCTTTAAAATCAAGGGAGGGTAATTATACCACTTGTAATGTTCCTTTTCTACTTCCACTAACTTTAGTTACAAATGTTAACTGTTTTATCTTATCGATATCTTTATCACTTATGGTCATAAAAACTAGGTTAATCATTTTATCTATATAAGTAATTTGTCCATACTCTTCTAATAGGTACACCTTACCTGGATCATCTACTTTTATCTTTACCTTCTGCATGTTATCTCCTCCAAGTATTTTTTCAGGTTTAATTTTCCATAACCCTGTTTGGTTCTCGGTACATCTAAAAGCGGCTCACAACTACTTACTATATATTCTTTCACATTTTTACCTTGTTCAAACATATTATATGTAGCACCCAATACTCCTGTTACTATGGGTGCAGCAAACGAGGTACCGTGAAATGGTGAAGGGATACCTAAAATTAATTGTGTTCCATTACCTGGAGCAACTAAATCTGGTTTATTAGAATTAATATGTCCCTGGGAACTAAATGATGCTACTTTTTTTCCTTTTTCATCAAGTGACCCAACTGATATTGCACCTTCTGCACATGCAGGACAGTGTGTTAAGCTGTCTTGGTTCCCCATTGCAGCAACTATAATATAACCCATTTTAGTCATGGCATTAATTTTATTGGCCAAATCACAATCTCCTAGACATTTAGCATCTATTCCAAGCGATAAATTTATACATTTTACTTCAGGCAATGTAATTACCCAATCTAATGCTCTAAATACATCTTCCTCATCAATATCATCATCGATACATACTTTTGCAGAATAAATAGTAGCTGCCGGTACTATATTTCTCAAAAGTGTAATTACTAAGAAACGTGACCACAGGTATCATAATAGTTTGGATGTTGTGTAAAGTTCATTGCCTTTTCAACTTCTCCACACTTTTCAATATCATGGCCAGAATCTATAACTGCTATCTTACTACCTATTCCATAAAGACCTATATTTTTTAATAAATCTAAATCAATATCAGGTGCTGTAGTTGCTTTCATTTTATATGGCTGCTTATTCCTAGGAACGTCTAATAACCTTCCTGTCCTTGTTTCTTTTATAGACTTAATAAATTTTAATTGTGATAATGTATATTTATCATTTACTTCCACAATAATAAAATCACTTAACACTTTGTCTATATGTCTTATTCTAATATCTTTACTTTTTAAAATATATTCTATATCATCATTATATTGCTCAATTAACCGAACATTATACTTTATCATAAAAATTCTCCTAGTTTGTATTTTAAAATAGAAGTAATTCTTGATGTAAGTATTATATTCTACACAAAAAAACAATATCCTGCAATAGATAGATAAAAAATCCAGCTCTGAAGAGTAAATTCACTTTTCCTACGTTTCATTTATCTAGATAAACTAATTTGTATTGGTTTTGCCTAGTCTTTTATATTCTCATCTGTAGTAGCGATGTTCGAATCCATTCTAATAGGTTTGGGTATTTCTTTTGCTGTTTTTTATGGCTTTGGATCATCCTTTGTGCATTTTTTGGAAAATTTTTACGTTAGTGATAAACGTGTACTTTCTTCCTTCTTTTTGTTTGTAACCTTTTTTATTCCTAAAATTCACGCATAATACTCTTAATACGGCCTTCTTTATAATGAAATAGGTATTTTCATTTCTTTATCACATTACTTAAATACCCACACACACTAAAGGCTATCAGCGAATATTTCACAAGACAGAGCCTTCATGGACACGAATGCTCTTCTGTTTCTAATAAAGTTGAATTAATGAGGGATTTCCCCAATGATTGTTATCCCTAATGGATGACCTAAAGGACCTTGAACCATTCGGGTGCTAGCGTCCGTTTCTCCCACTTAAAAAATGTTGATTATCTTGTTGTGAAGCAGGATTCTTACGGACGGTTGCTCCGAAGCAAATCCAATATCGTTCCCACTAAAATATCAACTCCTATTGGCAGTGCTTTTTCGTCGATTGTGAAATCAGATGCGTGTAGGGCCTTTTGTATTTCACCAGGTTTCGCACAACCGAGGAAAAACATCGCCCCAGGAAGTTTTTTCGTAAAATGACTGAAGTCTTCTCCCCCCATCCCGTAAGGTTCTTCCACTATTTTCATACTTGGATCTTGTCTTTTGGCCGTTGTTTTGATCTGTTCAATTAAGGCTGGATCATTATCTAAAGCTGGTTCCCCTCTTTCTATTTCTAATTGATAGTTGCCATCAAAAGAATGGACGAGTTTCGCCACTTGTTCAATCTCCTTGATAAGTTGCTGTCGAACCGCACCGGTGTATGAACGAATCGTTCCTGTAATCTGCACCTCATCTGGGATCACATTAGGCGTTTCACCACCAGTCACTTTCCCTATACTAATTGTTCCTACTTCTAATGGATTCATTTTTCTACTAATCAGCCCATACAATCCTTGCAAAATAAAACTTAACATCCAAATAGGATCTTTACTTTCATGTGGATATCCACCATGCCCTCCTTTTCCGATGATTATTAAATGAAAGTTATCAATGTTTGCCATACTCGGTCCTTGATGCAGCTGAATCGCTCCCGTTTCAAGCCACGGACACATGTGCAATGCAAGAATCGAATCCAATTCATCTGCAACCCCAGCTTCAATAAAGTAAGGAGCCCCCGTTTTACCATATTCATCTGTATCTTCTTCGGCTGGTTGAAAAATTAGTTTTACCGTTCCAGTAAAATCACCGCGCTGATAGTGGTCAGCCAGAATAGCTGCTACACCTAATAAAATCGCCATGTGTGCATCATGACCACAAGAATGCATCACTCCTGGATTTTTTGAAGTATAAGAAAAATCATTCTGTTCTATGATTGGTAATGCATCCATATCTGCACGAACACCTATTGCAGGACCACTCCCGGCTGCAAGTGTAGCAATTACTCCATGTTTGGCGATTCCCGTCTCAATCGTAAATACCTCAAACGATTCCAACACTTCCACAATGTATGCACTTGTTTGTTCTTCTTGAAAACTAAGTTCTGGATGTTGATGAAAATGACGTCTCCAGTTCACTACCTGTTCGTCAATTAATAATCGTGGTGATTTTTCCACTAATGTTTCGATTCTGATCACTTCCTCTCTTACTACTCTTTATGCCGTTACAAATTGACTGGTTGGCAATGATTGAAAGGCCTGTTCTAAGTCTTCTACTAAATCTTCAATATCCTCAATTCCTGCAGAATAACGTATCAAACCTTCTGGAATACCCATTGCCGCTCGTTCTTCAGGCGTACATTCGACATGACTTGTCGTTCGTGATGGACCAACAATTGTTTCCACAGATCCTAAATTTGCTGCCCGATTCGCATAGTTTAATTTTGGCAAGAGGTGTCGAACGGTATCTACCCCGCCTTTCACCGCAAAACTTAACATTCCTCCATATTGCTTCATCTGTTCAGCAGCGATCTCATTCCCTGGGTGATCTTCTAAGCCCGGATAATAGACTGAATCTACGACATCGACGGTTTGCAAATACTTTGCGATGGCCATCGCATTTTCACATTGTTTATCTACTCGTAATTTCAAGGTTTTCATTCCGCGCAGCAACAAGTACGCTGCCATCGGATCCATTGTCGCTCCATTAATTTCCCGATAATGATAGATCTCTTCAACTAATTCTGCTGACCCACAGACCGCTCCACCTAATGCGTCGGCATGACCACCTAAATATTTTGTCGCGCTATGAATAACAAGATCTGCTCCTAATGCTAACGGATTTTGATTAATTGGGGTGGCAAATGTGTTGTCGACAATGACAAGCGCACCTGCCTCCTTACCTGCATGTGCCATCCGCTTGATATCCGTAATTTTTACCGTTGGATTGGTCGGGGTCTCTAGATATAGTACTTTACAACCTTTGGCAACTTCTTTTTCAATTGTGGCATGATCGCCCGTGTCACATAGGACAACATCGATCTGTTGTCTAGGCAAAAATTCAGTGAAAATTTTATTCGTTCCTCCATACGTGTCTTTAATCGATACGATCCGATCACCTGGGACTAGGAACGTACCGAGTGTATTACTAATGGCTGCCATCCCAGTGGAGAAACTAGTCGCCGCTTCGGCAACTTCTAAATCTTTGATCTTTGCTTCAAATGCTTGCACCGTTGGGTTCGTATTCCGCCCATAAATATGGCCCGCTTTTTTACCAATCGCCACATCATACCATTCGTCCATATCGTCATAACCAAAGGAAACACTGTGTACAACTGGTACTTGTGTCGCACCAAACGCTAGTTGATCTTGCTCTCCTGCCCATATTGCACGTGTTCCGATCTTCGCTTCTTTCATAATAATTCCTCCTCAAAAATGTTTTTTTCAATTAACTAGTAATCCCGGTTTTTTGTGTTCTCGGAAATGGATCTTGAACAATCAATTCTCTCGGATAATTTGCTAACGTTTCACAACCATCTTCAGTTACTCGAACTGACTCACTTATCTCAATGCCGTGCTGGTCAAACCACAATGCTGGAATAAAATGAAACGTCATGTTGGGTTGTAAAATCGTTTGATCTCCTTTTCTTAGGCTAGCTGTATGTTCGCCCCAATCTGGTGGATAATTCAAACCAACCGAATATCCAATTCGAGCTTCTTTATGAAAACCATATTTTGCAATGGATTTGCGCCATACTTCTTCGACTTCCCCACAAGTCATTCCAGGCTTCATCGTTCCTAGCACACGACCCATCCCTTCCAGTACGATCGGCTCTAAATCTTGTAACTGACGAGATGGCTTCCCTATCGAAACGGTTCTTGCTAATGGTGCATGATACCGTTTATAACAACCTGCCAATTCTACGATTACCGCTTCTCCCTCTTTGTATTTGCGCTCTGACCATGTTAAATGAGGGTTTCCAGTGTTCTCACCAGACGGCATTAACGGTACAATCGACGGATAATCACCGCCATGTTCTTTTGTTCCACTGATCATGTTATAGTACATCGTAGCCGCTGCATCACATTCTCTAACACCAGTACGAATCATTTCTGTTCCTCGAAACATGGCCTGTTCTGCTATTTTTGCTGCGCGTTTCATATAATCAATTTCCTGATTGGATTTGATCATTCGTACAGTATTTACAAGTAAGTCCCCATCTTTTAAGGTTGCATTAGGTAAACCACGAACCAAACATTGATAGGCTTTTGCGGAAAAATAATAATGGTCCATCTCCACACCAATATGTCGGCTCCCTTGCTTAATCTCTGTTAAAAACTCTGCAATAAAATCCATTGGATGACACTGATCCGTTTGAACATAATGATCGGGATATGCAATCACATTCTGATCATGCAACCAAGTCGTTGCCTTCACACCATTCGCATCCATATAACGCCCAATCCAGATTGGTTGATCCTGATCAATAATGATAATTAACATTTGATGCACATAAAAGGACCATGCATCATAACCCGTTAAATAGTACATATTCGCTGGATCGGTAACTAACAATACCTCGATTCCACGTTCAGCCATCTTTTCTTTTGTTTTTTTCATTCGATTTTGGTACTCAATCCGATCAAAGGCTAGCATGTGCATTCTCCCTTCTTTATTTTTCAAGATTAAATTATTTGAATATTTATATATTTCTTACTATTGTAAAGACTTCGCTCCTTTTATGTAATGTTCAAATTGTATGAAGTCTTGATTTTTCTTTCTTACAGATTGAATAGGGAAATGCACAAGAGCTTAGTTAAGAGTGGAAACAAGGATTCAATGTATGACATGATAAGCTACCTAGTTCTTTTTCTGTCCAGCACTTTAACACTACAACCTAAAAGTAATAATTATCTTCAGTGAACCTGAATCGAACCATAAATCCTCAACAACAATGTAAATAGCCGATACCAAATCGGTATCGGCTATTTACTATTTGATCATATTATCTTCAATCTCTTGAATCATCTCGTATGCTCCTGCTGATTGATTTGAACAGACGACAATGGTTATCAATTGATCAGGATAGTGAACCGCTCTAAAATTCACACCTGGGTCATATCCCATTAAGATATGTTTCATTACCTTACCAGACTCACTGATTTGCATATAACCACCGTAACCATAATAGATATCATCCTCAACCTTCACTTGTGGCTTGAGCAATGTTTCTTTTCTAACAAGCTGATCATGCATGGCATCGAATAAGTTGGCCATATCATCAACCGTTATATATACTCCTCCGTCTGATCCACCTCTAACTGGTACGGAAAAGATATTTGTTCGATATCCACCATCCGCTGTTTCAATATAACCGAGTGCAGTTCTTTCTGGAAGTGCGTCCATTTCAAAGTAACCGGAGTCTTCCATCCCTGTTTTAGCAAAAATATTTCTTTCCACATAATTACTAAACATAAGCCCGCTTACCTTTTCGACAATGAGCCCTAAAACAATGTAGCCAGCATTATTATAGTGGAAGGAAACACCTGCTTGAGCTTTCCTTTTCTTCTGTTGAAAAAGAGGTAAGAAATTGTGTAATCTTCTCATATGATACATTGGTTGATCTACCCAAATTTCCTCGTAATCATCCATTTCGTCTTCATCAAAATAATCTGCAATACCCGAAGTATGTGTTAGCAAATGATGAACCGTAATCTGATCATCAAAATTAGGAAATTCTACGTCTAAACAATCGATCAACTTTGTATCAAAAGACAGTTTTCCTTGCTCTACCAACTGACAAATAGCAATGGAAGTGAAAAATTTACTTCCAGATGCAATACCGTAACGAGTGTTTCTTTTATTTTTTATTTTTTCTGCACGATTGGCAAAACCATAACTATTCGTCCATATACCCGCTCGTGTTTTTACATAGCAAGTACCTGAAAAATCAATATCTTGTTGGACTTTTTCGATTGCTTCTAACTGCGCTTCCCTTATCATTGTAATCCTCCTAAATGTTTTTTAGATTCGATAAAAACATTTAGATATTACCAAGTTCAGATTTTAAGTATAGAATACATGGCATTACCCTCCCTTATATTTCAAATAATAACACATTTTCAGGAATGCGACTTGGTGTAAATCAAAATTTAATGATCAGATACAGTGAAACTTCAATCAGTGGAGGTTTTTTAGATACTCGTCACTAATTGTTAGCCCAAAAAGATGATCTAATGACGATTGAACCTTCGGGGAAGGCTAATTTCCGTTATCCCCACTTACTCCTCTGATTCGTTCTTATGACGTCGGCGACTTACGAACGGTTGCTCAGGGATTAAAAAATGCCGCACGATTACAGTGCAGCATCATTGATCTCTTTCTCTCGTATTTAATTGCTTTAGCTTCCACAGTCGCACACTTAATTCTAACAAAAAGGAATCGTCTGCATTGTCTAAGGATAGATTGGTTAACGTTTCAATATTTTTTAATCGGTGCAACAAAGACTGGCGATGTAAGTTAAGTGCTCGAGCAGTTTGACTAACATTCCCTTTAAATTGACTATACACTTCAAACGTATGCACAAGATCCGTTTGTCTTTTTTGATCATAGACCAATAAATCATTTAATGTTTGTTGGACAACTCGATACACATCGGGTTGTTGTGCGAACGTCATCAACAGACGATCCACCTTGGTATCTTCATATAATGTTCGTGTTCCATGCCCCTCACGTTCAATCCCAATATCAAGCGCAATCTTGGCTTTTTGATAAGACGAATAAAATGGCGTTTTTTCCTGGCTAGGCGCAGCGATCCCCCAAGACATTACAATCCCTTTTAATAATGCACTTAAGCGACGCTCCACTTTATCTAAAAATTGGTTTGCTATCTCCATGTAATGATCTGCTGGCGCTTCTAAAAAGGTAATCACATTTCCATCATCAAACGTCGTCATGGTCTTCACTTCAAACAGTTTTCCCGCATACGTGATTTCTTTTTGAATCGCATAATTTTGACTTTGTAACGATGAATTCTCTGGTCGATCATTCTCGTATTGTTTGATCGAACCTTGATAATGAATATCTCCAACAAGACAAACATAATCGCGCATCAAATCATAGCCTAGTAGATCTGCTTTTGCAATTAACTTGCTGTCTAACGTCTTCTTTTGTTTCGCTAATTGCAGAATAAAATTATCCTTTAAACGAACCTCGGTTAATTCAATCGCATTTTCTTTGACAAAATACAATGCACATGCAGTCAATGCATGTTCTAGCACGTTCATCACAAACCAAGATAATTGACTAGTCGTCGTTGCGTGAACAAATAGATAGCCTTGTGTTTTATGATTATTAATGATCGGCAATCGATAGATGATTTGATTTTCTATGTGATACGCTTCTAACAAATAATAAACAGGATGAGCAACAACTAATTGATCATCTTGATCAATGATTCTTTGACCTTCTAAACCTGATTGAAACGGTTCAAGCCATTGCTCAGAGAAAAATTGACTACCACGAATGAATAAATATTGATCCGTGAGACAAACGGAAAGTTGAACATGTTTATACAGTACTTGTGCAATGTCCTGAAGCCCTTTATCACTAAGTACACAATTGACCAATTGTTGCCGAACAATCTCTGCCTGTTCCCGTTCATCTTGCTTATCTGCAGTAATTTTCCCCATGATCATTGCTACAATATCACCAAAGCGCACTTCCCAAGGAATATCAAGGATAATTAATTTTGCTTCACTTGCTATAGTAAGAATTGATTCTGGTAAATCATAAATATACCGTCCAGTAGCAAATGCCAGAACAGATGCACCAGATTGAACCACATCCTGAACAAACGTTGTTAATGCTTCTGGATCATTTTTGCATCCAATTCCGGTCGTTAAGACAAATTCATTTTTTCGAACGAAATTCTCAACCGGTGCCTCCATTACCGAAACCCATTCTATCTTACTCTCATCAACACACACTTCTCCCGCCTTCACCGTCGAAGTATTAAAAATCGGCAACTCCAATACCTCTCTCACAACTAAACCCATCGGTGCCTGTCACCCCCCGGTTTTTGTCGAACAGATTCTATTCCTTTTGTTCTTGTTTTCTTTATTATACATATAATATTTAAGTAGTAATACTATTCTGATATTTTTATATACGTTAGCGAAAATTTTTAACTACTCACATTATCTGATAAGCAACGAATTTATATGTTTTGTATCTATATTCGTCATTTTCGTGTACACTTTTAGCTTTTCCCTGTGTTGGTTTTAACAGTTCTAATTTAAACGAGATTATTGGCATTTTGTTTTTCATCTCTAACTAAATCTCACCTATTTTCTCTTAATAATATCTTGCTGTCTTCTTTTAAAGTGAATACCGTTCAATAAAATAAAGATAGATCACTTAAATGGGATTTATTTCATTATAAGGGTTTACATTACCTTTTTTTATGATACTGTTATTTTGTAGCAAATTTATAACACTATACTTAGAAAGGATGAGCAATTTGAAAAAATATTTCGTTACTGTGTGCTGTATGTTCCTATTAAGCAGTTTTTTTGCCACGGGAGGATCCTTAGTTCTTGCTAACGACACAAGTCTAAATGAATTTATTATCATTGAAAAAAAATTAGAAAGCATTAATAGAGAAATTAAAAATGAATTAAATGACTTTGCATTAGAAAATGAAATTCCTGTCTCATTTGAGGATGCAAATTATGAAATTAATACACAGAAGATTCAAACTGAAGCACAATTAGATCAAGAAGTAAATAATCTAGTAAACATGATTAAAGATGATTTAAAAGAAGTAAATATTAAAGGAGACGTAGAGGAAAAAAAAGGATTTCTTTCTACGAATAGTGTCAAGAAAGGTGATGGCTATTGGACTGCAAGAGTAGAAGCTATTGTTCCTGCTTTAAGAACGGGATATATACAACAAGATTTTGAGTCTAATGTAGGATATGGTTATGTCAATAGTGTTAACTTGCTAGGTGATTCATATTTTTCATCTGGTTTTGGTCTCTCTCATTGGACACCTATCCGTTCTTGGTACAATATCTCTAGAAACAACAGATATGTTCAAATTCATATGAAAGGCACAATAAATTACGTTGTTGAAAGTTCATATCTTAATCTTACAGGAACATGGTTGTCCACTATGAAAGCTGACGGAGGTAGCTTCATACGTGCTAGCTATACAGACTGGCCAGATTAATTCTCATTATTTTTTGATAATCCGCTTATATATTTCCAAGCCATTCAGAAACCTATACAATACGAGATCACTATTTACTGTTTAAAAGTAGCATGTTGAGCAATTATGAAAGAATCGTTCCTTATTTACTGCATGCAAATATCTTAGTATTATAGAATTTATAATCTAGAAAACAAGTTAACTATTTCGAAGCAACTGATTTCTTGCTTTTTCTAAATTGTTTCTTGAAATACTTCTTGAATATCTTGTTTTAGACCAGAACTTTAACTAATTCTTCAGTAAGACGTATGATTGTTTGTAGGAAGACTCTTTTCTGTGAATGTCGTTTGGTAACTCTAATCTACAAAAAGAGCTTCCTTTTTCTATTACCACACTAAAAACAATCTCGTTTACACAAATTCGTTTAAATTATCTAGTATAGACAGCGTTATTATTTTGTGGTTGAGTAGAGGTTTATTTGTTTTCCTCTAAGAATTTTATCGTATTTATTAAATTATATAGCTTTCTGGTTACTGATCCTTTAGTCTGACATATAATTTTCTTTTTCATTCCGTTATGGAATAAAATATTTTCTGAAAGCTATTGTAAAATAATAAAGAAAGGGTGAGGAAATGAAAAGTTTATCTAAGCGAATTAACTGGTTTCAAATGAATCTTTCAGCTTGGCTTGTTATTATTATTTCTTACATTATTCCTTTTAATTTTCTTGAAGATGGTAGTGCTACAGTAGGATTTCCCCTTCCATTTTTAACGATTTATATAAGGAATTGGAGCAATGATTTTTCGACGTTTTTCAATTTAAATATTGCAGCGCTATTTCTAGACATAATTATTGTATATTTGATTATTACTTTAATTGATAAGTTATATAAAAAATATCGAAAGCGCAATCATAATTAATTATGCAAGGAGATTTTTGCACTACATTTTGTTTCACCGCCAATTAATTATCTTGTGCAGCGTCCGTCACTCCCACTTAAACAACTGTTGTTTAGAAGTGGGAGTCTTACGCATGTCTACTCCGGGATAAACTCTCTTTGTATCCACAAATCCGATCGTTCCAATTCACTTGCTAAACAGATTAACTGATCTTCTCTTCCTTTTGGTGCAACAAATTGAACGCCCATCGGCAACCCTTGCTTTGTGACATAAGTAGGTACACTCATCGCAGGCTGGCCTGTGAGATTCGCTAATTGCGTATGCGGGGTATAAGTCAAGCTAGGCAAAAACATGTCATAGATTGCATCTTGTTGATCGGATGCGGAAAATCGCTCGATCTGCGTTAATTTCTCTACTTCCTCTAGACTAGGCAGCAACTCGCCAATCTTTGGTGCAGGATGAGCGTTCGCTGGTGTTACATAAAAATCATACTGCTGATGAAATTTGACCATTCGTTCCGCTGCAACATCCCAACTCGCCAGACTCTGGCTATACGCTGCTGCCGATATTTTCTCTCCTGCTTTATGTAATGCCCATGTGAAAATCTCGATATCCTTTCGCGTTATGCTCCTTGCTAACATTTTCTCTAAATTAAGCATGACAGCATTCATTTCTCCACTGTTCATTAAATAATACTGCTTCATTAAATCAACCCCATCAACAGGGTTTTCCACTTCTTCAACCATGTGCCCTTGCTCTTCTAACCAATGCACCACTTGATGAACAGCTGCTTTTGCATCCTCACTAACCGGCGTTCCCACAGGGGATGCTGTAGAAAATCCGACTCGATATTTTTTCTTATTGCTTTTCCCACAAAGATCTAAATAGCTTCCATCATACATTGGAGTCTGAAAAGCCGCTTCCGGTTGCACGGTCTGTAGCACATCAAGCAAAGCAGCACTATCACGAACCGATCGACTCAGTACAAAATCAATCGCAGCCCCTTGCCACTGCCTCCCTACACCTGGTCCAACCGGCGTTCTCCCTCGAGTGGGTTTTAAACCAAATAAACCGGTAAAAGACGCGGGAATTCGAATGGAACCTCCGCCATCACTTGCTCCAGCAACTGGTACAATCCCCGCAGCAACCGCTGCTGCTGACCCACCACTCGAACCACCAGGAGAATGTGAAAGATTCCATGGATTTCTTGTTGCTCCATAACCCTCTGGTTCCGTTATATTCTTCAATCCAAACTCTGGTGTATTGGTATGCCCAAGAAAAAGAAACCCCGCTTCGCGTAATTTCGCCACAAAATTCGAATCCACTTTTGCAATATTTTTTTGCAATAGCTTGGAGCCTGAACTAAGCACATCCCCTTTTACCGCTTGTGAAATATCCTTTAGCAATATCGGTACACCATAAAAAGGTAGCGCACTTCCGATCCGCTCTTTGACTTCTTGATATACTTTGTCTTTTCGTGTTCTTATGACCGCATGTATTTCTGGATTCACTTCTTCAAGTCGATCAAATGCAGTATCTAACAATTCTGTTGGTGAAACTTGTTTTGATCTCACCAAATTAGCCAAGCCAATCGCATCATAATTTAGATAGGTTTGCTTGTCCATTTCATCATCCCCCTAACTATCGTTATATCTCTAAGTATAACCAAAATTCTCTCTAACAGAAAAACAGATGCTTTTCGCTAAGCGAAATTGGAAGGAACTGTCGAAATTTTATTGCCTGGGAAATATTTCGACTTATTTATCAACTTTTTTCTTTATCCCGCATAACTTGTTAACAAAAAATCGCTTTCGTCAAATACCTCTATCTGCTAAATTGCCAAAAGACCCTTCATCCAGTCATTAACTGTACGAAAGGTCTATCTGGAATTTATTGGTTTTTGTTAATAAAGACTACCTTTAGATAATCACTTTCTTTGTACTGCCTATTCGTTTTAAAATCTTCTGGTAAAGAAAAGGTTTCTACCACGCTGTATGTGGAGCCACTTTCTTCAAAAGCTTTGTCAATAAACCGTTTGAATTTATCCATCCCAAATCCACTAAAGTTTGTCGATGCGACAATAACCCCGTCTTTTGAGGTAATCGAAATCGCGTCTTTCAACAATCCGACATAATCTTTTGCCGCACTAAACGTATGCTTCTTTGATCTTGCAAAACTAGGAGGGTCTAAAATGACCATATCAAACGTCAAATTTTTCTTCACTGCGTAGTTAAAGTAATTAAATACATCCATTACTCTAATCTCATGAGCTTTATCATCTAAATCATTCACTTGAAACTGTTCGACCGTCTTTGGTAAGCTCCGATTAGCTAAATCGACACTCGTCGTTTTGCTCGCACCACCCAAAGCTGCATAAACAGAAAAAGCTCCGGTATAAGAGAAAGTATTCAGAACTGTTTTCCCTTTTGCATAGAGATCTCTGATCGTTTTTCTTACTTCACGCTGATCAAGAAAAATCCCTGTCATTGGTCCATCATTTAAATACACAGCAAAATTTACGCCATTCTCTTTTATTATCAATGGAAATTCCGCCCGCTCTCCAGCTACAAAATCATCATCCTCGACATATTTTCCACCGGTGTCGAATCTTTTTTTCTCATAAACACCCTCAAAATCGACAGCGTGCTTGAGTGCTTGAAGAATGAGATCTTTAAATTGATAGATCCCTAAGCTATACCATGTTATCAAGTAATAACCAGCATAAACATCAATCGTTAACCCGCCGATTCCATCTCCTTCTCCATTAAAAACGCGAAAAGCAGTTGTCTCCTTATTTTGATACAAAGAATGACGGTGATTTATCGCATCACGTATTTTTTGATCAAAAAAATCCTGATCAATCTTTTCGTTTTCATCACGGGTTAACACCCAACCTAACCCTTTATTTTGCTTCCCATAATAACCACGACCAAGAAAGTGACCTTGCTCATCCGTTAGGTTCAACAAAGCACCTTCTCTAGTTAATTGTTTACTGTTGACAAGTGCTTCTTGAAATAAATGCGGATAACCTGCTTGGTATTTTTTCTTGAATTTATTTTTAATTTTCACTTGGATTTCCTTCTGCATCTTATTCATCCTTACTATCAGAGTCTCCCTTCATTATAGCCTACTTTATCTATTCCAGACAAAAAAACCACTTCACACATGGTCAGATTGATCTTTGGATTTTTTTATAGTATAATTCATCCGAAAAATCCGGGGAAAAACTCAACAAATTCTTACCATAGACTATATTTTTTGCCAATAAACGATATAATAAAGAAAGAATACACAATTTTTCAAGGGAGATATTTGCTATGCATGCTACTACAACAGTTAGAATTGGAATATCCGCTCGTCATGTTCATCTAAAACAAGAACATGCTGACATACTTTTCGGTCAAGAAAACTATCTACTGACAAACTTCAAAGATTTGTATCAACCAGGAGAATACGCATGTGCAGAGAAAGTTACTATTCAGACAGCGCATGGAAAGATTGATAACGTTCGTGTTCTTGGACCATACCGACCAGAAACACAAGTGGAAATTTCAAAAACAGATTCCAGGGGATTAAAGATAGCACCACCGGTAAGAAATTCCGGTGATTTAGATGGATCCGCACCAATAACACTAGTAGGTCCAGCCGGAACCGTCGAATTAGAACAAGGTTGTATCTTGGCAAATCGCCATATCCACCTTTCTCCAAAAGAAGCGGAAGAATTACATCTAATCAATGAAGACATCGTAAAGGTTGAGATTCCAGGAGAAAAGGGCGGTATCTTATACAACGTTCACTGCAAAATCAAAGATTCTTATAAAAAAGAAATGCACCTGGATGTAGACGATGCAAATGCTTTTCTATTAACAGGAAAAGAGGATATCGGTTATATTTTGAAAGATTAATGGAGAAAAATTATTTTCATTACGTTAAATGTAAGCGATACACAGGGAGTACGAAACCCATTAGGTCTGAAACCCCCAAAAAAGATCACGCCAAGTATGGTGTGATCTTTTTCAGTACGATTAAAATAATACTCTTGCAAGAAAAATAACAAACGTAACCGTAATTGCACTAGTTAACGTTGAAAATAACACAATTTGCGCAGCATAATGTGGATAATCACTATACTCTTGTGCAATTACCGCACTGTTTACTGAAGTTGGCATGGAAGATGCGACAAATAATGCTTTCGCGGTAATACCATCCAACCCCAATACATAAATCATTCCCAATGCCACTAACGGCCCGCCAATCAATCGAATCAATAAACTATAATAAATCGACGATAAACCAGAAATGATTTTGATCTGGGCAACTTGCGCACCTAAGGTTAATAGTGCGATAGATATCATTGAGTCCCTAATATAATTTGCTGGCACCCAGATAAATTCCGGTAATGGAACTTGAAACGCATTTAGAATTACCCCTCCAAGTAATGCATACAAAACTGGCATTCTAAAGTAGCTTAATGCTGCTACCATTCTTCCGCTTTTCGCTGATCTTAACGAAAAAACACCATAAGAAAATAAGAAAATATTTTGAAATGCCATCACAATTACTTGAATCGACATCGCATATGGATCACCGTGAAAGACTAGCTCGTTAACAGGTACACCATAATTACCGGAGTTAAAAAACATGACACTGTTAGAAAATATTGTTCGCTTGTCTTTATCCATCTTCAAGAATCTCGCTATGAATAAGGAAATAAAATATAAGATGAACACAAACACAATAAAGAAAAATACCACCCTTGCAAACAACATGCCTGAAAACTCTGTTGTATAAAGTGTAACGAACATGAATCCTGGTACGATAAAATAAATATTCAATCTAGCCAATGTAGTTAAATCCATTCTGAATTTCTTCTGCATGGTATAACCAATCGCAATTAAAACGAAAATCGGTAAAATAATATCTGTTAATATAACAAAAAGCTCCGACAAACTGCTCACCCCTCCTATACAGTTTAATACAAATTTCACAATAGGTGAACTGTTCAACGTGAACAAAAGATTAATTCATAGTAACAAAAGGATTATTTTCTCAGTGCTTCCCTTCCCCATCTTCAGAAAAAAATCGATGACAAGATCATCACAAAATAAATTCTATAATGCATCTTTATTCAGATAAAGTGAAACTTCAATCAGTGGGGATTTTTAGGTATTCCCCCACTGATTGTTAGCCCTAAAGGATGACCTAAAGGCCCTTGAACCATTCGGGGTGCTAGCGTCCGTTACTCCTACTTAAACAACTTGATATTCTCGTTGTTTTGAAGTGGGAGTCTTACGGACGGTTGCTCCGGGATAAAAACTATTTCTTATCTTTAAATTCTTCCTGTAAATACCGTTAAAAGCTCTTTTTACCTACTCTTGAAAATGAGTCCACTCCTCCTACAGATAAGTGTCCGAAATCAGGTGCCCCTTAACTCCAAGGTTTAATAATACACTCTTCAAATGTATGTTTAATCAATCTACTTATCCCCACTAAAAAAAGGAAATATTTTTATTGCTTTTTCAAAAAAAAGGATTATACTGTTAATATTAAGGAGGTGGTTAAATGATTAGAAAAAAAATAATAGTGTTATTAATTTTAACACTTGCCTTGCTAATAGGTGCTGTTAAT
>NZ_JAPRAT010000031.1 GCF_026805325.1 Natronobacillus azotifigens
GATCAAACTCTCAATAAAATGAAGAGTAATTCTTTACTCAATAAAAGCACTAGCTTTTTTCTTACTTTGTATTACTTAACATACTGGTTGTTTTGTTCAGTTTTCAAAGATCAAATGTCAAAGTTCGACACTAATAACAGTTTACCATTCTTTTTACAGCCTGTCAACCATAGAAAGAATTTCTCGGATAAACAAGATTTATTTGTTTAGTGACAGTGAAAGCAATATTACAGGATGTCTAATGAAAAGTCAAGAACTATTTCTACATCACTTTTTCATCTACAACACTCAAAAAAGATGAACATCATGAGTTAAGTATTTTTCTCATAACTAACCTAAACATTCGAAGTCATGAGATTCTAAATCATTACACTCCCATTCAATCCTTCTTATTATGATTTTCTCGCCTATTTTTGATAAAAAATAACCAACAATGTAATATCTCTATACAAAAAAAGAATCTGATCAAATCAGATTCTTTTTTTGCTGTATTCCTTTTAGTTCGCAACTATGTTAACTAATTTCCCCGGAACAACAATGACCTTTCTAATTGTTTTTCCTGCTAACCATTCTTGAATTGTTTCATTATTAAGAGCTTTTTCTTCTAGGTCCTCTTTTGTAGCGTTTTTTGCAACACGCAGTTTGGCACGAACTTTTCCTAGAATTTGAATTACAATTTCCACTTCGTCTTCTACTAACTTTTCTTCATCAAACGTTGGCCAGCTTTGATAGCTAATTGTTACATTATTACCTAGCTTACTCCATAACTCTTCCGCTAAATGTGGTGCAACTGGGGATAACATCTTAACAAAGCCTTCTGCATACTCTCGCGATATTTCAGTCGCTTTATATGCTTCGTTGATAAAGACCATCATCTGTGAAATTCCTGTATTAAAACGAAGATCTTCAAAGTTCTCGGTTACTCGTTTCACTGTTTCGTGATAAACTTTTTCTAATGTATCATCAGTAGCGTGATCAACTACTTTCGAGGTAAGTTCATTCGTTTCTGTTGACACGAGTAAACGCCACACTCGATCTAAAAATCGACGAGCACCATCTAAACCATTTTCAGACCAAGCGATCGAAGCATCTAGTGGGCCCATAAACATTTCATACAAACGCAATGTATCTGCTCCGTGGCTTTCGATGATTTCATCCGGGTTAACTACATTTCCTTTAGATTTACTCATCTTTTCATTATTTTCTCCAAGAATCATTCCTTGATTATATAACTTCATGAACGGTTCTTTCGTTGGAACTACTCCGATATCATAAAGGAATTTATGCCAGAAACGAGCATACAATAAGTGAAGAACCGCATGTTCTGCTCCACCAATGTAAACATCTACTGGTAACCATTTTTGTAAATCTTCCAAATCAGCTAATTTTTCACTATTATCAGGATCAATAAAACGCAAGAAATACCAGCAACTTCCCGCCCATTGTGGCATGGTGTTTGTTTCACGTCGCCCTTTTTTACCAGTCTCTGGATCGACAACATTTACCCAGTCAGCAATATTTGCTAGTGGAGATTCACCAGTTCCCGACGGTTTTATTTCTGTCGTTTTCGGTAGAACAAGTGGCAATTCTGATTCAGGAACACCAGTCGTTGTTCCATCTTCCCAATGAATAATAGGAATAGGCTCTCCCCAATAACGTTGACGACTAAACAACCAGTCTCGCAAGCGATAGGTAACTTTCTTTTCTCCTTTTTCGTTTGCTACTAACCATTCAATAGCAGCTTTAATTCCTTGCTCTTTATTCAAACCATTTAAAAAGTCTGAATTAATATGGTTTCCATCACCTGTATACGCCTCTTTTTCTACATCTGTACCTTCTATCACTGGAATGATTTCAAGGTTGAATTTTTTCGCAAACTCATAATCTCGTTCATCATGTGCCGGAACAGCCATAATTGCTCCTGAACCATAAGTCATCAAAACATAATCTGCAATCCAAATCGGTATTTCCTTGCCGTTAATCGGGTTAACGGCATAAGCACCTGTAAATACACCCGTTTTATCTTTTGCTAAATCCGTTCTTTCTAAATCGCTCTTTGATTTCACTTGATTGATATATGCGACAACGGCTTCTTTCTGATCATCGGTAACTATCTTATCTACTAATGGGTGTTCTGGTGCTAGGACAGCATAAGTTGCGCCAAATAACGTATCAGGTCTCGTAGTAAAAACATCAAAGGATTCATCATAATTAGCGATTCCAAAGATAACTTCTGCTCCTTCTGAACGACCAATCCAATTACGTTGCATATCCTTAATGCTTTCCGGCCAATCGAGCTCTTCTAAATCTTCTAGTAAACGATCCGCATATGCTGTAATTTTTAACATCCATTGTTTCATTGGTTTACGTTCAACCGGATGTCCACCACGTTCGCTTAGACCATCAATAACTTCCTCATTTGCTAACACTGTCCCTAGAGCCGGACACCAGTTAACAGCTACTTCATCTACATACGCTAATCCTTTTTCATACAATTTCAAAAAGATCCATTGTGTCCATTTATAATAATTCGGATCTGTTGTATTTAATTCACGATCCCAATCATAGGAAAATCCTAATTCTTGAATTTGGCGACGAAACGTATCGATATTTTTTTGTGTGAATTCAGCTGGATCATTTCCTGTATCTAATGCATATTGTTCTGCTGGTAAACCAAAGGCATCCCACCCCATCGGATGCAATACTTCATATCCTTGCATCCGTTTCATTCTTGATAGAATATCTGTTGCCGTGTATCCTTCTGGGTGTCCAACGTGCAAACCAGCACCTGATGGATACGGAAACATATCTAGCGCATAAAACTTTTCCTTATCCGTTTTTGTATTTGTTTTAAACACTTTGTTTTCTAGCCAATTTTCCCGCCACTTCTTCTCTATTTGTTTGTGATTAAACGCCATTTCTAATTGAGCCTCCTATGTATTTTATCCCGAAAAAACAAACAACAACAGAACGTTTGTTCTAAAAGTATACAAAAAACCCTCATCCCAAAACTGGGACGAGAGTTCAATTCCCGCGGTACCACCCAAGATTAACGTTAAATAACAACGTTCCCTTTGACTCTTTAACGCAGAGTACGGCAGTAACTACTTCTTTTCATTACTGCAACATCAAAGGTGAGTTCGTAAAGATACAAGGATAACTTTCAGCACCGTTATCTCTCTTTAATCTTGCATGCTTTACTACTAGTCCTTCTCATTGTCGTTCCTTCTTATTGTAATGGTATTGTAAGGAAAGGAGTTCACTTTGTCAAGTCTTATTCAACCTTATCTAGTATGTCCATAAAGTTATCAATAAAAAACGGGATTTCATGGTTAGTTTATCCCGGAGCAACGGACGCTAGCACCCCGAATGGTTCATGGGCCTTTAGGTCTAACAATCAGTGGGGGAATAACTAAAAACCCCCACTGATTGAAGTTTCACTTTATTCATCCGGGTCATCTTGTAAGGAAAGCGTACACTACGCTCCTTAGTCTACTTGAACTACTCTCTTTTTATTCACCAAATTTTTCAAGTGCATTTTTAAGAAAGGAACACTTATTTACCTAGTGGAAATTTAAGATGATTTTACTCTGTCTATACTATCCTTCTTTTTTTATTCATTTATGTTAGAATAATTGGAGGCTTAATTGTTTAGAAAATGTTGAAATCAGTAACGCAACAAGTAGTATCTATCATGTTATTTTCTGCTGCTGTTTTAAACTAACAGTTCTATAGGGTTTATAAGAGAGTCGTTTATTGACTTCTCAACAGACGCGATCTAGAGATTTTAGCCAAGAAAGTAATAGAAGGAGTTCTCACATTGCAAAATCCATTTCCTTATTCATTTGACCATAAACGTTATCATTCATGGAACTATCATTTAAAAAATATCTTTGGAGAAAAAATCTTTAAAGTTGCTTTAGACGGTGGTTTTGATTGTCCAAACCGTGATGGCACGGTTGCTCATGGAGGGTGTACGTTCTGTTCTGCAGCCGGTAGTGGCGACTTTGCTGGTGATCGAGCAGATGATCTAGAAACACAATTTTTTGAAGTAAAAGAAAAAATGCATCAAAAATGGCCAAACGCAAAGTATATGGGCTACTTTCAAGCATACACGAACACACATGCACCAGTAGCTGAGTTGCGAGAAAAATACGAAAAAATTCTGAAACAAGATGGAGTGATCGGACTATCAATCGGAACACGACCGGACTGTTTACCGGATGATGTGGTTGACTATTTAGCTGAACTAAATGAACGAACCTATCTATGGGTTGAACTAGGACTTCAAACGATGCATCAAGAAACGTCTGATTTAGTGAATCGCGCTCATGACATGGAATGTTATTTAGAAGGTGTTGCTAAATTAAGAAAACATAACATTAATGTCTGCACGCATATTATCAACGGTTTACCTGGTGAAGATTATCAAATGATGCTAGATACAGCTAAAGCCGTTAGTGAGATGGATGTGCAAGGGATAAAGATTCATATGATGCATCTATTAAAGGGGACGCCAATGGTGAAACAATACGAAAAAGGATTATTGAAATTCCTAACACGTGATGAGTACATCCAATTAGTTGTGGATCAACTTGAAGTTCTCCCTCAAGACATGATCATTCACCGCATAACTGGTGATGGGCCACCTGAATTGTTGATCGGTCCCATGTGGAGTATGAGTAAGTGGGAAGTGTTGAATGCCATTGATGCTGAATTAAAAAAACAAGACAGCTATCAAGGAAAAAAATACAACCAACTTCCAAAGGTATTGTCATGTTAAAACGTGTTCTTCCTTATGCGCATGAGTTAATGCAACAAGCAATTAAACCAGGTGAAACTGTTATTGATGCTACGTGTGGCAATGGAAATGATACGGTCTTTCTCAGTGAAGTAACTGGACCAACAGGAAAAGTATATGCTTTTGATATTCAAGAACAAGCGATAAACAACACGAAACAAAAATTAATGGACGCAAAAGTTACCAACGTCCAACTGATTCACGACGGTCATCAACATGTAGAGCAGTATATCGCAACAGAAGAACAAGGAAAAGTAGCCGCCGCAATTTTTAACCTGGGTTATTTACCAGGTAGTGATAAACAAGTAATTACGATTCCAGAAAACACCATCACTGCAATTGATAAATTAACGAAAGTTCTAAAACCTAGTGGGATCATCGTTTGCGTCGTATATTATGGTCATGACGGAGGGCAGACAGAGAAAAACGCTCTGTTAGAACACCTGCATCATTATGACCAAAAATATTTCCAAGTGCTTCAATACGGTTTTATTAACCAAAAAAACAATCCACCATTCATCTTGGCTATCCAAAAAACAAACCGATTGAATGCCTAGTTCAGGCTTCAATCGGTTTGTCTTTAAATCGATAATACATGCGGATGTTGTAATGAAAAAATGCCGCTCTTTTCCCACTTGCTTTTATCAAACACTTGCGAATCTTTTTCCCGCCTTCTAAAGTCTTAACTTTTGGGTCGGCTAAATAAAGAGCTACTAAACCATTATGCACCATTTCATGAAAATAATGATCTGGCAACTGCTTTACATGCTTATTCGTTTGCTCTACAAAGTGTAAAAGTCGCTCTTTCATGATTTGTTCGTTTTCATAGTAACTACAGAAATTCAAGTCACCTTCCATTAGGTCTTCTTCTTGATCAATATAATAATCAAGCAAAATATGTAACCCCTGCATATAAGGAAAATACCCCGAGAAAATCTGGTCTGCTAATTCTGCTGTCATTTTCCCATCCATCATATAAGATACGAAACAAAAGATACCTAAAGTAGAACCACTAGCTGCTGAAAACTCGTACCACGTTAACGTTGGGAAGTCATCTTTGTGAGATTGGTACCATTTTTTCAAACGGGGAATCCGATCTTGTTCTTCCACATGTTTATGCACTTGCAAATCACTATAACGATTCTCCAATTGAACGAGATATTCTCGAATACGTGGATATTCAGCATAACTTTTTAAGCTTTCTTGACACGTCTTCACTAATTCCTCTAAATATCCACCATCGTCTTGATCCTCTCGATAGCAATAATAATTTTGCACTTCTCGTTCTGGTGACAACGCATCTTCCATTGATTGATGTAGCATACGAAAATCGGTTGGATCAAGTGATGTACTTCGGTCGCATAGATTATCCAAATAATCACTGATTGTTTGGTATGCCACGATAAAACGAATGGCTTCCTTCCAATTTTCTCCCGCCAAAACACTATAAACACTGCCACCTTGGCAATGAAACTTCTTTGTATTAATACTTGCAAGTGCTTGTTCTCTTAACTCTTCGTTTGGAATTTCTTGAGCTCTTCGCTTCCAATACGTTAACTCAGTTGTAACCTGAGGGAAAATGTTTTTGAAAACAAAACGCATGAGTCGAGGAGCTGATTGACGAACTTGATCTTGCATTTTATAACCTCATTCCTGTAAAGATTCGTTAACCTCATGTTAACTACTTTCTATTGTAACATCAACCTCGTGCCAATTCCTTTTCTTTCCCTTGCGCTAACCCTAAGAAATGTTTCTCTTCTACAAAAACTTGATGCCACAGCATAAAGACAACGACGGTCCAAATTTTCCGACTATAGTCTCCCTTACCGTGACAATGCGCTTCTAAAAGTTGCAATAAATAGGTTTTATCTATTAAATCATCTGTTTCACTATCATTGATCAATTGTTTTGTCCAATCATATAATTCGTTTTTCAACCAGTGACGGATCGGAACTGGAAAACCTAATTTTTTTCGATCTAATACATGGTCTGGCACAATTCCTTTTGCCGCTTCCCGTAAAATTTTCTTCGTTGTGCCATTTGCAATTTTTAAATCAACCGGCAAACCACTAGCTACTTGAAATACTTCTTTATCTAAAAATGGGACACGCAATTCTAAACCATGCGCCATAGTCATTCGATCAGCCTTGAGCAAAATATCCCCCCGTAACCAAGTATGGATATCAATATATTGCATTTGATCAACAGGATCTAACTCCTCCGCTTCTTGATAAAATCTCGATGTGATTTGTTGATAACGCCTTTGATCATTATACTTTTTGTAAAAATCATTCGTTTCCGCGTTATCAAACATTTTCGCGTTGCCAATATAGCGTTCCATTAGGGGAGTCGTTCCTCTTTCTAGATAACTCTTCCCTTTCATACCTTCGGGGAAAACTTTCGCTAGTTTGTTCAGCATTTTGTTTAACCATGCAGGAAGATAGTTAAATACTCGAAGTGCTCTTGGTTCACGATAAATATTATATCCACCAAATAGCTCATCTGCTCCTTCTCCTGATAAAACAACTTTCACTTGTTTTCGTGCTTCACGCGCAACAAAATATAATGGAACGCAGGCAGGATCAGCTAACGGGTCGTCCATGTGCCAAATTATTCTTGGCAAATGATTCACATATTCTTCTGGAGTGATGATATAAGAATGATTTTCAACACCTAACGCATCAGCTGTTTGTTTTGCAACATCAACCTCGGAAAATCCTTCCCTTTCAAAACCGACAGAAAATGTTTTAATGTTTGGATTCACTTGCTTTGCCAAAGCAACGATAATAGAAGAATCAATTCCCCCAGACAAAAAGGATCCGACTGGAACATCACTTCGCATGTGAATCCCCACAGAGTCACTTAGTACGTCCTGAATCCGCTCGATCCATTCTACTCTCGAACGATGGACAGATTGAAAATTCGCTTTCCAAAATCGATGAAAAGCAATCTCTTCTTTTGGCTTTTTGATAAAATAGTGACCTGGTTCTACTTTTTGGATATGCTTATACATCGTTGACGGTTCCGGAACGTATTGAAAACTAAAGTACTGTTGCAACGCTTCATGATCAAGTTCCATCTCTTTCCCGTGCAAAAGGCTTTTTTGCTCCGATGCAAAGTACATTCCTTGATCTGTATTTTGATAATATAATGGTTTTATGCCAAACGGATCACGAGCACCGTATAACACTTTTTCTTCACGATCCCAGATTAACATAGCAAACATACCACGAAAATATTGAAAAGCTTCTTCTTTGTATGTTATAAACATGGCAAGCACTACTTCTGTATCTGAATCTGTCTCGAAAGAATATCCTCGATTAATCAATTTCTCCCGAAGTTCAACATAGTTATATATCTCCCCATTAAACACTAGCCAATAATGATTATCTTGAGAAATAAATGGCTGATTTCCATTTTCTAAGTCAATAATACTTAATCGGCTAAAACCAAAGGAAACGTAGTCATCATGAACATATCCCTCAGCATCTGGACCACGATGCTTGATAAGCTGGTTTGTTTCCCTAAAAGATTCTTTTTCTCTTTCAATTAGTTCGTGCATATCATGACGAAGCATTCCGATAAAACCACACATAACATCTCCTTCTTCCTCGAATAAAGTGATATCCATTTCATTAGTGAAATCATTCTCCACCCCTTCATTATTTTGTTCTTTACTTCACATTAGAGGTAGGGGTACTCCGAATGTTTGCACCATAAAACATCTGATAATCAAGTGTCGTTTTAAAAATGAAAAAGTTACCAAGTTACGGAGTTATTATACAAAAAAAATAGACTGCCGAATCAGCTTCGACAATCTATCTTAAATAGTGTTTTTGTTATACAAATTATTTTGTTTTCACATACGCTAAAATCTCTTCCGCTTTATCCGTTCTTTCCCAAGGAAATACCACATCTGTCCGGCCAAAATGCCCATAAGCTGCTGTTTGTTGATAAATTGGTTTACGTAAATCAAGCATTTTTATAATACCAGCTGGTCTCAAGTCAAATAAAGTTCGAACTGCTGCTACTAAAGTTTCTTCACTCACTTCGCCTTGATCAAAAGTATTGATGGAAATCGATACTGGCTCCGCTACTCCTATTGCATAGGCTAGCTGAACTTCACACGCTTCTGCAAGACCTGCAGCTACAATATTTTTCGCTACATAACGAGCCGCATACGCAGCAGAACGATCCACTTTTGTTGCATCTTTCCCACTAAATGCTCCCCCACCATGACGAGCATAACCACCATACGTATCCACAATGATCTTACGTCCAGTTAAACCGGCATCCCCTTGTGGTCCTCCTATAACAAAACGCCCAGAAGGATTAATGAAGTATTTCGTTTCTTCATCTAATAAATCTGCTGGTACAACAACATTAATGACATGTTCTTTTAGATCTGCTTGAATCTGCTCTAATGTCACCTCCGCATGATGTTGCGTAGAGATAACAATCGTATCTACACGAATTGGTTTATTATTCTCATCATATTCGACAGTTACTTGTGTCTTACCATCTGGTCGTAAGTAATCTAGGGTCTGATCTTTTCGAACATCCGCAAGGCGCTTTGCTATTCTATGTGCAAGCGCAATCGGTAATGGCATGAGTTCAGGTGTCTCATTATTTGCATAACCAAACATAAGCCCCTGATCCCCTGCACCAATTGCCTCTACCTCGTCATCAGACATGGTTCCTTCTCTAGACTCTAGTGCCTCATTAACACCGCCTGCAATGTCCGGTGATTGTTCATCAATCGCGGTCAAAACAGCACAAGTTTCAAAATCAAAACCATATTTGGCTCTTGTATATCCAATATTCTTAATCGTTTTACGAACAATCTTAGGAATATCAACATAAGTAGATGTGGTTATCTCCCCAGCCACCAATACTAAACCTGTTGTTACTGTTGTTTCACATGCCACTCGAGCGAGCGGATCTTTTGTTAGAATCGCATCTAGAATTGCATCTGATATTTGATCACTTATTTTATCAGGATGCCCTTCTGTCACAGATTCTGAAGTAAATAATCGACGATTTGCAGCCATTCTGTCAAATCTCCCTTCCATAATTACTAATCAAATTATTCTATTGTAGTGTTCCTTTACTAGCTAGGATAACAAAAATTAAAATACGAAAAAACCGTTGTTATTATCGTCCAATAGCTAACCGGGCAGCGTTCAACAACTACTCTTGAATTGCGTTTCGAATGTTATCGTAACGAAACGGCTGTTACTTGTCAACAATCTTTTTTCTTTCTTCGACATTGTTTAGTTTCTACTATACCATGTATTATCGTTCAATCAAGAAATAACTATTCTTTGCTTGTTGGCACAGGTCGAACGTTGGCTAACACCAGCAGTTCAAAATTTCATGATTTTCACTAAAAACCAAAGGGGAATCCCCCCTAAACCACAATCAATAAAGTGAAACTTCAATCAGAGACTTTAAATCCCTCTTTCTATCACTAGAGCTAATGGATGAAACGTTTGGCATAGATATTATATCGTCAAAAGATCTATTTGGTTCTTCTATAGGTATTCGCACATATTTGATTCCATCAGCATACAGTGAAGAAAGAAAAAAATAACTGATCAAAGGGGATTTTATAATGAAAAAATGTACCTATTTACTTTTCCCGTTACTTCTTATCGCCTTCTTAAGTGGTTGTTCTGATGATGACGAGTTAACAAATGTAAAATTAGCCGAGGTGACTCGAAGTATTTTCTATGCTCCACAATATGTTGCTCTAGAATTAGGTTACTTTGAAGAAGAAGGTCTTGATGTTGAACTTCAAACCATCCCGGGTGGTGACAATGTGATGATTTCTCTGTTATCTGGCGCATCTGATATTGGTTTAGTAGGATCTGAAACATCTATTTATGTTGCTGCACAAGGGGCAGATAATCCGATCATTAACTTTGCACAACTAACTCAAACAGATGGTACCTTTCTTGTTTCACGCGAGCCAATTGAGGATTTTAGTTTTGATGATTTAATAGGTAGTGATTTTCTTGGCCAACGTGTTGGTGGAATGCCACAAATGGTCGGAGAGTTTGTTTTAAAAGAAAACGGGATTGATCCACAAGAAGATCTTCATTTAATCCAAAATATCGATTTTGCAAATATTGCTAGTTCTTTCGTCTCTGGTACGGGTGACTTTGTTCAACTGTTTGAACCGATAGCGAGTCAGTTTGTAGAAGATGGAGTCGGACATATTGTTGCATCTTTCGGTGAACAATCCGGGAACGTACCTTACACTGTATATATGGCAAGTGACAGCTATTTAAATGAAAATGAAGAAACTGCGACCAAATTCACTCGTGCTATATATCGCGCCCAACAATTTATCCAAACAGCATCTCCTGAGGAAATTGCTGATATTGTGAAGCCTTATTTTGCAGATTCAGACATTTCATTATTAGTCTCATCTATCGATCGTTACCAAGCACAAAACTCTTATGCTGAAGATCCATTATTAGAAGAAGATACGTGGGAGCAACTTAAAGCTATTATGGATGAAGCTGGCGAATTACCAGCTGATATTCCTTACGAGTCGATCGTTAATACAGAGATAGCTGAAACAGTTATTAACGAATAAGGGGGTTATTTATTTGAGTTATTTAAATATCCAGCAAATATCACACTATTATTTCAATCAAAATAATTATACAAATGCCTTAAAAGATGTTTCCTTGTCTATTGAAAAAGGAAAATTCACTGCTCTACTCGGCCCCAGCGGTTGTGGAAAAACAACATTGCTCTCCATTATCGCTGGTATCCTTAAGCCTTCAGAAGGAACTGTGCTACTTCAGCAACAAGAGATTAATAAAAAAATTACATCGATTGGTTATATGTTGCAACAAGATTATTTGTTCCCCTGGAAAACAATCTTACAAAATACTTTAACAGGTCCAAAAATCCAAGGGGAGCTTACCGATAAATCTATTGAAAAGGCAAAAGAATTATTAGAGGAAGTAGGATTAGGATCTGTCAGTGACGCAAGCCCGAATAGTCTATCAGGAGGGATGCGTCAACGAGCTGCTCTCGCACGCACCTTAATGACCAACCCTTCCTTACTGTTACTTGATGAACCTTTTTCAGCTCTTGATTTTCAAACAAAACTAAAGCTCGAAGACTTTGTCTCTGCATTATTAAAGGAATATAACAAGACGTCTATTCTTGTAACACATGACATTGGCGAAGCGGTGGCAATGAGTGATGAAATTTATGTAATGAAAGCAAATCCAGGTCAAATCCATCAACATTTCGAAGTGCCAGAGGAAGTTCGAAATTTGTCACCTTTCGAAGCAAGAAGGCATGAAAAATATCACGAACTATTCGATCGGATTTGGGAGGAGTTGAATCAACTTGAAGCAAAAAGCAAAAACCGGTGAGCAGTTATTTCAAGAGCATGTTAATCAGTTAAAGCGTGATCGCCGTAACACCCGTTATTGGCAATTGTTCATTTTTATCAGTTTCTTTTTTCTTTGGGAAATTAGTAGCCGATTGGGGTGGATCGATCCATTGATTTTTAGTTCGCCTACTAGAGTTTCCAAATTATTATCCGAAAATCTTTTAAATGGCTCCTTATGGTTTCATTTGCGTATCACGCTCTTAGAAACAATTGCTGGTTTTTTAATTGGAACGATCAGTGGGATTTTTCTAGCATTCTTGCTATGGTACTCCAAAAAATTCTCTGACATTATTGATCCATACCTTGTTATCTTTAATGCACTACCAAAAGTGGCGCTTGGACCAATCATTATTGTCGCTCTAGGAACTGGATATATATCCATCATCACACTCGGAGCAATTATTTGTGTGATCGTTACGGCACTAGTGGTTTACAATGGGTTTCGATCCGTAGACCCCAACTATATAAAGGTCCTGAATATCTTTGGTGCTACAAAGTGGGAAGGGTTTAAAACAGTAATTTTTCCTGCTTCCTTACCCACGATGATCTCGACTTTTAAAGTTAATGTTGGGTTAGCATGGGTCGGGGTTATCGTTGGTGAATTTTTAGTTGCTTCCAATGGGCTTGGCTACTTAATTGTCTATGGATTCCAAGTATTTAATTTCACACTTGTACTCTATAGTTTAGTTTTAATCGCCATTTTTGCTGCCCTAATGTATCAAACCGTTGCTAAACTTGAGAAATGGCTAATTAAAAAACTTTAAATTTAATTTAGAGAACGCGATTACGGGATTTGCGTGCATCTTTTGAAATTCACGTGCATTCTTCGGGATTCACGTGCATCTTTTGAGATTTGCGTGCATTCTTCAGAATTTACGTGCATCTTTTGAGATTTGCGTGCATTCTTCGGGATTTACGTGCATCTTTTGAAATTTACGTGCACTCTTCGGGATTTACGTGCATCTTTTGGGATTTACGTGCATTCTTCAGAATTTACGTGCATCTTTTGGGATTTGCGTGCATTCTTCAGGATTTACGTGCATCTTTTGAGATTTGCGTGCATTCTTCGGGATTTGCGTGCATCTTTTGAGATTTGCGTGCATTCTTCATGTTTTGTTCTCTACTAGTGAAACTTTTTTAAAAAAACAAAAAAGTCAGGTGTTTCTAATTTCATTTAGAATACCTGACTTTTTAATAGCTGTTGAATTTTCTTTAAACTATTTGGTAGCACCTCATCTTTCATCATAAAACTGTAGGATTCTTTTGTTCGTAGGTTGTCTGGCAATTGCTCTAGAAGAACAGGTCCTTCTGTTTCATAATAAGTATCTTGATCAAATAAATTGCTTATTTCTGCATAATAAACATTTTTAACGACGGATTCACCTTTTCCTGTTACGTGATACTGACCGAGATAAACTAAACGTTCTACTTCTCCGCCCGTTTCTTCTTTCACTTCGCGTTTAGCAGCCTGCTCAGCAGTTTCTCCTTCTTCGACCTTGCCGCCAGGAAACTCAATACCTCTCGCCTTATGTTTCGTTAACAACCACTGGTTCTTTAGACGACAAACCACCCACACATGTTTGGGATGTTTCGTAAAAGGATGATCTGCAAACGATAATTTCACTTCATTATTATAATAATCATTAAATATTTTCATTGCTTGATCGCTACTTTCAAATAATATCGTTTGAATCAATTGTATCATGTTCCGGCGATGGGTAGTCAATTTTTGTGATTTTCCACCCTTGGTCATAAACCAATTTTATTTCAATACGATAATTTCCATATATATCCAAATAATTATCTTGACGAATTTTAACAGTTCTTTCATCCAGTATTTCTGTAGTATATGGTACTCCTGCCACAAACCAAGGGGGGAGTTCAGTCGGTACAATATAAAGGCCATCCTCTTCTTCATGATAATAAAAAGAAATATAAGGCTCAACCGCTTCCTTTTTTGCAATAGGGGTAAACAATTCATACAACTCAGCCTTAGTTGAAATTCCAATTACTTTATATTGATCATCAATATCTTGTACGAGTGTATCAATAAATCTATCCATAATTTCTTGCAATTCTGAATCCGTTAACTCTGGAATTTCCTCAGACACATTGCCAGTAACATAGGTTGTCTCGATGCTTTTCTCTTTGATCAAAAATGAGTTTCTATTTAACTCTTCTCCTGTTAATTTATTTATCTTTGCACCGTGTTTTGCTTGATCTTGGTAAGAAAACATTAACAGTCCAGCAATCATTATTGCTAGCAGACTTAACATGATCCCGATCTTGTACTGCTTCATTTTCTCCCCTCCCTTATCATGTTACTCATTACCTTTTCTGTTATGCCTTTAAACCTAATATAACACCTAAAAGCTAACTTTATACCTGCTCACGTATTTCATTTGGAAATTTTAATTAAATCTTGAACTTTCACCCATTCCCTGCCGTAAAGGTGCGTAAGTTCAAATTTCTGTTCTTGTTGATTAACTTTTGTGATTTTTCCTGTTATTAATAATTGCTCATAGGGGTGAAATAACTCAACAGTAACCGGTTGTTTTGTCATCACTGCCTCTACGATTTGTTCAGAAAAAATCATTATTTGTTGTTCATCCCATTGTGGTCGAACTCTCGCTTCTCGCTCCTTTTCGTGCCTTCGCAATAACTGTTTATGCTCAGGTAAAATCATTCGACTGGACTCCCAAAGTAAATTAGATCCAGCCGATAACTTTGTTTTTTTCATACTCTACCTCCTCGTTTTATCGAGAATGACCTCCGATTTTCCCTGACCGTACATAAGCTTGACCAGCATCAAACAGAGACGATGCTCGAATTACCGCTGTCGGCCCATATTTACCATGGAGATCATCCAAAACTTTTGTAAGCTTCTCTCTCGGGATTGGATCATCAAATAAAGATAGTTGTTGCGAATCTGCTATTTGCAACTGAGATAAGGTGATCCCTACACTACGAACAGGGTTTCCATCCCAATTTTTTTCGGTTAAAGTCAATGCAGCTTGAAAAATATCACTCCCAAGTTGGGTGGGGGTAACTAGTTTGATTTGTTTAGAAAATCCCGTGCGCACCTCAAAATTATTCCCTTGCAAATAAACACTTACTGTTTGACCAAAATAATTATTACGCCGTACACGACGAGCCACTTCCTCTGATAGTTCAGACAAGACTACCTTTATTTCAGAAAAAAAAGAATAGTCTCGCGGCAAAGTCATATGATGGCCGATTGCTTTTTGTCTTTGGTGTGTGCCTGGAACCACTGGACTCTGATCGATTCCATTTGCGGTTCGCCACAGTACTTCACCATTTATCCCCCACCTTTTTTTCAACCCTTTCACTGGATAATTAGCTAAATTCCCAATCGTATGCAACCCCATCTTGATTAAATGAGCATTCATCCGATTACCAACACCGAACAAAGTTTTAATGGGGAGCGGCCATAGTTTTTCTTTTATATTTTCTTCATCCAAAAACGCGATTCCCGATGATTCTTTTTTGGCAAATGCATCACAAGCCATTTTAGCTAACACTTTATTTGGACCAATACCTACCCGCGCTTGTAAACCTGTTGTTTCTAGAATTGCCTGATGAATCTTTCTAGCCAAAAGAAGAGGCTCACCGAAAAGGCGAATACTTCCCGTAACGTCAATAAACTGCTCGTCGATCGAATATACTTCTACTTGATCGGAAAATTGCTCTAAGATTTTTGTGATTTGATAGGACACATCCACATATAGTTGCATGCTTGGCCGAACAATAACGGCTTCTGGACACTTTGCCTGGGCCTGCCATAATGCTTCGGCTGTCTTCACTCCAGCACGTTTAGCACTCGGACAAGCAGCCAAAACAATTCCGCTTCTTTGTTCGGGATCACCAGCAACAATTACCGGTTTATCCCTAAAAGCAGGATTCCTAACCTTTTCAATAGAGGCATAAAAAGACTGCATATCTACTAAAAAAATAACACGATCCACTTCAAAGCCCCTCCTGTTTCAGAATTTGTTTAACTATAGTCATTGCTCAAACACAAATAAAGAACAATTGTTCGTATATTTATACTATACGATTTCTTGTTCTTTAATCAAGTGGTATTTTTTGTTTCCTCTGCACTTTAAATATATCGGTGAGCTACGGGATTATGTACGGATTCAGAAGTCATTTCATCATAATCATTCATCATATAGCCAAGATTTCTAACCGTTTTTATATAATTGATGCCTTTGTTTGGTGATGCAATCTTTTTTCTTATTCGACTAATAAACACATCAATAATTCTAGCGTCTAGTTTTCTTGAATCACTTTCTAACGCTTGAAACAGCTCAGATCGTGAAATTGCTCTTCCTTTATTTGTGAAAAAATAATGTAGTAGTTCGAATTCTTTTCTGGTGAGAGTAATGGATTGATCGTTTTTATATAGCGTAAAACGACTAGGGTCTAAAACTAGTTCTCCGTTAATTAGTCGAGAGTCTTTTGCAGGAATTAGCTCTTTTTGGTTTTTACAACATAACTTTCCACGGCGTAAAATTGCATGAAAACGTGCAATCAAAGGCTTAATTTGAACAGGTTTTATTACATAATCATCTGCACCGAGTTCTAATCCCAAGATACTATTAAATTCATCATCCTCAGAAGTAATTAAAATAATAGGCAACCAATAAGTAAGTGCTGCTCTTAAACGCTTACAAAGCTCTAGCCCATCGATTTTGGCATCCAAATCAATGATAATACCGAAAAAAGGCAAAGATTCTGCATATTGAAGAGCTTTTTCTAATTGATCGGTCGCCCAAGTCACATAACTATGTTTGTGAAAATCTTTTTGCAATTGATCACATTCCTCTGTTCTTTCTGTAACAAGCAAAATAGATTGAGCCATTTAGCAAACCTCCATTAACGAGCAATTTATACTTACGCTAATACAAGTTTACCAAGAAAATATTAAGCAAAAGTAAACTGCATGTAAAGTTGTGTAAATAATTAACTATTTCCACTCATTTAAAGCATTCGGGGTGCTAGGGTCCGTTACTCCCACTTAAACAACTTAATATTCTCGTTGTTTTGAAGTAGGAGTCTTACGGACGGTTGCTCCGCGATAAATAATACTTGTTTATCACCAAGTATAGTATAAATAGTGCGATAGCGATTCTAAGTTTAAGTGAGCGTTCCTATGAGGTTGTATCATTTTTTTGCCCTGAACCTAGGCAAGATTGGGTATCTTGACAAGGTTAGCCCCATTTTCCGGCCTCAACCTCGGCAAGATCCGCTATTTTGATGAGGTTAGCCCCATTTTTTGACCCCAACCTAGGCAAGATCCGCTATCTTGACGAGGTTAGAGCTCCATTTTGGCCTCAACCTAGGCGTAAGTCGGCGTTTCGACGAGGTTTTAGCTCTTTTTTTGGCCTCAACCTAGGTGTAAGTCGGTGTTTCGACGAGGTTAGAGCTCTACTTTGGCCTCAACCTCGGCAAAAACCCGCCTTATGATGATATTAAAGTAATTTTGATGATCGATCCTCACGTGAACTTCGTAAAAGTGAAGAAGATAAATCATTCACCACACGTTAAATAAACAGTCTATGAAAAAGTACATACCAGAGGACTTTGATTAGCATTAACACACAAAAAAGCTAGCACCATAAAAACAGCGCTAGCTTTTTTTCAAATGTTTATCGGATGGTTGCTTGTTTTTGTTCAATCCATGGTTTTAATTTTACGAATAATGGGACGAATAAAGCAGAGACAATGACTCCTTTGAGCAAATTAAATGGTACTACACCTACAAAAATTGTCGATAACAGAAAAGTGCTTGTCATTTCTTCCCATCCCATGAACACACCATATATAGGGAGAAGTACATAATAGTTTAACACGCCCATTGCGATTGTCATAATAATCGTTCCAGATACTAAACCGGTGATTAGACTTTTATTCCCTTTATATTTATGGTAAATCATTGAAATAGGAACAACAAACGTAATTCCTGCTACAAAGTTAGCAAATACCCCAACTGGGTCAGCAGCTCCGGTAAAAATTAAATACAATAAGTTTTTTATCAATTGAACAATGACACCCGCCATAGGTGAAAAAATTAATGCAGCTAGCAGGGTGGGCACTTCACCAAAATCCACTTTTAAATAAGGTGGCAAAAACGGTAATGGGAAGTTTAAAAATAATAACACCATGGAAATTGTTCCGAATAATGACAAAATGATTAATTTCAATAAATTTGACGATTGCTTTGATTTTGCTTGCATGTCTTTTCCTCCTTCATCTCAATCGATTCTACTTTGATGAAGGGAGAGTAATTTATTTTGACCAGAAAAAAATCCTAAAGCGCATTGATAAGGGGCTTTAGGATTTATAGGCACAAGAAATAACGGTAATATATACCAAAATTACTCTTTATCTTCTCCCATCCAGACTTTAACTGTCGGTCCCGGATTTGCACCAGGTCAACCGCTTGACGAAAGCAGTTCACGGACTTACAACGTTTGAACGTTGATTACCGTCGGTCGGGAATTACACCCTGCCCCGAAGATAGAATCGATATTTAATTACTTACTATTATACGACAAGTTCTTTACTATGTGAACAATTTCGCATGAACTTTTTTCACAAGTTCACTACATTGTCACTTTTAGTCCTCTAACGGATTTAAGTTTTCTTCCCCTGTCATATTACTAATCAACTCAACCAACAAATCAATTTCTTGATCCAAGTCCTTAATACTAACGGTTTCAACAGGAGAATGCATGTACCGTAATGGTAGAGAAACTAAACTAACTGGCACTCCTCGACCAGTTAAACGCATTTTGTCTGCATCTGTTCCAGTCATTCTTGGTGTTAATTCGTATTGAACGGGAATGTCCAAATTTTTTGCGGCTTGCTCTAACCAAAGATTGATTTTACGATTGATTGGCGCTCCTTTTGCTAGTACTGGACCACCATCCAACTTCACATCGCCATATTTGTTTTTGTTTACATTCGGATAATCTGTTGCAAAAGTGACATCACAAGCAATTGCCATCGTCGGTTCAATACCCGCAGCAGCAAAGTATGCACCTCCCATGTTCGTTTCTTCATTCACCGTGCTAGCAGCATAAACACCAACTTTTAGATCCTTCTCTGCTAGCTTACGCAATACTTCCGCAACAATAAATGCACCAGTACGATTATCTAATCCACGTCCAGCAATGTAGCGGTCCATCATCATTTCTGGTTCCCGTTTGTAAACAGCTAAATCACCTATTTGAACAAAAGCTTCGATTTCCTCTTTTGACTTCGCACCGCAGTCAATGAATAGATCTTCTACATCAAAATCACCTTTGATTCCACCATGATGCTGTGCATTAACCCCAATAACACCTGTTACTTCTTTTTGGTAACCAAGTACAGTAACTTTCATGCCCACTGCTGCTTTGGGATTCACACCACCCATTTTATCAAAATACAAAAAACCATCTTGATCAATACGATTAATTACTAAACCAATCTCATCACAATGACCTGCTAGTAATATTTTAAAATCTGCCTCTTTGTTCAGTACACCAATGGCATTTCCTGCATGATCTGTTATGATTTCATCAGCAAAAGGTTGTACATAATCGATCCACTTCTTCTGAATTTCCATCTCCATACTAGAAGGTGATGGTGTTTGTAATAACTCGAACAAAAAATCTTGTTTCATTCTTAATATCCTCCCTCAAATAATCTAATAACATCATATCAGAAATTTTAGTAAATACTAAAAACAAATCATTATTTCATTAGCAAAGGAGTAAAATATATGCATTTCCCTCGATTTGCCCGAGCTTATTTCCGTTTGCCTGTGCTCCTAAAACTACTTGGGATTATCACTATCTTAATGTTAGTGTTTGGCGTGCTTATTCACCTACTAGAACCAAAAGTGTTTCCTACTATCTTTGAAGGCATCTGGTGGGCATTTGTGACGGGGTCTACGGTAGGGTATGGTGATTATGTACCCACAGGTGTAGCTGGTAAAATTACTGCGATGGCGATCATTTTAGCTGGCGGTGGTACAATCACTTTTTACATGGCAATCGTTTCTGCAGCGACAGTAAAACATGCGGAAAAACGAATGAAAGGCACCATTGCTTTTCGTGGCAAAAAACATCTCATAATTGTTGGTTGGAACGAACGAACGAAAAATCTCATAGCATTGGTTCAAGAAAATCATCCGGAAGTAGATATTGTTCTGATTGATCAAACCTTAAAGCGCTTGCCAGAAGATCATCCAGACATTCATTTCATACGGGGAGATCCAACCGCCGATCAAACATTGATCGACGCGAATAGCGCTGAAGCACACTATGCAATCATAACAGCTGACCCGGGCAAACAAGAGCGAATAGCCGATCAAGCAAGTATTTTAACAACGATTGCTTTTCGTGGCAACAACGATAAAATAAAAATAATTACAGAAATTTTGATTGAAGAACAAGTGATGAATGCCAAACGCGCCGGATCAGATCAAATTATCCATTCCAACCATTGGCTTGCATTGTTAAGTTATAATAGCGCTTTTCACAGTGACAATGAGGATGATCATCTAAAAAAAATAAAAGCAGTGGATACAAAGTCAAACGATACAAAGACCTAAATAAAAAAGCGCTCCAATTTAGAGCGCTTTGTACTTTATAATCTCTTTTCTAGTTCTGCTTTTTCTGCTTCAAATCCTGGTTTACCAAGTAATGCAAACATATTTTTCTTATATGCTTCTACACCTGGTTGGTCAAACGGATTAACACCTAATAAATAGCCACTGATCGCACATGCTTTCTCAAAGAAATAAACTACATACCCTAATGTGTATGCATCCAATTTAGGCAAGTGTAAAATTAGGTTAGGCACTTGACCATCTGTATGTGCTAACATTGTTCCTTGATATGCTTTCTGATTAACAAAATCAACAGTCTCTCCAGCAAGATAATTTAAACCATCTAAGTCTTGATCTGCTTTTTCTAACGTAATATCATGCTTTGGTGTTTCAACATGAAGGACAGTTTCAAAGAGATCACGACGACCTTCTTGAACATATTGACCTAATGAGTGAAGGTCAGTTGAGAAATTCGCGGAAGATGGATAAATACCTTTAAAGTCTTTTCCTTCACTTTCACCGAATAATTGTTTCCACCATTCGGAGAAATATTGTAATGCTGGTTCGTAGTTAATCAACATTTCAATCGTTTTTCCTTTATTGTAAAGAACATTACGAACCGCTGCATATTGGTAAGCAGGATTTTTCTCTAAATCAGCTTCACTTAGATCTTTCTGCGCTTTTTGTGCACCTTCCATAATTGCATCAACATCAACACCGCTAGCTGCAATTGGTAACAAACCTACGGCAGTAAGGATAGAATAACGGCCACCAACATCATCAGGAATAATAAAACTTTCATAACCTTGTTCGTTAGCTACTGTTTTTAGTGCACCTTTTTCCTTATCAGTTGTTGCGTAAATACGTTGTTTAGCTTCTTCCACACCATATTTTTCTTCTAGATAATTACGGAAAATACGGAATGCAATAGCGGGTTCAGTGGTAGTACCACTTTTTGAAATCACGTTGATAGAAACGTCTTTACCTTCTAACAAATCAAAAAGGTCATGCATATAAGTGGAGCTAATACTGTTTCCTACGAAGATAACTTGTGGTGTATTTCGCTTATCTTTAGGCAAAATATTATAAAAAGAATGGTTTAACATTTCAATCGCAGCACGAGCTCCTAAGTAAGAACCACCGATTCCAATTACAAGTAATACGTCTGTATCCGCTTTAATTTTTTCGGCTGATTTTTTGATGCGTGCAAACTCTTCTTTGTCATAATTTTCAGGAAGGTCAACCCATCCAAGAAAATCGTTCCCCGCACCTGTTTTATTATGTATCATTTCGTGCGCAAGTTTAACAGGTTCTTTTAAATAATCTAATTCATGTTCTCCAAAAAACGTCAATGCTTTATCATACTCAAAACGTATGTGTGTCATTTTGATAACCTCCATTTGAAAATTATTGTTCCTTTCTTAATGTAACGAATCATTCCATGTAAATCAAGTATGTTACACAATAATTTATCAATGTGTAGAAAAATTTAGAATAGTCTTTATCTTATTTTAACAGAAAATTCCTTTTTGTAGGGCGATAGGGTGTCTGTTGATAATACAAAAAAAGGTATCGTATAATTTTTCGAAAAAGCGTTAAACTATAAACGAAATACCATTAAAGGAGGACTTACAATGAATGGATTAAATAGAACTGCACTAACGTTAATCATCATTGGTGCTATAAACTGGGGGCTAATTGGTTTTTTCCAATTTGATTTAGTTGCTACGGTATTTGGTGGCGGAGATCAATCAGCGATGTTTGCCCGTATCATCTATATATTAGTAGGAATTAGTGGTTTAGTTTGTTTATCTTTACTGTTTAAAACAGAGCCAGAGGCGAAAGAAACACGTAGTTATCAAACCGAATCATAAAGTGAAACTTCAATCAGGGGGAGTTTTTAGGTATTCCCCCACTGATTGTTAGCCCTAAATGATGACCTAAAGGCCTTTGAACCATTCGGGGCGCTAGCGTCCGGGGACGGTTGCACCGGGATAAAGAAAAACCGGGGAAGTTCTTTTTAAAAAATAATAATAAGCTATATTTGTAAGAGGCTGATGGTGACAAGCGAATGCTTGTCATGTCACGCTAGAGCGTGACACTTTCCCATCCCATAAGTAAAACGACAGATGACTATTCATGGTCATCTGTCGTTTTGCTTATGGGAAAGCAATCATCAGACCCTACTGTTATACTAGAAAATCTTTTGCATCTATTTAAGGATAAAACACCTAAAAACAGCTTATTCTTACAAAAAAGAGCTTCCGACTTTATGCCGAGAGCTCTTTTCATCATTATTTTTTATCTTCTTCTGACTGTTTTAGCCACTCACTTAATTTATCTTTTAACGTGTTGAAACCTTGTTCTTCTTGCTGTACTTTTGGCTGGCTTTGGCTTTGTTTTGCTTTTGGTTGTTCTTTTGGCGCTTCTTCTGTAGCACGAATAGATAAGGAATATTTATTTTTTTCTTCATCAATCGATAAGATTTTTACTTTCACTTCGTCTCCAACAGAGATAAATTCGTGAATATCTTTTACAAAACCATGAGTAACTTCTGAAATATGCACTAACCCTTGAACATTGTCATCCAAAGCGACAAACGCTCCGTAGGGCTGAACTCCTGTAACTTTTCCTTCTAACACTTGACCTTCTGTAAATTTTTCTGACATGCTAACAACTCCTATTATTTTTTCTCATCATTTGAAATGATCTAACGTATGATTGATTTACCGATTTCTTTTATACGCAATTATTAATTTTAGCATACATACTTATCTGTATACAAGTAAAACAAGAGAGTTTATCCCTTCAGAAAATTATCCCTGTATTTTCTGTTTTGATATGTTATAATGCTTAGCAATATAGAAATATACTGCACAAAGGGGGCACATGTAATGACATTGTTTGAAGCTTTGCCAAATCGTAAAAAGACACGATCTTACAAATGGGATATGGTTGAGAAATTATATGGTTCACAGGATATCCAACCAATGTGGGTTGCCGATATGGATCTTCCAATTGCTTCCCCAATTAAGCAAGCTCTCCATGAGCGGGTTGATCATGCCATTTTTGGTTATACCTTTACAGATGCACACGTAAATCAAGTTATTCAACAATGGCTTTCTACACAACATGATTGGGAGATTGACACGGATTGGATCATCTATAGTCCAGGAGTAATCCCCACACTACATATGGCTGTTTTAACACAAACCAATCCAGGTGATAAAGTATTAATCCAAACGCCTGTCTACCCACCATTTTATGATGTCATTAACAACCATGATCGCAAACTAGTGACCAATTCTTTAATCGAGCAAGATGGTTACTATACGATGGACTTTGAAGATCTTGAAGAAAAATTCAGACAAGGAGTAAAAGCATTTATTTTATGTAACCCACATAATCCAGTTGGGCGGGTTTGGACAGAAAAAGAATTAAAAAAAATAGCTTTGTTGTGCGATCAATATGATGTTCTCTTATTTTCTGATGAAATCCATGCAGATCTTACTTTTGATGAAGCAAAACATATTCCAATTAGTTCGCTAAACGAATCAACAAACAATCGAACAATTACATGTATGTCACCAACAAAAACATTTAATTTAGCAGGATTACAAATTTCTTACGCAATCGTTCCTAATAAAGCTATGCGAAGAGCAATGACGCAAATGCTACACAAATATGGTCTTCATATGCTTAACACACTTGGAATCACTGCCTTAGAAGCTGCTTATCATGAGGGCAAAGAATGGTTAAATGAATTACTAGACCTCTTGACAGTGAATCGCGATTTCGTTATCGATGCCTTTAAAGATTGCAAACAAATCAAAGCAACCAAACCAGAAGGGACGTATCTAATCTGGTTAGACTGCAGAGGAATGAATCGCACACATAATGAAATCAAGCGATTTATGCAAGAAGAAGCTAAAGTTGGTTTAAACGATGGTATGACATTCGGAACCGAGGGCAAAGGTTTTATGAGAATAAATATTGCTAGCCCAACGAGCTACGTGCAACAAGGAGTCAACAAAATTCTAGAAGCATTAGACAATAGCGAAGAACGTCGATTAAAAACGTAAAGAAGAGGAATAATTAGTCTTCCTCTTCTTCTTCGTCTTCGGTCTCTGATGGGTCGGTCGGTTCTTCCTCCGCTTCATCATTTTCTTGATTAGAAAGTGTGATTTTTCCGCAAGCAATTCTTCTTCCCGCATCACCTGCCGGTTGACTTAACCCGTCATCTGGATCTTCATGAATAACAATCGATGTTCCGTCTCCTTCTAATAAAGAATACTTTCCATCCGTTAAACTTGCACCTCTAACAACTAACTCCGCTTCTGCACTACCATCATCATCTACGAGAATATTCGGTAAATCACCCATATGAGCACCTTCCGGATGAAGAAGACCATGTTTTTTATCCTCAGGATTATAGTGGCTCCCGGCTGTTTCAAAATCAGGAGGATCACAAGCTCCATATTCATGAATATGGATACCATGATAACCTGGAGATAAGCCTTCAACCGATAATTCTATCGTAACATCTCCACCTTCTTCTGTTAGTACCGCCGTTCCGATCGCGTCACTAGCATCATTATAAATAGTAACTGTTAGCGGAGATACATTTTCTGTAGCACAGCCACTAAACAACAATAGAACAAAAACAAAAAAAAGATATTTACGCATACCTACACACCTTTCATAAATTGAAACTTCAATCAATCAGTGGGGATTTTCCTAGATTGACCTAAAGGCCCTTAACTCGGACACTTACTTCAAGAAAGTGACAAAAATCAATCTGGATGGTTTTCTACTGATTCGTTTCTGGACGATTCGCTTCTTTACACCTCCGTTGATCACACCATTCAATGAGAGGGGTACCGAGAGGAAAGTGTTGTTTTAAGTATATGTAACTTAGTATGTACGAATGGTAAATATTTAATAACCGATATTTTGCATGAAAGGTGAGTGAACCAAATTAACTGGAATTTAGGCATACTTTTGTTAGCTTTTTTATAACGTTCTTGACCATTTGTTGCGCTGGCGTACGTTGCTCCCGCAGAAACTTTGATTTTTCTTGTTATTTTGATGCAGAAGTCTTACGGAAGTTTTTTCAGGATAAAAATACTCAAACAAAAAAAGCTAGAATATTCTAGCTTTTTTTATTTATTCTCCTAATTGTTCACGAATAGATTCAGCAATTCCTGCAATAGCTTGTTCTTCATCTGCGCCTTCAGCAGTAATGGTAATGTTTGCACCTTTTGGCACACCTAGTGACATAACACCCATAATTGATTTTAAGTTAACAGTCTTTCCATTATAGTGCATTTCAATATGAGATTCATATTGCCCTGCTTTATTTACTAACAATGTTGCTGGTCGCGCGTGAATTCCAGTATCATCTGTAATGGTGAATTTTTGCTCTTTCATCCGATTTCCTCCCGACTGATTTTCAGTATTTATTTAGTCTTTTTCACTTTCTTTCCTATAATATTATAAAAAAGTAGGCGAAATAACTAACTTACACCTATTATATACGAAATGTTTAACGGAATAAATAGATAAGCGATAATAATTAGAGCGTTTTCATAGTTTTTTCCATTTCACATAAGTTGAGAAACATTTGTATTCTATTTTTCATTATGATAAATTTATCTGTACAAATGTTTACATAGGAGGTTATAACATATGAGCGTTCATATTGGTGCAAAAAAAGGGGAAATTGCCGATACTATTTTATTACCAGGTGACCCGTTACGAGCAAAATATATTGCAGAAACTTTTCTTGACGATCCTGTTCTTTATAATGAGGTACGCGGCATGTATGGTTATACCGGTACATACAAAGGAGAGCGAATCTCTGTGCAAGGAACGGGAATGGGGGTTCCTTCGATCTCTATTTATGTTAACGAATTGATTCAGAGTTATGATGTAAAAAAATTAATCCGTGTCGGTACGTGTGGTGCCTTACAAAAAGACGTAAAGGTAAGAGACGTTATACTTGCTCAAAGTTCAACATCAGATTCTCAAATGAACCGCATGGTATTTGGTGGTATTGACTATGCCCCAACAGCAAACTTCGAACTATTAAAGAAAGCGTATGATACTGGCATCGACAAAGGATTAGCATTGCGTGTCGGCAACGTCTTTACAAGTGATAGCTTCTATCGAGATAACGGAAGTGAATTGTTTGCCTTGCTTGCTAAATATCAAGTATTAGCTGTAGAAATGGAAGCAACAGCCCTATATACATTAGCTGCTAAATTTAACCGTCAAGCATTGGCCATATTAACCGTGTCTGATCACATTATTACTGGAGAAGAAACAACAGCCGAAGAAAGACAAACGACTTTCAATGACATGATCGAAGTTGCCTTAGAATCAGCAGTAAAATGAAACTTAAATCAGTGAGCGTTTTTAGGTATTTCACACTGATTGTTAGTCCTAAAAGCTGACCTCAAGGCACTTGAAGCCTTAGGGGTGCTAACGTCCGTTTACTCCCTCTTAAACAACTTGGTGTTCTCGTTGTTTTGAAATGGGAGTCTTGCCGACGGTTGCTTCGGGATAAACAAAAAAAGCAAGCTATGCTTGCTTTTTCATCTAACCATTGTTAACCTATAAAAATAATGGTTAACAATGGTTAGGTAAGTATGAGGAGGAGAAATATGGGGAAAATATCTGCATTGCAACTAAGTTATGGAGCAATATTTGTTTGTTTAATGGCGATTGGGGCAAATATTGTTATATGGTTTCCGTTTTTAGCAATACCTATTGGCGGAGTATCTGTTCCGTTATCTTTACAAACGTTTTTTGCCATTTTAGCTGGGCTTATGCTTGGAAAGAAGTTAGGCTTACTTTCTATGACAGCCTATCTATTGACTGGATTAGCTGGTGTACCTGTTTTCGCCCAGATGCAAGCTGGATTATTTGTTTTGTTTGACTATACGGGTGGATTTCTATTGTCATTTCTTGTCGTTGCTTATGTTACTGGTTGGTTAAGTGAACGTCTTATTCCATTCACGCTTAGCAAAGGATTTTTTATTGCAACTGTTGGCGTGCTGGTCAACTATTTGATCGGTGTTCATTATATGTTTATTGCGATGAATACGTGGTTAGGGTTAACGATCTCCTATTCGACTACTTGGATCAGTATGACTCCATTCTTTATTAAAGATATTTTCGTTGCATTGATTGCTGCCGTTCTCATGTGTAAGATCGTCAATAGAATTCCAAAGCAAATTCGCTTAAACACTCATTAACTTCAAAGGACAGGTCGATTTAGCTTTTCACACCGTGTAGAGTCTTTCTTTACCAATGCGGATACATTACACTCGGTCAAATACTATGCTATAATGGGTAAAAGAACACAAATCAATGCCTGACATCTAATGTAGGTTACAAACAGAGAGGATGAATGAAGGTTGGCTTTGTTTGAAAACTTCCCTTTAATTGTAGCATTATTTGCTATATTTTTTGCACAAGGGGTCAAAGTCCCTATCCATTTTATTGCCACAAAAGAATTCAAGCCAGGGTTAGCCTTTAGTACGGGTGGAATGCCTAGTAGTCACTCAGCGGCAGTGGCTGCTGTAACAACCGCAATTGGGATGGAGCATGGACTTTCATCTGGGTTATTTGCAGCTTCTTGTATTTTCAGCATTATTATTATGTTCGATGCAACGGGAATTAGAAGACAAGCTGGAGAACAAGCAATTTTACTAAATATGTTGGTGAAAGACTTTCAATATTTTATTGAAGAGGCAAAAGTTTGGTCTAAAAAAGAGGAATATGAAAAAAAACAAGAGCTTAAAGAATTATTGGGCCATCAACCTATTGAAGTATTCTTTGGTGGACTAACAGGGATCGTTTTAGCGCTTATTAGTTATCCTTTATTTTAAGGAAAGATAATCGTTATCTATAATAATTATCCTAACATGCAAAAAGAGCCTCACGAAGGCTCTTTTTTAGTTACTAAGGGAGAAAGTGAAACTTCAATCAGTGGGAGTTTTTAGGCATTCCCCACTGATTGTTAGCCCTAGAGGCTCTTAAAGCCTTCAGGGTTCTAGCGTCCGTTATTCCCACTTAAACAACTTGATATTCCCGTTGTTTGGAAGTGGGGGTATTACGGACGGTTGATGCGGGATGAAATTTTTGGTTAACTTCTCGAAGCAGTCAACGTCATGTCATAATTTACCGTTCTCTCATCTCCATTGATTCAATCCAGTTACAAAACTACTTTATTAACCGCGCTCTGCGTTTTGTTCTTTATTCTATTTGCTGACGAAACACTTGTAAAGCTTCTGTTTCGTTCAACCTTTTTAATGCATCTATCGTTATTTCTCCTGACCCGCGCTCAATCAGGTAAACTTCGACTTCTCTTTTTCCCCAGTTTTCATAGACCTCTTCAACTGTTGGATAGTACAAATCCAATTTATGGCCTTTGATCGCACTACCTTTGTCTGCGACAACCCCATACCCATAACCAGGAATATAAAAAATCGTTCCTAGTGGATAAAGGGATAGATCGGCAGCAATAGTTGAATATAAATCACGGATAACTTCCACTCCAGAAAAAGTAATACCATAAGCTGGATGATCAGGGTTTTTCCCTGTTGATTCATAACCAGCTGTGTAACCTGTTGCAATAACAGTTACTGTTGGATATTCCGAAAAATCAACCACATCTTCAATTCGTGGTTCTGAGTCTTCCTCTCGTTCTGACTGTTCTAGCACTTCTTCAAATTCTTGTTCTATTTCTGAATCTGGATTTATATTCAATTCTATTTCTGATTCTTCATCTAATTTCATATCTGGTTCAATATGTTCTGCTTCTAATGTGGTTACCAAATCTACTTCTGGTTCTAACTCTCGTTCCGATTTTGGTTCTTCTATTTTTTCTAATGAAAAATAATTTTCTTTTATTGTCTTCATGGTAATATTTTTTTCAACTAATGAAACTTGTTTTAGTGGTTCTGCAACTATCGGTTGTTCATCTGATAGACTCATGACAGTCTGAAACACTTCATTAGCAGAAACGTTCGTAATTGCTGTAAAAGTGGTATAGCAGGCAAACACAAAGAGAACTGTGACGGCAATGAAGCGACAACAATGTTTTAACCTAACCATTTTTTATCAACCCTTTCTATTGGGTCAGCATTTCCAAAATGGTTAGGAATTATACATGATACTAGTTATCTAAACATTACCACTACAAATCATCGCTTTGTGAAGAGAAGTTTTAATCCACCAATTTCATAAAGAACAAAATAGTTCACTAGTGTTTTTAAACAGGAAGCAGTCCAACCAAATATTTTTTTATTGCGAAAGACAACACCGATAGCATCTCTCTTTCCTAAAGAGGCGATCGTGCCAAAATTACGGAAGGTGAAATCTTGCATTTCCTGTTTTCCTTTTAGTAATGCAACAATATTACGAGCGCAAATGATAGCTTTTTGCATAGCGATATTGGCATTAGGAAGGTATGGTTTACCTTCTGAATCACGAACACTAGCAACATCACCAATAACAAAAACATTCGGATATCCAGGCGCAGTCAAGTGAGCATCAACTTCCACTTTACTTTCATTAGTAGGAAGATCCGATTCTTCGATAATTCGATTTCCTCTTACACCTGCAGTCCAAATAAAGATCCTTGCAGGAATATCTTCAATTAAACCAGCTTGTTCGATTTTAATTTGATCGGTAGCGACAGACTTTATCGTGATACCTAGTCTAAATTCAACACCGCGTGCCTCCAATTTTTGCATCGCATATTCCCCTAGTTCTAAATCAAACTCTGGTAACACGGTAGATTCTGACTCTACACATTGCAATTTTATTTTTTTCGGGTCAATCTGGTATTTTTCACATAAAGAAGACAAGCGCTCCGTTAACTCTCCCAACAATTCTACACCGGTAAAACCACCACCTCCGACAACAATTGGAAAGGTTTCTTGATTTGTTTGACTAAATTGAAGAAACTCAGTTTCTAAATGCGCAGATAATCGCGTAGCAGAAACTAATGTGTTAATAGAAAAAGCATGTTCTTTTAATCCAGGAATTTGATAAGTATCAATCTCTGATCCTAAAGCAACAACAAGATAATCATAGGTAAAGATCTGATCTTTTCCGTAAACTTTCTTCTCTTTAACGTCTATGGACTGAACAGTATCCTTAATGAATTGTACTTTTTTCTGATCGATCAATTGATGAAGAGAAAACTTTGTCTGTTCGTTATTTAATTTACCGACAGCATTCTTATGCAACCATGTTGTTTGATAATGATAGTCATGCTTATTCACCAAAATAATTTCAGCATCTTTTGGATGGAGTTTCTTTTGCAGTCTTACAGTTGTAGTTATCCCTGCATAACCTGCACCTAGAATTACAATTTTGGGTTTTCTCAAGTAATCACACCCATCCTTTTTAAAAAAGTCACAAATTTGTAATATTTTAATCTTAGACCGTTTTTCACAATATTTCAACTCAAAAAGCACCAAGGTTACTTCTTTCTGATCATTTATGATAGAATATGGATTACATTGTTAATGTAGATTTAGGAGGATTACAGGATGGAAGAACAAAAGATATATGATGTAACGATCATCGGTGCTGGCCCTGTTGGGTTATTCACCGCTTTTTACGGGGGATTAAGACAGGCTAGTGTGAAGATTATCGAAAGCTTACCACACATTGGTGGTCAGTTGAGTGCTTTATATCCAGAGAAATATATTTATGATATTGCTGGATTTCCTAAAGTTCGGGCACAAGACTTAATCAATAATTTGCATGACCAGTTACATAAGTTTGAACCTAGTATCTGTTTAAATGAAGAGGTAGAAGAGGTAGAACGATTAAGTGACGGTACATTTAAACTTGTAACAACTACAGGTGAACACTATTCAAGAACGATTATTATAACAGCAGGAAATGGTGCTTTTCAGCCAAGAAAGCTTGGACTAAAAGAAGCTGAGGCATATGAAAGTCGTAACCTTCATTATTTTGTCGATAATATGATGCAGTTTAAAGACAAGCGCGTTGTCTTGTTTGGTGGCGGAGATTCTGCCGTTGATTGGGCTCTAATGCTTGAACCTATCGCGAAGGAAGTAACAATTATTCACCGTCGGGAAAATTTTCGTGCCCATGAGCACACTGTTGAGAAATTACAGCAGTCTAATGTAAATATTTTAACACCTTTTGTTCCAGAAGCACTTCTTGGTACAGATGGAATAGAACAAGTAAAAGTCAGCGAAGTAAAGGGAGAACGAAAAGTAACAATTGATGTCGATGATGTAATTGTAAATTATGGCTTTATTTCTTCTTTAGGTCCAATCAAAAATTGGGGACTAGAGATTAATAAAAACAGCATCGAAGTCAACTCGAAAATGGAAACGACGGTAGAAGGTATCTATGCCGCTGGTGACATTTGTAGCTATCCAGGAAAAATCAACTTAATCGCAACTGGGTTCGGTGAAGGACCAACTGCTATTAATAATGCAATTGCTTATTTAAAGCCAGATGCTAGGGTTCAACCAAAGCATTCGACAAGTATGTTTGAGTAAAACAAATAAGTATTTATACTAGCTAAAAAGTGAAATTAGATGATAATTTTAAGAAAAACCGGGAATATCACTCGGTCCTTTTAAAAAACAATAAGAAGCTATATTTTGTAAGGGGCTGATGGTGACAAGCGAACGCTTGTCATGTCACGCTATAGCGTGACACTTTCCCATAAGTAAAACGACAGATGACCATGAATGGTTATCTGTCGTTTTACTTATGGGAAAGCAACCATCAGACCCTACTGTTATACGAGAAAATCTTTTGCATCTATTTAAAAATAAAACTCCTAATTCATGGCATATCAACAAAAATTTTCCTATCTTATAAAGTGAAACTTCAATCAGTGGGGGTTTTTAGGTATTCCCCCACTGATTGTTAGTTGAACCATTCGGGGTGCTAGCGTCCGTTACTCCCACTTAAACAACTTGGTATCTCGTTGTTTTGAAGTGGGAGTCTTACGGACGGTTGCTCCGGGATAAAATTAGGGCTGATCTCCATGACAAAAATTCATTTGAATTATATGATTGATAAATATATCTATTCTCAGTTTGGTAGGAATTTAATACACCTGGTATCTTTGAAAAATCTGTACCTGCTGTTGTTGTTCCTAGCCTATCAGCATAGAATTGTTGTGTGCCAGAAATATTTCTAAAGAAATGTATTACTTGCTTTACTGTTGCAGGTCCACACCAATATCCTGTAGATTGTTTAAAGGCTGTAACCCCAAGAGTTTTCATTTCTCCATTTGCACTGATTGTATATTGGTTTGATAAATGATTTTCAACTAAAGTAGATTTCCTTTCAAGTTCCCTTAAATCTTCTGTTGTAGGAATATTTTTTGTTGGTTTTGGATCATCACCCGTGCCGGCTGCAAAAATACTAGAGGGGACAACAAATAGTAATAAAACAAATAGCAATATTGATAGTTTAATACGTTTAAGTATTTTCATCTCAACACTCTTTTTTATATTTTTTTGGAATCACTTAAAAAATAACCTAAAAAATACCTATGAATATATTATAATACCATTATTTTACAAAGTAAAGGTTTTATTAATAAATTTCATTAAATAAACTCTCTTCACCTCAACGCGTAAAGTCAAGCACTTGCTTTTTGCGATCGATTAATAAAAACAGCATCGAAGTCAACTCGAAAATGGAAACGACGGTAGAAGGTATCTATGCCGCTGGTGACATTTGTAGCTATCCAGGAAAAATCAACTTAATCGCAACTGGGTTCGGTGAAGGACCAACTGCTATTAATAATGCGATTGCCTATTTAAAGCCAGATGCTAAGGTTCAACCAAAGCATTCGACAAGTATGTTTGAGTAAAACAAATAAGTATTTTTGCTAACTAAAGTGAAATTAGATGATAATTTTAAGAAAAACCGGGAAAGCAAACCACCATGCTCTCTGAGATATGTGTTGCATCTATTTTAAAGATAAAACACCTAAAAACACCGGCATAGAACCAAAAATTCTATACTTTCTTATCTTTTATAAAATGAAAAATCCCTGCCTGAAGTAAAAGGTAGGGTTTTTGTTGTGATTCAGGTTTTATTAAGTAATGTTCGTAATAAAACAACGACTAAAGAAAGAAAGAAAACATACGATGTTACAAGTACAGCTGGATAGAGCATTTATCTACCTTCTTTCGTGAAAAGATAAGCGGATGATCCATCACCGATGATTTAATCTATTCTTTTATAATCAATAAAATAACTAATTGGCTTATCCATTGTTGAGAATTTCAAATTTTTTTAAATCAGTAGTGAAATTTATATCCATATGGGCAGGTGTTAACTACTTCTTTCGCAGTTTATGTTCGATTGAAGCGGTTTGATTGGGGGTTGTTACCTTTTAAGAATAATAGCCGATACCATATCCCATTTTATCCTGTAGCAACCGTCCGTAAGACTCCCACTTCAAAACAACAAGAAAATTACAGTTGTTCAAGTGGGAGTAACAAACGCTAGCACTTTGAAGGCTTCAAAGGCTTTCACGGCATCCTTTAGGGCTAACAATCAGCAGGGACATATCTAAAAACCCCCACTGATTGAAGTTTCACTTTATTAACAAAGGTACTTTCTTCTCGTATATTCTTGAGAAAGCACCTAATCAATTAACATTCTCTATTCTTGAAGCAATCATGTGCCACAATATGTTTGATAACGACAATTCGTAGCTGGGGGCAATTTCGTATATTCCTTTTGCTCAGGTAAGTAAGCATATGGTTTGGATAGTGATCGAAGTAAGTTCTCCATCACCTTATGATCTTCTTTTTCCACTGCAGCTTCTATCGCCTCTTCTACTCGGTGATTACGCGGAATAACCGCTGGGTTATGTTGTTTCATTCGTTGATGAATCTCTTGTTTTGATAACTGTTGTCGATCAAGTCTCTCTTCCCACTTCTTGGTCCATGTTTTACATTCATCAGTATGAAAAAAATCAATGCTATTCTCTGAAATAAAATCATCGCCAACGGTTAAACCAACAAATGTGTTGGTAAAATCAGCATTATTCTCTTGCATCAATTGAAGGAAAGATTTGATTAAGAACTCGTCTTCGTCTTCCTCATTAAACAGCCCGAATTTCTTTCTCATACCTGCTAGCCAAGCGGTATGATACAAGGATGGAAATTTAGATACTGCATCTTGTGCCATCTTTAGGGCTTTCTCTTCGTTTTGATCCAATAGAGGTAACAACGCTTCTGCAAATCGGGCAAGATTCCAGCCTCCGATAACCGGTTGATTTTTATAAGCATAGCGACCTTGGCGATCAATCGAGCTAAACACGGTATCCGGAGCATATTGATCCATAAACGCACAAGGGCCATAATCAATTGTCTCTCCACTGATCGCCATGTTATCGGTATTCATCACACCATGAATAAAACCAACCAATTGCCATTTAGCAATTAACTTTGCCTGCTGATGAATGACTTCTTTTAGTAAGGAAAGGTATTTGTTTTCTGTTTCTTTTAGGTGAGGGAAATGTCGTTCTATTGTATAGTCAGCAATTTGCTGTAACTCGTTTTTCTCCCCCCACTTAGCCGCGTATTCAAACGTTCCAACACGAAGATGACTAGCAGATACTCTCGTCAACACCGCACCAGGAAGTGCCGTTTCACGAAATACATCTTCTCCAGTTGTAACAACTGCAAGACTTCTTGTTGTTGGGATGCCCAATCCATGCATCGCCTCACTAATAATATATTCTCTTATCATTGACCCTAGGGTTGCCCGACCATCTCCGCCACGAGAATAAGGAGTTCGCCCAGAACCTTTCAATTGTATATCATACCTCTCTTGTTGAGGCGTAATCTGTTCACCAAGTAATATTGCTCTACCATCACCTAACATAGTAAAATGTCCGAATTGATGACCCGCGTAAGCTTGAGCAAGTGGCGAAGCATTAGGCGGTAAGTGATTTCCTGCAAATATCTCCACTGCATTGTTTGACTGGGTCATTTGAGAGTTCAACCCCAAACTTTCAGCTAATCGTTCATTAAACAAAATTAATTGTGGGGAACGAACAGGGGTTGGTTTAACGTGAGCATAAAAAGTTTCAGGCAAGTGTATATACGTATTTCCAAAATTCCAACCCATCTCTTTATTTTCACTCATAGTTACTCTCCTCCTTTTGATTTAATTACGATTAACTCGTTTCTAGCGTATTATCCCCTTCTTATAATCAGTTATCCCGGAGCAACGGGCACTAACACCTGAAGCTTCAAAGGTCTTTATGACAACCTTTAAAGCTAACACAATAGAGGAAACGAACCGCCATCGATTAAAGTTTCCCTTTATTTAGAAATAACTGATTTTCACATAACAAAATAACCCGCTTCAGCTGTCATCGGGCTGAAACGGGTTAGCACTTCTAGCAATTCTCTGGTGAACCTTCTCGTTCTTTCGCTTTAAAAGATGAACCACAGCCACAAGAGACAATCGCATTGGGATTGTCAATGGTGAATCCGCCACCCATCATATTTTGTTTGAAATCAATCGTTGTGCCATTAATAACAGGAATGTCTTGTTTTGAGATGATAACAGGTACCCCGTTAATTTCTTCTGTAAGATCTACATCTTCATTTACACTATAGTCAAAACCTAACGAATAAGAAAGACCACTACAACCGCCGCCTTTTACACCGAATCGCAACCGTACATTTTCTTGGTCTTCTTCCTTCATCATTTCTTCTATTTGTAAACGCGCATTATCCGTAATTGTTAAAACCACAATAACTCCTCCTTACGATTCATTATTACCAAGTATACTCGCAATTATTTATCGTATCAAATAAATAGCTTGAAACTACTTATCCCAAATAAATTCACCATCGCAAATCGTATCCGCTGCCCCACTCATCCAAACACGACCGTCATTTGCCCATCGAATCAGTAAATCTCCTCCGCTTAAATGAACAGTCACTTCTTGATCGCGTGCAGCTCTATTGGTTAAAATTGCAGCAACAACTGCAGCACAAGCACCCGTTCCACAAGCTTCTGTAATTCCAGATCCACGTTCCCAAACACGAAAATGCAACTCTTTTTCAGTCACTGCCTCTACAAATTCAACATTAACCGATTCAGGAAACCGTTGATCATCTGTAATTACAGGACCTAATTCCTGTAATGGAGCTTGCTCTATATCTGGCACAAAGAAAATCGCATGTGGATTTCCCATCGAGACAGCAGTAAGTTCTAGCTGATGATCAACGACCTCAAATTTCTCCTCAATAACTTGACCGTCGTCAGAACCAAGCATAGGAATTTTTGATCGATTCAAGATAGGTTCCCCCATGTCTACGGTTACCTGTGTAATAAAATCTTCCGAACCATGAACCTCAGCAGTAACATTACCAGCTTTCGTTTCAATCATAAACACTCTTTGGTCCACTAATTTGTGTTCATACGCATATTTAGCGACACATCGTAATCCATTACCACAAGTTTTGCCCTCAGAACCATCTTTATTGAAAATTCTCATTCCTAACGGTGCTTGATCACTTGGATGGATTAGAATAAGTCCATCTGAACCAATCCCTGTGTTTTTATTTGCCACATCGATTGCTAATTGCGTTAGTTCTTTTTCATCTATGTCTACTTCAAACTGATTAATATAAATATAACTATTACCAAGCCCATGCATCTTCGTAAAAGGAATTCTTCTCAACATTATCTCCTCCAGACTCACTTCATTCATGCATTTTTGCGTACATATTCATTTATTATAGTATAAATAGACCTAACTGAAAACTATTAAGCATGATGCCAACATTCTTATTATTTTAAAGTGGGAGTCTAACAGATGTTTGCTTTGGGGGAAATATTGAAAATAGCGGATCTCATCAATTCTTTAGTTAGATTTTTTCGAAAAAAATGTTATACTAACAAAAGGAATATAGAAAGGGGCAGATGGATGATGCAAGAACAAGTACAAGAAGTTTTAAATAAATTACGTCCATTCTTACTACGCGACGGTGGCGACGTAGAACTTGTAGAAGTAGAAGATGGCATCGTACGTCTTCGCTTAATGGGAGCGTGTGGAAACTGTCCTAGCTCAACCATTACGTTAAAAGCGGGGATCGAACGCGCACTTGTAGCAGAAGTTCCTGGTGTACAGGAAATCGAACAAGTATTTTAATTACAACCGAGCAAACACCACTCGGTCCTTTTGAAATAATTTAGATATAGAAAAATTAGGTGGGCGTGGTGATGACAAGCAAGCGCTTGTCATGCGACGCACTTTCTTATCTTGAAACAAACTTATAGAACTCCCATTAAAAACACTCAGCAAAAGTTTGCTGAGTGTTTTCGCTTATTGAATTACCCTTACTCCATGATTTTCAACTTCCAGAGGTAACCACGTTAACTCTGGAAATTTTACTTTCCAATCAGCTAAATGCTCATCCACTTTCGCTTGTGTTGTTAATGCAATCATTGTCGGACCCGCTCCACTTAAAAAGATCCCGTAGGCATCCTTTTCAAGGAGGGAAACTAACGCATCATAATGCGGAATAAGTTCCTTACGATATGGTTGATGAAACCTATCCTTTTTCATCATTTTTCCAAGCAACGACCAGTTCTGTTGACAAATTGCAGCGACACTAACATTTGCCACACTGCTCGCCTGGACACTTTCTGGATAGGCAAATGATGCAGGTAATACAGATCTCGCATCTGATGTCTTCAATTCAAATTCCGGAACCGCAGCAAGAAAAATTAAATCATCAATCGGAACGCGAATCGAAGCTAGTGTTTGATCGAAGTGTCCAATGACACATCCACCGAGAATCGATGGGGCAACATTATCTGGATGTCCCTCAATTTCGGTTGCAAACTGCAATTTATCATGATTGGTTAACTCCAATTTTAGAAGTTGGTTTGCTAATTCAATGCCTGCTACAATGGCGGTTGCGCTACTACCTAATCCACGTGCTAACGGAATATCGCTTGTCATTTCAACACGACAAGTTGGTAATAATTTGTTTGAAAATTGCTTTGCTGTTTGATCCGCAATTTGATAAATTAAATTCGATTCATCTTCTGGAATACCTTCAAGACAAGCAGATCGTGGGACAAATTCCCATTGATCTGCTTGTTTTATATCCAAAATCAAATAAAGATTTAGCGCTACGCCAATCGAATCAAAGCCAGCCCCTAGATTTGCCGTTGTTGCTGGAACTTTAATTTGCCAACTCATAGCGTAACACTACCGACGATTTCCTTCATCACTACTTCTTCATCGTTTGGTAGTACACGAGGTTTTACGTCGCTATACTCAATAGCAGTGTTCGGATCTTTTAACCCATTACCGGTTAATACACAAACCACTTGAGCACCTTTCTCTACTTTCCCTTCTTCTAACGCTTTAAATAATCCTGCTACTGAAGCGTTCGATGCTGGTTCAGCAAAAATCCCTTCATTTGCTGCCATCCATTGATAAGCCTCAATCATTTGCTCATCTGTAATTTCATCGATTGTACCATTCGATTCTTCGCGCGCAGCTACTGCTTGTTTCCAACTTGCTGGATTACCAATACGGATTGCCGTACCGACAGTCTCAGGATTTTCAAAGATACGATCGTGAACAATTGCTGCTGCACCACTTGCTTCATACCCCATCATTTTGGGTAAACCCGTTTGCTTTTGCTCATTATATTCTTTAAAACCTTTCCAGTACGCAGTGATATTCCCTGCATTCCCAACTGGAATAAATAAGTAGTCAGGTGCTTTTCCTAACACATCACAAACCTCAAATGCTGCCGTCTTCTGTCCTTCAATCCGATATGGATTCACCGAGTTTACTAACGTAATATCCTCGTGTTCGCCTAATTTTCGAACGATACGTAATGCATCATCGAAATTTCCTTGAATTGAATAGATCTCTGCACCATACATAACAGCCTGCGCTAACTTCCCTTGAGCAATTTTACCTTCAGGAATAACAACAATACAGCGTAATCCCGCACGAGCTGCAAAAGCTGCTGCAGAAGCGGAAGTGTTACCAGTCGATGCACAAATAACTGTCTTTGAACCAGATTCAATCGCTTTTGCCATTGCCATCACCATACCACGATCTTTAAAAGAACCAGTAGGATTAATTCCCTCGACTTTGGCATATGCCTCGACTTGATATTTTTTTGATAAATTTTCTAATTTTATTAGTGGAGTATTTCCCTCATGTAAACTAATTAATGGCGTTTTCTCTCCCACAGGTAAATATTCTTTATATTCTTGTAATAGTCCTTGCCAAGCCATACTTATTCCTCCCCATCCACACGGTAATGACTAATCATCCGTATAACAACTGTTAATTTTTCTAATTCTGCTAAACTCTTTAATAACTGTTCTTGACTGATTTTATGTGTAACCATAACGATTTCTGCTGTACCTTCTTTTTCTGCTGGTAGTTGCAAAATCTTCGCAAAACTAACTGCTTGATCAGAGAAAACATTCGTAATTTCTTGGAATGCCCCTGCTTGGTCATTTACTTCTAAACGAATAAAATGACGAGAAAATTTTTCATTGTAATCCTTTAACTGTCGTTCAAACTGTGGATCAATATACGTGTTTCCACTAATGCCTAGACGAATATTCCGAACCACTTCCATTAAATCAGATACTACAGCTGTTGCAGTTGGTAAACTACCTGCACCTGGTCCGTAAAACATCGTTTCTCCTACAGCCTCACCGTGTACATATACAGCATTAAATTCATTTTTAACTAATGCAAGCGGATGGTCTTTCGGCAATAATGTTGGCTCCACACTTACTTCTGCTTTTGAGTTATCCATCGACGCGATTCCGATTAGTTTGATCGTATAACCTAAGCTCTCTGCAAAATTAATATCGTCTTGCGTGACATTACGAATTCCGGTAACATCAACATCGTCTAAATTCAGCTCCATTTTAAAAGCTAAATTCGCTAATAACGTCATTTTTCTCGCAGCATCTAGTCCGTCGACATCAGAAGTCGGATCAGCCTCCGCAAATCCTAGATCTTGTGCTTCTTTCAAGACTTGATCAAAAGGAAGTCCTTCATCCGTCATTTTTGTCATAATATAATTCGTTGTACCATTAACGATTCCCATGATTTTTTCAATATGATCGGAAGCAAGACCGTCTGCTAAGGTACGAACGATTGGAATACCACCAGCAATACTAGCATCATAAAGAATATCACAATGATTTGCCTTTGCTAGACGTAGTAATTTCTGTCCATGAACAGCCATCAAATCTTTGTTGGCTGTTACAATGTGTTTTTTATTTTGGATTGCTCGTTCCATTAATTGATTGGTATCTTCAATACCACCCATTACTTCAATTATTACATCAATCGCTTCATTTTCAACAAGCTCACCTGGATCATTCGTTAACCAGCTTCGATCAATTACAATATCACGCGGTTTATCTAAATCATTAACGAGGATTTTATTGATTTCAATCTCACACCCTAATTTGTGTTTAATTTGCTCTTGGTGACTTTCCAAAACTTTTACTACACCAGTCCCTACTGTACCTAAACCACATAAACCTACACGAATTTTATCCATCTTTACGCCTCCCCCTGTATTTTCAAAAAGTACATATGTTTATCTATAGTGGACATTATACCTTTCAATCTCGGCTTATTCAAGCACTAATTGACTTAAATTTCTGAAAAAATACATTGCTTTAATTTCTCAAGATATTTTACATAGGATTAGAGTAGGGTAAATTTGCTTTTTTAGAACCTTATAATTCGTATTACTTATCAAGAAGCAGGAAAATAATGTGAAACTTCAATCAGTGGGAGACCTTACGGGCGATTGATCCGGGATAAATCGTTTGAGAAATTTAGGCAAAGGGTATACTATAAAGACAGTGAAAATACATGGATTGGATGGGATATCATGACAGAAAGACAACCGAAAACAGAACTTGAAAAAAAAGCCCGTGAATGGTTAACGGAACGCGGGGTAACGTTACAAGATATAGGAGAGCTCGTCTATTTTTTACAAGCACAATATCATGATGAACTGAAAATGGAAGATTGCATAGCAAATGTTGACAAAGTACTTCGAAAACGTGAAGTTCAAAACGCTGTTATTACTGGTATTCAACTCGATGTATTGGCCGAGCAAAACAAACTAAGCTCACCCCTACAAGAGATTATTGATACTGATGAAAGTTTGTATGGTGTAGATGAAATTGTTGCGCTTTCCATCGTCAACGTTTATGGTTCCATCGGGTTCACCAACTATGGATACATAGACAAAGAAAAACCCGGCATATTAAAAAAACTAAACGATAAATCAACCGGTAAATGTCATACGTTTTTAGATGACATTGTTGGTGCGATCGCAGCATCCGCTTCAAGCAGGCTAGCGCATAGCGTTGCACATGATGAAGATCTAGACTAATTGTTCGAAATAGCTGATCAAAGGGAAACCATTATGATCAGCTATTTTTTACTTATCGATGCGCTTTACAATAAAATAAGCACAACCAAAATTGCAATACTCGTAAAGATAATCATCGACAGTACTCACCTTTGTATCAAAGCTAGCTTTTGTATTTTGATCATCATAAAAGCCTTTTAAACGCAATTGTTCGTAGCCCCAATCTCCAACAATAAAATCATATTTTGCCAAAATATCACTATAACGCTCTGTAAAAGCTTTTTGATCAAAACCATCTTTCGCTTCTTCAATTACTTCATAGCATTGTCCTTCTATTTCAATCATTTGACTTTCTCCTTCTCCTAAAAAAACTAACTTTCGTTCAGAATAGCTATATTTTAACACAGGAGTTGTGTCTAGGACTAGTGTCTTGTGGTGAAACAAAAATATGGTGATCATTACCTTCTATTATTTCCGTTCATTTGTACACAATAAGATTATCACGGACACTAGGAGTGAATCGCCATCGTGAAAAGATATTATACAATTCTCATTCTCACTTGTTTTTTGTTTCTTTCTGCAGAATTGTTGGTAGTAGCTGCTGATTCATCAACATTTGATGAAAGAATGGCACTATATCAAAAGACAGAGGCCTTAACTCAAGTGCCTTGGTACTATTTGGCCGCTATCGATCAATATGAAAGAAACACTTCAGAAAAGTCAGAAGAGAGGATTACATCGATTACTTTTCCAGACTCATTATGGTTTGGACTTGAAAATATTGATCATATAACAGACAGTCGAATTATTGGATTATTCCAAGGAATTGGTCAAGATGGTACCGGAAATAATCAAGCAGATCCAATGAACGATGAAGACGCTCTTTATACATTAGCCATGTATATCCGACAATATGGCATTACTGAACCAGATATTAAGATCGCGTTATGGGAGTATTACCAACGATCCTTAACGGTAAAAACGATCGTGCAAACAGCAAAAGTTTATCGCACATTCAACACGACTGAGCTTACCGAGCATGAATTCCCCGTTCCCTTAAATTATAATTATAGCTATAAAAATACGTGGGGAGATGCACGAGGTTTTGGTGGTCGAAGAATTCATGAAGGCACAGACATTTTTGCGGGTTACGGAACACCAGTCAGAGCTACATCATATGGAGTGGTTGAAATCAAGGGATGGAATAGATACGGTGGCTGGAGAATCGGGATACGTGATATAAATAATACGTATCATTATTACGCACACTTACACGGATTTTCTGATGATCTGTCCGTTGGAGATGTAGTACAACCAGGTGATATTATCGGATCGGTTGGTTCCTCAGGATATGGCCCTCCAGGTACATCGGGAAAATTCCCACCCCATCTACATTATGGCATGTACAAAGACAATGGAACAAACGAATGGGCACACGATCCTTATCCATCCTTACGTGCTTGGGAGAAAGAATCAAGAAATCGTTAATTAGAAAAAATGCTCCACACCCGCTACGGATGTGGAGCATTTTTTTATAAGATAGGAAAGCATACGTTTTTTATTGATGTGACACGGGTTAGCTTGTCACCATCAACGCCTTACAAACATAGCTTCTAATTGTTTTTAAAGAACCAGGTGGTTTTCCCCGTTTATCTTATTTTGAAGATTTTACTGCATGAGTAATACTCACAGCTAATCCTCCCCATATAATTAAAATACCGATAATCATCATAACAATTGCAGGACCTGACATCGAATTTACTCCTTTCTGACTTTATTTTTCATTCGGCCATTTTTTCATGGTCATTAAAGCACCAAAGAACATAGCCCCTAACGCGACCATCCAACCAAAATTAAATAGAAATTCCATTGGATATCCTTCATAATTGCTCATCATATCTGTACGAAGATTTTGTAACATCATATAACCCAATACTGCCGGGGTAATAACAGCTATAGAAAACCTCCACCAAGTACCAATCATAATATCAGACACACCATTCGCATGTGATTGTAATGCTTTTAATTCCCGAGCAAACCAGCCGATAGCAAGAACTTCAAATAATCCTACTAAAGCAACACCATAGTTATTTATAAAATAATCAACTGTATCTAATAAATTTAGTCCACCTTGATTCGCAAAAAATAAAGATAGAATAGCTGCTGCCCCAGTACCTATAATTACAGACGTTCTTCGAGAAAAATTAAATTTCTCCTGAATCCCTGCAATATACGTTTCGGAAATAGACACCATAGAGGACAGACCAGCTAAAACAAGTGACCCAAAGAATAATACACCAAAGAATCCAGAAGCGGGCATTTCACTAATAATCGCTGGAAAGACCATAAACGCTAAACCTACCCCACTTCTTACTACATCAGAGATTGGTTCCCCTATTTGAGAAGACATGAATCCTAACGCAGCAAAAACACCAATACCTGCTAACAATTCAAATGATGAATTGGCAAAACCAGTAATAAACGCATTGTTAGTAATATCAGATTTTTTTGGTAAATAAGAAGAAAAAGTAATCATGATTGCAAACGCAATCGATAGACTAAAGAAAATTTGTCCATAAGCTGCTACCCAAACTGAGCCATCTCGAATTGTTGACCAATCTGGTGCAAAGAAAGCGTCTAATCCCGCTAACGCTCCTGGTAAAGTAACCGCACGAATAACAATTAATAAGAAACTAAGAATTAATAAAGGAATAAAGATTTTATTCGCAAGCTCAATACCTTTTTTCACACCACGGAATAAAATAATAAAGACAATAATCCAAATAGCCAATAAAGGATAGAGAACAGTTGGTACCATGGATCCAAATACTCCGGCTTCCGAAACTTGTAAGAAATCTACCGCGAAAAATCCTTCTGGATCATTTCCCCATGTTTGTCCAATTGAAAAGTAAGCATACATTACTGCCCAAGCAACAATGACTGGATAATAAGTCGAAATAATAAAAGAGATCGCAACTTGCCACCATCCCAGCCACTCCATACCCTTGCTAATTCGTTTAAACGAACGTGGAGCAGAACTACGGTACTTGTGTCCAATTGTATATTCCATAATTAACATTGGGATACCTGCCGTTATTAACGCAAACAAATATGGGATAAAAAATGCCCCCCCTCCATTTGCATAAGCCGTTGCAGGAAAACGCCAAATGTTTCCTAAACCGATTGCTGAACCCATCGCTGCAAGAAGGAAACCTAACCTTGTTCCCCATTGTGAACGATCTTCCATCAAAAAACTCCCCTTTCACTTACAAAAAACCTAACACCAAGAATACGTACTACTATGTATTTTTTGCTATTCTATGCTGTAAAAACGGTAATGTTGTAAATTTTTAATTTATTCTGACTTTATTGATTATAACGAGTCAAACTATCGCTGTCAAAGGTAAATTATATAAGTCTAAAAGGGAATCAATTGATCAATAACTAAAGGAAATCAACCGACTAATAAAGTGAAACTTCAATCAGTGGGGGTTTTTAGGTATTCCCCCACTGATTGTTAGTTGAACCATTCGGGGTGCTGGCGTCCGTTACTCCCACTTAAACAACTTAGTATCTCGTTGTTTTGAAGTGGGAGTCTTACGGACGGTTGCTCCGGGATAATCATTCTCTGTCTTTTTTGTCGGAAAAAACATAACAGATGATCAATAATAAGATCACCTGTTATTAGTAATTTACTCAACTTTCGCAGCTAGAAAAAAGCATTTAATATAACTGGCTGTAAAGCGTGTCACT
>NZ_JAPRAT010000032.1 GCF_026805325.1 Natronobacillus azotifigens
GCTTAAAATTTAAAGTAGTTTTTCGCGTTGTAATAAGATATATCGCTAGCAATTTTCCCTAATCGATCGATATCACAAGGATATTCCCCATCAATAACCCACTGCGCTAGTAAATTACAGAGAATTCGCCTGAAATAATCATGTCGCGAAAAAGATAAAAAACTTCGAGAATCTGTTAACATACCAATAAATTGGCTAAGTACCCCAGTATCCGCTAACACTTCCATCTGTTTAAGCATGCCACGCTTCGTGTCATTAAACCACCAAGCCGATCCTAATTGCATTTTACCTGCTATTGCATCACCTTGAAAACTTCCCATTATTGTTGCAAGAATAGGGAGATCATTAGGGTTCAATGAGTACACAATTGTACGTGGTAAAGCTCCTTCCCTCTCTAACTGATCCAAGAACAAACGAAGTGGTTGAGCAATTAGGTGATCATTGATCGCATCGAATCCTGTGTCTGGACCAATTTGGTTTAACATCTTTGAATTATTATTTCTTAAAGCATTCATGTGCAGTTGCATCACCCAATTATGCTCTTGATATTTTTCCCCCAAGAAAACTAAGGTTAATGATTTATATTTGACCACTTCAACTGCAGAAATACTTTCCTTATTTCGTACTTTATTGAAAATGATCGATACTTCTTCTTCCGATGCTTGGATAAATTCAAAATGATCAAGTCCATGATCGGAAATTCGACAACCAATCTGGTGAAAATAATCGATTCGCATGCCAAGTGCTTTTAGAAAATCTTGATAAGATTGAATCGTCATTTCCGTTAAGCTTGACAATTGATCTACCCAATCTAAAAATCCTAACGAATCGATAGCTAAACCTTTATCTGGACGAAAACTTGGTTTTACCCGAACGTTAAACGATTGATCTTCAGACAGGCTTTGATGGAATTCTAATGAATCAATCGGATCGTCTGTTGTGCAAATCACTTCAACACCAGATTTTTCAATGAGATCTCTTACGTTTAATTCACCACTATTCAATAGAAGGTTTGCTTTTTCCCAAATTAATGGGGCGGTTTTTTCATCTAACGTTTCATGAATATCAAAGAATTGCTGTAATTCCATGTGCGTCCAATGATACAAAGGATTGCCAATCAATTGTGGTACAGTTTTAGACCAAGCAAGGAACTTCTCATAATCACTCGCATCTCCCGTGATATAGTGTTCATCAATACCCACCGCTCTCATCGCCCGCCATTTGTAGTGATCTCCGGCTAACCATGCCTCTGTTAGTGTTGTATAGCCTCTATTTTCATAGATCTCATTTGCACTAAGATGACAATGATAATCTATGATCGGAAGTTCTTTTACATACTGATTGTATAATCGAATCGCCAAGTCACTTTGCAGTTGAAAATCTTCTCCCATAAATCTTTTCATACTATCTCCCCCATTTAGATATTGTTCCAACACTGACCAAGCTTAAGAAAACAAAAACCACCGGTTATAAACGGATGGTTTTCGTTTTCGCTATGACCAAGACACAAACAGTTTGCAGAGACACTTTTTGGTTTTTTCCGTTTGCGTCTTCAATCAACAATTATCTTTTACACTGATAACTCGGTCAAACGCTGGTTTTGTATTTCCTGATTCGTCAAATAAAAATGGCCAGTTCTTCCTTCCTACTACCGGAAAATCACTTAACCACGTATACGCATCTGAGATACCCCAAAAAGTCACTGACTCAATTACATCACGATAACTATGAAAAACTTTAAAGAACTGCTGATATCTTTCTGCTTGTAAATACAGCATTTCTTTCGTAGGGCTAGTGACATCCTTTCGTTCATCCTCAAACGAAAACATGGACACATCTAATTCCGTAATATGAATCTTTAAACCAAGTTCTGCATAGCTCTCAATGGATTGTTTAATATCTTTTATTGATGGTTGATATAAATTCCAATGTGCTTGAAGTCCAATCCCATGAATCGGAACACCACGATCAAGCAACCCTTTGACCAATTGATAGATCTTTACTCTTTTCACAGGATCGGATTCATTATAGTCATTATAAAAAAGTGTTGCGTCAGGATCTGCTTCGTGAGCATAGTGAAAAGCATAATCAATAAAGTCTTCCCCAATAATGTTCAACCATTTTGATTGACGATAAAGATCATCACCCTCATCTAATACCGCTTCGTTTACCACATCCCACGCGTGAATTTTCCCTTTATAACGCGAAACAACAGTAAATATATGCTCTTTCATCCGTGCTAAGAGCTCTTCACGGCTTACATCGTTTCCGTCATCATCAAGAAAAAACCAATCCGGTGTTTGGTTATGCCAAACCAACGTATGCCCTCTCATCTTCATATCATTTCCCTGTGCAAAAGCAACAAATTGATCAGCAACATCAAAGGTGTATTTTCCTTTCTCTGGTTGAAGGTTTTCAAATTTCATTTCGTTTTCAGCAGTAATAGAATTAAAGTGTTGTTTTAACAGCTCCTGTTCCGATTGATCTGTATATTTGTTAACAGCTGCCCCAATGATAAAATCTGTTTGAAATTGCTCTTTCAATGTATTCATTAATTATTTCACCTCTTTTTGAATTAAAAATATAAGGGGAAAACTCTGCGTTTCGTATTGCTTGAAGTGTGTGTTAATAAACCTTTGACGAAAGCAACCATGCTTTTCGCCTTAACCCGTTGGTCTAAACCCTTGACACACTTGAAAACAGCTACTCGTTTCAAAAAATATGTTCTTTGTTATCTACATGCCTCACCCCTTAAAATTCACTATACGCCAGAATAAGCCATAAACCCTCCATCAATCGGTACACTAATTCCTGTAACAAATGCACTATAGCTATCATCCACTAACCAAAGCAAGACGCCGTGCAAGTCTTCAGGTTTCCCTAAACGTCCCATTGGAGTATGATCTAGTATTTTTTTCGTTCGATCTGTATATGTTCCATCCTCATTCGTCAATAGTTTACGATTCTGTTCCGTTAAAAAGAAGCCTGGTGCAATCGCATTGACACGTATACCAGTTTTAGCAAAATGAACAGCCATCCATTGTGTGAAATTACTAATCCCTGCTTTAGCCGCACTATAGGCCGGAACTTTGGTCATTGGGGAAGGTGCGCTCATGGAAGACATATTAATAATTGATCCACTAGTCTTTAGCAATTCTTTTGTAAAAACTTGTGAAGGCAACAGTGTTCCCATTAAGTTTAAATGAAACACATGATGAAATCCCTCTTTTGTTAAGTCAAAGAAACTACGAACCGACTCGTCTTCAACATCATCTTCATGGTAGATCTCATTCGTTGTTGAACCATCAGGATGGTTACCACCAGCCCCATTAATTAATAAATCAACTTGACCAAATGCGGAAACCACCTCATCTTTGGCAACTTCCACAAGTTCACGATCTGTTACATCGCAAAAAACAGAAATAGCCTCTCCACCGCTTTGATTAATCAATTCGGCTGCCTTATCTCCTTGTTCTTTGGGATAGTTTAGAATGGCTATTTTCATGCCGTGTTTTGCTAATTCACACGCCATTGATCCACAGAGGACACCCCCTCCACCAGTGATGACTGCTACCTTACCGACTAGATTTGTATGTTTAGTATTCATATTATTCCTCCTCTAGTGAATCCCAAATACCTTGCATATAGACAGCGCCAAGCGCGCGATCATATAAACCATAGCCAGGTCGACCGTCTTCCCCCCAGATCATTCGTCCGTGATCTGGACGTAAATAACCGTTAAATTGATGTTTATGCAGGACCTTAATAAGGCCAACAACATCTACTGAACCAGAGCTATCTTTATGTGCAACTTCATGGAAGTCTCCATTTTCTAAATGAGCAACATTTCGTATATGAATAAAAGGAACACGGTCCATCATAATAAATTTTTCAAAAATACGGTTTAGCTGATTATCACGGTTTGCTCCTAGTGAACCAGAGCAAAGCGCCAGACCATTTTCAGGCTCATCGACAGCTTCGATAATTCGATCTAAATCCGCCTCATTCTTAACAATTCTCGGTAAGCCAAAAACAGACCATGGCGGATCATCCGGATGAATAGCTAATCGAATATCGCATTCTTTTGCCACTGGAACGACTTGCTCCAAAAAGTACACGAGATTTTCAAAAAGTCGATCTTCGGTCATCCCTTCATATTGTTCAAACAGTTTTGCAATTTGCGTCAATCTTTCTGGTTCCCATCCCGGCATGGCGTGACCTTTTGATTCATTTAAAATGCGCTCAATCATTTCATTTGGATCAACATTTTCAATTTGATCACGGGCATAGGCAAGAACAGTTGACTGATCTTCTAAAGGCATTGCTAAATCAGATCGAGTCCAATCAAATATCGGCATGAAATTGTAAACAACTACTTTAACTCCGTATTTGCTCAGTGTTCGTAACGTTGATTTATAGTTTTCAATATACTGATCTCTGGTCGGCAAACCTAGTTTAATGTCCTCATGAACGTTAACACTTTCGATAACATCAAGTGATAAATTGGCATTTTTCGTTTGTTCAAATAACTGTCTAACATCCGCTTCAGGCCAATCTTCTCCAGCAGGTATGTGAAAAATACCTCCAACAACCCCCGTCATTCCAGGGATCTGCTTCATATAAGTGAGTGGAATTTGATCATCTCGACCAAACCACCTGAAAGTCATTTTCATTATAAGATTCCCCTTTTTAATAAATCGTCCGATTGTGTCTATCCGCTATTCCTGACTTTCGATAAAAATACGTATTGATAATATCACGCCATTCTTTAGCATTTTCAAGTTGATGGTTCAATCGTTCTTGTACATCTTGATGACGTTTTGCATCCATAAAGCTGGATAATGCCTCCCACTTTTCCATCATTGATTGAACTTGTTCTACCCCTTGAAAATGCGTATCATAAATGTGCTGAATAACCGTCTTACCACTCTTTAATTTGTGGGTGTAAGGGACATGGTGAAAAAAGAGTAATAATTCATCTGGACACGTTTCTACCTGTTCATAAAGACTTTGATTTTCTTGATGATATTGGCTTGTGTACCCTGTTCCGGTTTCTTGAGTTCGATCAACACCAAGACCGTTTCGATCAGCAAAATGGTACGTCCCCCACGCCATATATTCATAGCCATCAATGTTTGGACCATAATGATGATTTACATTTACCATCCAACCGATTCCAAGAGGAGATGTATAATTTTCATAAGTCTCCCAAGACGGCATAACGATCTCCATTAATAATTTAATAACGGTAGGATGATTTCCAAAGGTTTGCTTTATCCACTCCAAAGCAATCTCTTCTGCTGTTAAATCCGGGTTCCAAATCAAGCGTCCATAACCATATAAATTCAACTGGGCGATCGTGTGTCCTGTCCAGTTATAATCGTTACCTATATTGGATACCGCGACAATTCCTGATATATTATTGTCAAAAACATCTCCACTTACGATTTGTTTAACAGTCGTTCCTTCTCCTTTTGCAAACGTATCAAATTCTAGTACCTCTTTCCATTGTGGAATAAGGTAGACTAAATGACGTTGTTGGCCTAAATATTCTTGGGCAATTTGGAATTCTAGGAACTGATTTGTCTTTTCTAATCCACCAATAAGAGGCGATACTGGCTCTCTCACTTGAAAATCCATTGGACCGTTCTTAATTTGAAGCACCACATTATCGTTAAACGAACCATCAAGAGGCATAAAATGATCATAAGCTGCTCGTGCACGATCAGTTGTTCGATCACGCCAGTCTTGCTTACAGTTATAAACAAAACAACGCCAAATCACTTTTCCACCATAAGGTTCCATTGCTTCAGCAAGCATATTAGCTCCCTCTGCATGATTTCTACCGTACGTAAATGGACCAGGTCTATTTTCAGAATCTGCCTTGACCAAGAACCCACCTAAATTAGGAACAACCTCATAGACGTGTTGAGCAATATCTTTCCAGAAAGCTCTAACTTTAGGATCTAGTGGATCTGCGCTATCCAAACCACCAATTTCAATTGGGGCAGCATAGTTTATACTTAAAAACAATGTTATTCCAAACTGATTGAAAATATCAGATGTTTGTTTGACTTCTGCTAGATACGTATCCGTTATTAATTTTGATTCTATTTGATGCACATTGACATTATTGATTGTAATTGCATTAATACCAACAGAACTTAATAATCTAGCATAGTCATAAATACGTTGGCGATCTTTACTAAATTGATAATCTTTATAAAAAATCGATTCACCGGCATATCCTCGTTCAACTGACCCATTCATGTCGTCCCACTGATTGATCATTCGAATGGCGTTTTTTGGCACTTCTTTTATCGACAATCCTGTTAACTTAGATTGTTGTTGAATTAGACGCAAGAGATGGAAGACGCCATACAAAATAGCGCGGCTTGAACCACCTCGCAACATACTTTTTTCACTGTTTAAATTGATCGTATACATTTCCGCTTTGTATGTAGGATCAATCATTATGATTAACATGGACCTATCCTCTTCATTTCGGACAACCGCTGGTTTATAACCGATCATTTGGTCAAGGCCGAAACTTAACTCATCTAAAGCTCGATCAATAACCTCATTACGATCTTTCACACAGATTGTTGATAATAGATGCATAATTTCTTCTCGATAATCTTGTTGATTGATCGGGTTATATTGTAACCAAGCCCGATAACTTGTTAATTGATCTTCGGTTAAACTGTGAACCAATCGTTCTGAATCTCTAAATTGCATATTCTACGTCTCCGTCCCTTCAGTAAAATAATATAGCGCCCACAGCTAATTAGCCTCAGACGCTATGTTATCCTATTAACCTTTTACTCCACCAATGGTTAACCCTTTAACAAAATACTTCTGTAAGAACGGGTAAACACAGATAATTGGAACAGACACAACAATTGTCATTGCTGCTCGTACGGATTGCGGTGTGACCGTTTCTATTTGACCACTTGCTGATCGAGCAAACTGGTCTGCTGCTCCTGCACCCGAACCATACGCTGCATTTGAATTACTTAAAACCTTCATTAGCTCGTATTGAAGTGTACTTAACTCAGGGATGGATGAGTTGTATATAAAAACATCAAACCATTGATTCCACTGAGCAACCGCAACAAACAATGAGACTGTAGCAATAACTGGTAAAGATAACGGTAAAGCAATTTTGAAAAACTGAGTAAACTCTCCAGCACCGTCTATTCGTGCGGATTCAAATAAGGTTTCCGGTAAACCCTCAATAAATGAACGAATGATAATAATATTAAATACACCGATTAGTGTAGGAAGAATATAAACCCAAAAGGAACCAACTAATCCTAATTCACGATGTAGTAAATAGGATGGAATAAGCCCCGCATTCATGTACATCGTTAATACAAAGGCTAATGTAACGAATTTTTTCATAAAAAAGTGTGGACGAGATATTGTATACGCAACCATTGCTGAGGCGAATACACCAAGTGCTGTACCAATTACCGTTCTGAGTACTGAAGTCAACCCTGCACGTAAGATTGTCGCCTCTGTAAACACATGTTCATAGTTAAAGGTGGTAAACTCTCTTGGCCAAATATGAATACCTCCACGTACAGAATCCGTTGAGACATTAAATGAAATGGCCAGTGTATTCAACATTGGGTATAACATAATGACGATCAAGATTAACATAAGAATGATATTTACCGTATCAAAGATAAGATCATCAACCCCGCGTCTTCTTCCTACTAACTTTTTAAACACTCCCATACTAACCCTCCTTTAAAACAGTCTTGCTTCTCCGAGTTTTTTCGCAATGGAATTTGCTGAGAATAAGAAGATAAATGAAACCACCGTCTTAAACATACCTGCGGCTGTTGCAAGTGAGAAATTCGCCATTGAAATACCATAACGTAAGACGAAAATATCTAAATTCTCTGCGTAATCCATATTCATTGGGTTTCTCAGCAAATACTGTGCTTCAAAACCCGATTCCAAAATGTATCCAATGTTCATAATCATTAAAATAATAACAACGGAGCGTATACCAGGTAATGTAATATAACGAATGCGTTGTAAACGTGAGGCTCCATCTATTTCGGCTGCTTCATATTGTTCTTGATCAATCATTGTAATAGCAGCTAAATAAATAATGGAGTTCCAGCCAACACTTTTCCATACATCAGAAGCACCAATGATGCCCCAAAAATACTCACCGACACCTAAAAACATGATCGGTTCATCGATCAGACCGATGTTCATAAGTAGGATATTCACAATACCGTCTTCCATAGCCAATGCTGATGAGACTAATCCTGCTACAACCACCCATGATAAAAAGTGTGGCATGTAACTAATCGTTTGAACAATCCGCTTAAATTTCACATTTCTTAATTCATTTAGCAATACCGCCAACGTAATGGCTGTTACAAACCCTAGAACGAGGTTAATAATACTCATCGCAAGTGTATTTCGCATTACTTCCATAAAACGTTGATCGGAAAAAAGAAATCTAAAATGTTTAAGCCCTGCCCACTCTGAGTCGAAAAACCCTCGTGCTGGTCGATAATCTTGAAACGCCATTACCCAACCACCGAGTGGTAAATATCTGAAAATAAAGAGCCAGATTAGGAACGGTGCACTCATCCACACTAATTCTTTTTGCTCTCGGCATCGTCGGAAAAAGTATTTAAACCCATTTCTAGGTTTTCTTTGCTTCTTTGGTTTTTTCACTTTTTTTAAATCTTCTGTTACCGCAAGTGGACTTGCTGGTTCTCCCACGATAAACAACCTCCTTTACTTCTCGTTCGTCTATAATTAATTTAGAAAAATAAACGAACCTGTTCATAGCTGCTGCTTTTTATAGTTTGATTGAGTCACAAAACTACGTTTATTTTTCATTTTTTATTTTTCTATTTAATTAACTGCTATCCCGCCTATTTTTCTAAATTAATAAGGCTTAACGATTTCGGGATAAACAAATAAGCTCACTTTATTCATCATCCATTTAACAATAAGGTCGATGGGCAAACAAATGACGTTTGCCCTCGACTTTTTTAAAGTTTTCTTTTACTCAAATTGCCAATTACCTTTTAACCGTTCTTGAACTGAACGTGTGAAGAACGCTTCATATGCCTCAACATCTAAAGCACGATAGTTTGAAACGAAATCATTCCATTCATCTTCAAAATCAGCTGGATCAGCTAAAACGATTCTTGGATAATGACGCTTCAAAATTTCTTCTGATCTTTCCGCAAAGATTGCTGGTTCAGAACCTTGTGGAACGTTTGTACTCCACGCTGGGTACCAAGGACGATCCTGTGGTTGCGCAAATAGTTCTGAGAATGTTTCAATGCCATAAGCTTCTAAATATTCTAGATCATCTTCATCATAGTTTTGTAAAGCAACTGCAGGTTGACGACGTGCCTCCACTGCATTTCCATCAGAGAATGTACCATTAATACGTGGCCAATCCCACTCAAATGTTGTCATACCAAAGTCATCACGGAAATCTTGATCTTCTACAATAGCCATTTGTTCCTCTGTTTGATAGAACATACCATCTTCGTCTACGGTGTAATGTTCACCTTCACGTCCCCACATGACCAATCTTTGGTTCTCTTCTTTAACAAGATTATCAAAGAATTGAATGATACGCTCTGGGTTCTCAGCATCAACCGAAATACCTACACCACGGTTTTGAGTGAAAGCAGGCGGATCAATATATTGGTCCTCTATGCTCTCGTCAAAGGTTATAGGTAGAGCCATATACTCTTTGTCTGGGTCATCCATATCTTCAATGGCAATTCTTGCTTGACCCCACTGCCAACCATAATCAAAGAATCCAAGTACACGTCCTGATGATAATTTAGCTAAATAATCATCGTTGTTCATAACAAACATTTCTCGATCTAAATAACCTTCTGCATTTAATTCATTTAATGCTTGCAAGTAGCGTTTTGCATATTCAGAATCACCATAAACAGAAGCTTCGTGCGTTTCCATGTCAACCATTACACTACCATCATTCGGATAACCCGCAAGGTGATTTGGCACGTTAGAGAAGGTAAAGAAACTTGTATCATAAGTTAATCCCGTAAATGGAATCGTATTCATTCCATCGATTTGAGGATTCTCATCTGCATAGCGTTTAATAATATCAAAGTACTCATCTAATGTGTTAACTTCTGGGAATCCGTATTCTTTTAAAATCCCACGTTGAATCCAGAAAGCACCTTGATCGATATTAGGGTTAGGCATAAATTCGTTAATTGTCGGACCAAATGGAATATAATAAATATTTCCATCCGTCATTGTGAATCGGTCAATATAATCTCCATACATTTCTAAAATATTTGGACCGTGTTCTTCTAATAAATCATTTAGTGGTATAAATGCACCAGCATCGAGTAGCATTTCAATTCCATGGTCTGGAACAATAACATCAGGATAGGATCCACCCGCGACCATAACACCGAGCTTTTCCATTAAATCTCCAACTAAATATTCAACTTGGAAATTAACACCTGTTTGTTCTTCAAACAATGCACCTAATTCTGTTTCATTCGTGTGAAGATCTGAACCAGCTACACCGATGAAATAATGATACGTTACAGGCTCAAGGTCATTTGCTTCTTCTCCAGAATTATTGTCACTATTTTCTGATGTGTCATTAGAATCTGTTGTTGTGTCATCTTCACTTCCGCAAGCAACAAATACCATAAGTAGACTTAAAAGAACGAGTAACAAAAACGATTTCTTTTTAACCACTTGATTAACCCCTTTCAAATTATAAATTTGTTACTTTCAATTATGAAAGCACTTTCATTATATCGTTTACCTTGATATCGATCACTAGGATAAACTATAGACTATCCACTAAAAATTAAAGATTTATTTTTCTTTTCAAAAGACATAATCTCGAACGGACAAGCATATAGAAGTTTTTTGTGGTTTTAGAGGTATTCGTTTCTGGTGCATAATCTGACCATTTAGGAAGTTATTCCGATCCTTCATTCCAGGTTACTGTATGTAAAGACGATCGATTTTTTACGTATTGAATTAGAAATTTAAGAGGCGATATTGGAGGCTTAACTCAGTGTAGTCTCTTCGTAAAAAACAAAATGAAACTATATTTTGTAAGGTCCTGATGGTGACACTTTCCAATTAAAAAGGCAACAAAACAAACATTCAAGCAGCATTATGCTGCTTGAATGTTTGTGAAATTACCTATAGTATTTTCGGCAAAAGTTCTGATCAACTTCATTTGACAAAAGCCTTTTTTACAAATAAAAAGCTATGGACGTTTTTTCCGAGCCGGTGATTCCGACTTGCATGGTAAACAAAGAACTACTCGTGTGCCTTGATTCGGCTCACTTTCCATATGAAACAGAAAATCATTTTTATAGTATAACTTTAATCGGTAGTAAACATTTTTAATGCCTACACTTTCCCCCATACTATCTTCTTGCTTCAATTGTCTTATCAGGTTTTCCACCATACTCTTGGACATGCCTACCCCATTATCGGTAACTTCACACTTAACTCTATTTCCTTCCTTTTTTATTACGACCTTAATATTCCCCTGTTGCTTTATATGTTCAATACCATGGATACTAGCATTCTCAACAAAAGGTAAAAATGATAGGTTAGGAACTAAACAATCTTTTACCTTGGGATCCACTTCCACCTGATAAGATAATTTATCACCAAATCGGTAAGCTTGTATTTCTAAAAACGAATAAACTAAATTAACCTCATTTTCTACAGTGACCCATTCTTTTCCCCAGGAAAGCGAATTCCGGAAAATCCCAGCCATGTTTTCAATAATCTTTGCTGTTTCTTCCTCCCCTTTGATTAAACTTCGCATTCGAATAGTTTCTAGAGAATTAAACAAAAAGTGTGGGTTAATTTGACTTTGCAATGCACTTAATTGCGCTTGTTTTTCCTTTAATTCTAAATCCTTCTTATCCAAATTAGCGGTAAACACTTCATTAAATAATTGATTTATCTTTCGTGTCATTCGATTAATTTGCCTCGCCAACTGACCGATCTCATCTTTTGATTTAACATGCGGATATTCTTCAAAATTTTGCTTTTCTATTTTTTTCATATGCTTAAGGATTTTATCTAAACGCGAATGAAATGACTTTGAAATAAATACAATTGTCAATGTCGGTAAAATAAAATTAATTAGTGCGATAATAAAAATTACCCTACTTGATTCTAGTAATTCTTCATTAAAAATCGTTTGATCAACTACTGCAATGATTTGCCAATCTCTTAAGTAGTTATCTGTAAATGTTTGTGATGATAGGTAATGGCTTTCCGGATACTTTCTATCATAAAAATTCTCCATAATATCTACCGTATTGTTACTGGTGTAGATTACACGGCCATGTGCATCTAACAAATATAAATCACCTTGTAACGTTACATTTTGGATTACTTGGTTAATCGACTGATTGCTTATATCAATTCGAATCATCGTTTCATATCTACTGTTTAAATAAAAATAATTCATTTGATTAAAAACAGATAAGCTTACTTCCTCTTCTTCTGTCATCACTTCAATAATCGGTAAACTAGATTGTTTGGCGCGTGTATACCATTCTTGATCTCTCTCTGTTTCTAAGCTCCGAACGCCACCTGAATAAAGTACAGAAGGATTGTCTGTGTAAAAATTTAACCCCTGAATGGCATTATACAGGGGCATAGTAGTGCTATATTGTTTCAATACATAATTATATCTCTCCACATATTCAATTGGCGTTTGGTAGTGGTGATTAAAGAACTCATACAACCGAACATCTAAGTATAATGTCGTTGCCATCCCGAGTGCCTGGTCAACAAGCTGTCTAAATTGATCATTGGTTTGATCAACAACCAAATCAATATCCATCCGTTTCTGCTCTTGAAATCTTTCCGTTGTCATCACATAAAACACTGAATTTGATACAACAATTGGAAGGAACACAGAAAGAAAGTAGATAATGAGAAACTTATTACGAATTTTTAAATTATTAAATGACTGTGTTAGATGGAATTTTTTCAATTGTGTTATCCGTCCTTTCAAACTAGCGGAGTGCCGAACGAACTTTTTCTTTTAATTGTTTCCCTTTTGTGATAATGGATTGATATTCTCCATTATCAAGCTGATCTTTTTTTTGTTCGAGCCGACGAAATGCATGCGTTGCATTCCACATAAAAAGCCAACCGAAAACACTAGTCAAAAAAACAGGAATAAGTCCAGGAACTAGGTAAAAAAGGGTGTATGCTAATAGGACTGACAGAATTAGTGACGCTATCGTTAAAGGACTAGACAACGCTAGCAACAGCGCTACCTTGAAATTTCTAAAAAAAGGTAGCTCGTAGTGAACATAAACTGGGAATAAGAATACTGCCACAGTGATAAACAAGAGAGCAGACATTACCCAACCTATCGAGAGAATAGTATGTTCAATTCCATTAGCCTCACCTATATATTGAAAATTAAAAAGCAGTATATATCCCACCGGTAACAAAAGGTACCCTAACCCATTTGCCTTTATAAAATCCTTTTTATACGTTTCAAAAAATGTCTTGAATACGGAGACATCCGGATCACCTATTAACCATTTCCTTACTACCGCAAATAGAGCAGCAGTTGCCGGAAAAAGTCCAAAAATAACGAAACCAACAAGGGAAAATGCTAACCACAATAAATTCAAGTATGCGAAGCGCCAAATCCATTCCATTGCGCGATAAAATTTGGTGTGAATAAACCCATAGTTATTTTCCATTTACTTCATCCCTTCTTTTAAGAACAACTGTTCAATTAACTGAAACGCAGCATCTCTATGCGGACTTGTATTTACAACCCCTACAAGCAAGTCTTCCTCCAGATCTAAGCCTAGATCTTGGATGAATAGATGATTGTCTAAAAGAGGAATAGCATATAGGTTTTCCTCCCCATTTGATTCGTCTTCTCGTTGAAACCTCGTGTGATCGACATGATCTGGCAGACGCTCTGTAAACTTATCTAAAGGTGTTAACAAATAAGGATCTATTAAAATATTTTCTAAAAACTCATCAACAACAAATACATCAACTTCTCGATTGATAATCTCTACGGTAAGCCGATCATAAGAAGCGAAATTCATGGAAACTTCAATTTCAAGCCCCTGATTGACTTCCTTCGTCAAATATTGTTCGAAGTATTCGACCATAACCTCTTGGTAAGAAGGTGGTACACTCGAAATGAACATAATATGGATTTTATCTGGATCATGTTCTCCATCTGTACGATTAACCGAACACCCTACCAATAAAAACAAAGTTATACCTATATATAAGAAAAAACGGTATCTCTTATTTTTCATTTCTCCACCCCCGTCACCTTCATGTTAATAGCCCTACCACTAACGGTTGGACATACCAAATAAATAATGTGAAGGTCACAAAATATACAATGATTAGAACAAGATGTGCTTGACCAGACCTATTTTGACGTTTCAATTCTCTAACGCGGCGTATAGCGATCGCACTGATGAGTATTCCAAGCAAAAAGTGGAGGAAGTGACGATAGTCTGTGAAAAAATAAAACTGTAAGACAAAGATCGTGATAAAAAGTAAGATAAATCTATTTTTCTTATGATTCAAAATGTATCATCTCCCTCTTATTGTAACTTTAAGTTTACTATTTGTTAAGCGTTTTCACTAGCAAATAAGTAAAGAGAATCCTTAAAGAAGTAAAGGACTTTTAGGCGGTAATGAAAACAAATCTTTTCATTTCACCTATACTTTTTGAACCAAAACCTATAGATCATGACCTTCTCATGAAAGGCGCTCTCCTATATGATTAGAATAACAACCATACAGAAAGGAGGGCTTATCATTTCTATTAACAGAACAACAGGGTAATCCTTGGGGCGTTTGGAAACAGCTTGGTCGACCAAGCTTTCCAAGTAAAAAACAGATCGATATTATGAAAGCGCCATCAATGCCAGTGGTTGAAACAGCACAGTTACAAGCAAACACCAATGACACGATTACTTTGGAGAAAAACGAAGTAACATTACTCACCTATTTTTCGATCAAAGATGAGACGAAAGATTACGTTGGTTTGGATGATGGTAATCTAACATCCTACTCGATGGATGAAAGGAGTGTATTTTTGTGAATAAAGGAGCTTATTATACTGGTCAGTACCGCAATCTTTTTGCTAAGCTCGGGATTGATTCTGAAGCTGTTGATAAGAAAGTCACGGATACATGGAACCGATTATTTAGCAACAACTACCCAGAAACACAAATTTATTTTGAAACAGATGACGAGATGGGGTACCTTGTTGATACAGGAAACAACGATGTACGTACTGAAGGCCAGTCATACGGGATGATGATGGCTGTTCAAATGGATCGTCAAGATATTTTTGATCGAATATGGAAATGGGTAAAAACCTACATGTATATGGAGGAGGGGTTACACGAAGGGTACTTTGCCTGGTCTTGTCAATTAGATGGAACCAAAAATGCATACGGTCCTGCCCCTGATGGGGAAGAGTATTTTGCGCTTGCTTTGTACTTTGCTTCGAACCGATGGGGAGATCGAGAAGCACCCTTTGATTATTCCCAGCAAGCAACAGCTTTATTAAGCGACTGTATACACAAAGGTGAAAATAACGATGGTTATCCCATGTGGGATCCTGAAACGAAGTTGATTAAATTTGTTCCCGAGGTTGATTTCACGGATCCTTCCTACCATCTCCCTCACTTCTACGCATTATTTTCTGAATGGGCGGATGAGGTAGATCGCCCTTTTTGGAAAGAAGCGACAAATGCTAGTCGACATTATATTCGTGTCGCTGCTCATGAAAAAACTGGGCTTTCCCCTGAATATGCCTTTTATGATGGAAGTCCAAATCATATTCGTGGTTTTGGAGACTTTTTTAGTGACTCCTACCGCGTTGCTTGTAACATCGGTCTTGATTATGAATGGTTTGGTGAACCAGAAACACCTGTCGAAGTGAACGAAAAGATACAACGTTTTTTTGAAGGAGTTCCACCTGAAGATTATCGCCGGTACAAAATTAATGGCGAACCCTTTGGAGAGAAGGCTTTACATCCGATCGGATTACTTGCATCATTAGCAATGGGTTCACTCGCAACAGACGGAGAATTAAGTAACCATTATGTTTTAAAATTTTGGGACACTCCACTTCGTCAGGGAGAGCGTCGTTATTACGACAATTGTTTGTACTTTTTTAGCTTATTATCCCTATCCGGGAAGTTTAGAATTTGGAAATAAACGGAGGAATCTATAATGAAAATTCAAAATCCTATTTTAACAGGCTTTCACCCCGATCCAAGTATTTGCCGAGCAGGTGAAGACTATTATATTGCAACATCTACATTTGAATGGTTCCCAGGTGTGACCATTCATCATTCTAAAGATTTAAAAAACTGGAAGCTTGTTTCACGTCCGCTTAATCGAGTTTCACAATTAGACATGAAAGGGAATCCAAATTCTGGAGGTGTTTGGGCACCTCAACTTTCTTATCAAGATGGGAAGTTTTGGTTAATTTATTCTGATATTAAGGTTACCGAAGGACATTGGAAAGATTCCCACAACTATTTAACGGTTTGTGATACGATCGACGGTGAGTGGTCAGAGCCTATTTATATGAACAGTTCTGGTTTTGATCCATCACTATTCCATAACCCGAATGACGGAAAAAAATACTTTGTTAACATGGTATGGGATCATCGTCAAGGCCACCATAATTTCTATGGCATTGTGTTACAAGAATATGACCATGACCAAAGAAAACTTGTTGGTGACAAAAAAATTATCTTTAAAGGGACAGACATAAAACTAACAGAAGCACCTCACCTTTATTATGTTGATGGTTATTACTATTTACTAACCGCGGAAGGTGGAACTACATTTGATCATCAAGCAACGATTGCTCGTTCTAAAACAATTGACGGACCTTATGATGTGCACCCAGAGAATCCATTGATCTCATCTTTTGCCCACCCACGCATTACTTTACAAAAAGCAGGTCATGGATCCTTTGTCCATACACATACAGATGAATGGTATTTTGTTCACCTAACAGGTCGTGTTTTGCCTAAAAAATCAGATGCTTTGCTTGACCCTAGAGGCTATTGCCCACTCGGTCGTGAAACAGCTATTCAGCGTGTAGAATGGAAAGAGCAATGGCCATATATTGTTGATGGAAATTATCCAAAAGATGAAATTGATGGTCCTAACATAGAAGAACAACCATTCCCTGCTGCACCGGTTAAAGAAGATTTTGATACGGAACAACTGCCGTTAGACTTTCAAACATTACGGATTCCTTTAGGCGAAGATATCGCTTCACTAAAAGCAAGACCTGGCTATTTACGCCTTTCAGGACGGGAATCGTTAACATCGTTGTTTACGCAAGCATTTGTTGCTCGTCGTTGGCAACATTTCCAATTTACTGCAGAGACGAAAGTGGAATTCAGACCTAACAGTTTCCAACAATCTGCTGGGCTCGTTAATTATTACAACACAGAAAATTGGACATATCTCAATATTACACATCAAGAGGAAAAAGGACGTATTTTAGACATTATGGTCAGCGATAATACAGCCTTTTCACAACCAATCAAAGGAGAAGAAATTGTACTACCACAAACAGATGCTCCCGTGTATTTACGAGTTGTTGTTGATTATAATGACTATCACTATGAATACAGCTTAGACGGAACGTCATGGGAGAATGTTGGCCCTGTCTTTTCATCTTATAAACTTTCTGATGACTATATCCAAGGCGGTGGCTTCTTTACCGGAGCATTTGTTGGCATGGCTTGTCAAGATACATCAGGGGAACGCCTCCATGCAGACTTTGACTATTTTAGCTATGATCCCGAATAAAGTGAAACTTCAACCAGTGGGGGTTTTTAGGTATTCCCCCACTGATTGTTAGCCCTAAAGGATGACCTAAAGGCCTTTGAACCATTCGGGGTGCTAGCCTCCGTTACTCCCACGTAAACAACTTGATATTCTCGTTGTTTTGAAGTGGGAGTCTTACGGACGGTTGCTCCGGGATAAAAAGGTGAAGAAAAATTTCAACCCGTGGAGTTTTGGCACTTGATCTAGACGTGGCTATTTCTGTCCTAAAATCATCTGGTGTTCAACATTTTATCTTTTCCTAAGCAACAACAAAGACCCATCTGTGAATCTTCACTTGATTCGCAGATAGGTCTTTTATTTCTTCTTATTCATTTTATATATTGAGTATCCGTTGGCGATAGTTAGATGGTGTCATCCCTTCTTTTTTTTCAAACTGCACAACAAAATAATCAGGGCTAGAAAAACCAATTTGATCTGCTACCTCGTAAATTCGCAGATCAGTCTGACGTAATAGTTGCTTTGCTTTTTCCATTCGTACGTTTAGCAAGTAATCTTTAAAGTATGTCCCATGATTTTTCTTGAACAACTGACCAAGATATACAGGGTTCATATAAAACTCATTTGCTATCTTCTTCAAGGTTAAGTTTTCTTTATAATGCTTATCAATATAGTTTTTCACTTTGTAAATGTCACCACTATGTTTCTCTTTATTTAATTGACACAATAATTTCCCTGCGCTAATGACATAGATTTTCATTGCATCTTTTAATTCAGCTAGCGTTTTTTTCTCTTCACAAACAGCAGTAAGTGAACCTAATCTTGTCTCCTCATCCCCTTCATCTGTTACACGTCGGATCGCACCTTTCAATTCCTTTTCAAGATGAAAGATGAACATCTTAACCGACTCCATCGAAGCGGATATGGTCACTACATCCCTTACCCATTCGTCTACGAGTTGATGAATCATATCAATATTGTTTTCTTCTATTTTTTCTAATATCTGATCAATATATTGATATTTTAGTTGCCCCTCTTCTTCCTCAAATCTTTTTTGGAATACAAGGGGATCATCATGAAGTTGACTATAACGCCGATCACTAGCAATTCGAGCAGACTGATAAGATGCTCGCAATCCCTCGAATCCTTTGTTTAACTCTCCCGCAAAGAGAAAAATCTTTTTGTTTATTTCTTTTTCGATATGCTTTTTGAATCGTAATAAAAATGGGGACAGTCCATTAAAATGGTTGGGAAGGTGTTGTTCACGAAAAACAACTCCAAATTCTCCTCGTTCTATTGGATGAATAAAGATCTGTTCGTCTCCAATAAAGCTCGTAATTGCTTTTATGAGGTCTTGTTCAATCAACTCCCAATTCAGATAATCGCGAATATCGACTATGACATAACAGATGTTCGTCTGACTATCACCTACGAGTAAAGTGATTTCTTTTGGTTTCGGCTCTTCCCTTTCCATGACAATTCGTTGAAATAGACTTGTGTTTAGAAAACGTTTATTTAATTGTTCCTTCATTCGTTCCTGTTCAATGACCTCAGTTAAACTTAAGAATGTATTTTCTAGTTCTTTTTTGTCAATTGGTTTTAATATAAAATCTGTTACACCCATACGAACAGCACGTTGGGCATATTTAAAATCATTATAGCCACTTACGATAACAAATTTTGGAACGTGTGTTGATTTTTGCTTGACAAAATTAATTAATTTTAAACCATCATAAATAGGCATGCGTATATCTGTTAAGACAACATCAGGTTTTTGTTTTAGAATCATTTCTAACGCATCTTCTCCGTTGCTCGCTTCTCCCACCACTTGGTACTTAATTTTTTCCCAATTGACTAAGGCCCGAATTCCTTTTCTAACGAACTGTTCATCGTCTACTAAAACTACCCGATTCATCAAACCCCTCCATAATGTAAGCGTTATCAAAATTTATGCTATAATTTTTTCGTTACATGCTTAGCTATGTTTTTGACAACCACCTTTTCGTTATCCTACTGCTAGGTAGGCTTATGTCAATTACATATAAGTCCTCCTTTTCCTTGTTTGATATTTGTCATCTTTTCCAATAACTTCTATACTTAGTTTAATCGTTATACAAAGTCGTGTCAAGGGGATACGGATTAAGAAATGATTTTTTTATCTAATCCTTAGTCACTCATACTTCTAAACATTTTTATTTTCATGTAATTGCCCCTCTTTAGTTAAGTTTACGAGTAAAAGAAAATTGTTATTTATTTGAATGATTTTCTAATAAAACACCACTTTGTACAGATATGTGTAAATCATTTATTTCAGCACCTGTTACGTTCCTAGTTCTTTATCTATTTTACCAGTCTTCTCTATTAAAAAATTTAAATTTTTTAATAAAAAACTATTAAGAAAGCGCTTTAGTTGTCGATATAGATAATATGTGAATTGTTTCAAAATATTCGTTACTAAACAAAGCAGATGGGATGGTCATATGAAGAAAATCTTTAAAAAAACAAAAAAGTTGCGTAACAAGAAAGGTAAGGAGAAACGGAACATAATGAATTTACATAATCTCAAGCTCATATGGAAGAGAAGAAGTTTAAATAATGTTAGGCTTACATGGAAGTACATGTCTGTATTTTGTTTTATTATTTTCTTGTTCTTTTTATCTTCAACGTTTGTTTTTATCACATTAACAAATGTCCAAAGTGACATGGAAAACCAGGAACAAAGTGTTTCTCGTTCTATTATGTTGTCACAAATGAATTATCTCTTAGAAGAGCGATATAGCATTATTATGCAGTCATTGGCAGAGCCTACAGAAGATCTAACACTTACTTACGCCGAAAACGAAAGCGCTTTCGTAGATATGTTAGATACTGTTGAACCTTATTTTACTACCCCGGAAATGATCAATTTATTGCAGATAATTAGAGACAATACCGAAGAACTAGATAATATGTATTACGATCTCGAAGAAGCACTTTTGGGTCAGCAGGAAGAAGCGGTTAATCAATTTAGATATTTTCGAAGTGTCATAACTACTGCCGACAGTCTAAGAAACAGAACGAACTTTGCCTTAGAACAGTTGCTTCTTAACGTAAACAACGAACGCCAAGAAGCAATCGCTACTACTAATGCGAGTTTAGCATCTTCATCTAATGCTTTAGTTATTTCCTTTATCATTTCCTTAGCTCTTGCAACTATCATGTTAATGGTAATTCATTTAGGAATCAAAAAAAGATTAACAAGGATAATAGGATTTAGTAAGGAATTAACTGGTGGAAATCTAAACCTCTCTGATATAAAGGATTCCGGAAAAGACGAGTTAGGTACAATTTCTATAACCTTAAATGAGACGAAAAACAGATTGTTAGAAACGATGACCCAAATTTCGGAAGTTTCCAAAACGGTTGAAGAAAAAACTGAGTTTCTATCTAAGTTTACGGAAACAATAAGAGAAGGAAGCTCGAATGTATTTGACAATATGCAACACCTAATGGCAGGAATGGAAGAACAATCTAGTACTTTTACTGATGTTTCTGACTCTGTCAAAGACTTTACTGGCCATTTGAGCAAAATTAATAGTGGCAGTCAAACGATGAATGAATCTGCTTCTTTTATTCAGGACATAACCTATAAAGGTAATGAAAAAATGACTAGCTCGAAAAATACTATTAATTTGCTAAGTCAAACAGTTACGGAATCAAATGAGAAGATTCATTTACTACACGAAAGAACAGATCAAATCACTCGTTTTATCCAGGTAATTAAAGATATTGCAGAACAGACAAATTTATTAGCTTTAAATGCCTCCATTGAAGCTGCGAGAGCTGGTGACTATGGTAAAGGTTTTGCCGTAGTAGCTTCTGAAATTAGAAAGCTTTCGGACCAAGTGGAAGAGAGCGTTAAACAAATTGCTAATATCGTTTCTAGTATTAATACGGAAACAAAAAGTGTTACAGATACGTTGGACAAGGGTAGATTGGAAGCCAAGGATAGTGTAACTTCTATCAATGACTCTGGAGAATATTTCAAAGAAATATATCATAATATTAATGAGATGACAGAGAAGGTAAAGGCCAACTCTGAATCGATTAATGAGATGAACACGAAAAATGAATTGATTCAAACAGCGATTCATGAAACAGCAGCTACTTCCGAAAGTGCTGTGTTGAATGTCGAGCAAGTCACGGAAACCATTGAAAACCAGCAACAACAAGTCGATGATTTAACGAAAAAAACCCAAGAGTTAAAGTCTATAACAAATCAATTGAACTCATTTGTTCAACAATATAATTTATAAACTCCATCCAACTTTTTCTATTCGGTCATCTTCTACCTGATTGAAGAAGATTGATAGGACAAACTGTTATAGGTGAAACATATGGACTAATAATGCGACCCAAAAACAAAAACGTCAACTAACCATTTATGGTCAATTGACGTTTTTTGTCTTAGATAGCCCAATCTTCATATTGGAAATACACAACAGAAAAAACCACTATATTAAAGAAAAAAAGGGGGTTTGTACCTTGATTTTTTCTTTCATTTTTTTAGTCTTTGACACGATTCTCTTTCGACAAGTGTTGCATTTGCCTTTTCTACAATCCCGCGCTGTTGCTCTTGCTCGATGGATTCAATAAGAAGTGTTGTTGCTCTTTTCGCTATCCCTGAAAAAGAGATGTCGATGGTTGTTAATGGTGGATTTAAATAAGGTGAGAAAAAGGAATTATCAAATCCAATAATGGATATATCTTGCGGAACACGCAACCCTAGTTCACTTATTGCTTTATATGCGCCCACCACCATCGTATCATTGCTGACAAAAATTGCTGTCGGTGGATTAGATGCTGTTAAAAAATGCTTTGCACCTTCATAGCCACTCGCTTCTGTAAAGTCTCCCTCGTAAATCATATGCTCTGTTACGTCTATTCCTTGTTTTTTTAAGGTTGATTTAAATCCAACTAACCTTTCTATTGCAGATAATTTATTTAAATTCCCTGTAATAATACCAACAGAAGTATGTCCAAGTTCTAATAGATAAGATACCGCCTTAACACTGCCCTCATAGTTATCCGCATTAATATAGATCGCATTATGATTAGCATTATTCACTTCACTCGTGTCAATCATAGCCACTAAATGTTTTTGTGCAATGAGATCAAAGATAAGATCATTTTCTGCTTCTTGTGTACCTACAAAAACGGCACCGTCAATTAGCTTCTGATGGAAGATATTCCGTACCTTTTTCAGATCATTCTTTGAATATACAATCGAGACTAGTGCATAATAATCCATTTTATTTGCCTGGTCAATCACCGCGGTAACAATAGGTGAAAAAAATGGATTTTCATGAATTAATGTATGATCCGTTGTTTTTATGTGATGTAAGTCTTCGTTATCTTTTATATCTAATAAGATGATTGCAATCATTTTGTTTTTCACCCCTGCTAACTTTCTCGCTGAAGCATTGGGAGCGTAATTATATTCTTCAATCGCTTTCCAAACCTTATCTCTTGTAACTTGTGGTATATCTGGATAATTATTTATCACTCTTGATATCGTACTTCTAGATAACCCTAAAATTTTTGCTAAATCTTCACTACGCATAAAGTCTCCACCTATTTACTGATATTTATCCTATTATATCAGAAAATCTAGATGGTTTTGCATCCCATTTTCTAGTCTCTTCTTTCAAATAGAAAAAGGCTGCCATGTAGGTTATAGTAACCTTTTCGACAACCTCTTCGATAGACAAAATTATTGAATTTATCTTACACGTCTATTTTCTATTCATTTTTAAACCAAAACTCGCTTAAATTTGCTGTACCACTAGTAGATACAATATAGACATCATGAAATCCACGGACACTACTATCTAAATTAGGGGTTCCATTCCATTCGTAACTTGACCAATCACCTGTAGGCCCATAATCAACCGTGCCAATTATTCTACCGCTTGGACTACCAATCCTTATATCAAAACTTCCTTGAAGAGGTGATGAGTAACTGACCGCAAACGCATTGTAGCCAGTAGAAAAATTGACATTATCAAACTTGATCCAATTTCCTGAACTAAAAGAACCTACCCCACAATTCCATGACGTAACCCCTCTTGCATCATTAAAATCACACGCTCGTAATTGGAAATCTTGAGCTACTGCTGGTGGTTGTTGGCCCGCTCCTGTACTTGGTGTATACCGAACCCACTCATAATATGCATTTGCATCTTGACCAGCATAACGACCAGCCCATTCATCGATACCATAGGTATTCCAAATGTTCATCATAATTTTACTTGGATTGCTAGGGATATTTTCTGTAGCTGTAGCAACTAACTGTCCATTAACGTACCAGCTAATATAATTTGGTTGCCAGTCAAACGCATAGGTGTTAAAATTTTCGGAAGCATCAAAACCTAAATCATAAAGAATTTCATTTCCACCAACACCGTTCGTGTAATAATTAAACTGAACTTTTGTTGTATCATTCCCTAAAAATTCTATGTCTATCTCATCCCAAGGGGCTCCATTATAGGATGGTCCCGTATAAGTGAAAAAGGATGAAATAACACCAGACACATTTGACGGCTTCATAGAAACTTCATAGAGTCCATACCCGTAAAAATTATTGGTTGCATATTCTCCACTCTCATAATTATATGGGCGTGCGTACGCATCATTTCTGCGTAATGATAATTCTAGTTCACCACCGTTAAAATTCACTCGATTGGCACTCCAATGTGAACCAAAGAAAACGTCATCATTTTTCCATCCATCGGATATTTGCCAGTTATTCGCATCATGGTTGTTAAAAGGGGCAAATAAGCTATCTTCTGTTACTGGATTGTTTGCATAAACTACTGAAGAAACAGATAACATCAATAAAGCGATAACAAGCACAATTAGACTTTTTTTATGTTTCATCATAAATATACACTCCCGTTATAGATTAAGTTTTTTTAAAATTATACCGGTTTCTCTATTTATTTTGATACATTTTTACTATTATCCTGGACGTGTCAACTTGTTTAAATTGAAAACTGTTAAATTTTTTATATAGAGAAGTCGGTTAACAAATGAACTGTTAACCGACTAATACATTTACCTGGATTAGTATAGATAGTCGAACGCTATCTACATTATCCCAGTTTCTTTCTTTTTATGATGAATGAAACACCACCGATGGTGAGTAATAACATACCCGCTAATAGATAGTTAAATACATTTGTTGCAGTGCTTGGTAGTTCACCTTCACCTTTTGTACCATCTTTAGCAGTTTCTTCAGAATCTACGCCTTCAGCAGTTTCTTCATCATTACTTTCAACTTCTCCGCCTTCACCATTACGGTTTTCTGGTTCTTCTGGAGAATCAGGTAATTGAGCTTGTAATTCTTCAATTTTACTGTTAAGTTCATTGATAAGTGTTTCTAAATGAGAAACTTGATCTCCTAAATCGCTATGTGAAGCTTTAAGTTCTTCAATCTCATTTTGTAATTGCTCTACTAATTTTTCTAGCTCTTTAACATCATCGTTATTTTCTAATTCATTAATTCGATTCTCTAAATCATTAATTCTATTTAATAATTCTTCGACGATTGTTTCTGGATCAATTTCAAACACACCATATGTCGAGAAGTGGTCAACTGTCAGACTGATAGTGTTTGTTTCTGGGTTCATATCCCCACCAACAAGTTCCCATTCTTCTGTATCTTCATTATAATAGAAGATCGCTACATCATCATAGCCTTCTTCGTATCCTAACTCTAATACAAATCCAGTTGCACCTTCTGCACCTTGAAGGTCTACTTTGATTACATCGCCAGCTGGTTTACGGTCTTTATTTTGTACTGGTTCTTCTACTGGCTCTATTGAAATCGTAGCACCTTCTGGTAGGTTCGCTGGCATTTTAATCGATGTCTTTGTATCTTTTAATTTTACTACTTCGTTGGAAGAAACAGGTGTTTTCGTTCCACTTTCTACTTCAATGATATTTTCTTCTGGATCTGTTGGATCTTCAACTTTTCTAACCGAAACATTGTCAATGAATACATCATGTGCTTCTTCAGGAGTTAAACCTTCATCATCTTTTCCTAAAGCAAAACCGAACTTAGATGATAAATCAGTTGGTTCTGACATTTCGAAAGAATAAGTAAACGTTTGCAATTCCTCCGTTAATGTGACTGTTTGATCAGAGTATCCTGTCCATATGTCATCTTCTTCACCATTGCGTTGAACTTGCACACGTAATGGTCGATCTAATGTTGATTTCGCATCAAATGAAACCTCATATGTTTCACCTTGCTCAATTTCAACTCCAGTTTGGAACAATTGAATATTCCAATCTGCATCACCGATATTAGTGATAGAAACTTTAGCCTGTCCATCTTCTTCAGAGAAAGTCGCTTTCGCTGGGTTATATGCTTCTCTTCTCCATCCAGATAAAGAATCAAATATTCCGTTTTCTAGAAGGTTCCCCACTTCTACACCTAATGGAAGTCTTTCTAAAAATACATTGTCGATATATACATCATTGTTATTACCACCCAGATTAAATTGAAGGATGGAGTTATTATCTCCTTCAGCTTCCATCGTAAATTGAACGGTATGTTGTTTTGTTTCTGTTGATAAAGAAATGGTTTCCTCATAAACAACTTCTGCATCTGAGTTTGTAAAAGCTACTTGAACATCTCTCTCAGCTTCTGCACTTGCGTCAAAAGTTAATTCGTATTCTCTTCCGTTCTCTAATCGAAAATCGCTTTGTGTTAATTGTACAGAATTGACATCGTTACCGCCATCGGTAATTAATGCGTCAAATCTTCTTTCATTTATTGCACTACCAATATAGTAAGTTGCATCTGCAGTTTCGTCCGTTTGGAATTCCCAGAATCCCATTCTTCCTTCACCTTGATCAAACGTACCATTATAGATATAATTTCCTGTTGGAAGTGGACCTCTTATCATATCCGCAGGGTCAGGATCAGCGATTTTTTCTAATCTAACATCACTAAAAGAAATATCAATATCACTTTGTCCCATATTAAATTCATATCTTGCTTTCACATCAGTTGAATTTCCCATCTTAAATTCAAATTCATACTCGTCCCATTCAGTAGAAATAGTGATTGGATCTTTTCCAGCATAATCCGCCCAACCAGCATCTCCATCTCCACCTATTTTAACTTTTACCGGTCTTTCATCCTCAGCCTTTGCACTAAAGGATGCTCTGTAGGTAGCACCTTGTTCTAGATGTATAGGGGCTTGAAGTACTTGAACAGCGTGTTCAGAAGTTCCACCTGATTCAATTTTAACATCTAATGCGCCGTTATTAACTTCAAAGTCTGCATTTCCGCCATCAGCTTTTGAAAATGTCCAATAATCTGTACTAGCAAAGTCACCATTATATACATAATTACCATCTTCTAGAGGTGCTCTTACTTCTCCAGCACTCTCTGGTTTTTCATGTACTGGATATTCATCTTTTTCGTAAAATCTTACATAATCAACTTTCATTTGTTGTGGAAATACAGTAGACTCGTCAGGATTTCCAGGCCATCCACCACCAACGGAAATATTAAGAATTAACATGAACGGTTGGTCGAATGGTGCAGGATACGTGTACTCATCTGCATTATCAGGATGTTTAGTGAACCAGTCATTTGCAGTATGGAAAAGAACATCATCCACATACCAACGAATTTCTCCAGGTTCCCATTCTATACTAAACACATGATAATCATCAGCAAAAGTTCCATTTTCTAATGTGTATGTCGCTTCTCTTGCTCCCTTTGGTTCACCGTAATGAATTGCTCCATGGACCTTGTGAGGCTCATGTCCTAACAGCTCCATAATGTCAATTTCTCCACTTACTGGCCATGTCCCATAAAATGGCTCATCATTTGGCATCATCCAAATTGCCGGCCACATACCTTGTCCTTCTGGTAATTTCGCTCTTACATCTACCCTTCCATAAGTCAACATCTTCTTATCTTTTGTCCAGAGTTTAGATGAAGAATAGTTATATACTTGACCATCTGGCTCTGTAATATCTTCTTTTCTAGCCTCAATAATTAGATTGCCATCTTCAACCCAAGCGTTGTCCTCTGTATACGATTGTACTTCATCGTTCCATCTACCATTTGTGGGCTCATCAAAGCTCCAATTATCCATATTTATTTCATCACCATCAAATTCATCAGAAAAAGTTAAGTTCCACCCATTATCTTCTGGATTTGAGCTTCTGTCTACACCTGCTCTAGGATTAGCATTTGAACTTTCTGAAGCAGAAACACTACCAATAAAGCTAAAATTAGAACTAACTAAAAGTACTGCTAGTAAAACAATAAATGCTTTTTTAAGCTTCATGCAAAATAACCTCCATTATTTTTTTAGTAAATTGTGTTGCCAAACGTATTAAAGCATCACCCCCTTAAAGAATAGTTGATTATCTATACTACATTGCAGACAACCTACAATATTTTCTTCGATTTGTTATTATTCATGTAGTTGGTTGAAGCTTATTAAAAAGAAACATTTCATTTTAATAAAGCATATAGACAACTAAGCTTACCTACTTTATTCAGAAATACTTTTAGCTACATCCTTAAATAATTACTATTACCACATGATGAAGTGATCTTACTATCTTATAAAATGATAGATTGCTTTTACGTTTGAATATCTAGTATTTTAGAATCGCTCTCTACTAACACGCGTTAGTAGAGCTTTAAAAAAATAGACAATATGTATATTTCTTGAATATTTTGTCTATAGATTATCAATCGAAAGCGCTTTCAGTAATGATTTTAAACGATACTTATTAATAAATCAATCGTTTTTTGAATTTTTTATTGTACAAGCTAGTAATAATGTATTCGTTTACATTTTTTCTTGGATTGTCTATAGTCTTAAAATTGAATATCTCCAATTATTCTCATTTTGCCCGAAAACGTTTTAGATGAAATTATTTGAGGAACTTACGAGTTAGCGTTAAAACCATTATTTAGCAAGGCTTATTCTGCACTCCCTAAAGGTGTTGAAGTAAAAAATTATGTAAAAGGAAATGGAGAGACCTTATTTGGTCACCCACTCCTGTCCTATCATAAATAGTAATAATTGCATTCTATTATTATAAGTGTAAAGGTTTTTTAACATCTTGTATAACAGCAGCACAAGATGTTCTTTCTATTAATCTCACTGGTATTTTAACCGACATCAATTGCTTTTCTATTGTATTGATTTGATCAATGAGAAGATTCGCTGCAGTTTTCCCTATTAACGAAGTCTCCTGCTTGATCGTAGTTAACCCTGGAGTCATATATTTACTAATTTGTATATCATCAAAACCAACGATAGAAAAATCGTTTGGCACATTCAATCCCGCTTCTTGAATTGCTGCAATGGCACCAATTGCCATTAAATCCCCTGCTGCATAAATAGCAGTTGGTGGGTCCTCTAAGTTCAGAATTTGTTTCATTGCTTCTTTTCCACCCTCATACGTAAAGATGCCGCCATCAACAACGTATTCTGGAACTATTGCTAGGTTATTCTTTTTCATTGCTTTATAAAAGCCCTTTAACCTCTGCTCTCCAACATATAACGTCTCACTACCATATAGATGAGCAATCTTTTTATGCCCCAACGAAAGTAAATATTCAACCGCTAGTTCACTTCCATACACATTATCACTATAAACGACATTTGCTCCCCTCATATCCATATCAATTACGACAGAAGGAACATCAGACTCAATTAATTTTTGTAAATTAGGAGAATTTAATGCAGAGCAGACAACAACTACTCCGTCTACACCTCGATATAGAAAGTGGTCGACATATGTTTTCGGTTCATTTCCGATATTATTGGATGCGAAAAGAAGATCGTAACCTTCCTTCTCAGCGAATTTCTTAAAGCTTTCAATCACAGCATTAAAAAATGGATGCTCAATTCCTATTCCCGAATCCTCAACAAAAACAACACCAATTGTCCATGATCTTTTCGTTGAAAGCGCTCTCGCACTTGAATTAGGATAGTATCCTAATTCATTTACCGCTTCGGAAATGATTTTTTTTGCCTTCTCTCCAACATCAGAGTAATTATTAAGCACCTTAGAAACCGTACTAATCGAATATCCTGTTTTTTTCGCGATGTCATAAATCGTAACCATAACTTTATTCCCCAAATCTAGGTAATGTATTATCAGACTGCATTGAATTTTTTGAAAATCGAATAATTCAAACTCATCAACACGTAGGCAAAAACGCTAATACCTATTGCGATAAACGCCGTCGGGTAATTTACAGCAATAAGCATATAGGCAAAAAGCCATATTAACTGCATCAATGACAACCCTGGTCGAGCAAAAACTAAACCAACAGCGGTTTTAAAATAGCGAATTGTTTTTTTGTGCTTGAAGTGAGCCATAACTGAAAAGGTATTGAGAAAACTTAGCACAACAACGGTTGCTACACTAAAGATAACAATATAAATATACAAATGAATAGAGCTAGTATAAAAGTATGAAACAAAAGAAAAGTTCACATATATAATATAAAACAAAACCAAAAATAATGCACCTATAAGATTTGAGGATACAAATTCGGCTTTATAAAAAGCAAGGTAACTTCGAAACAACGGAATATCTTTCTCTCCTTTTAACCATTCTCTAATCAAACGGAATACTGCAACTGTTGCTGGCATAAAACCAAAAATGCCTAGTCCAGCGAGAGTAAAAACAAGCCACAAGAAATTTAAAACAATGAATCGATAAGCTGTTTCAGCGATCATAAAAATCATTCTGTTCATTATTATCACCTCATATATGAATATTACAACCGAGAAAATATAGGTGATTCCCAATTAATCTGGAATCACCTAAAATGCATATCTCCTCAATGCTAAGAAATTAACCTAAATTTTTTTGAAGAATGTAATCAAGCCTTTTAGGTCATGCTTTAAGGTTAACAATCAGTGGTAGAATAAATATCCTGCCACTGATTAAAGTTGATTTATTTTACTGCACCTTCAGACAAACTTTGAATAAATAAACGGTTGAACATTAAGAATACAAAGATTAGAGGCACGGTTGCCCAGAATGTCCCTGACATAATCATACCATAATCCATTTGTCTTGAGTCATTCAATGCACGTAACGCTACTTGTAACGTATGCACCGCTGGATCTCGTAGTACGACAAGTGGCCATAAGAAATCATTCCACACATGCATGAATACGATAATTCCAAGCGTCGCAAAAGCTGGAAGAATCATTGGTACTACAACATTCCAATAAATACGGAAATTTGAGCACCCATCAATTTTTGCCGCTTCAACAATTTCATATGGTACACCCTCATTGATATATTGCCTCATCCAAAAAATACCGAAAGCATTAATTAAACCTGGCACAATGATCGCTCTAAAATCATTTAACCAATTTAACTCCGTAATAATATAATACTGCGGAATTAAGCCTAGTTGGGGCGGAACCATCATTGTTACTAGAATCAATCCGAAGAATATGTTTTTACCTTTGAACTCTAATTTTGCAAACGCATATCCTGCTAAAGAACATAGAAATAGCGTTCCAAAAGTAATCGATGCAGAAACGAATAATGAGTTCCACATCGCTCCAAAGAAATCAATATTATCTGTTACCTTTTGAAAGTTCTCAACTAAATTTGTTCCTGGTGTGAATGGTGGTGGAACAGAATTTATTTCACGATTTAATCGTGTCGCCATGATAAACATATAATAAAAAGGAAACAAAGAAACTAAAGATCCTCCTACTAAAACCACATAAACAAAAAATTTCTTTATGGAGAATTTCCCTTCTCCAACTTCTCTTGTTGACATATTCACCCCTCCTAACTAACTTTACTTTTCTTTGTACGACCGATCAGACTAGATATCCCTAGATTCAGTGCTGTCAATGAAATAATAATGACAAATAGCACGATCGCTGCCGCAGATGCAGTTCCAAATGTATTATATACAAATGCATCTCTCCATAAGTAAGCAACTACAGTAATTCCTTCTTCTCTAAAGCCACGTCCTAAAAAGATCAATGGCTCTGTGAATAATTGTAAACTTCCGATTGTAGCGGTAAACACAACAAACATTACAATTGGTTTTAACATCGGTAGGGTAATTAGACGAAGCTGTTGCATGATGGTTGCTCCATCAATTTTTGCTGCTTCATACAACTCTCTTGGAATACTTTGCATTCCAGCTAAGAAGATAATCGTATTGTAACCAACCCAACGCCAGAATACCATTGTCGCAATTGCAAATTTAACTGGCCAATACTCTGCACCCCAACGAATTGGACCTACATCAAAAAGGCTAAGAATGTAATTTGCAAAACCAAAAGGCTGGTTATTAAATACAAGCCCAAAGATAATTGCCACAGCAACAATTGACGTAATATAAGGTAAGAAAATTAATGTTCTAAACACATTACGAAAGCGGATAAGTGTTGAATTCAAGGCAAAAGCTATCACCATCGAAACGAGAATCTGTGGTAGCGTTCCTAGCAATCCAATTAAAAACGTGTTTTTAATTGATGAGTAAAAAATGGGATCGGAAAAGATAAATCTAAAGTTGTTCAAACCATTAAATGTCATTGGGTCTAAACCATCCCAACGAAAAAATGATAAGTAAAAGCTAAATAGCATTGGAAACAAACCAAAAATGGCAAATAAAATGAAGAACGGAGAAATAAAGAGATAAGCCGCTACCGCCGTGCGTTTTTTATCAGTAAGTCGATTGTTCTTTTTCGTTTTCTTCAACTTTGCTACCCCCTTGCAAAAAATATTGTATTACTTTCAAAAAATCTTCGGTCTTTTGACAATGTAGTAACTAGATTGTTGCACAGGACCGATACACTTTGTTGATTTTTTTACTATTCACTAAGATTGTTTCATTTATTCTTATTTTACCAAAACAAAACCACCTTAGTAACTAGTTGTATATAATAAATCATTCAATTTCGTATATCCTAATGATTTTTGATCAAATTCAGAATTTCCAATAACTGGCGTGCCCTAGAAGACATTAATCTTTTAGGGCACGCGCAATTTTTTTATCGTTGTAAAATTCTTTCAATTCTACTTACTGCTGCATCCCATTCCTCATCTGGGTCACTACCTGCAGACATGTTATCAATCGCTTCTTTTAATTCTTCATCTACTGGGTAATATAAACGACCTTTGTATACTGGAATTACTGATTGTGCAGCTTCAGAGAATACTTGTGCTGTTGCAATTCCTCCGAAATATTCATCTTCATAGTCCATAAATTCTGGCATATCATAAACTTGTGGAGATGACGGGAATAAACCATAGTTCAAGAATGCTTCTAATTGTTGTTCTGGAGCTGTTAACCATTCGATAAAATTGTAAGCTTCTTCAGCATGTTCACTTTCTGAAGGAACAGTTAGGTAAGATCCACCCCAGTTTCCAGCACCTTCAGGCATTGTTGTAATTGACCAAATTCCTTCTTCAGGGCTGTTATCTTTGATTTGTCCTTGCATCCAAGCTGGAGCTAGCATTGTTGCGTAAGTTCCTTCTTCCATTCCAGCAAACCATTCTGGAGTCCAAAGTGGAATATCTCCTACTAAACCTTCATCAAACAAGTTCGCAACATAATCATATGCTTCTCTAATTTGAGGATGGTCATCAATAATTAATTCATCATCTTCATTGAAATATTGTTGTGTTGCTTGGTCACGACGCGCGTTGAATACTAGTTCTCCTGCGTCCGTCATTAACTTACCAGTTTCTTCATAGATTTCTCTAGCAACTGCTTCATAATCTTCCCATGTGTTAACTAATTCATTAACAGCTTCTGGAGAAGAATCAAATCCTGCTTCCTCAAAAACATCTGTACGATAGAACATTACTGTTGGTCCAATGTCTGTTGGAAGACCAAATTGGAAAGTACCGTCTGCATTTCCTCCATTTTGGAATACCCAATCAAGGAAGTTGTCTTCTACATCGGCTGCTCCTAAGTCAAATAAATTGTGAAATGCATCCTCTGCATTACGGTAACGCTCAATCTGAGCCTCTTCTACCATTGCGATATCTGGTGCACCACTACCTGCAGAGATTGATGTGAATAGGTTATCATGCACATCATTCATGTCAGCGTTTTGAAGATTAATGGAGATATGTGGATTTTGCGCTACATATTCTTCGATTAATACATCGTAGCCAGTATTACCAAACTCCCAGAATACTAATTCGATCTCACCATCACCGAAACTTTCCTCTGTTGTTTCCGGATCATTTGCTGAATCATTTGCAGAATCGTTATTATCGTTTCCGCCACCATTACACGCTGCTAATAATAAAATTGCTAAAACCATAAATGCCGTTAATTTTAAAAATTTTGACATCATACTTCCCCCTTGGAAATTTAATTTGGTTGACTTGGTTAAAAAAACTTAATAGCAAAACACGTTATCCCTGCTTCGCCATCACCTCCTTTAAGTTTCATTTCACCTTTGTAAGTCATTGATGTAATCGCTTTCTATTTGCGCATTAAGATCCGTCTTATTACAAGTAAATGTCTTGAGGTTACTTCTCGGATTCAGAAGCACCTCGAAACAATTATATATCACTGAAATTATTTCACTTCGAAAAATTTATTGCTAATCACTTGTTTATACCAATAGAAGCTATCTTTCTTGGTACGTTCTAACGTCCGATAATCAACATAGACAATACCAAAACGCATCGTATATCCTTCTGCCCATTCAAAATTATCAAGCAGCGACCAAGATACATAACCTTTAATATTAACTCCTGATTTCATCGCACGATCTAGTGCGATCAAGTGTTGTTGCAAGTAGTCAATTCGTTTACTATCCTTGACTCTCCCAGCTTCTTTTTCATCATTGTAGCATGATCCATTTTCCGTAATGTAGATCGGCACATCACCATATGTTTTCGCAATATGAGTTAATACGTTATAAAAACCGTCTGGATAAATGTTCCAACCTATATCTGTTTTTTGATAACCAGTGTCTACGCGTTCATGCTCAAACATTCCTTCGTTTTCTTTGTAACGACCAACACTGCCAGTGTAGTAATTGATACCTAGAAAATCAATTGGTTGATTAATGATCTCCATGTCGCCTTCTTCAATGTGTAGTTGAGCTCCATTTTCCTCGAATATATTAACTAGAGTTTTTGGATAAGACCCTTTAAACACCGGATCAAAAAACCAATCAATGAAAAATGCGTTTGCGCGCTCACAAGCGTCAATATCTTCTTGCTTATCACTATAAGGTTCATTCCATTCAGCATTTGGCGCATATCCTATTTGACCTTCCACGCCAAGCTTCCGGAAATGGATAACAGCTTTTCCATGTGCGACATTCATATGGTGCGCAGCATCGACAGCTAATTGTAAATCTTTATTTCCCGGTGCATGTACACCAAAATAATTAGATAAAAATGATGCACACCAAGGCTCATTAAATGTAATCCAGTGTTTAATTTTTCCTTGGAACTCTTTAAACATTACCTTAGCGTAGTTGGCAAAAGCTTCAATCGTCTTTCGATTACCCCAACCCCCATTATCTTGTAATGCTTGTGGGAGATCCCAATGGTACAGTGTACACATCGGCTCAATCCCTTTTGCTAGCAGCCCATCTACTAAGCGGTGATAATAATCTAAACCTTCTTGGTTCACTTCTCCGGTGCCATTCGGGAAGATTCTTGGCCACGCTACCGAGAAGCGATAAAAATCTACACCTAAGTCTTCCATAATTTCAATATCTTCTTCATAACGATGATAACTGTCACATGCAACATCACCATTATCTCCATTCTCAACTTTACCTGGAGTCTTAGAGAAGGTATCCCAAATGGACATTCCTCTTCCACCTTCACTTGTAGCTCCTTCTATTTGATAGGAAGCTGTAGCAACTCCCCATTTCATGTCTTTTGGAAACTGTATAACCGCCATAACGAAACCCCTTTCGAAAAACCGATAAAAAAACCAATACCTTTACTATTTGTATTGTTATTTAAATTTATGCAAGATTTTAGATCTTTTTATTTTTTATGAAAACGGAAACAATTCGTTAAATCCAACTTTTGAACTAATAATCAATTTCATGTAATCGTTGAAATCAACCGAAACCGCTTTCTTTTTTCATTATAAACCGCCTAAGAATAAAAAGCAATAGTTTTTTTGAAATTTTCGAAAGCGCTTTATGACCAAAGAATCAAATCGATCTTTTCGCGTATTCATTTAAAAACTTTTCTGTTTTAGACTTTGGATGAAATACTTACCGTTATCATCCAATTATTCTGAATTATTTATATCATCTTCACTATATTTCTTAAACACGAGCAGATATAAGTAGCGAATTTTATCGGTTAGAAAAGACTTTCCCATACATTACTATCACTTTTTAGCTAGTTAACTATCTGTTATAGATGTAAGTATCGATATAATTCTCGACTTTATTTAAATCATCTAAAATTGGATAAATGGGGTTTAGGAATACCACTACTCCGTTTGTTTGTTTCTTCACGTTTTCCGTCGTAGTATATTCAAAGAATAGATTTGTTGAAATGTAGTTTAGTTCATCTATAGCTGGCTCATCTCCACTAAGTTGAAGCGAGATTTCTACCATTGAATCGGCAGGAATCGAGATAGGTAATTGGATATAATCATCAAAAATGTTTTCTCCTATTTTTATTTTCGACATACTTAGCGTTAAGAAATTTTTTGCGTGTATCTTTTCTAATTGAATGGCTTTTTTTGCTTCAAATTGATAGACAACCTCATCACCACTTTTGATTATCACGGACGACATATCATTTGGTATTATAGTAGGAATAAAATCCTGGGTGAAGATATTACCACCTTCAAAAGAATGAACGATAGGGGTGGTGAATTCAACTTTAATTGATTCACCATTAATATTTAACACTAACTTATTGATAACAATTTCATGACTTACTTTCTTTTTTGGAGTGACTGTAATCATGAAGACATTTGTGTAGTAATGTTTGTACTTATGTTTTTTTATTTTATCGATCGTATTATCAACAATTTCAACACTAAGGTTTTCAGTGTTCGTACCCTCTAGACCTATATGCTCATATTTTTTTATTTTGTTTTTAGAAAATAATACGAGTTCAAAAGATAAAGATGATTCATTTTCAGAAGAAATAAGAACTTTTTCAGCATTTGAATAAAAATCTAGCATACCGTTATTTGAACTGAGTTGAGAACAAGACAATAAGACAGACGCTAGCAATACTATCATAATAGATAATTTTTTATTCATGGAATTCCCCTCCGAAAATATTAATTTTAGGTTAGAGAGTAAACAAAAAATGTTGACCCACTAGTATTCTATCTAAATAATACTGAAAAAAATCTCAAGTGGAACAATGCTGGTATTTCTTTCAAACGTTAAGAATCTACAAGTGTATCAAATGAATCAACTTTAATAACTATACTTATGTTGCTGCTTCCATTGTTTCCGTTTTGTTAACGCTCAAGAATAGCATACTGTAATTTTTTTGAAATGTATAGAAGTTTTTTCAATTTTCCAACGTGTTTAGTTCTATATTTGGGGATTTTTGTTTGTTATAATCTAGATATCTGATCACTCCCTAGAATTAAGTAAATCTTCAACATATTTTAGAAAGTAACACAATAGTATCTTCCTATACCGGACAAACAAAAACCCCATCTATACTTAAGGCTTAGATGGAGTTTTCCTTATTTCATACACTGATGATACCCAGGAAACATTTACTTTGAAAAAACAAGAACGCAGGTTTACTTACCCCCTACTTTCATCAACATTAAAACTCCTTCAACTTCTGCTTTGCTTGATCATCACCTTTTAAAGCAGCCTTCCTATACCAATATTTAGCTTTCTTACTATTAACATGGGTTCCTATTCCATTCTCATAACAAAGGCCAAGATTAAACTCTCCATAAGAGTCGCCCTGTTCAGCGGCCATTTGATACCATGAGATCGCTTCAACGCCCAGGCCATTTTCCACCGCCTCATGGCCTAATCGATTTGCTGCAAACACATCACCATGAAGCGCAGATACGGTAAACCATCGTTTGGATTCTTTCATGTCTAATTTTGTTCCAACAGCCTTTTCATACATATAGCCAAGTGTGTACATTGCTTCTGGAACACCTTTATCAGCAGCTTTCTTAAAAAGTTCTAATGCTCTTTTTTCATCCTTCTCCACATACTCGCCACGTAGATACATATCCGCATAATTGTTCAAGGCATCGCCATGCCCTTTTTCGGCAGCTTCTTTATAAGAAAAGTAGGCTTTTTCCAAATCACGCTCGATAACATTTCCAACAAAATACTCATTACCTAGCCAATAAAGCGCATCGGCATTACCAATATCTGCTGCTACTTTGAACCAGTCAAAGGCCCATTCATCACGCTCAATCGATTTATAAAAATGAGCCAGTTCGACCTGGGCATCGGTGTTACCTGATAAGGATTTTCCATACAGAGAAATCACTTTCTCTTCTTCCGCTTCATCAATATAGATTATCTCTGGATCAGTTGTGGGGTCCATCATTTCAGATAAAATAATTTCCAAATCACGCACTAAAATATATTTATATTCCTCCTGAAAGCTAATCACGTTCACTAATTGCGTATATAAGATATCAATATCGTCAGGAAAACTACTTTGGGAAGAAACACATTCCTTCAAAATCAAAAAAAGTTTTTCAAGAAATTGATCACTTGCATGTAGATTGAGAAGAATTTCAGCAGCATTCCTATAACCGTTTTTATATAATTTCTGTTGCAGTTCCACTTGAACGACACCTTTCTAATATCTATATGTAGAGTCTGACTCATGTTTCTCACAACAAATTACCTACCTAAATAATTTCTCCTAAAAAAGAATTTTATTACATTCCTTCATTGTATGAAAAAATATTATTAGATCGCAATCGTATCCGAGATGAAATATTTTTTACGTAATTGTTTTGAAGATAATTCTTTTTCATTATGCTGTAAGATAAGGCGACATAAAATAACTTGAACTTTACTTCCCTTAAATAAATTTTCAAAAATACAAGACATCGCAACCCTTAGTTCTGAAATTTCACTACATAGGGATATTCGTCATTAAACATACGACTCAATCTTAAATAAACAGGAATCAATTCCTTGTATACTTTTACATGCTGCTGATTCGGTAGATTGTTATCTATTGTTCCCACCATTTTAGATACAATAGTAAAATCATCGATTTCTCCAAGTGCATAGAGTCCTAGAACAACTGCACCCAGACAAGAGCTTTCTACACTTTCAGGAATTTGTACTTCTTGGTTGAATACGTCAGCAAGCATTTGCCTCCATAGCGGCGACTTGGCAAACCCTCCCGTTGCATGAATCTTTTCTGGAATCCCTATTTGTTCTTCTAACGCAAGTAACACCGTATATATATTAAAGTTGATCCCTTCCAATACCGCTCGCATCATATGTTCTCTCTTATGATGCATACCTAAGCCAAAAAAAGAACCTCTTGCATTTGCATTCCAAATTGGTGCACGTTCTCCAGTCAAGTATGGATGAAAAATTAAACCCTCAGATCCTGGCTTTACTTTACTGATTTTTTCGGTGATAAGGTCGTACGGATCAACACCTAATTCCTTTGCCTTCTCTACTTCTTCATAGCAAAACTCATCCCGAAGCCAGCGTAGCACCATTCCACCATTATTTACAGGACCTCCAATAACCCAATGATCGTTTGTCAATGCATAGCAAAAAGTTCTCCCTTTTTGATCTGTAACGGGTTTATTTGTCATTGTACGAATAGCACCACTTGTTCCAATCGTCAACGCTACAACTCCCGGTTCGATTCCATTCACGCCTAAATTAGAAAGAACACCATCGTTTGCTCCAATGATAAAAGGCACATCTATACTCAGTCCAAGTTCCTCAGCTAATCCCTTCGATAGTCCTTGAATTTTGTGTGTAGTAGGTACAAGTTTTGATAAATGATCAGCTGTAATACCTGCAACCTCTAAGGCCCCTTTATCCCAATCTAATTCTTCCAAATGAAACAACCCTGTCGCCGACGCAATAGAATAGTCAACGATGTACTCACCGAACAACTGATGCAACACATATTCTTTTATTGAAATAAACTTATACGTTTCTTCAAAAATTCGAGGTCTTTCATGTTTTAGCCAAATAATCTTAGCTAGCGGAGACATCGGATGAATTGGAGTTCCTGTACGCAAATAAATTTCATGCCCGTTCCATTCTTCTTTTAGCTTTTTCACCCATGGTTCTGCACGTTGATCTGCCCACGTAATACTGTTGGTAATTGGCTTTCCATCTTTATCAATTGCAATCAAACTATGCATCGCTGCGCTAAAAGAAACGAGTAACAATTTCTCTGAACTAATCCCACTAGCACTTAGCGCTTTGCGAATCGATGTTTTTACTGCTTGATAGATCTCTTCGGCCTTTTGTTCAGCCGCACCCGGAACTGGAGTAAGTAATGGATACTCGACAGCATACTGCGTTTGAACCTTTCCTTCTCTATCAAAAAGCACCGCTTTTGTACTTGTTGTACCAATATCGACACCTAATAAATAGTTTTTCATAATTATCCTCCGCTAAAACTATTTTGATGATATTTATTTATTTCTTAGCTAATCATTCTGAAAACTAAGTTCATGTTTTTCAACAGAATCCAAAAAATAGCGCGAACAGATTTAACACGTTTATTTTTCAATTTTGTTAGCTCTTCTTGCAATCGATTAATCGTGAATCAAGTGACCGACATACAACAGCTCGATGTCTTGATTTGGCTTTCCGATGATCGTAATCCCAACCGGCTCCCCCGATTCCCGTTTGAACCCTGGCAAGGTTAATGCCGGGTAACCTGATGTCGCATAAAGGGACGTAGCATAGTTACTTAACGTAACAAGGAAATCAACGGATTGAAAGGCTTCATCCAGTGCTTTTGTTGTGATCGTTTGATTAGCTTTTATCAACTCGTCAATCTCTACTTTTGTAAATGTGTGACTCCTTGCTTTTTCAATTAAATCTTGTCCATAAGGGATGGTATTGTCAGAATCTTTTTCGTTAAATAAAAAAACATCGGAAAGTGTGATTGGTTGATCCGTCGTTTTAAAATAATCACGTACGCCCGCATTAAATTGATAGAGCAACACATTCGTGATATCGACTTCATGTGCATCTTCATTCAATGTTATCGGCACACAATGGACGCCCGCTTCATTCAAGCGTTCAATAAATGTGTTCATGATCGTTTCATCTTGATCACGATATGCCTGTGTGATCGCTCGATCCGTAAGCTGACCAAATCGATACGACGTGAGGGGTTGGTGAAAATCTTCAAACGTCTCTTTAAACGTTGCCATTCCTTTCAGTAACGTGTAGCAATCCTTCACGGTATTCGCCATTGGCCCTGCGGTATCATGCGCTTGAGCGATGGGGATAATCCCTGCTTGCGAGACAGTCGTTAAGGTTGGTTTCAATCCGACAACGCCGTTCTGACTTGCGGGATAAATAATAGAACCGGCCGTTTCTGTCCCAATTGCCACAGGACTCATCTTGCTGGCTACGGCTACTGCACTTCCCGAACTTGAGCCACCCACGTCAAATCTTCCAAAAGGGTTCTTCGTCTGCCCACCAACAGCTGAATAACCATTCGCGCTTTTGGTCGTCATAAAGTTCGCCCACTCGGATAAATTCGTCTTTCCTAAAATAAGTGCCCCTTTTGCTTTCAATGCTTGGATGATCTCCGCATCTTCTTTACTATGGAAATCTTTTAAGATCGCTGCACCCGCTGTTGTTGGTAAGCCTGTCACAGCAATATTGTCTTTAACAAGGACAGGAATTCCGTATAACAGATCACGAACGTCATCATAAAAACAAGCCTCCGCTTCATCAATCACAGCTTGATTCAGCGTAATCACCGCGTTGCTGTCTTTTGTTTCAAGAACCCGGTTATAAAAAGCTTTTGCAATGTCTGCGTAGGTTGCTTGCTCTGTTTTAACAAGCATCTGCAAACCATCAAGATCACTGGATAGGATTTGCTCTTTTAACACATGATCGATCTTTTCAATAACCTCTGTCCGTTCAACTTGATAACTAGATACAGGTGGTGTTTCATATTGTTTTGTTCGTTGATCTTTTATATACGATTCACTATTAAATGACATCGATTCACTTCCTTTGCTGTGTTTATACTATAGATAAGTTTAGCATAACATTGTTTAATTATAAGGGTCAGCCCCTCACGTGGACAAGTGTGCAGGGATAGGGGACAAACTTGATCCTGGGTGCTTCCTCCTGCTTAATCATGTTTTTCTCTTTACAAAAAGGGAAAATATAAACAAATCGTTAAATTTATCATAATAGATTCTAGAAGCTAGTAACTAAGACAATATGCTATGGTTAGAGAAAGGATAGGGGAAATTGCGAAATAGAAGTTGGGTGATTGGAAATATTATCATAGGTGCAGGATCTATCATTATTTTTCTTTATGTTTTGTTCGGATTTTTTTGGCAGAATCCAAATTTAGTACCATGGTATCTTGTACTTCTCATCGTTCTCTTTATTTTATTTAATACAATAATCATTAAAAAACACTCACTAACAACCTGGATAGTAACCCTGCTTATCGCGATGGGGTCAGCAGGGATTACTTATTTGCTTCACTTTTTATTTGTAGCAAGATGATCTTATTATGAAGAAGCAGGGGACTGTCCTCTGCTTTTTCTATTTAGCACCAGTTCATTGACTAACATTCTTATTGACTAAAGAAGCAAGATTCCAAATTTATATTGGTTTAGTTGTACATTCGGTTATGCCAGTTTTCTAAAATGGTTGCTATATTTTCGCGTAATTTACAACAATCATTTTTGTATCGCAATCTGAAATAATATCCTCGCAAAAAGTTGATGACATTTGATTTCTTCCAAAAGAAGTTCAATGTATATCCTTCTTCTTCTAATAAATCATTTAGTTCTTCGGAGATATTAGAAAGCCAATTTTCATTTTTTTACTCCTTCATTATTAAACTGAATAGCATGAATTAAATCGTATGTTGACACTGGTTTACCATCTTGATCTCTGACTGGCTTTAACCGTCCGGTAATTTCAAAATTAAAGCTATCAAAACGACATTTGCAGTAAAGAATGACAATTTGCTCTGGAAGGATAAAGAGCATGGTATAAAAAACGAAAAGAAACAAGCATGTGAAAAATAATTCTTCTATTTTCCCCGGTTGAACGATCCGTAGTAACGGTACCATAACAAGTACAATTGGCCCCCCTACAGCCGTTGCAAAGGGCAACAAGGACTTGGTCTCAAATTTTTGTCTCAACTGATCTTTCGAAGAGCCTTTTCTATAATACCCTTTTTTCAGTAAAATCATAAACCTTGTCCAAGTAATCACAAAGACTAACACCCCACCTAATAATGTCGTTTTAATAATAAACATTAAGGTATTCAAGTCAGAGGTAAACGTCGAAGCTATTATAAGTAACGCCAGAATATAAGATGATACTCCAAAAACATTTTGCGAAACAATAATGCTGAGTAAATATTGTATTTTCTGTGATCGCATATAAACACTTGGAATCATGTAAATAATCATGAAGACAGTCAGTATAATGGAGAACCAGAGATGATTAACAAACACGCTCCTATACAGAGGGAAATTTGATTCTACACCCGCGAAATGTTCTAACCATAAAAATAAAGCTTGAATTAATATAGCTCCAAAAAAAGTCGCGGCTAAATTACTTGGATCTTGTCTTCCTGATTCAAATGGTCCCCTTAAGACCAGAAAATCCACTTCGGATATTTTTTTCAACAAATCAATCACCTCATTAAATTTTCTATGCGTTATATTACAATTTTTTTAATTTCAGTTTCCCTATCACATAAAGTGAAACTTCAATCAGTGGGAGTTTTTAGTTATTCCCCCACTGATTGTTAGCCCTAAAGGATGACCTAAAGGCCCTTGAACCATTCGGGGTGCTAGCGTCCGTTACTCCCACTTAAACAACTTGCTTTTCTTGTTGTTTTGAAGTGGGAGTCTTACGGACGGTTGCTCCGGGATAAATATATTCCTAAATCTGAATCTAGTAGGATATCAATTCTGTGACAGTTGCTCTTCATCCATTGCCCAACATTACTTTCATCAATACCCTTTCCTTTCCTTTCATTGTTTTATCTTGTAAAAGTCGAAGCTGCTAATGTGCTTCTTGTTGATTTAGGACGATAATGTGGAGTTGCAAATCTAGCGTTGCTTTTTGGCCTGCTTTTCCGGTTTTAAGAAACTTCCTAGTATACCAAAACGTATTGCCCCCACTCAACTAATTTGGGAGCTTCTTTGGTTGGTGAGGTAAACTTCTATCTATTATTCTGTATTTTTCTTTTCCTATAGGCTTTCCTATAAACCAAGTTCAATCTTTAATGGCCTTGTCAAATTCGTCAACTAGATTCATAGTCAACCTCCTCGTTAAGCAAGCTCTATCTATAATATACAACAAGAGTAAAGTTATAAAACAAACGGATAATCTCATTTTCATTCCTACAAGCAGCTTTAGATACAATTATAGTAGTCGAAAAAGAGCCAACCCCTCCCCATGAACATTCGTCCACAAAGATGGCTGACCCTAATCAATTATACTTCCGCTTTGTTTTTCTTCATAAAATTCTTCGATAATGTTTTTATTAATTCCGCATCAATTTCGATGTCTTTTTCATACGCGTATTTCATCGAGTAACCTAAGGCCATTGTTAAGCTCCCTGCAATTCCAGCACCTGCAATGGAGCCTGCTCCAGGGATCAATTTGACAGCTTGTCTAAAGATACTTTTGCCGATATTACCTGTTACTGCAGCTATCGCCAATTCTTTTGCTTTCCCTTTAGACAAAGGTTTTTCGTATAAGGTTGCTAACTTTACCATTAGCCCTACTTGTATAGATGTGATGGGAACGATATCTGATCCAGGTATTGGAGTTACTCCGACAGCACCTGCAGATGTTGCTGCACTTAGGATCCACTTGTTCGCAATCGGTGACTTTTCTTTCACATGTTTCGCGAATAAGATGTCCTTACCTTTACGTTCTAAAAAACTCATTATTTCATATCTTAACTTGTCTATGTTTTCACCAGTTTTTGATGAAATTGGCACGACCTTAAATTTATTATCTGTATTGTCTTTAACAAATTTCACGAGGTTAGGGATATCTTCGGCAGCATCAATTTTATTCAACACAAAGATAATTTCTTTGTTCACTTTACTAATCGTTTTAAAATGTTTTCTTTCCCCTTCAGAAAAAACGGTACCTGCGGCATTAAGAAAAAACAGAATCACGTCTGCTTCCTTATAGAACTTCAACGTTTCCTCTGAATTTTCCGTATGAATATCATCTAAACCAGGTGTATCTGCGAAAATGATTTTATCCTTGTATTTATATTTCTCAACAATTACGGTTTCCCCAGGTTGAGCCCCCACTTTCGCGACCTCATCCCCGATTAATTGATTGATCGTCGATGATTTACCTGCATTTACATCTCCAATCATCGCAAACAGTATTTCCTTATCTAATTGTTGATTAACCTGATTCATTGCATCATCAAAACTTCTATCAAAACCTTCTCCACTAAACTCATACTCCTCCAAACCAAATACGCTCCTTCCACTGACCACAATTTTTTTCTACTAATA
>NZ_JAPRAT010000033.1 GCF_026805325.1 Natronobacillus azotifigens
CTTGTAAGTCTGAACGACATTATATTTAGAAAAGTATAGTATAATAAGATAAAGAAAAATGAAGGGATCTTCGCTAGTGCTGAAAGGTGGATGTTTGTGAGTTATGTAAAAATGATTGAAGAATATAAAAGATATCAGATGGGCGAAAGTACAATTGTCGCTAATAATGGTATTAGTTTTGAAATAGAACAAGGTGAGTTTACGGTGATCTTAGGGCCAAGTGGTGCTGGAAAATCTACAGTACTGAATATTCTTGGTGGGATGGATAAACCAGATGAAGGGCAAGTCCTTATTGATGGAATAGATATTGCAACCTACACGTCCAAACAGTTGACCAAATATCGTCGTGATGATGTTGGTTTTGTTTTTCAATTTTATAATTTGGTTCCGAATTTAACAGCAAAAGAAAATGTAGAACTGGCAACACAAATATCTCCGAATGCGTTAGATGTTGACAAAGTATTAGCGGATGTAGGGTTGAGTGATCGAGTCGATAATTTTCCGTCCCAATTATCAGGGGGAGAGCAACAACGGGTTGCGATTGCGCGTGCGCTAGCTAAAAATCCGAAACTATTACTTTGTGATGAACCTACGGGAGCGTTAGATTATGAAACAGGAAAGCAAATTTTAAAATTATTACAAGAAACTGCACGAAATACTGGAACGACTGTTATTGTTATCACACATAATTCCGCAATCGCTCCGATGGCTGACCGCGTTATTTATATTAATGACGCGAAAGTCCGTGATACTATTCTGAATCCTAAACCACGCTCTGTGGATCAGATCGAATGGTAATGGGGGAAAAGAAGATGGCGAAAAACACGGCGCTAACAAAAATTATTTTCAAAGAAATCGTAACCTCAAAAGCTCGATTTTTATCCATATTATTTTTAATCCTTTTAGGAGTTAGTTTTTTTGCAGGATTGCAAGCTTCTGGACCTAATATGCTGAATACGGCAAATCAGTATTATGAGGATCAGCATTTCATGGATGCTCGGATCCAGTCCACCCTTGGATTAGAAGAAGAGGATTTGAACTTACTAGCAGCATATGAACCTGTGGCGCGGATCGAGGCAGGGTACAGTCAAGATGTGCTAGCAGGATCGAACCGTCTCGTAATGAGGGTTTTTAGTTATCATCCGGAGCAGGAACTAAATCAATATGTGACGAAAAGTGGAAGGCTACCAGAAAACAGTGGAGAAATTGCATTAGATAATCGTGAATTAATGCGAGATCGCTATGAAATTGGCGATACGATTCATTTGTTTTCTGATTCTAGTGATAGTGATTTAACGGAGCAGTTTAAACATACAGAATACACGGTAGTTGGTTTTGTCAACAGTCCGATGTATATTACCGAAGATCAGCGCGGCAGTACAACCGTCGGCCGAGGAACTTTAGATGCATTTGGTGTTATTTTAGAAGAAGACTTTGATCTACCTGTTTATACAGATGCTTATTTAACTTTCTCCGACCTTGCAGGGATAGATACCTATAGTGATGTCTATCAAGAAAAAGCAAGAGAACATCAAGCGGAATTAGAGAGACAATTGGAGGAACATGCGCCAGAACGTTTCCGAGAATTGCGAGAAGAAATAGAAGAGGCGTTAACAGAAGCGGAACAAGAGATAGCGGAAGGTCAAGCAGAACTAGCAGATGCGGAAGCGGAATTGGATGATGCAAGAGAGCAAATTGAACAAGGTTATCAGGAAATAGAGCAAGCAGAACAAGAATTAGCCGATGCGAAAATAGAGTTAGAAGAAGGCGAACAAGCGTATCAAGACAATTTAGCTTTGTTTGAAGCGGAAATTGCTCAAGCAGAGCAAGAAATAGAAGAGGCAGAGCAAAGGTTGGAGCGAGAGCAAGCGGAACTGTCAAATCAGCGAGCGATAATAATGGATGGATTCCGGGAACTTGGATCTGCCGAAGCTGAAATAGATGCTCAGCGCCAAACATTAGAAAATCAAATCGAACGCATTACAACTGTGCAACAACAACTCGAATCGATTTTTGCTGTCTCCCCTGATCAAATACCTGAGGAGACTCGGGAAGAAATAATTGAGCAGACAAATAACATTCCACTAGGTGATGTAACACTTGGAGAATTGCTAACGGGCTATTTTGAAGGAACAATTAGCGATACAATGATTGAACAAGCGATGGCGGAAGTGATGGCTGAACTGGAATCTGGTTTGGAACAGCTTGATTCAGCAGAAGCGGAATTAGCAAGGCAAGAACAAGAACTACTTGCTGGCCGAGAAGCGTTAGAGGCTGGACAAAGAGAACTAGATCAAGCACAGGAACAATTAGCGGCTGAAGCTGTTCGATTAGCAGAAGAAAAAGCATCCGGTGAAGCAGAGTTAGATCAGGCATATCAAGATCTACAAGCTGGTATCCGTGAATATGAGGAAGGTCTTGCAACACTGGAAGATGAAAGAGCGACGTTAGAGGAAGCAGAAGCTGCGTATCAAGAAGGATTAGCTGAGTTTGAGGAAGAACAGCAATCTGCATTAGAAGAAATAACGGAAGCAGAAGCAGAGATTGAGGACGCGCGAGATGAGTTGAGCGAATTAGAAGAACCAACGTATTACGTAACGTCACGGGAAGATAATGCTGCGTTTGTTGAATATGCGGATAATGCGGATCGTTTATCGGCGTTAGCTACTATTTTTCCTGGTGTGTTCTTTGCGATTGCCGCATTGGTAACCTTAACGACAATTACGAGAATGATTGAAGAACAACGGGGAGAAATTGGGACACTAAAAGCATTAGGGTATACAAACTGGCAAGTCTCACTAAAATATTATTTGTATGCGATTTTAGCAAGTGCACTCGGTACGGTATTAGGGCTAATTCTAGGCTATCAACTGTTTCCGAGAATCATCTATAATGCATATCGGATTTTGTATAATTTACCAGACTTAATCGTCTCAAGTTACCTATTCTACACGCTCTTATCTGCAGCTATTGCATTAACGTGTACAATCGTAACAGCATGGGCTGTTTTGCGAAAGGATTTAAAAAGTTCACCATCTGTATTGATGCGTCCGAAAGCACCGAAAATAGGAAAACGAATTCTACTCGAGCGGATAACGCCATTATGGAATCGGTTGAATTTTATTGAAAAAGTTACCGCAAGAAACTTGTTCCGTTATAAGCAAAGAATGCTCATGACCGTTTTTGGTATTGCTGGTTGTGCAGCTCTGATTGTAACAGGTTTTGGGTTAAAAGGTGCGGTAGAAGGATTAACTTCCTTGCAATATGGCGATGTGATCAAGTACGATGCAATGGTCGTGTTTGATCAAGATACTTATGAAGGTGCGGAGGAAGAATACGAGCAGTTCATTCAAAATCAATCTGAAATTGATCAGCGGTTAGCTGTGTATCAGGAGTCGTTTGAAGTTCGGGAGCCTGGCTACAACATTCAAGAAGTTTATCTCATGGTTCCAGAAACGCCAGCTTCCTTTACTGATTTTGTTTCATTAATGGATCGTCGTTCTGAAGAAACGTATGAATTATCCAATGATGGTGCGATCGTTACCGAAAAACTTGCAGATCTTTTTGGTCTACAAGCAGGTGATTCAATCGAATTGACCGATACAGATAATGAAGTATATCAAGTGAACATTGCTCAAGTAGTGGAGAATTATACCGGTCATTATTTGTATTTGACGGAGGATACGTATCAAGCTACTTTTGGAGAAGAGTTGCCAACATTTAATGCCGATCTTTTAATTTATGATCAGGAGAGAACTTGGGAAGACCAATTGTCTGAACAATTAACCCAACAAGACAAAGTTTTAACAACTTCTTTTAATTCTACGATTATTAATACGTTTGACGATTCGATGGAAAGTTTAAATATTGTTGTGGTTGTTCTTATCATCTCCGCAGCAATATTAGCGTTTATTGTTCTGTACAATTTAACGAATATTAATGTGTCGGAGCGGATTCGTGAATTATCTACTATTAAAGTACTTGGTTTTTATGATCGTGAAGTAACGATGTATATCTATCGAGAGAATATCATTTTAACTTTAATGGGCATTGTAGTCGGCGCCGGCATTGGGCGGTTGCTTCACGTCTTTGTACTCGATACAGCGTCGATGGATAATATGATGTTTAACCCTTCATTACACTGGACCAGTTATGTATATGCAGCGATCCTAACCGTTGTCTTTTCGACTGTTGTAATGGGCATCATGCATAGAAAATTAAAGGGAGTAGACATGATCGAGGCATTAAAATCGAATGAATAAACAAATAAACAGTGAAGTTTATTTGTAGTAAGAGCTCGTACTATTTTTTAATTATAGTTTGATCTGATGGTTGCTTTCCCTGATTTTTCTTACAAGATAAGAAAGAATATAGAGGGAGTTTAAAAAATTTTGGCTATATAGTGGTATTTAAGGTGTTTTATCATTAAATAGATGCAATAGATTTTGTAATTTCTCAGAGGTCATTGTTTTAAAAAACATTTGGGAATGCGGTTACTCGTCCCATCGAAAATACTTGGTGTTACCTAAGATTCGTCGCGTATTCCCTTATGCTTCCTAATGAAAAAAGATATCTTCTTCTTGATTTCGTTCTTAAAAATATGTGAGAACGGAAGTGAAAGACTGCGACTCCAACGGGATGAGCGAATCTCTCTGATGGGAGGAGTAATCGCAGTCCCACGAGTCCGAAGATCCACTTGGTAAAGTGCTTTTCTTTACCAAGTTAGCTGAGGCCGCGCCTGTGGAAAGCGAGCGTCTGTAACTGGAGTGCCACTCAGACACAAAAAAAGGTTTAAAGCCCGTGTGAAATCCCTGTTTTTTTATAGTGAAGAAGTGTAAATAGAAAAATATGAACCTTTAAACCAAAAATATACAACATTTCTGAAACATAACCGAACGTTGGTTGTGTTTTTTTGTTTAACATTCGTTTTTAGGGTTGACGTGGGCAATATTCCTTAGTATGATAAAAAAGTAATGAAAATAATAGAACAATTCGTCGTATAATCTTGAGAATAAGGCTCTAGAGTTTCTACCTGACCACCGTAAATGGTCTGACTACGCAGAAGAATAGAAGGAATTATACTATCTATTTATTTATCTTTCATCTATTTCAATCTTCTGACTAGTGAGGTGCACTCTTGATCCGACCGATTAAGTGTGTGCTTTTTTTCGCGACGAAAAGAAGGGAAGAGGAAAATGAAGAAGTTTTTTGAATTTGATCAATTAGGAACAAATTATCGTACCGAGTTTCTTGCAGGTTTAACAACGTTCTTATCAATGGCTTACATTTTGTTTGTCAATCCAAACACATTAGCAGCTGAAGGTACAGGTATGGATCGTGATGCAGTATTTGCAGCGACAGCATTAGCTGCTGCAATCGCTACATTAATCATGGCATTATATGCAAAGTATCCAATTGCATTAGCACCGGGTATGGGATTGAACGCGTTTTTTGCTTATAGTGTGGTTCTTGGGGAAGGTATCCCTTGGGAGACAGCATTAAGTGCTGTTTTAGTTTCTGGTCTTATTTTTGTTGTTTTATCGCTTTCTGGAATTCGTGAAAAAATTATTAATGCAATTCCTCCAACACTTAAATTAGCTGTAGGAGCAGGTATCGGTTTGTTTATCGCATTTATTGGTTTCCAAAATGCTGGAATTATCGTTGGCTATGATGCAACGTTGGTTGCGCTTGGAGACTTTACACATGGTCCTACTTTGTTAGCAATTTTCGGATTAATCGTTACCGTTATTCTGATTACGTTAAAAATACATGGTGGTATTTTCTACGGAATGGTAATCACATCAATTGTTGGAATTATCTTTGGATTAATCGATATGCCAACTGCAATCGTAAGTGGAGCACCTGACTTATCGCCAACGTTTGGTCAAGCATTTATGAATTTAGGTGACTTATTTAACTGGCAAATGGTTACGATCGTCTTAACATTCTTATTCGTTGACTTCTTTGATACTGCAGGTACATTAGTAGCTGTAGCAGAAAAAGCAGGTCTAATGAAAGATAATAAATTACCACGTGCTGGTAAAGCGCTAATGGCAGATTCATCTGCAACGGTAATTGGTGCTACCCTAGGTACATCAACAACTACGGCATATGTAGAGTCTGCAACAGGGGTTAGTGTTGGTGGTCGTTCAGGATTTACATCATTAATTACGGCTGGATTTTTCTTGTTAGCTTTATTCTTCTCTCCGTTATTAAACGTAGTAACAGAAGCAGTTACTGCTCCGGCTTTAATTATTGTAGGAATTATGATGGCTTCCACGTTAAAAGAGATCGACTGGGATGTATTTGAAATTGCAGTCCCTGCATTCTTCACTGTAATCATGATGCCATTGGCATACAGTATTGCAGACGGTATTGCAATCGGATTTATCTTCTACCCAATTACAATGGTAGCAACAGGTAAAGCGAAAAAAGTTAGCCCAATTATGTGGTTCTTGTTTGTTGTCTTTATTCTTTACTTTGTCTTCTTAGCTTAAATATAACCGTATAAAAAACCATGCATGCTCGATCTTAATGATCCGCAGTGCATGGTTTTTTCATTATTTTGATCTTCTAAAACATGCATATGTTGATTTACTTTCTCAAAATTCTTCTATGAAAACCGTTTAAGTTGCTAGTCTTTTTGATTCAATCGATAAAGACGTAAGACTAATAATCCTTCGTGGTATCGTCCGCCTATTTTATCCCGCTCCACTGGAAAAGGTAAAGCGATTTTCTGGTTTAATGGATGATGTTTTTCCATATCCGATTCATTCGTATTTTTCCGTGTAACCTCTCCTGTGATTTGTAAGTAATGATCATAAACATCTATCGTCATGTCATTAACTGCTTGGACATCGGGTAAGCTAACATAACAAGTTATTTCTTTATTTTCTTGAAAAAGTTTTGTTTTTGGAACGGGTGGCTTGATCAGAATATCATCAAATTCACTCCAAAATTGATGATCTTCACTTTCAAGACTTTGCGTTTCTTCTGCTTGCATAAATACTCCTCCTAAAATTAAGTTAATTTATCTTGGAGCAACCGTCCGTAAGACTCCCACTTCAAAACAAGGAGACTACCAAGTTGTGTAAGTGGGAGTAACGGCCGCTAGCACCCCGAATGGTTCAACTAACAATCAGTGGGGGGATAGCTAAAACCCCCACTGATTGAAGTTTCACTTTATCCTATAAATGGGGGGGATATAAGGCGTAATTACTAAAGATAGTGTATGCCTACCCAAATGAAGAGGTGCAGATGAAACGTTCTTTTCAACAATCTGCATTACTTCTCACAGTGTTCACAATCATGTACAATAAAAGATACGATGATGTAATGATGGAGGTATTTGATGTTAGAAAATGCAATAGTTGTAATTGGTATTATTTTAGCAATTAATATCATTTATGTATCGTTTGCTACAATCCGGGTGATTTTAACGTTAAAAGGAAAAACCTATGTAGCGGCAGCGATTGGTACGTTTGAAATTATGATTTATACACTAGGTTTAGGACTCGTATTGGATAACTTAGATCGAATCGAAAATTTACTCGCCTATGGTCTAGGTTATGGGATCGGGGTCATTGTAGGTTCCCGAATAGAGGAAAAGCTTGCCTTAGGCTATATTACGGTTAATGTGATTTCTTCAGATCCTGATATTACTTTCACAAAACAACTCCGCGAAAAAGGGTATGGCGTGACAAGTTGGTACGCATATGGAATGGATGGGGATCGTTTATCGATGCAAATTTTAACACCGCGGAAATATGAGTTAAGTTTATATGAAACGATTAAGACGATTGACCCGAAAGCATTTATTATTTCCTATGAGCCGAAACAAATAAACGGAGGATTCTGGGTAAAACAAGTAAAGAAAGCGAGGATCAAAAAAAGTGCCGAACAACAAGAGGCAATCAAAGCAGAAGAAACCATCGAAGAAACGATTTCAGATGGAGGAAAAGGAAACGATTGATGAATGTCTGGAACGAATAAAAAAAGCAGGTTATCTTCCAGTAAGAAGAACAGAAAAACCTATTTTTCAAACAACAGAAAAAACAGGAGTGAACCATGTAGAACCAATTGCTAAGCAAATCATTTTTGATACAGTTTTAGCTAAAGACGAACATTAATTACAAAGTGCATTTTATTGTTCGATTTTTATTGACGTTTAAGGCTTTCCTTGGTATCATTAACATGCAGTGAAAAGCTTATCAATTGAAACTTACCTCATATAATTTTGAGAATACGGCTCAAGCGTTTCTACCCGTTACCGTAAATAACGGACTATGAGGGAAGATGAAATATTGTAACATTGATCTATGGAGTAAATCATTTTTATTTCTAAACTGAAGGGTTCGTGATAAATCATTTTATAATGGTTTTTGAACACGAAACAGTGAAGATTTTATAAAAAATATCACATAGATGAATGTTGCAATGTTATTTGTTTTGTATGGTTTCTCCATATAAAATGTGAGATATGCGGTTCGGGGAGCTTGCTCTTCAAACGGCTATTTCTTTGGCGCTATGAATGTTATTGCCTATTCATCTTCTCTCTTTTATTAGAGGATGAATAGGCATTTTTTGTAGATTTTTTCATACAGACGAAGAGAAAAAGGATTGGCTAAAAAATATAAGAAAGAAAAGGGGAGAATCATGGCTCAAGTAGGTATTATTATGGGAAGTATTTCAGATTGGGAAACGATGGAACATACTTGTAAGGTCCTTGATCAACTAGAGGTTGCGTATCAAAAAGAGGTAATCTCTGCCCATCGAACTCCGGAAGATATGTTTACATATGCAGAACAAGCTCGCGAGAAGGGTCTGAAGGTCATCATTGCAGGAGCTGGTGGTGCAGCACACTTACCTGGAATGGTAGCCGCAAAAACCACCCTACCTGTAATTGGAGTGCCAGTGCAATCAAAGGCTTTAAATGGATTGGATTCCTTACTATCCATTGTACAAATGCCTGGTGGTGTACCTGTTGCGACAGTAGCAATTGGTACTGCAGGAGCTAAAAATGCCGGCATTCTGGCTGCGCAAATGATTGGTGCATTTGATGAAACTGTAGCAGAACGTTTAGCAAATTATCAAAACGAAATGAAACAGAATGTAGCAGAAATGAGGGACGAACTTGCAAACAAATAGATTATTGTTTGGTGCAACGATCGGAATCATCGGGGGAGGACAATTAGGTCGGATGATGGCGACAACAGCTCGTCACATGGGCTATCGAATTGTAGTGCTTGATCCAACGCCTAACTGCCCTGCTGGTCAACTTGCGGATGATCAAATTATCGCCGCTTATGATGATCTTTCCGCTGTGAAACAATTAGCAGAAAAAAGTGACGTAGTAACTTATGAATTTGAAAATGTTGATTTACAAGCCGCAACATATTTAGAAGAAGCAGGTATCTTACCACAAGGAGCAAATTCATTAGCCATCACCCAAGATCGTGAAAAAGAAAAACAAGCAATGGTTGATAGTGGACAGTCCGTTGCGCCATTTGCGATTATCCAATCCAAGGATGAGTTGAATAAAGCAGTTGAAACGATCGGCTTTCCAGCGGTTGTAAAAACATGTCGTGGTGGATATGATGGCAAAGGACAAGTGAAGCTAAGCTCAGCCGATGATTTAGCGGAAGCAGAACAGTTATTAGCAAAAAGTGAACGATTAATCTATGAAGCTTGGATTGCTTTTGATAAAGAAATATCGATTGTGTTCACAAGAGGTATAGATGGTTCGATTCAGTATTTCCCGATCGGAGAAAATATCCACCGAGATCATATTCTTCATACAACGATTGTGCCGGCAAAAGTATCAAATACTGTGAAGACCAAAGCGCATCAAGCGGTTCAAGCCATTGCGGAAACGATTAATGTGGTCGGGACATTTGCGATCGAGCTTTTTGTCCGGGGGGATAACATCTACATCAATGAACTTGCGCCACGTCCGCATAATTCTGGGCACTATACAATAGAAGCGTGCAATGTATCACAGTTTGAACAACACGTTCGGGCCATTTGTGGATTGCCATTATTACCTGTCTATTTTCATGGTGCATCTGTTATGGTGAATTTACTGGGGCAAGATGTTGCGTCATTCTTTGAAGAGATACATCAAGATGAGAATACAGGACACATTCATATGTATGGGAAAGATAAAATGGCTCCGAAACGAAAAATGGGTCATGTTACATATGTCGCGAACGACCGAGAAGAATTAGTACAAAACTTACTACAAAAACAAATGATTGAAATTGAATAGAGACAGTTATTAGGAGGAAAACAAAATGATTGAACGTTATACAAGACCTGAGATGGGTGCAATTTGGACAGATGAAAATCGTTATAACGCGTGGTTAGAAGTAGAAATCCTTGCTTGTGAAGCGTGGAGTGAATTAGGAATTATTCCAAAAGAAGATGTTGTAAACATACGTAAAGGCGCTTCTTTTAACATCGAACGAATCCTAGAGATTGAAGAAGAAACACGTCATGACGTGGTTGCATTCACCCGTGCTGTATCGGAAACACTTGGTGAAGAAAAGAAATGGGTGCATTACGGTCTTACATCCACAGATGTTGTCGATACTGCGCTATCTTACTTATTAAAACAAGCAAATGATATTATTCGTCGGGATATTGAACAATTTATTGAAATCTTAAAAAATAAAGCAATCGAACACAAACATACCGTAATGATGGGAAGAACGCATGGTGTTCACGCAGAACCGACAACATTCGGCCTAAAGATGGCACTTTGGTATGAAGAAATGAAACGAAACTTGGAACGTTTTAATGCAGCGAGCAAAGTCATTGAAACAGGGAAATTATCAGGAGCGGTTGGAACATATGCGAATATTGATCCATTTGTTGAAGAATATGTGTGTGAAAAGCTAGGACTTCAAGCTGCACCAGTTTCTACGCAAACCTTACAACGTGATCGACATGCGCAATACTTAGGAGCACTAGCTTTAGTTGCAACATCAATTGAAAAATTCGCAACAGAAATCCGTGGTTTACAAAAAACAGAAACACGGGAAGTAGAAGAGTTCTTTGCGAAAGGGCAAAAAGGCTCTTCGGCAATGCCACATAAACGAAATCCAATTGGCTCGGAAAACATGACGGGAATGGCACGTGTCATTCGTGGTTACATGATGACAGCTTATGAAAATGTTTCTTTATGGCATGAACGTGATATTTCTCATTCATCTGCTGAACGTGTTATTTTACCAGATGCGACGATTGCACTGAACTATATGCTAACTCGTTTTAGTAACATCGTGAAAAATTTAACCGTGTTCCCTGATAACATGAAGCGTAATATCGATCGTACGTATGGGGTGATTTTCTCACAACGTGTTTTATTATCATTAATTGATCAAGGAATGAGTCGAGAAGAAGCATACGATATCGTTCAACCAAATGCAATGAAAGCATGGGAAACAGCAACACATTTCCGTACATTGATTGAACAAGAAGAAAAGATCACTTCAACATTAACAGAAAAACAAATCGAAGCATGTTTTGATTATACGTATCACTTGAAGAACGTCGATAATATTTTCAAAAAAATTGGCTTACAGTAAAAAGTCAGTAAAAATTCTTTGGGACATTACTTCATTAAAGACAAGATAAGAAATTATAAGTTTTTTTGCTGATATACGAAGGGTTTAGAGCCTTTTATACTTGAAAAATATCAAAAAAGAATCCAAGAAAGAAAAAGAAATCCCGACTGCCGAAAAACATTTATTAAATTTGTATAGCGTGTCAAGAAGAGTAACAAATTCCTTGTGGGTGGTACGAGATTTTGATTGGATAACCAGGAGATTAAAGTCTTCCCCCATGTTTGAATGTGAAAATAGCTCAGGTGAAACAACACTGAAAGCTAGCTATGGAAGTACACGAAGACTCCAGTGGGAAAAGCGCGAGCTGAAGATCCACTCAGTAAAGAGTTTGTTGCTTTACTGAGTTAGCTGAAGCCGGGCCCACGGAAAGCGTAGTGTATTTCCATAGCGGTACGCTTTTCTACCATCGTTTTACGCTGTACACAAAGGTCTTAAAAGGATCGGGCGATTTTTCCCGGTTTTTCTTACACACAAAAATAAAAGGGGTGTTGCTTTTTGAAAGATCAACTCTTGTATGAAGGTAAAGCGAAACAAGTATATACGGTAACGGATGATCCGAACTTACTTGTGTTATCTTACAAAAATGACGCGACAGCATTTAATGGGGAAAAGAAGGCGAATTTTGCTGGGAAAGGTCGGTACAACAACTTGATCTCAGCGAAAGTATTTGACTTCTTACATGACCAAGGCGTGCCAAGTCATTTTAAAAAAGCACTAAATGATACGGAACAGTTGGTCGAACGAACCACCATTATTCCGTTAGAAGTAGTTGTTCGAAATGTAGCGGCTGGAAGTATTGTCCGCCGGTTAGGGATTAAAGAGAAAACAATCTTTGAACCAGCATTGGTTGAATTTTATTATAAAGATGACAAACTAGGCGATCCAATCATTAATGATGCGCATGCATTATGGCTAACTGATGCAACAGAACAAGAGTTGGCTGCAATCAAAGCAATGGCACAAGAAGTGAACGAAAAACTAAAAAAATTTTTTCAATCGATCTCGTTGCAACTGGTTGATTTTAAGCTTGAATTCGGTCGGAATCATTTAGGAGAAGTTATTTTATCGGATGAGGTATCTCCAGATACTTGTCGATTGTGGGATATCACATCTGGCGAGAAGATGGATAAAGATGTTTTTCGTGAAGATTTAGGCGATTTGATCCAAGTATATGACAAAATATTAAAGCGACTGGAGGCAGCAAAATGAAAAAAGTAAAAATTCATATCACGTTAAAAGAGGGTGTCCTTGACCCACAAGGAAAAGCAGTTCAAGGATCTTTAAATACATTAGGATATCAATCGGTGGAAGAAGTTCGTATTGGTAAGTATTTAGAATTAATTTTAGCTGATGATGCCAATGTTGAAGAGCAAGTGGAGGAAATGTGCAAAAAACTTCTTGCCAATCCAGTGATTGAGAATTATCAATATACGGTGGAGGAGGGCGTCACACAGTGAAATTTGCCGTGATTGTTTTCCCAGGATCCAACTGTGATCGTGATATGTACCATGCTGCCAAAGATGCTTTAGGTCAAGAAGCTGAACTGGTTTGGTATCAAGACGCAACAACACTTGAAAACTATGATGCTATTTTACTACCAGGCGGTTTCTCTTATGGCGATTATTTACGTTGTGGAGCAATTGCTTCTACGTCTGCTATGGTAAAAGAATTGCGTGTGCAAGCAGAAAAAGGTACACCAATTTTAGGTGTTTGCAATGGTTTTCAAATCTTACTAGAAGCTGGTCTGTTGCCAGGTGCATTATTGCGTAATAAAAATTTAAAATTCATGTGTCACCATGAAGGTCTGATTGTAAAAAATAATCGAACATTATTTACAACAGATTACGAACAAGAAGAAGAGATTTCGATCCCGATTGCTCATGGAGAAGGAAACTATTTCTGTGATCCGCAAACATTGGAGCAATTGAAAGCAAATAATCAAATCGTCTTTACGTATAGTAATAATCCCAATGGTTCGATTGAAGATATTGCAGGCATTATCAACGAACAAGGAAACGTATTAGGCATGATGCCACACCCAGAACGAGCAACTGAAGATATTTTAGGTAGTGCTGACGGCTTAAAATTATTCACATCAATGCTGAAAAATTGGAGGGAATCATATGTTGCAGGCGCTTGAGGTTACACCAGAAGTGATTGAAGCAGAAAAGCATTATCGGGAAATGGGACTAACAGACGAAGAGTATCAATCGATCGTTCGTATTCTTGGTAGACGTCCAAACTTCACCGAGACAGGTATTTTTTCTGTGATGTGGTCCGAGCATTGTAGTTACAAAACATCCAAGCCTCTGTTAAGGAAATTCCCAACCGAAGGACCACAAGTAATCCAAGGACCTGGGGAAGGTGCAGGGATTGTTGATATTGGTGATGGTCAGGCGGTAGCTTTTAAAGTAGAAAGTCATAATCACCCTTCAGCAGTAGAGCCATATCAAGGTGCGGCTACTGGTGTAGGTGGAATTATTCGTGATATCTTTTCGATGGGTGCTCGCCCAATTGCTGTCCTGAACTCCTTGCGTTTTGGGCAACTTACTACTGGTCGTGTCAAGTATTTATTCGATGAAGTCGTTCATGGTATTGCAGGCTACGGAAATTGCGTTGGTGTTCCAACTGTTGGTGGCGAGGTTCAGTTTGATGATTGTTATGAAGGAAACCCGCTCGTCAATGCGATGTGTGTGGGCTTAATCGATCAAAAAGATATTCAAAAAGGGATTGCAGCAGGATTGGGCAATACCGTATTATATGTAGGTTCAAAAACAGGCCGTGATGGTATTCATGGTGCGACTTTTGCTTCAGAAGATCTAACCGAAGACTCTGAATCAAAACGTTCCAATGTTCAAGTGGGCGATCCATTCATGGAAAAACTACTAATCGAAGCTTGTTTAGAAGCAATAAATTGCGATGCTTTGGTCGGAATGCAAGATATGGGCGCTGCTGGTTTAACGTCGTCTGCAAGTGAGATGGCAAGTAAAGCAGGCATGGGGATGGAAATGAACTTAGATAGAATTCCACAACGAGAAGACAACATGACAGCATATGAAATGATGCTTTCCGAGTCTCAAGAGAGAATGTTGCTTGTCGTGGAGAAGGGTCGCGAACAAGAGATCATATCCATTTTTGAAAAATATGACTTAGAAGCGGTTGCTGTTGGTAAGGTAACAGATGATAAACAATTTCGATTGTTGCACAATGGCGATGTAGTTTGTGATATTCCTGTTGATTCTTTAGCAGAAGATGCACCGGTTTATCATAAACCATCAAAAGTACCTGCTTATTACGAAAAATTTCAAGCAATGCCAACTTATCAACCGAAAGTTACCGATCATGAACTTATGCTGGAAACATTGTTAGCACAACCAACGATTGCGAGCAAAGAATATGTCTATGATCAGTATGATTCAATGGTGCAAGCTAATACTGCTGTAGCACCAGGATCGGATGCTGCTGTTATTCGAATTCGTGATTATGATAAAGCACTGGCGATCACTACCGATTGTAATTCTCGTTACATTTACTTAGATCCAGAAGTTGGCGGTCAAATTGCAGTAGCAGAAGCGGCACGAAATATTGTCTGTTCAGGTGCTAAGCCACTAGCATTAACGGATGGCTTGAATTTTGGAAATCCAGATAAACCAGAAAACTTCTGGCAAATGGAAAAAAGCGTGGATGGCATGAGTTCGGCTAGCTTGGTATTAAATACGCCAGTTATTAGTGGAAACGTATCTTTATATAACGAGTCAAACGGGCAAGCAATCTTCCCAACTCCAATTGTTGGTATGGTAGGATTGCATGCATCGGTTGCACATATTACTCCATCATTCTTCCGAGCAGAAGGAGATGCGATCTATTTAATTGGAGAAACGAATCCAGAATTCGGTGGAAGTGAACTACAAAACGTATTAGAGGGTGAATACTTCGGTAAAGCACCTGCACTTGATTTACAGGTAGAAAAAGAACGACAAGATCAACTATTAGCAGCAATTCAAGCTGGTATCGTGCAGTCTGCACATGATTTAGCAGAAGGTGGTCTAGCAGTTGCGGTAGCAGAGAGTCTATTCTCTAGCCAAGGACTTGGTGCTATCATTGAAGTTAGCGGAGATGCTACAACAGCGTTATATAGTGAAACACAATCACGCTTTTTAGTAACCGTAAAGCCAGGAGATCAAGCTGCTTTTGAAGAAAAAGTGGAAAATGCTATGATGATTGGTCGAGTGAATGCAACCGGAAAACTGCAAGTGAAACAAAACAACGATGATCTTATTCATCTAGCAGTGACAGATTTAGAAGCACGTTGGAAGGGAGCTATACCATGCTTGCTGAAATCAAAGGCTTAAATGAAGAATGTGGAGTGTTTGCGATCTGGGGTCATGAAAAAGCAGCGGAGATGACGTATTACGGTCTCCACGCCTTGCAACACCGTGGTCAAGAAGGTGCAGGTATTGTAACAAGTGATGGGAAAGAGCTCCATTTTCATAAAGGCAATGGTTTAATTACGGAAGTATTTCAAGAAGGACAAATCAATCGGCTAAAAGGAGATTCCGCGATTGGTCATGTTCGGTATGCAACACAAGGTGGTGGGGGCTATGAAAACGTTCAGCCCCTCGTATTCCGTTCACAGAAAAATAGTATGGCGCTTGCGCATAATGGAAATCTCGTCAATGCTTTTGCGTTAAAAAATCAGTTAGAGGCACAAGGAAGCATTTTACAAACTACTTCTGACACAGAAGTAATTGCTCACTTGATCAAAAGAAGCGGATATTTAGACATGGAAGAAGCAATCAAGCAATCGCTCGGTATGGTAAAAGGGGCGTATGCCTTCACCATTTTAACAGAGGACCAATTGTTTGTTGCGCTTGATCCTCGTGGTTTACGTCCACTTTCGATTGGTAAGCTTGGTGACGCTTATGTAGTAGCTTCAGAAACTTGCGCATTTGACCTGATCGGTGCAACCTACATTCGTGAAGTGAGTCCAGGCGAGTTAATAACGATAGATGCCGAAGGTCTTCGAACAACAACGTTTAGCTCACCGATGAAACGAACGCTATGTTCAATGGAATACGTATATTTTTCTCGCCCAGATAGCAACATTGATGGCTTGAATGTTCATGCTAGTCGTAAAAAAATGGGCAAACAATTAGCGAAAGAAGCATTTGTGGAAGCAGATGTCGTTACTGGTGTGCCGGACTCAAGTATTTCAGCAGCGATTGGGTTCTCAGAAGCAAGCGGTATTCCTTATGAACTAGGGTTGATTAAAAACCGTTATGTCGGAAGAACGTTTATTCAGCCTTCGCAAGAACTTCGTGAACAAGGGGTGAAAATGAAGCTGTCGCCTGTTCGCGGGATAGTCGAAGGAAAGCGTGTCATTATGGTTGATGATTCGATTGTTCGCGGTACAACAAGTCGGAGAATCGTAACCCTATTAAAAGAAGCGGGAGCGACGGAAGTGCACGTGCGTATTGCTTCCCCGCCGATCCAGAATCCATGTTTTTATGGAATTGATACGTCCACAACAGGCGAATTAATCGCAGCAAACTACTCGATCAATGAAATCCGGGAGCAAATTGGTGCAGATAGTTTATCCTTTTTATCGGTAGACGGATTAGAAAAGTCAATTATTACAGAAGCAGATTCCATGGAACACGGCATCTGTAACGCTTGTTTTACAGGGAATTATCCAACGGAAATCTATCCGAATACGCTTATTCCTGCATACAAAGACTGATCGTTTAAAGGAGCTAATGTCATGAGTGATATTTACAAAGATGCTGGTGTCGATGTACATGCTGGCTATCAAGCAGTGGAATTAATGAAGAAACATATCAAAAAAACAGATCGCCCAGAAGTAATTGGTGGTGTCGGTGCATTTGCTGGTTTGTTCGACTTGAGTAACTTTCGTTATGACGAACCAGTATTGGTATCTGGTACCGATGGTGTTGGAACGAAACTAAAGCTAGCCTTTGATTTAGATAAGCACGATACAGTAGGCATTGATTTGGTTGCCATGTGTGTGAATGATATTGTGGCCCAAGGTGCTGACCCGCTATTTTTCCTTGATTACATCGCTTGTGGAAAAAATAGTCCAGAGAAAATTGAACAGATTGTTAAAGGTATTTCAGATGGATGTGTGGAAAGTGGTAGTGCATTAATCGGTGGCGAAACAGCAGAAATGCCAGGCATGTACGGAGAAGAAGAATATGATCTAGCGGGATTTGTCGTTGGAATAGCAGATAAAAAAACGATTGTCACGGGTGAAACGATCACTGCTGGAGATAAAATTATTGGTCTAGCCTCAAGTGGGGTTCACTCGAATGGTTTTTCGTTAGTTCGTAAAATCATTGCTGATCAAGGGTTGAACTATCATGATACACCAGCAGAATTAGCAACATCACTAGGTGAGGCACTATTAACACCAACGAAAATTTATGTAAAAGCGATCCAACGTTTGAAATCAGATCTTACTATTAAAGGAATTAGTCATATTACTGGTGGAGGTTTCTATGAGAATATTCCACGAGCTTTACCAGAAAATCTTGGGGTGAACATTTATCAAGACAGCTGGAAAATGCCGAAGATTTTCCCTTACTTACAAAAACAAGCAGGGTTATCTTTTGTTGATATGTTCGGTGTTTTCAATATGGGGATTGGCATGGCTGTTGTCGTTGCAAGTCATGAAGTACCGTTAGCGATGCAATTATTAGAAGACCTCGGAGAAGAGGCCTATGTTATTGGAGAAGTAACCAATGAATCAGGGGTGAAGCTGGTCAATGGCTAATCCGAAGATTGCTGTTTTTGCGTCTGGAACAGGTAGTAACTATAATGCGATTATGCACGCGATTGAGTGTAAGGAACTTCATGCAGAAGTAGCACTACTTGTTTCTGATCAACCAACAGCAAAGGTGCTTGAAAAAGCAGAAAAGTATGAGACGGAGACATTTGTTTTTCAACCGAAAGACTATCCGAATAAAGCTTCGTTTGAATCAGCAATTTTGCAGGCTTTGCAACATGCGCAGGTGGAATGGCTTGTATTGGCTGGTTATATGCGTTTGGTTGGTAAGACATTATTGGAGCATTACGAGGGAAAAATCATTAACATTCATCCATCGCTTTTGCCAGCGTTTCCTGGCTTAGATGCGATTGGTCAAGCATTTCAAGCGGGGGTAAAGGTAAGTGGTGTGACGATTCATTTTGTTGATGAAGGGATGGACACTGGTTCAATTATTGCTCAACATCCTGTCTTAATCGAAGAAGGAATGTCTCGTGATGATTTACAGACTGCAATTCAAAAAGTAGAGCATAGTCTATACCCAAAAACCATCCAACAACTAATCAACTAGGGGGAATATGTTTTGAAAAAGAGAGCATTACTTAGTGTTTCTGATAAAAGTAATTTAGTAGGTTTTGCAAAAGGATTAATCGAGCTTGGTTATGAGTTAATTTCTACAGGTGGTACGTTGAAGGCGTTAAAAGATGCTGGCTTAGAAGCATTACCTGTTTCAGCGATTACAAATTTTGATGAGATTTTAGATGGACGAGTAAAAACACTTCACCCCTATATTCATGGCGGATTGTTAGCTCGTCGTGATGATTCTTCGCACATGGAGCAATTACAAACCCGTGACATTGCACCAATTGATGTGGTTGTCGTGAATTTATACCCATTCAAAGAAACGATTGCAAAAGAAGGTGTGACAGAAGCGGACGCGATTGAAAACATCGATATTGGTGGTCCAACAATGCTAAGGTCAGCCGCAAAAAATTTCCGTGATGTGACTGTTGTGGTTGATCCAACTGACTATGAATCGGTGCTAACGCAACTCGCTGAACAAGGTGGAACGGTTGATTTTCGTAAACAGTTAGCAGCAAAAGTTTTCCGTCATACGGCAAATTATGATGCGCTGATTTCCAATTACTTTGTAGATATTACAGGCTTAGAAGATCCAGAAACATTAACGGTTACCTATGAAAAAGTTCAGTCTTTACGTTATGGAGAAAATCCACATCAGAAAGCTGCTTTTTATCAAGAAGCAAATGGAAAAGGCGCGTCTATTGCCAATGCGAAACAACTGCATGGAAAAGAGCTTTCTTATAACAATATTCAGGATGCAAATGCAGCATTGGAAATTGTACTAGAATTCGGTGAACAACCAGCGGCCGTAGCAGTAAAACATATGAATCCATGTGGTGTTGGAATTGGTTCCACAACTGTTGAAGCTTTCCAAAAAGCATACGATGCTGATCCAATCTCGATCTTCGGTGGGATTGTTGCATTGAATCGTGAAGTAGATGCTGAAACAGCGAATCTATTAAAAGATATTTTCTTAGAAATTGTTATTGCACCGAGTTTTTCGAAAGAAGCTTTTGAGATCTTAACAGTGAAACCAAATATTCGTTTGCTAGAAACATCGATGGAAGTAAATGCAGCAGACAGACAAAAAGTCGTTAGCGTAATTGGTGGGCTACTTGTGCAAGGTCGTGATAATGGAACAGTAACAGCAGAAGATATCACCGTTGCGACGGATCGTCAACCAACAGCAGAAGAACTAGAAGAATTATTATTTGCTTGGAAAGTTGTTAAACATGTGAAATCCAATGCGATCGTGGTAGCGAAGGATAATCAGACAGTAGGTGTTGGTGCGGGACAAATGAACCGAGTTGGCGCAGCAGCGATCGCTTTTGAACAAGCAGGTGAAAAAGCCAATGGCGCGGTACTAGCATCTGATGCTTTCTTCCCGATGCCAGATACGGTAGAGAATGCAGCAAAAGCAGGAATCAAGGCGATCATTCAACCTGGTGGCTCGAAGCGCGATCAAGATTCGATTGATGAATGTAATAAGCACGGAATCGCAATGGTCATGACGGGAATGCGTCACTTTAAACATTAAATTCTAGTGTTCATTAGGAGGAAATTATGAAGGTTTTCGTGATCGGTAGTGGTGGACGTGAACATATGATCGTTCAAAAGCTAAAAGAAAGCAACCGTGTGGAACAAATTTATGTTGCACCGGGTAATGGTGGAATTGCGAAGGATGCAACCTGTGTGGACATCAAAGATGATGCGATTGAGGATTTAGTTGCTTTTGCCAAACAAACAGAGATAGATTGGACAATTGTTGGACCAGAAATTCCACTAACTCTGGGAGTTGTGGATGCTTTTCGGGCGGAAGGTTTACAAGTGTTCGGTCCGAATAAAGCAGCAGCGGTGATTGAAGGAAGTAAAGACTTCGCCAAGGCATTGATGTACAAATATGATATTCCTACAGCGAAATATCAGACATTCACAGATATCAATGAAGCAAAAACATATATTAAAGCAGAAGGTGCACCAATTGTTATTAAAGCAGACGGCCTAGCAGCTGGAAAAGGTGTTGTCGTTGCGATGACTGAAGCGGAGGCTTACGACGCAGTGGAAAGCATGCTTGTCGATAATCGTTTTGGTGATGCGGGTAGTCAAGTCGTAATTGAAGAATTTTTGGATGGAAAAGAATTCTCTTTATTCGCTTTTGTTGAGGGAGAGAAGGTTTACCCAATGATTCCTGCTCGTGACCACAAACGTGCTTTTGATGGTGATAAAGGACCAAATACTGGTGGTATGGGTGCATTCGCGCCAATACCAGATCTTGATCTTAATCATGTTACCTTCGCAGTAGAAAAAATAATCAAGCCAGTAGCAAAAGGGATGCAAAAAGAAGGCCGACCGTATACAGGAGTTTTGTATGCTGGACTAATAGAAACAACAGAAGGGCCTAAAGTAATTGAGTTTAATGCTCGCTTCGGTGATCCGGAAACGCAAGTAGTATTACCATTGTTAGAAAATGATTTGATCCAAGTAATTGAAGATGTATCAGCAGGAATTGATCCACAATTACGTTGGAAATCAGGTTATGCGATCGGTACGGTTGTAGCGGCAGCAGGATATCCAGACAACTATGAAAAAGGTGTCGAGCTACCGTTACTTGAAGAAGACGAAGCATGTTATGTAATTCATGCAGGAACGAAAAAAGGTGAAGATAGTGATTTCTATAGCAATGGAGGTCGTGTGTTACTCGTTGGTTCCGTTCAATCAACACCAGCACAAGCCCAAGCAGAAATCTATCGTTATTTAACTCGCTTCGATCAGACCGATCAATTTTTCTATCGAAAAGATATTGGTTTTACAAAATAATCATGGAAAAACGCTCACGGAAATGAACTACACCCCAAATGTTGTGTGTGCAACAATTGGGGTGTAGTTCATTTTCATGAGTGAGAGTAACGGACGCTAGCACCCTGAATGGTTCAAGGGCCTTTATGGCTAACAATCAGTGGGGGAATCCCTAAAAATCCCCACTGATTGAAGTTTTACTTTAACAAGAAATAGTTTAATTGTTGTCTATCTATTTCCGAAATGAGGTAGACGTGTTAGAGTTAAATAGATAACAAAAAAACAGGAAGGGATGATTGTTTGAGTCAAGAAAAAGTATTGCAAATTACTGATTTATCGATTAGTTTTACGGGAAAAGTTGTTCTCGATAAGATTAATTTAGAAGTGTATCGTGGCCAGATTATTGGTTACATTGGACCGAATGGTGCTGGGAAAAGTACGACAGTGAAGATAATCCTTGGTTTATTGGATCGATACCGAGGAAAGGTAGAAGTTTTTGGTGAAGATATTCGCAATAAAGGGAACGCTTACAAAAAAAGAATCGGTTATGTTCCAGAAAATGGGGAGATCTATGATGATCTAACCGCCTTTGAATATATTAGTTTTACTGGACAAATGTACGGAATGGAGCCAGAAGATATAAAAAATAAACTTATTAGGCTTTTGGAAAAGTTTGATATGGCAGAGTCTTTACATAAACGCGTTTCTACTTTTTCGAAAGGGATGAAACAAAAATTATTGATTATCTCGAGTTTAATTCATGATCCTGATTTAATTTTCTTTGATGAACCGTTAAGTGGGTTGGATGCTAATAGTGTAATGATTATTAAAGAGATGATGACAATATTGGCGGCTGAAGGCAAGACAATCTTTTACTCGTCGCACATCATGGATGTTGTAGAAAAGATTAGTAATCGAATTATTTTATTAGCGGATGGGAATGTAGTTGCAGATGGAACATTTGATCAGTTAAAAGAGAAAAATAAAGAAGGAACGCTAGAACAGATTTTTAATCAATTAACTGGTTTTGATCAACATGAGCAAATTGCAGCAGATATTGTTGCAGCGTTACATGGAGATGAGTCTAATGAATGATTTCATTACATTAAAAATTTTAGATCGATTTGCTGGATTGTTTCGTCTGTTATCTGTTGATTACCGTGCGATGCGACTAATTTTATCGTTTAAACTAACGATGGATAAACGTCGGGTTCCAACAATTATGCAAGGAGATAAACAAAAAGAGAATCCAATGTTAAGTGCGTTTGTAAAATCATTATTGCTTTACGCATTTTATGGCCTATTTCTTATTCCGTTTTTGGTGATCGGTGATAACTATTTGTTTCAAATGAGTATTGTTTTTGCAATTATCATGTTTATTTTGATGACATCAATGATCTCTGATTTTTCAGCCGTCTTATTAGATGTTCGAGACAAAGCGATTTTAGACACCAAACCTGTTACTGCAAGAACGATAAGTGTGGCTAAATTTGTGCATGTTGTGATATATATGACACAACTTACAGGAGCATTTCTACTTATCCCTTTTCTGATTGGGAGTGCGGTTAATGGTGTTCGGTTTTCTATTTTGTTTTTCTTTACGATTATCTTTGTCTCCTTATTCATCATTGTTTTAACAGCATTATTCTATATGTTTATCTTGCGTTTCTTTGATGGCGAACGACTGCGGGATATTATTAATTATATTCAAATATTTCTCTCTGTTGGGATCATTGTAGGGTATCAAGTATTGGTGAGGACATTTGAATTTGTGGATTACTCGTTCACACTCGATTTCTATTGGTGGCACTACCTACTTCCACCAATGTGGTTTAGCGGGTCTTTTGAATGGTTGTTACTTGGCAACAGTGAGACTTATATTGTTATATTTTCACTATTAGCTTTGTTTATTCCGATTTTTTCAATCGTACTATATATCTATTTAGTACCAACTTTCGAACGCAATTTGCAGAAATTACTGGCAAATAGCAAGGCGAAAAAACCGAAGAGAGCCCGTGTACAGCAATGGATAGCGAGAATCGCCACTGCTAGTGTAGAAGAAGAATCCATGTTTCGGTTTGCAAGCAAGATGCTTCGTAACGAACGAGATTTCAAGCTGAAAGTGTACCCCTCATTAGGACTTTCTCTTGTTTTTCCATTTATTATGATATTTAGTATGCGTGTTCCAGATCAAACGCCTAACTATACCTATAGCTATTTGTTTGCCTATTTTGTCGTGTTAATGATTCCAACTGTTGTGCATATGTTGAAGTATTCGAATAAATACAAAGGCGCGTGGCTGTATCGAATATTACCAGTTCAAGATCAGATGCTTTTTTATCGTGCTACATTAAAAGCATTTTTAATTCAAATTTTTCTGCCAATCACGCTTCTCATAGGGGTCATTTTTTCTGTGATTGCTGGGTTTGATCAAGTGATTCACTTTATCGTCATTACTTTGACGGGCTGGCTATTTACGATTGTTTGTTACCGATTGCTAAATAACCAACGTTACCCGTTCGCAAGCAATTTTTCGTTTGCACAGTCAGCAAACAGTGCGTATATGTTCTTGACCATGTTTTTGGTTGGATTTCTTGCATTTCTTCATTTTCTCATTCAGCTGATTCCTTATGGCATATATGGATTTGTTATTATTCTGATTGTCATTAACATCTTTACGTGGAAAAAAATATTGCCTAAGAAAGTGTGAGTTCTCAAAATATAAGAAAAACAAGGAGTGATGACATGCCAGCTTATTTATTTGCTCATTTCACAAGTGAACAAGCCGATGGAGAACAAGTCTATTTTAGTGTTAGTAAGGATGGACTGCATTTTGAAGACCTGAATCACGGAAAACCGATTCTTCGTTCACAAATCGGTGAGGAGGGTGTACGCGATCCATTTATTATTAGAGATCCAAACAAGGGGAAATTCTATTTAATCGCTACAGATCTCAGATTATCAAAAGGATTAGGTTGGCAACATGCGGTTGAATCAGGCAGTCTTGATTTGATTATTTGGGAATCTACTGATTTAATCAATTGGCAGGGACCAAATTCTGTGCATGTTGGGGTAGAAGGTGCAGGCAATGTATGGGCACCTGAAGCTATTTACGACCAAGCTGTCGGAAAGATTCTTGTATTCTGGGCTTCTCGTGTGGCAGGGAAACAACGGATGTATGCTAGCTATACAACGGACTTCGATAAATTTGAGAAGCCTTTTCTATTTATTGATCATAGTCATGATGTTATTGATACAACCATTGTTTATGATCAAGGTATGTATTATCGTTTTACGAAAAACGAACAAAATAGTCGGATCGTTATGGAAAAATCCGATCAGCTCACGGGCTCCTATGAGCGGGTTGAATCTGCAGTGTTAGATGGCTTAGAAGGAGTAGAAGGTCCAGAAATATACCCACTACCAGAGCAAGGGAAATGGTGCCTTATTGTAGATCGATTTAAAGAAGGTAAAGGTTATTTACCTTTGATAACAAGTGACTTAGCAAATGGTGAATTTCAGGTGCTTCGGGATGATCAATATCACTTTGGAAAAACAAAGAAAAGACACGGTGGTGTTTTGGAAATAAGTGATGAAGAATATCTTCGTTTGAAAGAAAAATTCTTAGTAGGGTGATTTGGTCAATAAGTTAAGGCAGCTACAATTATAGAAGGGTGTTCAAAAAGTCTTCGAATGATAAGCGGTGAGGTCCTCCGATGGCTCGTCTTCCAGTCCTCATATAGGGGGAAAACTTTCAAACTCGCACTTATAGTATAATGGATTCAAGTCTGAAGAGAAAAATCATATAGTAATAGATCTTTCACATCTGAAGGAGGATAATACATGATTCTAGGCATACATCACGCTCAAATTACTATTCCAAAAAATAGTGAGGAACAGGGTAAACAATTTTATTGCAATATATTAGGATTAAGAGAAATCGAAAAGCCTGATTCACTTAAAGGTCGAGGAGGTTTTTGGATACAAGTTGGCGATAAAGAAGTACATGTAGGTACAGAAGATGGTTTTGATCGGTTAACAACGAAATCGCATATCGCTTATCAGGTAGAAGATATTTCTCAATGGAAAAAAGTATTAGAAAAGCAGAATATAAAAATATTAGATTCTATTCCAATTCCGAACTATGAACGCTTTGAATTTAGAGACCCTTTTGGGAATAGAGTAGAAATGATCCAAGAAATCTAAAAAATTGGCACTTGTGTGGAAGTATTACCATTTGTTTTTGTTCCGAAAAGACTCCCCCTCAAAATGCATAGGACGTAACCGAAAAGACAGTTGACCACTCTTGGTCAACTGTCTTTTTTAAAAGAGAATGAGTGAACTTTTTATTTTTCTCAGTTTTCGTGACGAGCGGTTTTTAGCGGGTGTATGCGTAGAAGTCGCGAGCAAATCACGAAATCCGCACCCGAATTGTGAAAGTAGCACAAAATTCAAAACCACTTTTGAAACAGAATCCAGCACCCCCCTCCAGTTTCCATATGGTTCAGTGTACGACTAGATAGCACCTCACTCTATTTCTTGCTCATCTGTATTCCGACCTAATTTCAAATGATATTCTTATCATCAACCATCTATAACAGAGCGAACAGAAAAAGTCGTAATTGATTTCGCTCCACTCCCGATAGTGATTGAAAATTAAAATAAAGATAAACAATCGCAAAACAACAAAAATAAAAACAAACAAAAAATAGTAGTTGAAAAAAAAGAAGTTATTGGATATAATGAACACATAGTTTCTTAATAGAAAAATTAATTTCCAAATAAGAAATAAATGAGGTGATGATTATTGAAAAAATATCATGTACTTAAACAGTTGGAGAGTCAAAAACTTGTTGCTGTTGTACGTGGGGAGACCGTTAATGAAGCTTTAGCGATATCACGGGCCTGTATTAAAGGTGGAATCAAAGCGGTTGAACTTACTTTTACCTTAAAGGGTGCGGAAGAAGCGATTGAAAATTTAGCAAAAGAATATCATGATGATCAAGATGTAGTTGTTGGCGCTGGAACGGTTCTAGATGCGAGTACGGCAAGGATTGCCATTTTAAAAGGTGCTGCTTTTATTGTGAGTCCAGGGTTTGATAAAGAAACAGCGCTTCTTTGCAATACCTATCATGTCCCATATTTGCCTGGGGCGGTGACGGTAACAGAAGTTCAAGAAGCATTAAAATATGGAGTGGACGTAATTAAATTATTCCCTGGGAGTTTAGCAGGACCGAAATATATTGCTGCATTAAAAGGACCACTTCCCCATGTGAACGTTATGCCAACAGGTGGTGTGGACGAAAACAACGTAAAGGACTGGTTAAAGCATGGTGCTTTTGCTTGCGGGATTGGCAGTAATTTAACGTCACTGAAAAAACTAGGTTCATTAGAAGCAATCGAGGAGCAAGCGAAACGCTATCGTGCGCGGATAACCGGGTAAGGTGAGGGATAAAATGAAAAATATACTTACATTTGGTGAGATTTTAGTTCGTTTATCTTCCAATCAAGGAAAACGCCTTAGCGAAGCGAACACGTTACACGTGAATTATGGTGGTGCAGAAGCGAATGTTGCGGTTTCTCTTGCTCAGTATGGTTATCGCACGTCAATATTTTCGAGGATACCAGATCACGAGATTTCCAAAGGTATTCTCCATTATTTAAAAGGTTATGATGTCAATACGAATTTGATTCAACTAAAAGGAACAAGAATTGGTACGTATTATTTAGAGGTAGGTGCAGGAAATAGGAGTTCAAAAGTTATTTATGATCGTGCACATACCAGTATTACCGAATTAACCCCAGAGGATTTAGATTATGAGACAATTTTTAAAGATCAAGAATTACTACACGTAACGGGTATTACCCCAGCATTAAGTGATAATTTAGTACAAGTAACGGAGTGTTTATTTAAAGAAGCAAAAGCAAGAGGGATCCTTATTAGTTTTGATTTCAACTATCGTGCCAAATTATGGTCAAAGGAAACAGCAGGTCAAGTGTTTAAGCGCTTACTTTCTTATGTTGATATCTGTTCATGTGCAGAACTCGACTTTATTCACTTACTTGGATATGAACAAGAGTCGGAAAGGTTAAGTTATCCAGAGCGATTAACAACTTATTATAAAAAACTATCGAAAGAATATGACAATATTGCTGTTCTTTTTTCTACAAAAAGAGAGAATCTGTCTGCTTCCACTAATCAATTGACTGGTTATTTTTACACAAAAGGTCAGTTGTATGAATCCCCTTTATTTTCAATTGATCACATTATCGATCGAGTTGGAGGGGGAGATGCCTTTGTATCGGGAGTTTTGCATGGCTATTTAAGCAATTGGAATGAGCAAAACATTATCGATTTTGCTACGGCTGCCTCCGTTTTAAAACATACGATCTTAGGAGATGCGAATATTGTTACAGAAGAAGAAGTGAACAATATGTTGAATAACGGGTCACAAATTAACCGTTAAATATAATGAACCTGAGGAGGAATTTATTTCATGGAAACACGTTATGCAACAGATCCGGAAGGGATAAAACGATTAACAACAGAAGAGTTAAGAAATCAATTTTTGGTAGAGAAGGTGTTTGTACCAGGTGAAGTAAAACTTACCTATACACACCATGATCGAATGATCTTTGGTGGTGCTACACCAACAGATAAAGCATTAACGATTAAGCTTGATCAAGAATTAGGTGTGAACTATTTCTTAGAGCGACGTGAATTAGGAATTATAAATATCGGTGGTGATGGTTTTGTTGTATTAGACGGTGAAACCTATGAAATCAATCATCGAGATGGATTGTATGTTGGAAAAGGAACCAAAGACATTCAATTCCGATCAGTCAATGCTGAAAAACCAGCAAAATTTTACTTAAATTCAACACCAGCACACCATAAATATCCAACCGTTAAATTGGATATTAACAAGATGACACCACTTGAAAAAGGCGAACCAGAGACATTAAATGAACGAAAAATCTATCAATATATTCACCCAAACAATTGCGAAAGTTGCCAATTGCAAATGGGTTATACCGTGTTGGGTAAAGGTAGTGCTTGGAATACGATGCCAGCACATACACATGAACGACGGATGGAGGTTTATCTCTATTTTGATATGGACGAGGAAACGAGAGCATTTCACTTTATGGGCCAGCCGGAAGAAACAAGACACCTTGTTTTATCCAATGAACAAGCGGTAATTTCTCCAAGTTGGTCCATTCACACAGGTGTTGCTACCAATAATTATACGTTTATCTGGGCGATGTGTGGCGAGAACATTACTTATGATGACATGGATCATGTGGAAATGAGTCAATTACGTTAATGAACAGGAGGATATTAGAATGGCAGAAAAATTAACTGATTTTTCACTAGATTTCTTTTCTTTAAAAGGGAAAGTAGCAATTGTAACAGGTGGAAATACAGGGTTAGGTCAAGGGTATGCTGTCGCTTTAGCGAAAGCGGGGGCAGATGTCTTTGTTGTTAGTTATAATACGGATTGGGATGAAACACGTGAGCTTGTTGAGCAGACAGGACAAAAAATAGCGTTCTTACAAGCGGATCTGACAGATCGATCTCAACTAAAGAAGGTGGTGGATAACTGCCTCGATACGTATGGACGCATTGATGTATTAGTAAATAATGCTGGTACAATCCGGCGTGCACCATTAATTGAATACACAGCCGAAGACTGGGATGCAGTAATGGAGATAAATTTGAATGCCGTTTACTTATTAAGTCAAGAAGTGGCAAAAGTAATGGTGAAACAAAAAAGTGGAAAAATTGTCAATATTGCTTCTATGCTTTCGTTTCAAGGTGGTAAATTTGTTCCACCATACACTGCTAGTAAGCACGCTGTTGCAGGTATAACAAAAGCATTTGCTAATGAATTAGCTGAGCACAATATTCAAATCAATGCGATTGCGCCTGGTTATGTGGCAACAGCAAATACCGCTCCGATCCGAGCAGATGAAGCGAGAAATAAAGAAATTTTATCGCGTATTCCAGCAGGGCGTTGGGCTAACCCAGCAGATCTAATGGGAACGGTAGTCTTTTTATCAAGTACAGCTTCAGATTATGTGAATGGACATATACTTGCTATTGATGGTGGCTGGTTAGCGAGGTAATTTCCTCAGGAAAAAGCAGGCATCTATTATGCCTGCTTTTCATTTTTAATGGTACTTATGATATTTTGCTTGCAAAGAAGTGTTTGTTTGATGAGATCATCAAGAACTTCATCGGTCAAACGGTATTTAGGTAAACTAACACTGATTGCTCCATAATTTGTACCGTCAATCGTTATACTACTACCAACACAAAATACTTCTAAATCATGTTCGCCATTATCAAATGCATAGCCCTGTTCTCTTACTTTTTTTAATTCATCAATAAGCATTGATTTGTCTGTAAATGTATTCTTTGTTTTTTCAATCAGCTGTATTTTATCAAGATAATTTTCAACTTCATGATCATTTAGGTCGGCTAAGACCGCTTTTCCCATTGCTGAGCAATAGAGAGGGATGGATTTACCAATTTGAGAATAAAGAGATACAGGTTTTTTGCTTTCAATCTTAGCAATGTATTTAATATGGTCTGATTCTAAAATGCCTAAATGAACCGTTTCTGTTGTGGAATGTTGCAAAGATTCGAGATGAGGTTGAGCAATTTTTTTAATGCTTAATTGCTCAACGCTTTTGTTCGCGTATTTTATTAACCGTGTACCTAGACTAAACATTTTCGTGTCAGGATCTTTTTGAACGTAACCAATCAATAATAATGTATTTAAGATTTTTAACGCTGTTGGATTTGTTAGTCCAGTATGTTTAGCAATCTCGCTTAATCGCTGGGGTTGTGGTTGTGTGGATAGATAATCAAGAATTTGATCTGCTTTTATCAGGACACCACCATAAGGTTGGCTATTGTTTACCAAGTTAAGTCCCTCCCATGGAAAAAATAAATTCGACATAATCTGATCGTATCATAAATAAATGAATAAGTCATCACGTTTTTCTTTATAAGAAATTAAATTTATTAATTGGAAACATAAGATTGTTAGACAGGAATATTTTGATCCCGGAGCAACCGTCCGTAAGCCTCCCACTTCAAAACAACAAGAATCTAGGTCGGAGTAACGGATGCTAGCACCCCGAAAGGTTCAAGGGCCTTTAGGAACAATCAGTGTAGGAATACCTAAAAACTCTCCACTGAGTGAAGTTTCACTTTATCGAAAGGAGAATGCCATCTGTTTAGAAAAGGTTTTAAAATGTATGTTTATCCAGATCAACAGAAAGAGTATTACAAGCGTCACGCAGAATTATGGCCTGAAATGGAAGAAATGCTACGTGCGCACGGTTTGATCAAATATGTGATCTTTCTTGATAAAGAAACAAGTGTATTATATGCCTATTTAGAAACTGAAAATGAAGAGCTGTGGTCGAAGGTTGCACGTACGGAAGTTAATCGAAAGTGGTGGAGCTACATGGCACCGATTATGAAGACCAATGCAGATGAAAGTCCGATTGCGGTTGATTTAAAAGAAGTCTTTTATTTAGAAGGAGAGAGATAAGGTGAATATTGGTATACGTGCTCATGATGTTGAAAATACAACGATTAAAGATTTAGCGACCCGACTAGACGATTATGGTTTACATAGTGTCCAGTTTGCGTTGCAAAAATCGATAAAAGAATTTGAAATCAAGTCAACTAGTTTAAATACCGGTTTAGCGAAATATGTAAATCACAATCTGAGAGAAGGGAACGTAGATATTGCCGTACTCGGTTGCTATATAAACATGATTCATCCAGATCTTGCTGAGCGAAAAAAAGTCATGGATTATTTCAAAGCACACCTTCGTTTTGCAAGAGATTTTGGCTGCTCAATCGTTGGTTCTGAAACAGGTGGTGTTTATCCTGAAATCATTTATACAGAAGACAATTATACGGAAGAGGCTTTTCTTGAGGTTGTAAATAGTGTTAAAGAACTTGTGGAAGAAGCAGAAAAATTTGGGGTAATGGTTGGGATTGAAGGTGGAGTCAACCACCCAATTTATAGTCCTGAACTGATGAAACGTTTGATTGATCAGGTGAAATCAAATAATCTACAAGTTATCTTTGATCCAGTAAACTATTTAACTACAGAGAATCATGAGCAACAGCACCAAGTGATCGATCAAGCTTTTGAATATTTTGGAGAAAGAATTGTAATTATCCATGCAAAAGATTATCAAATAAAAGATAATGAAGTAGTATTCGTTCCTGTCGGTACCGGTTTATTAGATTACGAGTATTTGGTGAGAAAAATTGATGCAGAGAAACCAATGATTCCAGTGCTGTTAGAGGAAACACAAGCACCTCATATTGAAAATGCTATACAACACATTAAAAAATATAAGTAAAGAAGCATGGAGGGGATTACAAATGAAAGAGATTGATAGAGAACTAGTCATAGATAAGATTGAACGGTTAGCCACTAACTTAGCAAAAATTACGGATGATACGGGGGAATACTTGCTGGATTTTGATGGTCTAATCGTGGATGACAAAAGTTGGCATGTGTGGAATTGGCCCCAAGGTGTTGGTCTGTACGGACTTTATCAATATTATCAAATGACCAAAAGTGAGAATGCACTAAAGATTTTAAAAGAATGGTTCGATCAACGTCTTTTAGAAGGATCGCCACCGAAAAATGTAAATACGATGGCACCTCTGTTAACGATGGCATACCTCTATGAAGAACAAAACATTACCGAATATCTGCCGTATTTGGAACAATGGGCGGATTGGGTAATGTATGACATGCCACGTACCGATGAAGACGGACTTCAGCACATGACTTATGGTCCAGAGAACAAAAATCAATTGTGGGCAGATACATTAATGATGACAGTTTTGCCACTGGCTAAGATCGGTCAATTGATCAATCGTGAAGACTATATTGAAGAAGCAAAAAAACAATTTTTGTTACACATAAAATATTTATCAGATAAAAAGACGGGTTTATGGTTTCATGGTTGGTCCTTTGAAGGTCATCATAATTTTGCAGAAGCGCTATGGGGGCGTGGCAACTGCTGGGCAACGATTGCAATACCTGAGATTATCGAGTTGTTAAATCTCCAAAAAGGGGAGAGCTTGTATGACTTTTTCGTTGGTACATTGGAGCGCCAAATCCAGGCGTTAGAAAAATATCAAGATGAATCAGGACTATGGCATACGCTTGTCGATGATCAAGGTTCTTATTTAGAAGCGTCTGCCTCTGCTGGTTTTGCGTATGGCTTGCTAAAAGCAATTCGCAAGCGATATGTCAATAAAAAATATTATCCAATCGCGTTGAAAGCAATCAATGGTGTAATCAATGAGATTAATGAAGCGGGTGCTTTAGAAAAAGTATCAGTCGGAACTGGCATGGGAAGCGATTTGGATTTCTATCGTGAAATTGATCAAACAACCATGCCGTACGGCCAATCCTTGGCGATTCTTTGTTTAACAGAATATCTTTATACGTATATATAGTAAACAAAGGAAAAAGCAAGAAAAATCATCGGTAAGCAAGTTTGCCGTGATTCTTTTATCCCGGAGCAACCGTCTGAGGCCGCACCAGTGGAAAGCGACCGTCTATAATTGGAGTGCCATGCAAACATCTTGTAGAAGGTCTTAAAGAACCTGGGGAACTTTCTCGGTTCTCCATTCGATAAATTGATTAGGTGAAAGGAGAGCGTTTATGCACTGTTTAATAAAAGATGATCCACATATATACATAGGGGATCAACCGATAAAAATAATTTCTGGCGCCATCCATTATTTTCGTATTGTGCCGGAATATTGGGAAGATCGACTAACAAAGATCAAACAAATGGGCTGTAATGCAATTGAGACTTACGTACCATGGAATATACACGAACCTGAAAAAGGGACCTTTCAATTTGAGGGTCAAGCAGATTTATTTGCTTTTTTAGAATTGGCGAAGAAACTGGACTTGTACGTAATCTTACGTGCTTCGCCCTATATTTGTGCGGAATGGGAATTTGGTGGACTTCCTTATTGGTTATTAAAAGACCGCAATCTACGTGTCCGATCATTAGACCCGATTTATATGAAGCATGTTCAAGATTATTTTGAGCAATTATTCCGTAGGCTGGAGTCTTATCAAATTAATTACGATGGTCCCATTATCTTAATGCAAGTCGAGAATGAATATGGCTATTTTAGTAATGAAAAGGGATATATTAAAGCATTAGTAGATCTAATGAAAAATCTTGGTGTTGTTGTACCAATCGTTACCTCTGATAGTACTCGACCAAGTATTTTAAAAGCGGGTTCCTTACCAGAGGAAGTAACACCAACTGTAAATTGTGGAACAAACCTTAAAGAACGTTTAGCTCATTTAAAAGCGTATCGACCGAATGGACCTTGGATGACGATGGAATTTTGGATTGGTTGGTTTAACGTTTGGGGAGGTCAAGAGGAAAAAAGAGCGCTTGAACCCATTTTAAAAGACTTTGATGACATGTTATCAGAAGGACATATCAATATTTATATGGCTCATGGTGGCACGAATTTTGGTTTCATGAATGGTGCGAACTATTATGAGAAAATTACAGACGATAAATTCTCTGAAACGTATGCACCAGCGACTACCTCTTATGATTATGGGGCACCGATTAGTGAAGATGGTTCGTTGAAAAATAGTTATTATGAATTTAGAAAAATAATAGAAAAATATCGTAAACATCGTCTCGATCCAATCGATGTTCCTAAGACAACGAAAACGAAAGCATATGGCACGTTTAAAGTGAAAGAAAAGGTTAGTTTGTTTCGTACCCTCGATAAAATAGCGACACCTGTTTACAGTGATTACCCATTAACGATGGAAGATGTAGATCAAGGCTATGGATATATTTTATACCGAAGCAATCTCGGACCAAGTGATTTTGAACAACGAATTAAATTAATTGATGTGGATGACCGTGCACAAGTGTATTTAAATGAAAAACATCAATGGACTGCTTATCGAGAATCGTTTCATGAAGTGAAAAAAATTCAATTAGACAATACCGTAAATAATCACCTCGATATTTTAGTGGAGAATATGGGGCGGACAAATTTTGGTCCTTATTTAAATGATCAACGAAAAGGTATTAAGAAAGCGGTTATGCTTGATGAGTACCAACAAACAGGATGGGAACATTTTTGTTTACCACTTGATAATGTAGAGGATATTGATTTTTCTGCTGCCTATTCTTCAGGTACCCCTGCATTTTATTTAGTGGAATTTGAGTTAGAGGAAATCGCTGATACGTATTTGTCTTTAAAAGACTGGGGAAAAGGCATAGCGATAATGAATGATTTTCATTTAGGGCGCTTTTATGAAGCAGGACCTCAAGAAAAATTATACGTTCCTGCACCGATTTTGAAAAAAGGTACAAATACATTAATCATTTTTGAAACGGAAGGAAAAGCGACAGGGGAAATTGAATTAGTTAGCAAATAGTAGCTTAACCAGTGGGGCAATTTAACAAATCTCCACTGGTTACTTATGGAATGCAAACAAAGATAAGTTATGGAGGGGTATACATGGCAGATTCTAATAAAGGACGCAAGTTAGAAACACTTGATCGAGGATTAGTTGCTGTGAAAACAGTGGAAGGGATTTATTTAAGTTGGCGATTATTTATCACAGAATTTACCGATGCCGAGTTCATCATTTATCGAGACCAACAACCGATTCATAAGCAAACAAATACTGAAAATACAAATTATCTAGATCGTAATGGGAAAATTGACAGCGTTTACAACATAGAAGTAAAACAAGGCGATTATACAGAAATGAGTAAGGAAGCATCTGTATTAGAACAAAACTACTTTGATATTCCAATGGATAAGCCAGAAGATGGCGTAACGCCAGACGGAAAGACGTATACCTATTCTGCAAACGACCTATCCATTGGAGATGTAACGGGAGATGGACGTTATGAGATTTTTGTAAAGTGGTATCCGAGTAACGCGAAAGACAATGCGCATGATGGTTATACAGGGAATACGCTGATTGATTGTTATACGCTTGAAGGAGAAAGATTATGGCGAATTGATTTGGGCGTGAACATTCGATCTGGTGCACATTATACACAGTTTCTTGTTTATGATTTTGATGGAGATGGTATTGCTGAACTGATTTGCAAAACAGCTGATGGTACGGTGGATGGTTTAGGTCAGATTATTGGAGATAAACAGAAAGACTATCGTAACAAAAAAGGCTTTATTCATGAAGGGGATGAGTTTTTAACGTTATTTGATGGGGAAACTGGTGCAGCCCTCGATACGATTCCCTACAAACCAGATCGTGGGGAACCCGGAAGCTGGGGAGATTATGATGGGAATCGGATTGATCGTTATCTAGGTGGTGTGGCGTATTTAGATGGAGAAAACGCCAGTGCGATTGTTTGTCGTGGTTACTATACTCGTGCTGTTATAGTTAGCTACGATGTAATCGATAAAAAACTAGTGGAACGTTGGGTAATCGATTCTGAACATGACGAACCCAAATTAGCTGGGCAGGGAGCACATTCGTTAAGTGTAGCAGATGTTGACGGAGATGGATTCGATGAAATTGTTTATGGTTCAGCTGTGATTGATCATGATGGTACATTATTATATTCGACAGGTTTTGGGCATGGAGATGCACTTCATGTCGGAGATTTTGATTTAGATAATCCAGGATTAGAAATATTTATGACCCATGAAGAAAGTCCACATGAGCACGGCTTTGAAATTCATGATGCCAAGACAGGAAAAGTATTATTTAGTATCCCATCTCCATCGGAAGACATTGGGCGAGGGGTGGCTGCTGATATTGATCCCCGTTACAAAGGAGCTCAATTATGGGGATATGCCCCTGAAGGTCATCATAGAATAGAAGAAACAGAGAGTTTTTATACAACAAAAGGTAAAGTGGTTGACGGACCTGTATTACCAGCTAACTTTGTGATTTGGTGGGATGGTGATTTGGGCCGTGAAATAGTCGATCATGAATTTAATCCAGAAATAGAAGCCGGTGTTGGAACGATTTATAAGTGGAATTGGGAAAAGGGAACGCAAGATTTATTGCTTCGTGCAGAGGGCACTTTATCTAATAATGGAACAAAAGGAAATCCGAATTTACAAGCAGATCTATTTGGTGATTGGCGGGAGGAGGTTATCTGGCGATTAGAAGATTCAAGCGCATTACGTGTCTATATGACGACAGATTATAGTCCGCATCGATTGTATGCCTTAATGCACGACAGTCAATACCGGGTAGCGATCGCCTGGCAAAATGTCGCTTATAATCAGCCACCACACCCAAGTTTTTATATTGGTTTTGATGAAGAATATATGAAGATTCCTATTCCAAGAGTACAGTTGATTGAACGGAAATAAATAAGTGGAAGGTGATTGCTTTGTGGCAGATACTACAACGATTAAAGAGTAGCACCATTCCTATGCCGAAATTTGGCGTGAGCTATTACAAGAAGCAAGTAGTTATACTGCTTATTGTCTTAAGTGTTCCTAGCTTATTAATCGGTTCAATCATACATGTGTTTGGGGTTACTCATTTAAGAGAGTCCTTGATCGATGCCCACAATCAACAAATTACGAACCAAGTCGACTATATCAATTCACAGATGCGAAGTTTGGAAATGAATTTAAATTACTGGTCACACGAGAGCTTATTTGCCCAAGATTTACACCTTATTAATTACCAACAAGAATACGAGCTTGCGTCAGAGATTCGTTCTTCATTATTTTCCAAGCAAAATGGTAATAGTTTAATTGAAAGAATTCATTTATTTGTCAATCTTGAACGACGACCGGCTGTTTTTAATCCACAATATCGATGGGTAGATGATGAAGAAAAATTATCGATCTATCAAGATTACTTGCATCATGAACATGCCTTCTATTGGACCACTCGTCATGAACTTGATGATCATGGTCATATTTTTTTCCCTTTAGTATTGGTAAAAAACATTCCTACTTACAGCTACGATCAGGACCTGAACAGTGCGTCTATCATAGTAGAATTAAATCACCAGGCAGTATTACAGATGCTTGCTGGTTTAAGTTTATCGACAGAAGGCTTCTCTTTTTTGGTTGAAGAAAATTCGGGTGTCGTAATTACAGAAGAACAAAGTGATCTTGTTTTTTATGAGGAAATAATGGCAAGTGATCATCCAACAAAGATATTACAAACAATCAATTTTAATGACATCGAATATTCCGTAAAAAAAGGAACGTTAAATCGAGTAAACTCAACGTGGACATACATTTCTGCAGTGCCTGTTTCAAGCATTACCGCTCCGATTATCAACTTATCTAGAACGATTGTGATCGCCAGTTTAGTAGTTTTGCTCATTTCCATTGTGGTTGCCAATTTAACATTTAGATCGATGTATCGCCCGATCAATAAACTTTTACAGGCGATCACAGGACACGGGAATACGCAGAAAGATGAATTAAGTTTAATAGAAGCGAACTGGTTAAAACTAAATGAAGAAAAAGAAGCATTAGAGTTTCATGCAGACATATTAAACGAAAAGCTGATTAGTAATTTATTTTTTCAACTAATAGAAGGTTACTTAAATGAAGAACCGGAAAGAGAATTGCGATTAAAATTAAAGCAATACAATGTCATAATGGATGATCGGAAAATTGCTTATGTTGATATTGCAACCGAAACGAAGAAAAACCAAAATCAATTATTGAGTATTATTGCAGAGGTTTTTCCGCTAAAACATTTTGTTATCCCTTTCAATGATCGTTTTTTTGGAATGATCGTGATAACAGAAAATGATCAAGAGTTAGAAGAAGCGGTAACGAAGCTTTATGAAAAAATCAACAATTTAGATCAATATGGGCAGGTAACGATGTATTTAAGTCAGTCTGTTTATCACGTGATTGAATTGCCACTGGCAGTAGAAGAGATAAGGCAGAGAAAGTATAAAGAATTGTTAGGTTATCGATCGATCTTGATTAAAATGCCGAAAAAAATTGAGACGAATAAAGAACCGCAAGTAATGTATCCGTTTGATACAGAGAAAAAAATTCTTGAAGCCATCGCTCAGTTTGATCACGCACTAATTAACCAATTGATCGATGATTTTATCGAGAAAATAAAGGAAGATAATGATGGATCGATTCAATACGGATTTATTCAATTATATGGAGCGATTCATACAGAAATATTAAAAAATGGTATGTACCCATTGGCTATTTATAAAGGGAAAAATATTCTTAAAGATATTTTGCAAAGTTATGATATTGGGCGACTAAAGTATTTAATTATTGATTGTATGATTAAGCCTTACCTATTAAAAATGGAGAGTAAATCATTATCCAAACAAGATTATATCGTTAAAGCGGTAACAGATTATATTCATGAAAACTACCAAGAGGATATCTCCTTGGAACAGTGTGCACAAGAATTGGGTTTTACTGCTTATACGGTAAGTAAATTGTTCAAACAAGGTAAGGGAGAAAACTTTATTGAATATTTAACACGCTATCGAATTGAGAAAGCAAAAATATTGCTTACGAGTTCAACATTGAAGGTACAAGAGGTTGCCGAAGCTGTCGGGTATCGTCACAGTTACTTTAACCGTATCTTTAAAAAACATACCAATGTAACACCGGGTAGGTATCGCAACAACGCATAGCACTTGATCAAAGATTTTTAAAGGGGATAGTTTGGTAACAATTCATCATGGGTGATTCTACTTTAGCCAATTGCCTGAAACACGAATATCAGAACTGTCCCTATGATAGAAGACAATATTCATTTGACTGCGATAACTGGTTCAATTAAAACTGATTAATTAAGCGTATCGAAATGAGCGGAAGCCCGAAGAAGGAGGTCAATGATGCAACACTTTCATTTTAAAAAAGGTTCGTTATTATATGAAAATCACTTCAAAACCATGGCAGATTTAGCGGATTTCGTGGCAGAAGGAGAAGTAGATTATCAGATTACTGATGAGGGCTTGATGCTATCTGCTAAAAAAAGCTCGGGGGTGAACGGAGATTTTTCTCATTGGTTGTTTTGGTTGAACAAAGATTTCCCAGATCGAATCATGATAGAGTGGAGTTTTACGCCAATAGAAGAACCTGGGTTATGCATGTTGTTTTTTTCGGCAACTGGTGAGCGAGGTGAAGATCTTTTTAGTGAGCACTTAAAAAAAAGAACGGGACATTATCCACAATATCATTCTAGCGATATTCACACGTATCACCTTTCTTATTTTAGACGTAAATGGCAAGACGAGCGTGAATTCTGTACATGTAATTTAAGAAAGAGCACTGGTTTTCATTTAGTTGCTCAAGGAGCCGATCCTATTCCAACCGTTGCCGACGCTAAAGAAGACTATCGATTGCGACTTGTTAAGTTTGATCACTATATCCAATTCTCGATTGATGATTTAGTTGTTCTTGAATGGGAGGATGATGGGTATACATACGGATCGCTACTTTCAGCGGGTAAGATTGGGTTCAGACAAATGGCACCGATGAAAGCGAGATATAGAAGATTACAAGTATACCAAGCGGAAACATACTAAAACATTAAAGTTGGGGTGAATGATATGAAACCAAATGGCTCCTTAGGTAAAGTTTATGGTGGGATTGAATTTATCTATCAATTGCTTTATTTGAATATTTTATGGTTTAGTTTTATGGTTATCGGTTTAGGTCTTTTTGGGATCGGACCGAGTACGATTGCTTTATATGCAACGATTAGAAAAACACTCATGAATAAAATGGGTGATGATCGTTTTACCTTTACATTTTATTTTCGTACGTATAAAGAAAATTTTGTTCGTGGTAATGTGTTAGCCATATTCATTATGCTGTTTGGCTATATCCTACTTGTTAATTATCGATATGCTTCTATTCAGCCGGAATTAATTTTTCAAATCATAAGTGGTGCAACGATTGTCATTGCTGTTTTAGCTTGTATAATCATTTCCTACATTTTTCCACTATATGTCCATTACGAACTACGCATGTATGAATATGTAACAAAAGCAATAACGCTAATGATGGGAAATTTGGTCCCAACACTGCTCAATGCGTTTTGGATAGTGATCATTGGTTATTTAAGTTATCGATTATATCCGTTCTCCTTGTTATTGGCAGTAAGTGGACTGGCCTATGGAATCATGGGGATCACGTATTCGTTTTTTACAATGAACGATCGGATGGTAGAGGAAGAGCGCAAAAACAAGACGAGTTAAATGGGGGTGCTTTTTATGAAATTACAATGGCTGGATCTACGTCCGACAAAGTTAGAAGGAGTCACCTTTGGTTATCCATGGGTAAAAGGGATGTATAAAACCATCAGTGAATTGCCTATCAATCAACAAGCTGTCCAAAGTTGGCCACTTGCATACTGGCCGGACGGAAGTATTAAGTGGTCAGGGCATGCATTTGTTACAGATGCATCGAAGCAAGATGCGAATACCTTGAATGATATGGCTGTTTTTTCCCACAATAAACTCGTTGTTGAAGAAAATTCGTCTTCTGTTAAAATCGATACTGGAAATTTAGTCATTAGCATCGCTAAACAAGGCGAAGATATTATTCAATGGATCAAAGACTACAATGGCCGCATCCTATTGTCTCAAGGACGCCTGGTGAGTAGTTTAGAATCAACAGAAGAAACGAGTAAAGGCGTACTTACAAAAAGAAAGCCATTAATTAGTAAAATTAAAAATACAATCATCGAGAAATCTGGGCCAATTCAAGCGACGATAAAAATTGATGGCGCACTAGATGAAGATGATCGCTTTTTGTTTACGCTACGCTTGATTTTCTATAAAGATAGCAAGCAAGTAAAAATGGTACATACCTTTCTCTATAATGACGAATCACTAGAAGAGCAAATAAAAGGCTTAGGTTTTCAGTTTCATCGACAACTTAGCGGTTCCTCCTTTAATCGGCATGTCAGAATCACAACGACGGAAGGGGTCTATAACGAACCCGCACAGTTATTAGCATCAAGGAGATTTAGACAATCAGAATTATATAACAAACAACTCCGCGGGGAAGCCCTTGATGTTGACAACCAAGAAATCTATCAAGAAGCATTTGGTAATGCTATATGGCAAGATTTTATGGTTACTCAACAAGCAATCGATCGTTCGTTTGTACAAAAACGAACTGATAAAACTTGTAGTTGGAAACAGATTCCAACCTTGAAAAATGCGGATGGTGTTATATATGCAGGAGATGATCATGGTGGTATTGCACTAGGAATCAAAGATTTCAAAGAGAAGTATCCTACTGGCTTTCAAGTTGAACAGATCAATGAATCGAATACAACATACAGTCTATGGTTCTATTCGCCGGAAGCAAAAGCGATGGATTTACGGCATTATTCAAAAGAAACTCATGTGGAGAGTGCTTATGAGGGATTCCCTGAAATGCGAGCAACACCTGTAGGAGTCGCGAACACATCGGAAGCATATTTGGAATTGTTTGATGAACCACCAAGTGATCAAGCATTAACAGAATTCAGTAACTATGTAGAAAGACCGACGTTAGTTGTAACAAACCCTGAATACTACTACAAAACAAAAGCTACAGGAACATGGCCTTTAGTAGATACCTCCTCTCATGCGAAAGAGTTTATTGAAAAGGCATTAGATGATTTGGTTCGTTTTTATCAGGCCGAAATCAAACAACGAGAATGGTACGGGTATTGGCATTATGGAGATGTGATGCATAGTTACGATCATGCGAGAAAACAATGGTTTTATGATTTAGGTGGTTATGCCTGGCAAAATACAGAACTAGTTCCGAACCTGTGGCTATGGTATAGCTTTTTTCGAACTGGTGATGCCAGTATTTTTCGAATGGTAGAAGCGATGACACGACATAACAGTGAAGTGGATCGTTATCATCTTGGTGAGTTTGAGGGTTTAGGTTCCAGACATAATGTAAGTCACTGGGGTTGTGGGTGTAAAGAACTGAGGATAAGCATGGCTTGTCTTTATAAATATTATTATTATTTAACAGCTGATGAACGTATGCTCGAGTTATTAGATGAGGTGAAAGATGCCGATCAAGCACTAGATCGTTTAGATCCGATGCGTGAATTTTATCAGCGGGAAGATAAGCTTACTCATGCTCGTGTTGGTCCTGATTGGGCCAGTTTAACATCAAACTGGATGAGCTATTATGAGCGTACTAGGAATCAAGTGTATTTAGATAAAATCAAGCAGAGTTTAAATGATATTAAGAAGACTCCGCATCGGTTACTCTCTGGGCCCACCTATCAATATGATCCAAAACGATCAAAAATGATTTATATGGATACGGGTAATGAAGGTGGATACCATATGATTATCGCTTTTGGGGCACCGCAGGTCTGGCTAGAGTTAGTTGATCTACTAGATGATCAGACATTCAAAAATATGGTGGCGGAATTCGGTCGCGTGTACGCCATGACTAATGAAGAAAAGCAGAAATTCTCTGGAGGGAAACTAACTAACAACCACTTTCATTGGCCAATGTTTGCAAGTGGCTTAATGGCATACAGCGCAAAATATGATCATGACCTAACTTTGGCGAAAACTGCATGGAAACATTTATTGGATCAAAAGGTAAGCGGAGTGCCATTACCGATATCACCAGTAGAAGGAACAAGTTATCGAACTTTACTCGAAATCCCTTGGATAACAACAAATGTTGTTGCTCAGTGGAGCTTAAATATATTCCTCGCATTGAGTTATGCGAGTGAGGTATTAGATGAAGTTTTTACTAATTAGGTGCGGACGCCAGCAAGCCAATTGGTCAAACTAGTGACTATAGGGAAGTTCAAACTTCCCCGTTAGAATTGAATAGAACCTGGTTGATGTAAGCAGGGAAAGACGTTGACACGCATAAGCATGTCAACGTCTTGCTTTCCTTGTAAGTTCAGAAAACTTATTTTGAAGCTGCCCTTAAATGTGTATAGGGTGAATTTTCGGCCTTTTGATATAGTATTGGGAAGGATAAGTTTTTGATATTCCAAGAGTCAGAGCCTTTATTAGTTATGAAAAAAATTCAATAATGTAAAACAACCCCAATATTAATTACACCTGTACCTACTTTTTATTTTTAAAAAGGACAATGGTGTAGATGATATTCCCCCCTATATAAATCAGATGATAACTTTTCTTAAAGAAAATAAACTACTTGTCATTGATTTGATGTCATAAGTGCAAAAAAATGATAGAAATAGAGATTTAGAGAAACTACAAACAAATTATTTAATCATTCCGGAATCGATGATCGAATCCATTTTACGAATAAGGGAGCATAGGTACTAATTGGTATCGTATTTAAGTAATTTATGAAAAATATCCCATCATTAGAAAGTGATTTTTCATCCCGGAGCAACCGTCCGTAAGACTCCCACTTCAAAAATATCAAGTTG